>SVNT01000011.1 GCA_015066785.1 Ruminococcus sp.
GATATGTTTCGAGGCGTTACCCTGTCATTCCATATCTCGATTCTGTAGTTCTCCTAATAAAATTAGGGAAACTTTCGTTTCGTTCTTTTATTAGTGCCTAACCTTTTCAGTTAGGAACGAGTCGCACACTTGTTGAACGCATACGACGCAAAGCCTGACATTTCATCGAATATTTCGTTTGCGACATTTATCGGAACACCGTTCTGCACAGCGCCCGAAACAAAGCTGTCACGCTCCTTTTCCATCACATCGTGCTTTTTCTTTGCCATAGCACGACGGACAAGGTCTGCACGCCCGTAGGAATATCCTGCGAGCTTACGACAGATTTCCATAACCTGCTCCTGATAGACGATACAGCCGTATGTCACATCGAGTATAGGTCTGAGCAGAGGCGTCTTGTATGTCACCTTTTCGGGATTATGTCTGTTTTCTATATACTTCGGGATACTGTCCATAGGCCCCGGACGATAAAGCGATATTACGGCTATAAGGTCTTCTATGCTTTCGGGGCAGAGTCTCATCAGTACCGAGCGCATACCTGCACTTTCAAACTGGAATACCCCTGCCGTTTCTCCCCGTGACAGCATATCGTACACTTCGGGGTCGTCTATGGGTATATTCTCAACCGAAAAATCCTTGTCGTATTCTTTTACCGCACGTTCACAGTCACGTATTACCGTAAGGTTACGCAATCCGAGAAAATCCATCTTGAGAAGTCCGAGACTTTCAAGTATCGGTGCTGTATACTGGGTTGTCACGGCACCATCGGTGCTTTGCACGGGTACAAACTCATCAACGGGTGCGGAGGATATAACCACTCCTGCCGCATGGGTTGAGGAATGTCTCGGCATACCTTCGATTTTGCGTGTTATGTCGATTATTTCCTTTACCGTGCTGTTCTCATCGTACATTTTCTTGAGTTCGGGAGTGTTTTCGAGTGCCCAGTCAAGTGTCACCCCGGGCCCCAGCGGTATCTTCTTGGCTATTGTATCAGCAACAGATGCGGATACGCCGAGTACTCTCGCTATATCACGCACTCCTCCCCTTGCGGCAATAGTACCGAAGGTGATAATCTGCGCTACTCTGTCACTGCCGTACTTATCAACCACATAATCGATGACACGGGGACGTCCCTCGTAGCAGAAGTCAATGTCGAAGTCGGGCATACTGACTCTCTCCACATTAAGAAAACGCTCAAACAGAAGATTATATCTCATAGGGTCTATTCCCGTGATACCCATACAGTAGGCGCAGATACTTCCCGCACCCGAGCCTCTTCCCATTCCTACAGGAATTGACTGTTCCTTTGCATAACGTATAAAATCCCACACTATGAGAAAGTAATCCACATAGCCCATACGGTTGATTACATCGAGTTCGTATTCAAGTCTTTCCACATATTCCGCAGGGGGATTTTCCCCGTAAAAAGAATTGAATCCCTCGTAGCATTTCTTTCTGAAAAATTCGGAATTGTCCGTAACGCCGTCCATCTCAAATTTCGGGAGCTTTATCTCCCCGAAATCAAATTCCACATTGCACATATCCGCAATTTTCACGGTATTTTCAAGTGCCTGCGGAGCAAAGCGGAATTTTTCCGCCATTTCGTCGTATGACTTCAGATAGAATTCGTCATTCGGGAAGGACATTCCGTTTTCCTCTCCCACAACGGTACCCGTCTGTATCGCAAGGAGGATTTCCTGTACCTTTGCGTCTTCCCGAAGAATATAGTGTGCGTCGTTTGTTGCAACTATCGGTATTCCCGTTTCCTCGGAAATTTTATAAAGCGACGGAAGTATCTGACGCTGTTCGGGTATCCCGTGATCCTGAACCTCGATGTAATAATTACCGTCGCCGAATATTCTTCTGTATCCGAGTGCTGTATTCTTTGCGTTTTCGTATTCGCCGTTGAGCAGTTTCCGTGCGATTTCTCCCGCAAGACAGCCCGAAAGCGCAATAATTCCTTCGCTGTATTTTTTCAGAAGTTCCGTGTCCACTCTCGGCTTACCGTAAAAACCTTCGGTAAAGCCTGCCGACACGATTTTTATAAGATTTTTATATCCCTCGTTGTTTTTGCAGAGCAGAACAAGGTGATACGGTTTTCTGTCGAGTTTATCGTTCTTATCGTGGCGTGTTCTCGGCGCAACATAAACCTCGCATCCGATAATCGGCTTTATACCCTCCGCCTTGGCCGCATTGTAAAACTCAATAGCGGCGTACATATTTCCGTGGTCGGTAACAGCTATTGCCGACTGCCCCATTTCCTTTGCACGACGACAGAGCTGTTTTATCCTGCACGCACCGTCAAGAAGGCTGTATTCACTATGGACATGAAGATGTACGAAATTATCCAAACCTGCTCCTCCTTTAACGGAAAAAGCCGTCATTTCCTTTTACGGAGTTCTTCCGCAATAAGCGACAGCTTTCTCATTCTGTGATTTACTCCCGAACGGCTGATAGGCTTTGTGAGAGCCTGTCCGAGTTCCCTCAGCGACATATCGGGATTTTCCATGCGGGCCTCGGCAATCTCACGGAGTTCATCCGAAAGCGAGTCGAAACCCGCTGTGTTCATTATGTATTCTATATCGTCAATCTGCTTGTACGACGCCGCAATGGTCTTTTCAATGTTTGCGGAATCGCAGTTTGCTATACGGTTGGCCTTGTTGCGTACATCCTTCAGTATCTTGACATTCATTATCTCCAGCGATGACATCGACGCACCCATAAAAGTAAGGACGTCTTCTATATTCTCGCTTTCCTTTATGTACACGATATAATTCCCTTTTCTTTCGGAAATCTTCGCTGTAACGCCTATGAGTTTCAGCGTATCGCAGAATTCGTCGCAAAGCGTTCTGTGCGGAGTGATATATTCAAGGTGATAGCTGTTGTTAGGGTCAATCATACTCCCTGCGGCAAGAAACGCACCTGCAAGGAACGCTCCCAGACTATTGGTTTCAAAATTGCCCGTAATTATCCTGCGGGTATCACCGTCATTGAAACAACGATAGATATTCAGCAGTTTTTCCGTATCCTCACGGGAATTTACGGTAAGAAGATATGACATTCCCGTTTTCTTTTTCTTTTCAACGCAGGTAACAGCACCTTTTTTGCGGAGCACATCGTCAACCAATGAAATAAACAGCTCTGCTACCTTATCATGTTCGGTCTGTATAGATATTCCGTCACGGTCGAACTGCTTGCAGAACAACAGCATACTGTAAAGGCAGGCGAATTTTTTATCCCTGTCGTTTATTTCCGCCACGAGTTCTTCCTTGACGGTGTATGAAAATGAAGGCATACGCTACTCCTAATCCATAATATTGACCTTCGGGTATCTGTCCTTTGATATATCCCTGTGGGATTTTCTCACACGGATATTCTTGTCATTCAGATAACCGTATATCTTCTCTGCGAATGTAACCGAACGGTGCTTTCCGCCCGTGCAGCCGAATGCAATTACAAGCTGGCTCTTTCCTTCCTGTATGTACAGAGGAATGAGGAAATCTATAAGATTTTCAAGCCTCGATAAAAGCTCCTGCGACTGTTCAAAGCTCATGACATAATCGCTGACTTCGGAATCCTCTCCCGTAAAATGCTTTAATTCGGGAATATAGAAAGGATTGGGCAGACATCTTACATCAAAAAGAAGGTCGGCCTCATTCGGCGCACCGTATTTGAAGCCGAATGACATAACCTTTACAAGCATTGAATCCCCTGCGTTTTCAAGGAACATTCCGTTTATCTGTTCACGGAGCTGTGCCGTCGAAAGATACGAGGTATCAATGTAATAATCCGCTACCGCGCGGATAGAATTAAGTATATCTCTTTCAGATGCAACAGCACGGCGGATACTTCCGTGTACAACCTCGTCAAGAGGATGCTTGCGGCGTGTTTCCTTGAAACGCTTTACGAGAATATCGTCCGATGCATCGAAAAAGAGTATCTTTACATCTATTCCCTGCTCCTTCAGCTCTTCTATGCTTTCGGAGAGTGAAAAGAAAAGCTCTCCCCCTCTTATATCGGCAACTATGGCAACACGCTCTATCTTTATGTCGGACTGCGTGCTGATTTCCGCAAATTTCGATATAAGCTGAGGCGGCATATTGTCTATACAATAAAAGCCTATATCCTCAAGGGCGTTTACAGCGCAGGATTTTCCCGAGCCTGAAAGACCCGTAACTATCACGAACTGCATTTACACTTCCCCCTTTGAAGATATTATTTCAGGCTCACATTCAAGAGTGTAGCCTGTTTTTTCTTTTACTATTTCTGTGATTTTTGTTATAAGCTCCATTACATCCTTGTAGCTTGCGTTTCCTTTGTTTATAACAAAGCCTGCGTGCTTTTCGGAAACCTGTGCGTCGCCTACCGACATTCCCTTGAGTCCGCAGGTGTCAATAAGCAACGACGCATAACTGCCCTCGGGGCGCTTGAAGGTACTTCCCGCACTTCCGTATTCGAGAGGCTGTTTTTCCTTGCGGCGATGAAGGATGTCGTCCATATCAGCCTTTATTTTCGTCTTGTCGCCTTTTTTCAGCTGAAAAAGTGCGCCCGTAATAACTCTTTCATTGCCCATAAAAATACTGTGACGGTATGAAAGGTCGAGTTCGTCCTTTGTTGCGGTTTTAAGGGCAAAATCGTGGTCTGCGTAATCGCAGGAAACGATAACATCCTTGATTTCTCCGCCGTATGCGCCTGCGTTCATATATACCGCACCGCCGATACTGCCGGGTATTCCCCATGCAAATTCAAGCCCCGTGAGAGAATTGTCGAGCGCAAAACTGCAGAGCGACGCTAATGTCGCTCCCGCTTCGGCGTAGATACAATCCTCGCCGACAAGCTTTATGTCTGACATTTCTTTGCCCATATAGAGTGCAACGCCGTCAAAGCCATCATCATCGACGAGAAGATTTGAGCCGTTTCCGAGCACGAAATATCCAGTACCCGTTTCCTCGCATAACGCTTTCAGCTTTGCGGCGGATTCTGCGGAATTAACGTTTATTATCAGCTTACATTCACCGCCGATACGGAAGGTAGTGTATTTCTTCAGCGGCTCGTTGCAAAGACATTTACAGCCGAGTTCTTCCGCCACGGAAATTATCTTTTCAATATCAGGAATAACTATCATTCCCTTCGTTTTTTCTTAATTTTATGCCACCGAAAATATCGTTATTCGAATATTTTTCCCTTGCGCTTTTCGATGCGTTCCTTTATTCTTTCCCAGCTTGTGTTGACAACAAGCTCTTCGGGGAATTTTTCTTCCTCCAGCAACTTAAGTGCTGCGTCGAATTTTCCGACAGAGAGGCAGAAATGCGCATCGCTGTCGACAATCACGGGGATTTCGAGTGCCTTGCATCTTCTTATCATATCACGGCAGTTTTCCATTATCTCGTCACTGCGGATAATCGCACTTTCGTTGATTTCAACCAGCTTGTCATTCTTCTTGAATTCAGGGAGGATAACATCATAATCTCCGAAAACATGGGGATATACAGGATGTCCTATCACATCGACATAGGGGTTTTTAGAGGCGTTGACATACGCCGAGGTGTAGTAGTCCCTGTCGTGACCTGACATCAGCTTTGTACCGTGTATCGACGCTACGACCCAGTCGAGAAATTCAAACTCACGGTTCGGGAGAGCAAGCGTTCCCTTATCGTCGATGATGTCACATTCCACGCCGAAAACCATATTCACACCGAACAGCTTTCTCGGAACCGCCTTCGGCAGATTGTGAAAGTGCCATATGTGTGGTGCGTCCTCTCCACCTGTCGAATGGTCGGTGAAAGCAAGTGCGGAAAGTCCTGCATCCGACGCCGACTTTGCCATTTCCATAACCGTAGAAAATGCGTGTGTTGACGCAACCGTATGTGTGTGCATATCTGCCTGAATAATCATAAATTACCTCTTGAAATTAAAATGTATCAAAGTTCTTTACAGTACCTGCCTGCGGGCTCATATCCATATCAAGACCGAGCTTGTCCATAAGGTCACGGGCAGCGTTGTAGCCCATCTTCTTCTGTCTGTTGTTCATAGCCGCAACCTCAAGGATAACGGCAAGGTTACGACCGGGCTTTACGGGAATTGTAACCGTCGGAACATTTACGCCGAGGATAGAAGTATAGTCGTTGACCATACCCATTCTGTCGTAGATTTTTTCAGGGTCCCAGAGTTCCATATTAACAACGAGGTCGAGCTTTTCCGTAACCTTTACGGCACCGATACCGAAAAGCTGACGGGCATTTATTATTCCGATACCACGGAGCTCAAGGAAGTGTCTGATGTTGTCGGGCGATGTTCCGACAAGGCTGATGTTTGAAACCTTGCGGATTTCAACTGCGTCGTCGGCAACAAGTCTGTGTCCTCTCTTTACAAGCTCTATTGCGGTTTCGGACTTTCCGACGCCGCTTTCGCCCGTAATGAAAACACCTTCACCGTAAATTTCTATGAGAACGCCGTGACGTGTAATTCTCGGTGCAAGATTTGTGTTGAGGAATGCAATAAGTCCTGCCATGAAGTTTGATGTACTGTCCTTACTTCTGAGCAATGGAATACCGTTCTTTTCCGCAAGAGTAAGCATTTCGGGGAAGTACGGCAGTTCTCTTGTGATAATCATTGCAGGGAGCTTCTGCGAAAGGAGGAGTTCCATTCTTTCCTTTCGTGTTTCCTCATCAACGGTTGCAAGATAAGCAAACTCCATCTTTCCGAGAATCTGTATGCGCTCGTGATTGAAATACTCGTAAAATCCCATAAGCTGAAGTCCCGGTCTGTTTACATCGGTTTCCTCGATGAAAAGAGTTTCGGGGTCTGCGGGAACATGGATTATCTCCAGTTTGAATTCCTCGATGATTTTTGCAAGTGAAACCTTGAATTTTTCTACCATAACTATCTCCTCTGTCAAACCGCAAGCGGTATTTTATACAAATTCTTATACAAAATTAATTATAATACATTTTCGTATAAATTACAAGATATATTTTAACGAATATTCAAACTGCCGTTTACGAAAATAACAATACGGGAATTGTGATAAAATGATGAAAATTCGACAAATTCTTTGACCTTGCCGCCACAGAATGATAAAATGTCAAAAAGAGGTGATTTATTTTGAAAAAACTGAAAAAAATACTTTTCGGGAGATTATTCATAACCGCCCTGCTGATACTTCTGCAATTCCTGCTGCATTTTCTTTTTCTGTATTACCTCAGCACATATTCATCCGCAATATATTCGCTGATGATCGGTGTAAGCCTTCTGCTTGTGATTGCGGTCGTAAACGACGATACAGACCCGTCTTTCAAGCTGGCGTGGGTGATTGCAATGCTGGTACTTCCCTTTTTCTCATGGGCGTTGTATCTTCTGTTCGGCCACAGCAAAATAAAGACCTCACGGCAAAAAAATTATATTCAGTCGGAGGAAAATCACCGTTCCACCGAAACAACAACTGATGATATTATTGACGAAAATCCCGATTTTCTTCGTCAGTACGAATTTCTTAAAAACTCCGCAGACGCAAGGGTATTCCGCAATACAGAAACAAAATTCTTCCCCTGCGGAGAGGAGTTTTTCCCCGAATACCTGCAAGCCCTTGAAAGCGCCGAAAAATTCATATTCATGGAGTACTTCATTATCTCTCAGGGAGAGGTGTGGGACAAGGTTTCGGATATACTCGAAAAAAAGGCGGCAGATGGCGTAGACGTCCGCATAATGTTCGACGATATGGGAACTATCGCACTGTTGCCGCACAACTTCGTAAAAACCCTCGCAAAAGTCGGAATAAAGGCTGTCGCATTCAACCGTATGCGCCCGTCGATTGACCCGTTCCTCAACCACCGTGACCACCGCAAAATCACGGTAATCGACGGTAAAACGGCATTCACGGGAGGGCTGAACATTGCCGATGAGTATATGAACATAAACTCCCCCTACGGATATTGGAAGGACTACGCTCTCCGACTTGACGGCGACGCTGTTGAATCACTGACAAGGATGTTCCTGCAATTGTGGGAATTCGCAACAGGCGAACCCGTCGTTGATGTCACGCAGTACTTCACCGAACACAGATGCGCCTGCGACGGTTATGTAATTCCGTACTGCGACAGCCCGATAAACCACAGATACCCCGGAAAACACGCCGCCCTGAATATGATTTCCTCCGCAAAGAAATATATATGGATTACAACCCCGTATCTTATCCTCGACGACGCAACCGCAACAGCTCTCAGACTTGCGGCAAAAAGTGGCGTGGATGTGCGGATAATCACCCCTCATATTCCCGATAAAAAGGCGGTTTTTCAAGTCACACGGGCAAACTATCCGTCGCTTGTAAAGTCGGGAGTAAAAATATACGAATTCACCGAGGGATTTATCCACGCAAAATCAATCCTCTGCGATGATATGTACGCTATAATCGGCACTATGAATTTTGATTTCCGCAGTTTTTATTTTCATTTCGAAAACAGCGTTTTTCTCTACAAGTCAAACGCAATAAAAGAGCTGAAAAGCGATAACGAAAAAATATTCCTGACTGCAACCGAAATAACCGACGACGACATCAGAAAAACCAACATATTTGTAAAAATCTACCGCTCGGTGCTCAAATTATTCGCTCCGTTCCTTTGATTTTCCGCAGTTTGTGCGTTCCAATGTTAAAACCTTGACAATCAGCATTATTTATAGTAAAATAATAAAGTATTATTTTATTTATAAAGGGGCATGAAAAATGGGACTTACACTTACAGAAAAAATCCTCAAGGCTCATCTCGTTGACGGAGAGTTTGTCAAGGGCACCGAAATCGGTATCCGCATCGACCAGACACTCACCCAGGACGCTACGGGCACAATGGCATATCTCGAATTTGAGGCTATGGGCGTTCCCCGTGTAAAGACGGAGCGTTCGGTGGCTTACATCGACCATAACACACTCCAGTCGGGATTTGAAAATGCCGACGACCACAGATTCATCGGTTCGGTTGCTAAAAAGCACGGAATTTACTTCTCTCGTCCCGGTAACGGAATCTGCCATCAGGTACACCTCGAAAGATTCGGTATTCCCGGAAAGACGCTCATCGGTTCTGACAGCCATACTCCCACAGGCGGCGGTATCGGTATGATTGCTATCGGTGCAGGCGGACTCGACGTTGCCGTTGCTATGGGTGGCGGTGCATATTACATAACATACCCCAAGGTTGTAAAGGTTGAGCTTACAGGAAAGCTCTCTCCCTGGGTTGCCGCAAAGGATGTAATCCTTGAAGTACTCAGAAGACTTTCAGTCAAGGGCGGCGTAGGAAAGGTAATCGAATACTGCGGCGAAGGTGTAAAGACGCTTTCTGTTCCCGAAAGAGCGACAATCACAAACATGGGCGCAGAACTCGGCGCTACAACATCTATCTTCCCTTCAGACGAAATCACAAAGGAATTCCTCAAGGCACAGAAGCGTGAGGATGTATGGACAGAGCTTTCGGCAGACGCTGACGCAGTTTACGATGAGGTTATCGAAATCAACCTCTCCGAGCTTGTTCCACTTGCCGCTTGTCCTCATTCTCCCGACAACATAAAGAGTGCGGAAGAACTCAGCGGAATGAAGATTGACCAGGTATGTATCGGTTCATGTACAAACTCTTCTCTCCTCGATATGCTCAAGGTTGCGCATATCCTCAAGGGCAAGACAGTTCATCCCGATGTATCACTCTCTATCGCTCCCGGTTCAAAGCAGGTACTTACAATGCTCGCTGAAAACGGTGCTCTCGCAGACCTCATTGCAGCAGGTGCAAGAATTCTCGAATCAGCCTGCGGCCCTTGTATCGGTATGGGACAGTCACCTAACTCAAAGGGTGTATCACTCCGTACATTCAACAGAAACTTCGAAGGCCGTTCGGGAACAAAGGACGGACAGATTTACCTCGTTTCTCCCGAAACAGCAGCAATTTCAGCGCTTACAGGTGTATTCACAGACCCGAGAACAATCGGCGATATGCCTGAATTCAAGCTCCCCGAAACATTCCTCATCAACGATAATATGGTTGAACTTCCCGCTGACGAAAAGGACATGGACAAGGTTGAAATCCTCCGTGGCCCGAACATCAAGCCTTTCCCCGAAACAGCACCTCTCGTTGACAGCATCGACTGTGCTTGCTCACTCAAGGTAGGCGACAACATCACAACAGACCACATTATGCCCGCAGGTGCGAAGATTCTTCCCCTCCGTTCAAATATTCCCGCTATTTCACAGCACTGCTTCACAGTATGTGACGAAAGCTTCCCGTCAAGAGCGAAGACTCTCGGACAGAGCATCATCGTAGGCGGTTCAAACTACGGTCAGGGCTCGTCGAGAGAGCATGCGGCACTCGCACCTCTCTACCTCGGCGTAAAGGCTGTTATCGTTAAGTCATTTGCACGTATCCACCGTGCAAACCTCATCAATGCAGGTATTCTTCCCCTCACATTCAAGAATGAGGCTGACTACGACCTCGTATCACAGGGCGACAACCTCGTTATCGAAAATGTAAGAAAGTCAGTTGAGGAAGGCAAGACAGAGCTTACACTCATCGACAAGACATCGGGCAAGGAAATTCCCGTTCTCTGCGAGCTTTCGGGACGCACAAAGGACATCGTTCTCGCAGGCGGACTTCTCGACTACACAAGAGAGCAGCTTGACAAGTAATGACTGACACAAAAAAAGGATTATCCTCTGACGCACTGAAGCTGATTGCGATTATCGCAATGCTCACCGACCATATAGCGTGGGCATTCGTTCCCAGCGGAACAACAGCGGCAATCATCATGCACGCTATCGGACGGCTCACTGCCCCGATAATGTGCTACTTCATCGCAGAAGGCTATCACCACACCCGCAATGTACGAAAATATATGGCACGGCTCGGGATTTTTGCCGTAATCTCGCAAATTCCGTTTCTTATGCTTGAAGTTCTTTCAGCGCCTCCCATTCTTATAAAAAACGGGGAGCTATGGCTGAATCCCGAACTTCTTTCACCGTCGTTCAATGTGTACTTCACGCTTTTTCTGGGACTTGTCGCCCTGCATATATGGAAAACCGAAAAAAACATACCCACAAAGGTTTTCGTAATAATCGGGCTTTGTTATATCGCAGTCCTCGGTGACTGGATATGCTTTTCTGTCCTGTGGATTTTATTCTTCGGGATATACCGCAATGACATCCGACGACAGACAATCGCCTACTACTGCGTTGCATTTTTCTGTATGGTTGTGGTTGTTATACCGAAGATTATCGCCGGAACTCCGTTGTGGCAATGCCTCTGGGTACTGGGACTTCTCTTCCCTCCCCTGTTGTTCAGCCGCTACAATGGTAAGCGTGGAAATTCAGGTGCCGTCGGAAAGTGGTTTTTCTACTTATTTTACCCGTTACATTTACTTGTTATCGGAATTATAAAACTTTATTTTTAGGAGGAAACAAAATGGCTGATAAAATCAGAATGACTACCCCGCTCGTCGAAATGGACGGAGACGAAATGACACGAATCATCTGGCAGATGATAAAGGACATACTTCTCACACCCTACATCGACCTCAAGACAGAATACTATGACCTCGGTCTTGTACACAGAAATGAAACTGACGACCAGGTAACAATCGACAGTGCCGAGGCTACAAAGAAATACGGCGTTGCTGTAAAGTGTGCAACAATCACTCCCAACGCACAGCGTATGACAGAATACAACCTCAAGGAAATGTGGAAGTCGCCTAACGGCACAATCCGTGCAATTCTCGACGGTACAGTATTCAGAAAGCCTATTCTCGTAAAGGGAATCAATCCCTACATTCCTACATGGACAAAGCCTATCACTATTGCCCGTCACGCTTACGGCGATATTTACAAGAATACCGAAATGAAGGTTGAAATCGGTTCTAAGGCTGAGCTTGTTGTCACAGACAAGGACGGCAACGAAACAAGAAAGCTCATCCACGATTTCAAGAACTCCGACGGTGTAATTCAGGGTGTTCACAACCTCGACGACTCTATCTCATCATTTGCAAGAGCTTGTTTCAACTACGCACTCGACGCAAAGGAAGACCTCTGGTTCGCTTCAAAGGACACAATCTCAAAGACATACGACCACAGATTCAAGGATATCTTTGCTGAAATCTACGAAAACGAATACAAGGCAAAGTTCGAAGCTGCAGGAATTGAATACTTCTACACCCTCATCGACGATGTAATCGCAAGAGTTATCCGTTCTGAAGGCGGATTTATCTGGGCTTGTAAGAACTACGACGGAGATGTGATGTCGGATATGCTCGCAACAGCATACGGAAGTCTCGGTCTTATGACATCTGTACTCGTTTCCCCCAGCGGAGTGTATGAATACGAAGCTGCTCACGGAACAGTAACAAGACACTACTACAATCACCTCAAGGGCGAAAAGACATCAACAAACCCCATCGCTACACTTTTCGCATGGACAGGTGCTCTCAGAAAGAGAGGAGAACTCGACAACATTTCCGAACTCTGCAAGTTTGCTGACGCTCTCGAAAAGGCGTCAATTCAGACAATGGAAGACGGAATTATGGACAAGAACCTCTCAATCCTCTCAACACTCCCCGAAAAGAGAGTTGTTGACACAGAAACTTTCCTTGTTGAAATCAACGAAAGACTCAAAAAGCTCATATAAAAATTTAGGAGGTGCGTTCCAATGGCATCAAACTCCGTATCAACTTCGGTAATAAAAAGACTTCCGAGATACTACCGCTTTCTCGGTGAGCTTATGTTAGCCGGAACTACCCGCATTTCCTCTCGAGAATTGTCGGAAAAGACAGGACTTACCGCATCGCAGATACGACAGGACTTCAACTGTTTCGGCGGATTCGGACAGCAGGGATACGGATATAATGTTGCAGAACTCCACAACGAAATCGGAAAAATCCTCGGCGTTGACAAACGCTACGGAACAATACTCATAGGCGCAGGAAACCTTGGAAAAGCTATGGCAACCCATATGAATTTCGAAAAGCGTGGCATAAAGCTCCTCGGGATTTTTGATTCCAACAGAAGTATTGTCGGAGAAAAGGTTGCGGACATAACAATCTCCCACACTGACGACCTCGACAAATTCTGCTCCGAAAACCAGCCGATTATTGCAATTCTCTGTATCCCGAAAACCTCGGCGCAGGAAATTGCCGACAGGCTCGTAAAGCTCGGAATCAAAGCGTTCTGGAACTTCAGTCACTACGACCTTCGTCCCGCTTACAGCGGAATTATCGTTGAGAATGTACACCTCGGCGACAGCCTTATGACGCTCGCCTACGGCGTAAACAACAATCTCAATCTTTAAAAAAATAAGGGTACCGAATGATTCGGTACCCTTTTTGTTATTTTACAAAAACAGTTTTTTCGTATTTGAAGTAAGTTAACTTGTTACTTTTCTTTTAGTTAATAGCCCTTATGATATTTCTATACTATTTACTATACTTACAATCTCGGCAATTTCTTCTTCGCTTTCAATATCAAAGAAAATGCACATATCGGGATATTCTTCAAAAAGTGCAAATTCGGGAAAATCATCATTACCGTAATATATTTTCAGTTTATATCCTTTTGATGTTTCAAAGCTTTCAAAATCAGAGATGCTGTATCTGTCTTTAAGATGTCCGTCAGCGAAGCCGCTTGTCGCAGAGGCTATAAAAATTTTGCCGTCAATTATTTCGGGTTGTTCGGGGATTTCGCCGTCAAAAAGTTGCAGACCTGTATGCTGTTGCGGAAAATCATCGGAATACACAATATCAACCTTATTCCAATCATTCGGACATTTTACCGACA
>SVNT01000012.1 GCA_015066785.1 Ruminococcus sp.
GATATGTTTAGCTAGCGAGTACTAATCGGTCGAGGGCTTAACCTTTAGCAGATTATGTTCTGCTCTTTTACTCCGCATTCACTTACTAACTTCATTATTCAGTTTTGAGGGTGCAATTTGTGCTCTTGAAAATTCAATAAAAATGCACCATTAGCTCAGTTGGTAGAGCAACTGACTCTTAATCAGTGGGTCCTGGGTTCGAGTCCCCGATGGTGCACCAATTTGGCCCGTTGGTCAAGTGGTTAAGACTCCGCCCTCTCACGGCGGCATCAGGAGTTCGAATCTCCTACGGGTCACCATGAGTTATGCGATGGATAACCACTCCAGCGGCTCAACAAATTTCGTGAGGCGACTTGCGAATATAGACGGTGTTGATTGCAATGAGGTCCCACCCGTTCCCATTCCGAACACGGAAGTTAAGCTCATTAACGTCGAAAATACTTGGTTGGCGACGACCTGGGAAGATAGAAAGATGCCGTCACTCTGATTGCTATTGGCTAGATAAAATCTAGCCAATAGTTATATTAGGGCCATTAGCTCAGTTGGTTAGAGCATCCGGCTCATAACCGGACGGTCCTGGGTTCGAGTCCCCGATGGCCCACCAATTTAATATAGGGGTATAGCTCAGTTGGTAGAGCAGCGGTCTCCAAAACCGCGTGCCGAGGGTTCAAATCCTTCTGCCCCTGCCACAGTCCGTAATCGTCACAGGTTACGGACTATTTTTATTATTCAGAACCCGAGGCGCGCGGAGCGTGCCGGGTGAGGTTTGCGAGCGCCGCCTGAGGCGGAAGAAGCGAGCAAAGCGATGTGCAGCGGTCAAAACCGACAGAAACGAAGTTTCGTAGACGGTTTTGGGCACCGCAAGCGGGGTTGCGAAGCAACTTCAAATCCTTCTGCCCCCTGCCACAGTCCGTAATCGTCACAGGTTACGGACTATTTTTATTATTCAGAACCCGAGGTGCGCAGAGCTTCTTGCGCCGATAAATAATTCATAAATCAAAACCGCCGCTACGATATTCCGTAACGGCGGTTATTTTAGTTCTTAATCTGCTTATTATTCATAATTCCGAGGAGTATCCAGAAGTACGGTGCAACATAAATCGTGCTCACTCCGAAGAAAATAACCACAAGGTAAGCGATAACAGCGGTTATCATTGCGGGGATATACCAGTTTTCCGAGGAGGTTACAAACGCCTTGAAGCTACCGAATGCACGCTTTATTGAAAGGATTATGAGTGCAAGATAGATGACGAGTGACGGAATTCCTCTTGTTGCCGCAACATAAAGATAATCGTTGTACGGTCTTTCGAGAGAGTTTGCAAGTACCGTTATGTCGAGGTACTTCTGTCCGATAATCTGAGGTGCCCACAGACAATCGGGGCCTGTACCCTCAAGCGGATGTCTTGAAATTGCGTCGAGTGCGATATTCCAGCCCGTTTCGTAAAGCCCGCCGTCGTAGGAGTTGGAGAGCATTCCCGAAATAAAGAGGTAGAAGAAACTGTCGTGCCATGCGATGTCACGGTCGAGGAGGGAAAATTTATCCGCCCAACCGACTGCCGCAACGAACACCATCAGTATTACTGCGGAGAGTATAAATTTTCCCGTAGGATTTGCAAACAGGTTTTTCTCGAGTTTTTCCTTCGTCTTCACGGCACGCACAATCACAATGCCGAGGGTGATAATCAGCACCAGACCTGCACCGAGCATCGCTATGAGGGAGTGCGTCAGCGGAAGGACAGCGGCGAATATTCCCGTTGATACATAGTAATATATGCGGCGTCTGAGGCTTGCGTCAAAGCAGGCACCGTTCATTGCAAGTGCAAGACATATCACAAGGAGAGTTGCGAGGAATATCGGGCTTCCGACAAAGCCTGTCGGGAGGAAAACATTTTCCTTCATCGTGGAGAAAAGCGATTTGAACGGAGTATAGAGAACGCCGAATCTCTGCAAAGCCGCAACAACAGCATTTATAAGGCCTACTGCGATAATCACATCGATTATCTTCTTTGCGTCGAGTGCTGAGCCTATCATAGTCGCAAACAGGAAGAGAGCTATGTAGGACACAATAGCAAGAAGCCCCTCAAATCGTCCCTGATTGCCGAATAACGAGGTAGCCTTCGAATAAGACAGCAGGGTGGAGATTATTGCGAGTATTGCCAGCGCAATCGCCATAAAATAAGATATGTTCTTATAAAACGGGGTGGAGCTTTTCCAGACCGAGATGCCGAACCACAGAGCGCAGGCAAATCCGCTGAAGGTCAGCATTGCAAGCCCCATATATGCGTACAGCTTGCCTGTGAAAAGCCATAACCCTCCCGCCGCAACGGAAAGACCCATCGAAATCACAAGCATCACACGGATAATCTTGTACATCGTGTCAAGAGTCATATTAAGAATAAAGTTTGATTTTTCGGTTGTGCCGAATATCGTCTTGTGTTCCTTTGGCATAAAACCCCTCCAGTATGTTTGATATAAAATGCGGGGCAAGAGAATCCCCTTTGCCCCGCAAATCATTATTTTGCGTATTCTATTGCACGGCTTTCACGGATGATGTGAACCTTTATCTGTCCGGGATATTCCATCTCGGCTTCAATTCTCTTTGCGATTTCACGGGCAACGACAATCATCTTTTCGTCGTTTACCTGTTCGGGCGAAACCATTATGCGAACTTCACGTCCTGCCTGAATTGCGAATGATTTATCAACGCCGTCGTAGGATGTACAGATTTCTTCGAGCTTCTGAAGACGCTTGATGTAGTTTTCGTAATTCTCACTTCTTGCAGCAGGTCTTGCGGCTGAAATAGCGTCAGCGGCCTGTACAAGTGCCGCAACGACTGTCTTTGTTTCGACGTCGCCGTGGTGAGCTTCGATTGCGTGGATGACGTCTGCGCTTTCCTTGTATTTGCGGCATACGTCAACACCAATCTGAACATGGGAGCCTTCGATTTCGGAGCTGAGAGCCTTTCCGATGTCGTGGAGAAGTCCCGCTCTGCGTGCGATATTTGCGTCAACGCCGAGTTCCGATGCCATAACTCCCGCAAGGTGTGCAACCTCAATGGAGTGGTTGAGAACGTTCTGGCGGTAACTTGTACGGTAGTGAAGTCGACCGATGAGCTTGACAAGCTCGGGATTGAGGCCGTGAACATTGGTTTCGAGAACCGCTCTCTCACCCTCCTGCTTGATGCGGTGTTCAACCTCGCGTCTTGCCTTGTCAACCATTTCCTCAATGCGTGCGGGGTGAATTCTTCCGTCAGCAATGAGCTTTTCGAGTGCAATTCTTGCAACCTCACGGCGTACCTGGTCAAAGCAGCTGAGGGTGATAGCCTCAGGCGTGTCGTCGATGATAAGGTCAACTCCCGTAAGGGTTTCGAGTGTACGGATATTACGGCCTTCACGACCGATGATGCGACCCTTCATTTCATCGCTGGGGAGAGGTACAACCGATACAACGGATTCTGATACCTGGTCTGCAGCGACCTTTGCGATTGCGAGGGATACGAGGCTTCTCGCCTTGTCTTCGCATTCGTCCTTGAGCTGCTGCTCAAAGTTCGAGATTTTAAGTGCCTTGTCGTGTATGAGTTCGGTTTCGAGCATGGAAAGGAGATGCTCCTTGGCCTGCTCCATAGTGAATTCTGAAATTCTTTCGAGGATTTCAAGCTGACTTTTCTTGATTTTTTCCGCTTCCTCGAGTTTTTCTTCGGAGAGCTTGTTGCGCTGGGCAATTGCGTCCTCTTTCTTTTCGAGCTGATTCTGTTTCTTGTCGAGATTTTCTTCTTTCTGCTGGATTCGTCTTTCCTGTCTGGAAATTTCGTTTCGTCTTTCTTTGATTTCCTTGTCTGCGTCGTTACGGAGCTTGTGTATCTCATCCTTCGCTTCTACAAGGGCAACCTTTTTCTTGGTTTCGGCTTCTTTTTCTGCGTCTTCGATAATGCGAGCAGCTTCTTTTTCTGCCGAACCGATTTCTGCTTCAGCTCGTTGTTTTCTATATGAAATGCCCACACGGAAGAAGATTATTCCGGAAATAGCTGCCGCAACAATCGCCGCAAGAGCACAATATAGTATTATGAACGGTGTCTGCATAATGGGTTTCCTCCTTTATATAAATTTTGAGATAAAAAAATAGCATAGCGGCAACGCTAAGCTTTATATAAAGGAAGTATTTTATTCGTCAGGTATAGCTGTTGTCATAACATAGATGTACAGCACGGCAAAAAAGGCATAGCATACCCGCAAGCCGAAATGATAGTAAAGTTGTTATTTAAACGTATAAAACCGAATAATATTCCTGAATATATATAAAGCTGAAAAATCAGCGTAGCCCGTATTGAAGTGTACGATAAAGGGGTACAGCTTGCAATACTATATCATTTTACACTTTTTTTGTGCGTTTGTCAAGAAAAAATTATGCATAATTAACGCTTTTTTGAAAGAAATACTGCTTGACAGAAAAAATAAATGCCATTATAATATATAATAGTATATGAAAAGCGACGATAAGGACGGCTTTTACATCAGGATTTCACAGAGAGGTGCGTGTTTGCTGGAATCGCACCGTCATCCCGTAAAACGCTACCACCTTTGAGCGTGTATGAAGGCATATCTGCCGTAAGTACAACGGGTGCTCCCGTTACAGAGCGTGAGAGGTCTGTATCCGTACAAGCAATAACAAGGTGCAGATGAACTTGGGTGGAACCGTGATGAAAACATCACCCCTTGACATTAACAGTGTCGAGGGGTGTTTTTATTTTGGGAAACAAAAAGCAAAGAAAGCTGTTCTGCGAAATTTCTCCGCTGACATATAAAATTTCAGTGATGAAATGCCGTACAATAAAGCACATCAGGGATTTTCTTTCGGGCAGTAAGTTTTCACGTGAGCGCACCGAAGAAAAACTCCCCGTAGTCATATACCGCCACAAGTCGCTGATAAGACGGCGGCTTGGCAATGTCGATATGACCCTGCAGGAGAATAAGGCAACAAATCTCCGCATAGCGTCGGGAAGTCTTGACGGCATACTCATAAAACCGGGGGAGACATTTTCGTTCTGGCACCTTGTCGGAAATCCCGTGGCAAAGCGTGGGTACCTCGAAGGACTTACGATAGAGAGGGGAAACCCTTCAAAAGGCGTAGGTGGCGGAATGTGCCAGATGACGAACCTCATTCACTGGATGGCACTGCATTCCGACCTTACGGTGACGGAGCATCATCATCATGACAGATTTGACCTTTTCCCCGATTTCGGAAGGAAAGTTCCGTTCGGCACGGGGACTTCGGTTATGTACAACTATCTCGATTACCGACTGACGAACAACACCGACCGCACCTATCAGCTTTTAATATACACCGATAGCGAGCATCTTTGCGGAGAGCTACGTTCCGACAAGGAACAAACCGTGAGCTATCACATAAAATCCGAAAACGAAAGATTTGTCCGTGAGGATGGCGAGGTTTTCAGGCTGGGAGAGGTTTTCCGTGAAACCGTTGACGTCGTTACGGGGAATGTCGTTTTGCGTGAGTGCATACGCAAAAATCACGCTAAGGTGATGTATGATACATCGGCGCTGACGATAGAGGAGGGGTGATATGACCAAAAAGAACTTCTGGATACAGACGGGTGCGGCGATTGTGATAAATATCGCAATACTTCTTATGGCAAGGCTTGTTTCCGTGCTGTTTGCAGCCGAAAATCTGATTGTGGCGGCTGTGATAATTGCCGCAGGGTATATAACAGCCTCCGTATTCATGGTAAGGTGGACGAGAAAATCCCTGCATTTTCCGCTGACCACGCTGATTTTTCAGTTTATACTTTCGCTGATGCTGGTATTGTCGCTTTATTCCGAGGTATCGGACGCGCTTTCCAGTGAAGACGGTTTTATGATATTTCTGGGAATTATCATACTCATGCTGTTTGTGGTGGTTATTATAGTTCTCCCGATACTGATGACGATAGTATTCATTATAACGCTGATACCGTCGCTGATAGCAAACCACATATTCAAAAAGGCACAGAATACCGCAGAGGTTATCCCTGTGGAAGAAAATATAAATAATAATGTATATGAATTGAAAGGAAGTACAGAAAATGATCAAGCTGACACTTAAAGACGGCTCTGTAAGAGAAGTCGAGGCGGGACTTTCCGCCGCTGAAATTGTAAAGGGCATCGGAATGGGACTTTACAAGGCAGCCTGCTGCGTAAAAATTGACGGAGAAGTCAAAGACCTCCGCACAGTTATAGACAGCGATTGCGCATTCGAAGTTCTCACATTTGACAGCAAGGACGGAAAGGCTACTTTCTGGCATACGGCGTCACACCTTATGGCACAGGCTGTAAAGAACCTCTATCCTGCGGCAAAGCTTGCAAGAGGCCCCGCTACCGAAACAGGCTTCTACTACGATTTTGAGGTTGAAAAGCCCTTCACTCCCGACGATTTGAAGAAAATCGAGGATGAAATGAAAAGACTCGCCAAGGAAGGACAGGAGCTTGAGCGTTTTGAGCTTCCCGTGGACGAGGCTGTAAAGCTCATGGAAGACAACGGCGAAGACTACAAGGTTGAGCTTATCCGCAAGCACGACGACAAGGGCGAGGCTCTTTCGTTCTATCGTCAGGGGGATTTCGTTGACCTCTGCGCAGGCCCGCATATTATGAACACAGCCGTAATCAAGGCGGTGAAGCTCACACAGTGCACAGGTGCATACTGGGGCAAGGCGGAAGACGGCAAGCAGCTTTCACGAGTGTACGGAACAGCATTCCCCAAGGCGTCGGAACTTGAGGAATTCCTCAAGGCGCAGGAGGAGGCAAAGCTCCGTGACCACAACAAGATAGGCAGAGAGCTTGAATACTTCACGACAGTTGACTATATCGGACAGGGACTTCCCATACTTCTCCCCAAGGGTGCGAGAGTTATCCAGCTTATGCAGAGATGGGTAGAAGACGTCGAGCAGTCGAAGGGTTGCCTGCTCACAAAGACTCCGCTTATGGCGAAGCGTGACCTCTACAAGATTTCAGGCCACTGGGATCACTACCGTGACGGAATGTTCATCATGGGCGACGCAGACGACGAGGAAAAGGAATGTTTCGCACTCCGTCCGATGACCTGCCCGTTCCAGTACCAGGTATTCCTCAACAGACAGCGTTCTTACCGTGACCTGCCTATGCGACTCACGGAAACCTCAACGCTTTTCCGTAACGAAGACAGCGGCGAAATGCACGGACTCATCCGTGTGCGCCAGTTCACCATTTCGGAGGGTCACTACATCCTCCGCCCCGAACAGCTCGAAGAAGAATTCAAGGGCTGTCTTGAACTCGCAAAATACTTCCTCGACACAGTGGGAATGCTTGAGGACTGCACATTCCGTTTCTCGCAGTGGGACCCCGCAAACCCGAAGAACAAGTACGAGGGCACTGCTGAGCAGTGGGAAGAAGCACAGTCGGTAATGAAGAAAATCCTCGACAACCTCGGGGTTGAATACGAAATCGGTATCGACGAGGCGGCATTCTACGGCCCGAAGCTCGACATCCAGTACAAGAACGTATTCGGCAAGGAAGACACTATCGTAACAATCCAGATAGATATGCTCCTTGCGGCTAAGTTCGGTATGGAATATGTCGATGTTGACGGACAGAAGCGCAACCCCTACATTATCCACAGAACGTCGCTCGGCTGTTTCGAGAGAACGCTCGCTTACCTCATCGAGAAATACGCAGGCGCACTCCCCCTGTGGATGTCGCCCACGCAGGTAATGATTATGCCGATTGCCGACCGCCAGCTCGACTACGCTTACGAAGTGAAGAGAAAGCTCGAGGCTAACGGTCTTCGTGCGGAAATCGACGACCGAAACGAAAAGATAGGCTACAAAATCCGTTCGGCACAGCTTGAAAAAATCCCGTATATGTTCGTAATCGGCGACAAGGAAGTCGAAACGGGTACAGTTTCGCTCCGTTCACGCAAGGAAGGCGACCTCGGCGCTGTTGAAGTTGACAAGGCTGTCGGAAAACTGTCGATGGAAAACATCTCAAAGGAAAGATAATATATATATACTATTTATATATATGAAAACACGCCCGAAAATCACCCCGTTTGTTACAAAAAAATAAACGCTGTAACAGTTTTGTTACGATTTCGGGCGTGAAAACGCAAAAAAACTCGTTTTTTTGTTCTAAATGTGACAAAGAACACAAAAACACATATGTATATTTGTGAGAATTTCACATTGACGAAATTCCGACGAAATGTTAAACTAATAGCGTGATATATAGGGGGCAACCCTGAGTATATCAAACAAACAAAAAAACAAAACAAAAAAAAGGAGGATTTTTCAATGAACTTGAAAAAGACACTTGCTGCTCTTTCTGCAGGCGTTGTTGCAGTAGCTTCTATGGCTACACTCGCAGCTTCAGCTCAGGAAGCAGGTAGCAGAACATTTGACACATTCGATGTAATGTACTACGCTAAGGGTACAGTATCAGCAACAATGGCTTCACCTAATGCTAACGAAACATTCACAGTTGACGTTTCAACAGCTATGGCTAAGATGAAGGCTGCTGGTTTCGATTCACTCAAGGTTACAAAGCTCAAGATCGCTGGTGACACTTACACAGACGAAGAAGAAATCAACACATTCGTTGAAACAGACAAGGCTGCTGGTACAGTTACAATCTCAGCTCTCGGTCTCGAAGCTGGTAAGGTTGCTTCTGTAACAATCGAAGCTACAACAATTAAGGACGACGATAAGGACGATGTTAAGGATCTCGCTGAAAAGGCTCCTGTAGGCGACAACGAAAACAAGCTCGCAGATGCTGCTTTCACTATTGCTGGTAATGGTAATCCGACAGTTGAAGGCGGTAAGGTTTCAGTAAAGGCTTGCTCAAGCAAGTTCTACCTCCAGATCAGTGCTAAGGCTGACGGCAACAACAATGTTGACGACGAAGATTGGTCTGGTATCGATGGTTCAAGCAACAACTGGGCTGCTGACAAGTCAGCTAGACTCGAAAACCTCGACACAGAAGTTGCTAACACACTCGCTGCTAACCGTGGCGCTAAGCTCGTATTCTACTTCGCTGACAAGATGGACGCAGAAGATGACGGTCTCGATGCAGCTCCTGACTACGGCCAGGATACAGGCTGGTCAGATGG
This sequence comes from Ruminococcus sp., assembly GCA_015066785.1. Lineage (GTDB taxonomy): Bacteria > Bacillota > Clostridia > Oscillospirales > Ruminococcaceae > RGIG4131. The sequence goes on from SVNT01000012.1 coordinate 9,133, forward strand.
CGAAACAGAAGACTTCGCTATCCGTGTAAACGGCACAAAGTCACTCACAGGTGTTGGTGTTGTTGACGCTGACGCTCTCACAATCTCTTACGATTGGGATACAGTTCTCGCTAAGTCAAACCTCGTTAACGCTGTTGGACAGGTTGATACAATCGAATTCAAGGCTAACGAAGATGGTTTCCTCTACAACGAAGACTACGACAAGGATCAGGCTGATGACGCAACATACAGATACGAAATCACAAAGATCGTTGTTGAATGGCCTGCATCAGATGCAGTTGCTGAAGACATGAGCGACCTCGCTGCTGGCGAAGCTGAAACAACAGTAGAAGCTGCACTTCCTGGTGCTGCTGATACAACAGCTGCTGCTGCTTCAACAGACGCTGCTGCTAACCCTTCAACAGGTAACTCTGCAGTTGCTCTCGCTGTTATCCCTGTAGCAATCGCTGCTGCTGCTTTCGTTGCTAAGAAGAGAGGCTAATTACCTTACGCTTGTAACGTAAAGTTAACACATCAAGAATTAAAGTGCTGCTCCTTGTGAGCAGCACTTTTTTATTAAGGAGGGCTTATGCTCGGAAAAATCCTGTCAAAATCAACCTGCGCAGAGTGTCGGGTGTGCTGTTCCTTCGACAGCTACGACCTCTGGGAAACCCCCGTGCTGTCCGAAGCAACGAAAAATCTCGCAGAGGATAAAATCGACGGAGTACGGTTTGTGACAAAAGGCGAAAAAAGCTACCTCTTCCGAATGGAAGACCCCGACAGCGACGGGCTGTATTTCTGCCCCGCCCTCACAGAAACGGGGTGCGCCCTCGGCGACGAAAAGCCGTTCGACTGCAAAATCTGGCCTTACCGCATTATGCGTCTCGGCGACCGTCGGGTGATTACGCTTTCCCCCGTGTGCGAAAGTGTGGCGGCACTGCCAATGGCGAAGCTCCTCGCCTTCGCAGAGGAAATCGCCCCGACGATTTTCAGCTACGCCGACGAAAATCCCGACATAGTCAAGGATTACATCGACGGGCACCCGATTATCATCGCAGAAAAAAATAATAAATAAGCCCGTAAATCGTTGACGCCAGCGTGCCGTACAAAATCACGGGCCCCGAAATAATGAAGATTTTCGCCCCCAGCCCGAGAATGTACCCCTCGGATTTGAATTCAAGGGCGGGTGAAACTACCGAATTCGCAAAACCGGTGATAGGGACGAGAGTTCCCGCCCCGCCGTGTTTTGCGATTTTTTCGTATATCCCGAGTCCAGTCAGCACGGCGCTTATCCCGATGAGGATTATCGACGTCCACGCCCCCGCATCCCGCAGGGAGTAGCCGTAGCGCTCAAACAGGTTGAGCAGGAACTCCCCGAGGGTGCATATCACCCCTCCGATGAAAAACGCCGACGGAATGTTCATCAGGCTTTTCGTCGTCGGAGAGGCGTGCTCCGTCATCTTCCTGTATTCCTTTTGTGAAAGTGGCATAAAAAAACTACCTCCATTCCTTTGGAGGTAGTTTTCCCGTATTCTTCGATTATATGCGCCGATTGTCACGGTAATTCCGTCGGCGCTCCTCACGCTTGCGCTTGCGCTCGGCAATGCGCTGTTCGAACTCTTTGTTTGCGGCAACGCCCGATAACACTCCCCCCAGGGAAATGCAGAAAAGTGCGACAAAAACCATCGCAAGTGGCGCTTTGCCAACAATAAAAAACAAAATTATCACAATCCCGACCATATACATCACGGTCGAAAAAAGTTTGTATCGGCTGGGTTTCATCGGCTAGTCCTTTCCGCAGATTATTGCGAGAGCTGTAATGTTGTCGGTACTTCCGCCTGATATCGCCGTCGAAATCAGCGTGCGGAGTCGTCTGGCGAGGCTTTCTTTCCCGTCGAGGAGAATTTCCTCGATTTCGTCCTTGCTCAGTGTCCCCGATAGTCCGTCGGTGCAGAGGAGAACGAGGTCGCCATCACGCATTTTCCCGATTTTTTTGATTTCGGGAGAGGGTGGGTCGTCGTAGTTACCCATTACCGACAGTACCATGTGTCGATTGACGTGGCTTTTGCATTCGTCGATTGTGATTTCTCCGCTGTCGACGAGCATCTGCACGAAAGTCTGGTCTTTGGTAATCTGAGTAAGCTCTCCGTCACGCAGGAGGTACATTCTCGAATCCCCGACGTTTATGGAGTAGCCATCGCCGTTCTCGTCAACGGCGAATGCGCAGAGGGTCGTCTGCATATTGAGGCTCCCGTCGTGTTCTGTTCCGTATGTGCGGATATTTGTGTGGATATCCATTATCTTTCGGTTGATGTCGGTTGTGCTCCTGAAATTTATGTTGCCGAGCAATTCAAGGCATAGGTGAGATGCCTTCGCCCCGTTATTTTCGCTTGCAACACCATCGGCAACTCCGACTATAAAGGGTGCAGAAATATCACTCTCCAGCTGAGAATGCGACAGCACCAGCTTGTTTATCATAAATGCGTCCTGATTTTCAGGACGGACGGCACCGACATCGGTAATTCCGCAACAAGAATACATAATAAAACTCCCGAGGCGACAGTTTCGCCAAATCTTCCTTTATATTATACACCATAGCAGAGAAAAATTCAACTTATATATGCAAATCGTCGAATATCGCAGAATTACTATTGACAAAAGAATTTCGCTGATATAAAATATATTATACAATCTATTTAAAGCATTAAAGCGGAAGGTGTCTTATGGAAACATTCACAGCAGAACAATTTGAAATCATCGACGCACACACGCATATCTATCCCGAAAAGATTGCACAGAAGGCGTCTGATACCATCGGCGATTTCTACGATATACCGATGTATGGCGACGGCTCGGTGGAAGGTCTGCTAAAAAGCGGGGGAGAGATAGGAATTTCGAAGTACCTCGTCTGCTCTGCGGCGACAGTTGCGGCGCAGGTAGCGAGTATCAATGATTTTATAAAGCGTGAGGCGGATTCGCATGTGGAATTTGTTCCGTTCGGCACAATGCATCCCGATTTTGAAGATATTGAGAGCGAAACAAAGCGTATGCTTAATATGGGGTTCAAGGGGATAAAGCTCCACCCCGATTTTCAGAAATTTGACATCGACAGCAAGGGCGCATACAAGATATACGAGTGTGCAGAGGGGAAGTTGCCCGTGCTTTTCCATATGGGCGACGACAGATATAATTATTCACGCCCCGAAAAGCTTGCAAGGGTGCTCAGGGATTTCCCGAAACTGAAGGTACTTGCCGCACATTTCGGCGGTTATCGTTGTTGGGACGAGGCAAGAAATGTCCTCGGCAGGAACCCGAATGTGCGTTTTGACACGTCAAGCTCTCTCCCGATGATACCGAGAGAGATGGCAAGAGAATTGATTTCCTACTACGGCGTGGAAAATATGTTTTTCGGAACAGATTTCCCGATGTGGAGTGCACGTGAGGAACTCGACAGATTTTTCAGCCTCGGACTTTCGTTTGAGGACAACAAAAAAATCCTTGCCGATAACTTCAAGGAATTTTTCGGTATATAAATGCAAGTCAGATAGTTATGTAGAAGTATGAAAGCTACTTTTGATATTTATGTCAAAAGTGGCTTTGCGTTGCTTATGTCATTGACTTTATGTGGAAAACTTGTTATAATCAACTCAACGGTAAATAAGAATTTAAAGGAGGAAAACGCAATGGATAACAGGTTTGAATTTATTGAAAAGAACGGTCTTATGGAAGGAACTCGTATCATTGTTGACAAAGAGACAGGGGTTCAGTATTTATTAGCTCATTGGACCAATATAG
>SVNT01000003.1 GCA_015066785.1 Ruminococcus sp.
TGTTTGATGCATATCCAAAGACAAATGCAATGATGCTTTATTTTGGAATTGTTTTTATGGCTGCAGTTATTATCTGGGTAATATATGATAGGAAAGAAAAAGCACGCATTACATGAATCTACCAAGAGCTTTCTAAGTTATGAATGGGAAATCACTGTGAAATTTCAGTTTGGTTAAGAGATGCATTCCGGTGCCAAAACGGTGTCAAGCAATGATGCAAATAAAAATAGACCATATAAAACCAATGAAAATATGCAGATTTTAGCCACAAAAAGCATAGAAAATATATCGAAAAACGCTATTCATATAGCGTGAAGAATAGCGAAAATTTTTTCAAAAAAGGTATTGACATTGAAAAAAATGTGTGATATAATATATAAGCACTAATAAGTGGAGAGGTATCGAAGTGGTCATAACGAGGCGGTCTTGAAAACCGTTTGTCTTAACGGGCACGTGGGTTCGAATCCCACCCTCTCCGCCATTTTTTATTATTTGCGGAGAAATACCCAAGTGGTGAAGGGGCTCCCCTGCTAAGGGAGTAGGGCTGGAAACGGTCGCGAGGGTTCAAATCCCTCTTTCTCCGCCAAAGAAGATACCATTTTTGTGGTATCTTCTTTTTTATTTGTCCCAATTCGACTTCGTGTTGCCGGTGAAAAGTCTGTGTATAAACCCGCATTCGTTTGAATAAATCTACATCCTGAAGCGCTCATCTCGTGGGGGTACTTTGGGGCGCATTGAAAAAAGCAGAAAAATATTGTATGATATAAATAAATTTGGATCACTGTTTTTAGGAGGATGGAGATATGCCTTTTGACTTTAAGAAAGAATACAAGGAATTTTATATGCCGAAGAACAGACCGGAACTTATAACCGTGCCCAAAATGAACTATATTGCTGTAAGAGGCAAAGGCGATCCTAACATCGAAGGTGGAGCATATCAGCAGGCAATCAGCGTTTTGTATGCTGTTGCATACACCTTGAAAATGAGTTATAAAACAGAATACAAAATCGAGGGGTTCTTTGAGTATGTTGTACCACCTCTTGAAGGATTTTGGTGGCAAGCTGATGTTGATGGTGTGAACTATTCCGACAAGTCAACGTTTAACTGGATATCAGTAATCCGCTTGCCAGATTTCGTTTCTAAGGCAGACTTTGAATGGGCAGTAGTAACAGCAACCAAGAAGAAAAAATTGGACTGCTCATCAGCTGAATTTTTGACCATTGATGAGGGTCTGTGTGTTCAGATTATGCACACTGGTCCTTTTGATGATGAACCTGCAACAGTTGCTTTAATGGATTCCTATTTGGCGCAGAACGGATACGTAAATGACTTCAGCGAAAGCAGATTACATCATGAGATTTATCTGTCCGATGCAAGAAAGGTTACTCCTGATAAGTGGAAAACTGTTATTAGACATCCGATCAAAAAGGCATAACAATTTTAACTCACTGTTTTATGGAAGGCTCCATCCGTTAAGGATGGGGCCACTTTTTATGTCTCCTAATGAATAAATCTATATTAGCCGACCCTAACCTATACTCCGGGAACACAAAAGAGAATGGGGAGTTTTATTTTAACACACGGGATTTGAATGCCGGGGGCGGCGAACCGCCGCAGGCAAATTATCGACAGAGCGCTGTTCCGATATGTATCGGGGCGGCGCTTTTATTTCGGAAATACTATTGACACATATTTTTAAAAAGTATACAATATATAAAGCAGGTGTCATTTTATGAAAATATGTTTAAAGGAGAAAAATGATGAGAAATTGTGGGGTAAAATTCAGGCTGGCGGCTGTTTTTCTTACAGCGTTTGCGGCGCTTACACTTTCTGCGTGTGGCGCGGATGTACAGAGCGTAACCAATGTCGACGAGGAATTCTGCGGAACACGTGAAATCACTGTACTCGTTGACGATTACGACATGGTGGATTATGTCGAGGGCGGCGCTGACGCTATGGAGGAGGTATTTGAAGAAAATCTCCCTCCTGAGATGACTATGACAAGAAAATACGATCCCGAGGGTACAGCGTTTGTTTTCAAGATTGAATTTGACGGGGTAGAGGATTACACCGAAAAGGTTACGTCAATCCTTGCAAGAGACCCTGAATACGACCTCAATCCCGAGGTTGAATTTGAAGTGATTGAAAATCCGTTCAAGGAAAGCGTTGTGGCGGAAGAAAACTTCTCCACCTCAAACCTTATCGCATGGGCGGTTGAGGCTCTTGATGAGTCGGGGATAATTACATATTCCTCAAAGTCGTCGTGGTATTCGATAGATTCCAACACATTTGAAATTGACGGTAAAGAGCCGTACACTTATCAGGGAAATATGAATGTAAATGAGGCTGAATATACAACCTTTGATTCGATTGATGTAGTGACGGAATTCAATTACGACGGTACATATTCAAGAACGATTGAATTTGAAATAGGCAATATGACCATAGCAAAGCTCGACAACAAGGGCGTTGATGTTGCGGAATACCTTACAGAGCTTGCAGACGAGGGCGTTTCGGGTACTGATATGACAGCCCCCGTTACTGAAACCGAAGGGGAAAACAAGAAGACTTACACAGTGGAATTTACTTCCGCAAACGCAGAGGATATAGCGAAGGTTACTTCTGCGCTTCTGGATACGGAATGTACCTTCAGCGTTGATATGACTGCCGACGACCTCGTTGACAATGTGGTCAATATCGATGTCACGGAATATATCAGCGGCAAGACATATTTTGCAAAGCGTGATTATTCAAGCAGAATTCACTCAAAATACAAGCTCTATAACGGAGTAGAGTTTGATGTGGAAAATTCAGAAAGCTATATAGGCAAGCAGGCTGACGAAGACGGCACCGAATACTTCGTGTACTCTCCTATGGACGAGGAAGTGAAGTACTCATTCAACTGGGCGGTAGTGTTTGATGTTATTGATATGACGCTTGTTCTTGACAAGGAAGAAATCAGTCACGAGGTGTCATTCTCGCTTGACAACTCCATTCCCGAAATCGTAAGACAGACTGCACAGAGAGCGTTCAACAACAGTATTCCCGACAAGAATGTAAAATTCGAAACAAAGTCAGAGGAAGGCAGAACGATTTATACAGTAAAGTTTGCCAAGGACGATACAGCCGAGGTAGTGAAAAGAATAGACTACTTCATCAGTGCATATACAAAGCAGGATTCAACGGCATCGGTAAAGATTGAGCCTGTTGCGGAAAAAACCACGGCGTTTACAAAGCATTATGCTGTTGTCGCTGATATTTCCTATAACGCATTTGCGGCAGGAGAGGGTCAGTATACTTCAAATATAAGCGGAAGCTCGTCGTTTATGAAGTTCAATGCCAGAAATTCTCTCTCGGAAGAATATCTTGAGACGATAACTTCAACCGATACAGAAAATGCGGCAATCAGTTACGACGGCTTTATGCAGATAAGCAATATCGGGCTGGTAATTCTTATAGTGGTGCTTGTACTTGCAGTGGTTGTTATTACTCTTGTGGTTGTACTTCTTGTTACCAAAAACAAGCAGACACCGACATTTACCGCAGTGGCAGAGAGCGAGCCTGTTCAGACAATTGAAACTGCACCTGCTGTTCCCGTTGCAGAGATTGCTCCCGTGGCAGAAGCAGTACCTGTTGCAGAGGTTGCTCCCACAGAGGAAACTCCCGTGGCAGAAACAGTACCTGTTGCAGAAGTTGCTCCCACAGAGGAAACTCCCGTCGCAGAAACAGCTCCCGTTACGGAAGTTACTCCGACAGAAGAAGTCGTTCCCGAGGAGAATATTCCCGTTGAGGAAGTCGCTCCCGCAGAAGAAACTGTTGCGGCTGAAGAAACAACTCCGACAGAAGAAAACGCAGATACAGAAGAAACTGTATAACAAAACCCTGTAGTTTAATAGTAGAATTCATACAGAAACTTTATATGTATTTATTGAGGGGAATCTTTCTGAAGAAAGGTTCCCCTCAAACTCCCCTTCAAAGACTTTAAAGCTAAAAGCAAGCCCATAGGGACTAATCCCTATGGGCTTGCTTTTAAATCTGAAGTTTTCGGAAAGGAGTCTGAGGAAAAACCTTTTTCAAAAGGGTTTTCCTCGGTAAGCAGATAAAAATTCTATACGGATATCACTATTAAACTACGGGGTTATTTTTACACGAAATCGGGGACGGAGAGATATTTTTCTCCGCCGTCGGGAAGAAGTACGACTATATTCTTCCCTGCGTTCTCGGGGCGTGATGCGACCGTTGCTGCAGCGTGGAGAGCCGCTCCCGATGATACTCCGACAAGAATACCCTCGCTGTGAGCAAGCTCCTTGCAGGCGGAATAAGCCTCGTCGGTCGTGATGATGATTATCTCGTCGTAGATGTCGGTATCGAGCGTTTCGGGGACAAAGCCTGCGCCTATTCCCTGGAGCTTGTGCGCACCTGCCGTGCCCTTTGACAGAACGGGCGAATCCGCAGGCTCTACGGCGATTATTTTTATTCCGTGATTTTTCGATTTGAGGTATTTTCCTACCCCTGTGAGAGTTCCGCCTGTGCCGACACCTGCGATGAAGATGTCAACTTTTCCGTCGGTGTCGTTCCATATTTCAGGGCCTGTTGATTTGAAATGCGCCTCTGGGTTTGCAGGGTTTGTGAACTGCGACGGCATAAAGCTGTGGGGAGTAGCGGCTTTAAGTTCTTCCGCCTTTTCGATAGCGCCTGACATCCCCTTTGCACCGTCTGTAAGTACGATTTCCGCACCGTACGCACGGAGAAGATTTCTTCTTTCTGCGCTCATTGTTTCGGGCATTGTGAGTATCGTGCGGTAGCCTCTTGCAGTTGCCGCCATTGCAAGCCCTATGCCCGTGTTTCCGCTTGTCGGCTCGATAATTACGCTATCTTTTGTGAGGAGTCCCTTTGCCTCAGCGTCGTCAAGCATATTCACGCCCACACGGTCCTTGACGCTTCCTGCGGGGTTGAAATATTCCAGCTTTGCGATGATGTCGGTGACAGTCCCTCTTTTTTCGGAAAACTGCGAAAGTTTTACAAGCGGGGTGTTTCCGATGAGGTCGGTTATCTTGTTGTGGATTTTCATAAAAATTCTCCTTTGCGTTTTGGTATAGTATTTATATTAAATACGGTATATATGCAGAATAAACGGGCAGATTTTTCAATCTGCCCGTGGTTTTTAGTCCTGAATGAGTGAAATGAGAGTCTCAATAAGCATTTTTATCTGTGGCTTTGAGAACTGTGCGTTTGCACCGACAGCCTCGCCCTTTGCCTTCATCTGCTCGTTTATGAGTGAGGAGAAGAGGATAACAGGGATATGCTTGAGAGTCTTGTGGTCTTTAATCAGCTTTGTGAGACGATGTCCGTCCATTCTCGGCATTTCAATGTCGCTGACAACGCAGGCAATCTTAGAAAGAATGTCGGATTCGTTTTCGTACTGGCTGACAAATTCCCATGCGTCCTGACCGTCACGGAAGGAATGGATGTTGTGGAATCCCTTTTCCTTGAGTGCGTCAACGATAAGTCTGTTGAGAAGCGGTGAGTCGTCCGCAACAACGAGACACTTTTCGCTGTCGATAGCGTTTGCGTTGTTGATGTCGGAAACGCCCGACATATCAAGTCCTGCGCTCTTATGTAAATCGGAAACGATTTTTTCAAAGTCGAGGATTACGATAATTCTTCCGTTGACCTTGGCAATACCGGTTGCCATACTTGTTGCAAGTCCCTGCTCTGAGTTGCTTACAATCGAAGGTGGCTTTGAAATATCAGTCCACGAAATACGCTGAATACCCTTGACGGAACTTACGTGGAAGCCGACATCGAGCTGGTTGAACTGACAGATGATGAACATGCCGTTGTCAGCACAGCTTTTCTGTGTGTGGAGTACTTTGTGAAGGTCGATGATAGAGATGAGCTTATCTCTCGGAATAAATACACCCTCGATTTCGGGCGAAGCCTCGGGTATCGGAGTAAGCTCCTGATAGAACATTACTTCGTTTACCTTGGCGATATTTATGCCGTAGCTGTTTTCGCCGACGATGAATTCGAGAAGTTCGAGTTCGTTAGTACCACTTTCAAGAAGAATATTTGATTCCATTGAAAAGCCCCCTTTATGTGCAATTCGTACAAAGTATATTTTAATCAGTATATCATATTTTTATAAAAATTACAATATAATTTTTGACGAAAAATAAAACTACATTTTGTACTGTTCTACAGTATAGAGGATTTTTTTGTCCACAAGAGCGTCAATGAGCGTTCCTTCGGGGAGGTATTCCTCCGAAAATACCTTGCCGTCGTTCCTGAGGGGATTTATAAGGCTGGTCTTGTCGTACGGAATGAGGAATTTTGCACGCACGCTGGTTTCGGGAAGATTGTCGGCGATACACTGCAGAAGGTCGTCGAAGCCTTTTTTCTGCTTTGCGGAAATCTTCACCGTGTCAGAAGAATTTCTGATGTTGTCGTTTTCCAGCTTGTCGCATTTGTTGAGGACGTTTATCTGCGGTATTCCGTCGCAGCCAAGCTCCGATAAAAGCTCACGGGTGACTTTTGCCTGTTCTTCTGCGTCATCACTGCTGATGTCAATGATGTTTATGATAATGTCGGAGTTTGCGGCCTCTTCGAGTGTACTTTTGAACGCCTCGACAAGATGATGCGGCAGCCTGCTGATAAACCCTACCGTATCGACGAGCATAAGAGAGCGCCCGTCGGGAAGTTCAAGCGAGCGTGAAGTAATGTCGAGGGTTGCGAACAGCTTGTCCTCGGCAAGAACCTCTGCGTCTGCAAGTGCGTTGAGGAGCGTTGATTTTCCGACGTTTGTGTATCCCACGATTGCACCGACGAGTACATTGTCCTTTTTTCTTCTTGCACGGTGCAGGGCACGGCGTTTTTCGAGTTCACGCAGCTCTTCCTCGAGGATTTCAATGCGCTTTCTTATGTGACGTTTGTCGGTTTCGAGCTTTGTCTCTCCCGGGCCTCTGGTGCCGACGCCTCCTCCGAGACGGGACATTTCTATTCCTCGGCCTGCAAGTCTTGGAAGACGGTATCTCTGCTGTGCAAGTTCAACCTGAAGTCTGCCCTCCTTCGACAATGCCCGCTGTGCGAAAATATCGAGAATAAGCGTTGTGCGGTCGATAACCCGTATATCCAGCACCGCCTCGATGTTGCGGGTCTGGTTTGCAGTAAGCTCGTGGTCGAATATAGCAAGGTCGATGTCCAGCTTTTTGACGATGTCCGCCGCTTCTTCGAGCTTTCCTGCACCTATGCAGGTGGCGGTGTCGTATGTCGGACGGTTCTGTATCATTTCCGCACATACTTCTACGCCTGCGGTTCTGGCAAGCTCACGAAGCTCCGCCATTGAGCGTTCGCTGTTGAACTCACCTATGTCGGCGGCGATAAGTATCGCACGGGTAATATGTTCGGTATTTTCTATCATACGGATAAGCCCTCCTGTCCGTAAAAATGGCTGTCTTTTCTTATAATACGGTATCTGCACCATCAAAGTCAATAGTTTGAACGGATGTTTTTTATATAAAATACTGAAAATACGCAGGGGTGAAAATAGTTGTTGAAATTCTCTGAAAAATACTGTATAATTATATTAATCATAGTTAATGTTACCGAAAATCAATGATATTATATACAGGGAGGAAATACATATGCAGGCTTATATTGTCCGTCAGCCGATTATGGATGCAAACCAGAATGTTCTCGGATATGATATGCTCTATTATGATGAAAATGTGACCGTAGTTACCGATGAGGAGGCTGCGGCAAATGCTGTTTCCAACATACTTACTCATGTAAGCAGTGAAACGATGTCGGGGGATAAGCCGGCGTTCCTGAACTTCACATGGAATCTTCTTGAAAGAAAGGTTCCCGCAATGTTCGACAAGGAAAAGCTCGTTATGATTATTGAGGATTCAATCCTCATCGACCCGACTTCCAATGAGAGAGTACTTGCGTACAGAAAAGACGGCTACAAGATAGCCATTGCGGATTTTCAGTTCCTTCCGAGATACTTCGGTATTCTTGACAGCATCGACTATATCCGCCTGAACTTCAAGTTCGGGGATTATTCATCCTACGAAAATATCGTCAAGATTGCAACTGCCTTCAATAAAAAGGTCATTGCGTACAATATCGACTCCCAGGAGGCTTATGACAAGGCGAAGGAAATCGGTTGTCATTACTTCCAGGGCAGCTTTGTTGCCGAAAAACTCCCGACGACAATCAAAAAGACTGATTACCTTCAGGGTAACTTCTTTATGCTTATGGTTGCCGTTACGAGAGAGGAAGTCGACTACGACGAGGTTTCGGACATTATTTCCCGTGACGTAACGCTTACCTTTGCACTTCTTAAACTTGTAAACTCTGCGTGGTTTGCTCTAAGAAACAAGGCAACTACCGTAAAGCAGGCACTTGTTGTTCTTGGTGTTAATCAGCTCAAGCAGTGGATTTACCTCCTCAGCTTCAAGCAGAGTGACGGAACTATGCCCGACGAACTCATCAAGCTGTCATTCCTCCGTGCGAACTTTGCGCAGGAACTTTCAAAGCTCGCAAAGGGTCTTCCCATAAGCGAGAGCGAGGCATATCTCCTCGGAATGTTCTCCACACTCGGAGCGCTCACGCAGACTTCTCTCGAGGAAGTCCTCAAGGAGCTCCCGATTTCCGACTATATCAAGGACGCCCTTGTAAAGCACGAAGGTCGTTGCGGACTTCTCTACGATGTAATACTTGCGTATGAAAAGGGTAGCTGGTCGGCAATGTCAACTGCCGCTGAAAAGCTGGAAATCCCTTCGGACGCTATCGGACAGAAGTATCTCGAATGTGTTGAGATGGTCAATAAAATCTGGGTCGGCATCGTTAAATCCGAATAAAACACCAAAAGCCCTGACGGTTTTCGTCGGGGCTTTTTTTGATGTGAAGAATGACATTCAGAAGGAGGTTTTGTGAAGAAAAATTCAGCATTATTCCAATTCATAAGAAATTTACAAAAAATATAGTGCAAATACATTTGCGGTGGTGTATAATTGAAATTGTGAGAAAAGGAAAAATAAAAGAAAAGAAAAAAGTATGATGGAGGAGAAATATGGATATTTTCTCGGTAATTTCATTGGTCGGCGGACTCGCCTTATTCCTGTTCGGTATGAAATATATGGGCGAAAAGCTCGAAAAGCTCGCAGGCGGCCGACTTGAAAAAATCTTTGAGTCGCTTACATCCAACAGATTCAAAGGGCTTGCACTCGGTGCATTTGTCACAGCTATAATCCAGTCGTCTTCGGCGACTACCGTTATGCTCGTAGGTTTCGTTAACTCGGGTCTTATGAAGCTTTCACAGGCGATTTCGGTTATTATGGGTGCCAATATCGGTACTACGGTAACATCATGGCTTTTAAGCCTTGTCGGTCTTGAAGGCGACAGCATATTTATAAAGCTTCTCAAGCCGACATCGTTTTCACCTATACTTGCACTTATCGGCGTAATTCTTATCATGGCGGGAAAATCGGGCAAAAAGCGTGACGTCGGTGGAATTCTCGTGGGCTTTGCCGTTCTTATGTACGGTATGAATGCAATGAGCAACGCTGTTGCACCGCTTGAAAACGACCCGCAGTTCAGAGAAATCTTTACATTGTTCAGCAACCCCATACTCGGTGTTTTGGCAGGTGCTGCACTTACAGCAATCATTCAGTCGTCATCAGCATCAGTCGGTATTCTTCAGGCACTTTCCGATAACGGACAGATTACCTTTGGTTCTGCGGTGCCGATTATCCTCGGACAGAATATTGGTACCTGTGTTACAGCGCTTATTTCGGGTATCGGTGCGAACAAGAACGCTAAGCGTGTAGCAGTAGTTCACCTTTACTTCAATGTAATCGGAACTGTACTATTCCTTTGTGGATTTTATGCACTTGACGCTATTATTGAATTTACATTCCTTGAAGATTCGGTAAATGCTTTCAATATTGCGATTATCCATACAATATTCAATGTTGTTACAACACTTCTGCTTATTCCGTTTACAAACCTTCTCGAAAAGCTCGCACTTGCCACAATCCGTGACGACAGCGACAAGGAAGAGAAGAACAAGCTCCTTGATGAGCGTTTCCTCACAACTCCCGGTCTTGCGCTTGAGCATTGTCGTAGCGTAACCGTGAAGATGGCTGAAATGTCAAGAGATACAATTGCAATGGCGATTGATAACCTCAACAAATACGACGAAAGCAACGCACAGCAGATTATCGTCAACGAAAACATAATCGACAAGTACGAGGACAAGCTCGGTACTTACCTTGTCAAGCTCTCGGCACGCAGTATGACCGCCGAGGATACACATTCGGTTTCCTGCCTGCTCCACGCAATCGGGGATTTCGAGAGAATTTCCGACCACGCAGTAAACCTGCTTGACACGGCAAACGAAATCAAGGAAAAGAACATCAGCTTCTCCGACGGTGCAAAGGCGGAGCTTGCTACAATGTACACCGCAGTCCGTGATATACTTGTACTTACGGTTGAAGCATTCGAGAGCGACAACATCCATCTCGCTGAAAAGGTTGAGCCTCTTGAAGAGGTTATCGACCATCTGAGAGCAGAGCTCAAGAATCGTCACATAAGACGACTCCAGAGGAGCGAGTGTACAATAGAACTCGGATTTATCTTCTCGGACATCCTCACAGACCTTGAAAGAGTATCCGACCATTGTTCAAACATTGCGGCGTGTATGATTCAGCTTCACAACGACACGCTCAATACGCATAAGTATCTCAACACGGTAAGAAGTACCGACGAGTACTTCCAGAAGAAGTACAAGACAAACTCGGAAAAGTATGTTCTTCCGCCGTTTGAAATCAAATAGCAAAAGAAAAGGGTATCGAGACATAAGGACGATACCCATAAAGAAGTTTTTATGCGTACTGTTGAGGAAAACCCTTTTGAAAAAGGTTTTTCCTCAAACTCCTTTCCTAAAACTTTGAATTTAAAAACAAACCCATAGGGATCAACCCTATGGGTTTGTTTTTGACTTGAAAGTCTTTGAAGGGGAGTACGAGGGGAACCTTTCTTCAGAAAGATTCCCCTCGATAAATACATATAAAATTTCTGTACGGGCGTTATCCTTAAGCTCGATACCCTTGTTTTTATTGCGAATTGCCTAAAGCGGCTCGTTTTTTCTTTCGTTTTGAAATAAAGTGAAGTTACCGTGCAGATAAAGCTGTCTTACCTCGTCAGAAACGGTGCGAATTGCCCAAAGCGGCTCGCTTTTTATTTGCCGTATATTATTTTTCCGCTTACCGTGAAGCCGAGGAAAACTATAAGGTTTACTATGACGATGCTCGCTCCCGTAGGGGTGTCGAAATAGAATGAAATCATCATTCCGACGATAAAACACACCACCGAAAGTATGGCGGAGGAGAAAATGACTTTTCTGAAGCTCTTGAACACCTGCATTGATGAAAGAGCAGGGAAGATTATCAGGCTTGATATGAGCATTGCGCCCATAAGACGCATTCCGACAACAATCATAATCGCCGTCAGGAATGAAATCAGCATATTGTAGTAGCCCACTTTCGTTCCTGTCGCTTTTGCAAAATTTTCGTCGAAGGTAACTGCAAAAATCCTGTTGTAGAACAGAATGTAGAGTACGAGAACTATTACGGAAAGTGCAACGCTTATATACACATCGGTATTGCTCATTGCAAGGATGTTTCCGAAAAGATAGTTGCACACATCGGTGTTCATTCCCGAAGTCAGCGACATCACGGCAACGCCTATTGCAAGCGCACTGCTCGATATGAGGGCGATTGCGGCGTCGGATTTCACCTTTGAATTTTCACTTATTCTGAGAAGGAAGAATGCGGCGGCAACCACTATCGGCACAGATACGGGGAGAGGTGCCCAGCCGAATGCTACGGCTATCGAAAGCGCTCCGAAGGAAACGTGCGACAATCCGTCGCCTATCATCGAATAGCGTTTCAGCACAAGGCTTACGCCGAGAAGTGCGGCGCAAAGTGAAACAAGCACGCCTATTATCATTGCACGGGTGATGAAGGTGTAGGAAAACAAATTCTGAAGAAGGTCAAACATCTGCTCCACCTCCCAGAAGTTGTCTGCCTGTTTCGGTGTTGCTGTATTCTTCGAAACTGCCGAAATATGCGGTTTCCGTGTCAAGCTGGAGTACCTTTGTCGCACTCTGCTTTATGCCGAGAACATCGTGCGAAACCATTATGACGGTAACGCCGTTTTCACGGTTGAGCTTGTGGAGTATGTCGTAGAATTCCGCCGTAACTACGGGGTCGAGGCTGGCAACCGGTTCGTCGAGAATAACGAGCTTGTCCGTTGCGCATAACGCTCTCGCAAGGAGCACACGCTGCTGCTGTCCGCCCGAAAGGTCACGGTAGGATTTTGCGAGGACATCCGAAAGACCAAGCTGTTCCGCTTTTTTCAGAGCAAGCTCTTTATGCTGTTTCTTGTAGAAAAGTCCTCCGCCGAGGCTGTTGAGGCATCCCGAAAGTATGACTTCGTATACGGATGCGGGAAAATCTCTCTGTGCGGCAGTCTGCTGCGGAAGATATCCTACCTGCGACTGCTTTATTCCGTCGAAGGAGATTGTGCCGCTCTGAACAGGGACAAGTCCGAGAAGTGCCTTTATCAATGTGGATTTTCCCGAACCGTTTTTTCCGATAACGGCAAGGTAATCCCCGTCGTCAACGGTGAAGCTGACATCGCTTACAGCTATTCGTCGGTCGTAGGAAACCGTAAGTCCTTTGCAGGTTATAAGCGGCATCAGTTCAGCCCCTTTCTCAATGCGTCTGCATTTCGTTCCATCAGCGATACATAGGTTTCGCCGTTTTCAAAATCTTCCTTTGATATGCTCTGGCAGGACTGGATGGTGAGTATTTCCGCACCTGTCTGCTCGTTGAGTGCCCTGGCAATGTTTTGGTTGCTGTTTTCTATCGTGTAGACAGCCTTTATGTCATTTTCTCTGATATAGTCGATGAGATATGCCATCGTTGCGGCACTGCAGTCCGTTTCGGTGGAGCAGCCTTCGAATGCCGCACGGTAGTCAAGGCCGTATCTTTCGGTAAAGTAAAGCATCGGAAATCTGTCGCCGAATACGAGAGTTTTGTTTTCCGCCGCTGTTGTGATTTGCAGGATTTCCTCGTCGACACGCTTTATTTCGTCGGTGTAAGCCTTGCAGTTTGTGCGGTAGATTTCAGCGTTTTCGTTGTCAACTTCGCAGAGTGCGTCTGTTATCACTTCGGTTATTGTTATTGCGTTCAGCGGAGATGTCCATATGTGGTCGTCGTAGGAAATTTCGTCGTGGTCGTGGTTATCATCGTGGTCATGTTCCATTCCTTCGGCGAGCTTTTCTTCGCTCAGTTCAACGGTGTCCATGAGTTTTATCGCACGGACATCGCTGTCCATGGATTCGAGGATTTTGTCAATCCATACATCATTCTCTCCGCCTGTGTAGAGGAATATGTCACACTCCTGAATTGCAATAATATCCGAAGGCGAGGGGTCGAATGAGTGTATCTCCGATGCGGGACTTACAAGCATTGAAACTTCTGCCTTGTCGCCGCAGACGGCCCTTGCAAAATCGTAATACGGGAAAATCGTTGAAATTACCTTGATTTTCCCTGAATCTTCTGCGGGTGCGGAAGTACATCCGCAAAGAGAAGAAATTATAATAACCGCAGAAGTGAGTATTGCAGTGATTTTTTTCATTTTTTCGTTTCCCTCCGTGCCGTATGGCAGCAGTATCTGGTTGATAAAAATAATTCAAACTTAATGATAACATATTTTAATTTAGTAGTCAACAAAGGGGAAAATATAAAATTTTTAAAATTTCTATTGCAGAGTTGTATATTTTGTGTTATAATTACTAATAATTGCAGGTTATTGTCTTTTTTGTGACAACATGCAGTTAATACGACGGAAAAAGTCCGTAGGATTTTATACAAGATGAGCCAACGCTATCAATCTTGACGAAGGGAGAAGAAATCCATGGCAAAAATCATATTCATCACAGGAGGAGCGGCAAGCGGAAAAACACGCTGGGCGGTTTCTTACTATGAAGGCTGCGACAATGTTCTTTACCTTTGCGTAAGCCCGAAAATGGACCCTGACATACTTGAAAGACTTAATTTCAGCAACAATAAGCACGGTGTTGAGTGGGATATCCACACAGACACACGTGACCTCAAGAGCTATGTGAAGGAGCATAAGTTCGTTATCCTCGATAACCTCGGCGCTTATGTCTCACGCTCAATGAAGGAGCTTTGCCCCGATATTTCCCAGATGAACAACGACCTCAAGCATCAGATTGAAAAGAGCATAATCGATGATGTTATAGGCGTTATGGACGCAGTAAAGGAAATCGACGGAAACCTTCTCATTGTCACAATCGAAACAGGCTTCTCTGTTTGTCCCCAGAATGACGACCAGGTATACTTCCGTGAAATTCTCGGAACTGTAAACCAGAGAATTGCAAATATGTGCACAGACGTTTATATGTCCGCAAGCGGAATTCAGTTCAAGATTAAGTAAAATATTATTTTTGGCGTTCCGCTGCCGGAAATGCGGTGTAGTACAGGAGTTGTTATGGTAATCGAAGAATTTATCACCTTTGCGCGTGAAAACAATGCATCAGACATACATATGACAGTAGGTGCTCCTACTGTATTCCGTATCAACGGTGAGCTTGTAAGACTCAACGATATGGAAGAAAGCGTAGTAAACAGAACAATTCTTTCTATGCTTTCGGCTGAACAGGAACAGCGCCTCAATAACGGCGAAGACATCGACTTCGTATTTGAGATTTCAAACGGCGCAAGACAGCGTGTAAACGTATTCAGACAGATGGGCAAGCTCGCTTGTTCTATCCGTCTTCTCAACGAAAAGGTACAGACGCTCGAAGAACTCAAATTCCCCCCTATTCTTCAGGAATTTGCATCAAAGAGAAGCGGTCTTGTTCTCGTAACAGGTACAACAGGCAGTGGTAAGACGACAACACTTTCTGCAATGGTTGACCACATCAACAGAAACCGTGCCTGCCATATCATCACAATCGAAGACCCCGTAGAGTACAGATACGAATCTGTAATGGCTACTATCCACCAGAGAGAAATCGGACGAGATGTAAAGGACTTCAATTACGCTCTCCGCAGTGCTCTCCGTGAAGACCCCGACGTTATCTTTGTCGGAGAAATGCGTGACTTCGAAACAATTCAGCTCGCAATCACAGCCGCTGAAACAGGACACCTCGTTCTTGCAACACTTCATACAAAGGGCGCTGCAGCTACGGTAGGCCGTATCATCGACGCTTGTCCTCCTTCAATCCGTGCACAGATGCTTATTCAGCTCGCACAGACACTCGAAGGCGTTGTTTCGCAGAACCTCCTTCTCAGCAAGGACGGAAAGTCAAGAGTTGCGGCTCTCGAAATCCTCGTTGGTACAGACGCTATCCGCAACCTTATCAGACTTGATAAGTGTCACAACATTGAAACAACAATGCAGCAGGGAAGCAAGAGCGGCATGATTATCATGGACGACTATATCGTTCAGCTTCACAGAGAAGACAAGATTTCACGCCAGACTGCTCTCGAGTATGCAAACGACAAGGCGTATGTAAATTCAAAGATTTTCTAAACTGTGAAATCCCGACTATATACGGGCAGTGTTCATAAAGAATTTTATATGTATTTATTGAGGGGAATCTTTCTGAAGAAAGGTTCCCCTCAAACTCCCCTTCAAAGACTTTAAAGCTAAAAGCGAGCCCATAGGGTAAATCCCTATGGGCTCGCTTTTAAATCTGAAGTTTTCGGAAAGGAGTCTGAGGAAAAACCTTTTTCAAAAGGGTTTTCCTCAGCAGTGCATAAATTTCTATATGGATATCGCCGTATACGGTCGGGATTTTTGCGTCAGAATGCATTTAAAATTGACTTTTTCGGCGTTTTGTGATACAATACAGACATAATGGATATTTGTTTGTCTTATGATTTTTACGGAGGTGATGCTCAGGTGACACTGAAGAAAAAGACAATTCGTGGTATAGCTGTTTTTTATGCGTCGGCGCTCTTTTTTGCAAATTCCGCTTATGTGGGTGTTGTCGCAGAAAATGAATATGATGTCAGGGTGACTATTGATGTCGATGCAGAAAATACAGTCATAAGTCCGTATATCTACGGTATCAGTGACACGGCAGATGTTACGGGGGCAGATTATACCGCTGTGATACAGACAGGCGACCTTTTTTCGACATATAACTGGGAAAACAACTTCTCCAATTCGGGAAGTGCCGACTATAACACCAACAAGAATGAAATATACCGTATTTACGGGGCAGACACCAACAATCCTGCGGCGGCGGTAAGGTCGCTCCAGGGAAAATCCTTTCTGTACGAGATAGACTACACCGTGACAACTCTCCCGATTATGGGGTATGTTGCGGCAGATGCCAACGGGCCTATTCTTGACGGGCAGAACGCCCCTTCGGACAGATGGATTTCCGTTGAGTACAGACGAGGAACGGAATTCCCCGAAGCCCCTAACACAGATGACGGTCGGGTATGTCTTGATGAGTATGTCGCATATATTGTCAGGGAACACGGAAAATCAGGCGACGGCGGCGTCAATGGATATATTCTCGATAACGACGCTTCCCTCTGGGCAGAAAAAAATCCCTATGCGGCAGGCAAGGTGAAATTCGACGAGTATATCGAAAAGAATTCCGAGGCGGCAAAGGTTGTAAAGGATACGGATAAAAATGCGGTTGTTTTCGGCGGCAGTTTTGAAGGCATGGAAAGTCTTGTCGATTTCAGGAATGACTCGGCATGGCGTAAGGTCGACGAGGATTACAGCTGGTTCGTCGATTACTACCTCTCGCAGATGGAAAAGGAAAGCCGTGAGTATGGCTCAAGACTTCTTGATGTTCTTGATGTTCATTGCTACCCCGACGCTATGACGGATGACGGGGATTATGTATACAGAACCGTCGGAAAAGACGCAGACGAAATCAGAATACAGATGCCACGCTTGCTGTGGGACGGCTCTTATTACGAGGGCGGCGAAAGAGTACAGCAGTACAAGCAGTTCTACCCGCTTATTCCGACATTGCAGGCGTCTATAAATCAGTATTATCACGGCACTAAGCTCTCGTTCAGTGAATATGACTTCGGCGGCGGCGGTAATATTTCGGGAGGGATAGCGCAGGCTGACCTTCTCGGAATTTTCGCAAAGCACGATGTTTATATGGCGGCACTCAATCCGCAGGGTTACGATACAAGGTATCAGACTGCCGCAATCAGACTTTTCACGAACTATGACGGTAACGGCAATGGCTTCGGTGATGTGAGCGTCCGTGCAGGAACCTCAGATTCCGAAAGAAACAGCGTTTACGCCGCTGTTTCGGAGGATGATTCCCTCAGGGTAGTACTGATAAACAAGGATTACAACAACAGCCAGAAGGTTACGGCAAGGGTGAAGTCCGAGGAATTCTATACAGGCGGAAAGGTTTACGGATTTGACGCCGCGTCGAGCGAGATAAGACCTATGGGCGAGGCTGAATTTGAAAGCGAAAATGATTTCACATATACAATACCGCCTGCAAGCGTTGTGATTGTAGAGTTTACTGCCAGTGATGAGTCCCTGCATTTCGAAACAACTCTGCCTGAAGAAACTCTCCCCGCTGAAACTCAGGCTGAGGAAACATCTGCGGAAACAACAGTGCCCGATGAAACACAGACTCCCGAAAAAACTGAAATCACCGAAAACCCTGCGGAGTCTGAGCGTGTTGCGGGAGTACCTGTGGCTTTCAAGGCAGTGACTGTTTTACTCGGAATTGCAACGGCGGCGGCGATAGCTTACCTCATTATTGAATTCCGGAAAGTTCATTAATGGAAAATGCAAGAAAAAATCCAAATAACTATTTACAAATTATTATTAAGATGATATAATATAATGTGTATAATGTGCATAGGGGTAAGTATACCTATCTGCTGATACAAATGAATTTTCTCAGAAAGGAGTGTACAGATGAAAGTCGGAAGTAAGCTGTTTACTTTGATGCTGATTGTTATTATAATCCCCGTAGTTCTCGTGAATGTCTGTGCCTCCAAGGAGTTCAATGAATTCAGCGAAGAAGATTTCGAATTCAACATTTCGTCATCTTCTAATTTCCAGTCGAATGCAATCGGAATGATTCTGAAGGAAATCAGAAGTCAGTGCACAAGTATTTCAAGAACTATGCCGATTTCTGAATTTGTTGCAGGAAAATCCGAAAATGCTTCAGGCGGGTATAACAAAATCTATACCGATACAATGATAAATTCAGTTGTAAACGGTAATGAGAATCTTCTCGCAATCTGCCTTATAAATTCCGAAGGCAAGGTTATTGCAACAACCGAGAATGACATCGGTATTACCGTCGGAAAAGCTCCCGAAATGGCGGAAGAATTCGATTACGCAAAAGAAAACAACGGTTTTTCGGGATTTTCAATCCGCCGCGTTAACGGTAAGGATTTGGCAACATTCTGCTACTGCACGTCTATGCTTGATGCATCGGGTAATGAAGTAGGCTCCGTAGCTGCCGTATGTTCAACTGTCGGAATACAGAAACAGCTTTCCGAACTCAAGCTCTACAACTCATCTCACTACTTCATTATTGACGGTCAGGGCAATATGCTCTCGTCACCTTACCTCAAGATTACCAGATACGACGAGGAAAAGGCATATCAGAATGTATACGGATATTTCGCTGAGGCAATTAATTCCGAAACAGGAAAGCTCCAGCTTTTTGAACATAACGATACTGAAACGTATCTTTATAGCTCAAGAATTGCAGGTTCAAACTGGACTGTTTTCTCCAGCGTTAACAAGTATGAATTTTCGGGAATGATCCGTGAAAGCGTCAGGGACATCCGTGAGGCTTCGATATGGGCAGTTGTTGTTTCTGCAGCACTTGCAGTGCTTATTACAATGATGTTTGCAAAACCGATTGTAAATATCGTCAGTGTAATTACAAAGAAAATGCGTGGCGACAAGAATGTCCGCTTTGAAGTTTCGGCGTACGACGAGCTCGGTCAGATAAGTATGGCGTTCAACGAAATGTTCGATGACACCTACGAAAGTGAACAGAGATACAGAACTATTGTTGAAATGACGGATAATATCGTATTTGAAATCAACTTCAACAAGGATAATGTATATATTTCAAACAACTTCAACCAGAAGTTCAGCTTCCGTGCAAAATCGGATTCTCTCCAGGATAGTTTCTTCTACCGTGCGAGAATTCATAAGGACGACACGGCGAGATATTTCAACGACCTTGAATCAATGGTGGAAGGCGAAAAGGCTTATCATCAGGGTGAATACCGTTTCAAGAATATCTACGGCGATTTCGCTTGGTTCATTATAAGAGCGACAAAATTCTACGACCGTGATGATGTCCCCACCAAGATAGTGGGAGTTATTGTAGACATCGACCGTGAAAAGAAGAGTGAAATGAGCCTTATTCAGCGTGCTAACCTTGACGCACTCACTCAGCTCTACAACCGTGAATCGTTCATCAAGGCACTTGCCAAGGAATTTGAAAATTCAATCATGCGCAAGAGTTACAGTGCGGTACTCTTCATCGACCTTGACGATTTCAAATACTTCAATGACGAATTCGGTCACTCCTGCGGTGACGAGGTATTGAAATATACGGCCGACAGCATCAAGGAAGTAACCTTTGAGAGAGGCTTCTCAGGACGTTTCGGAGGGGATGAATTTGTAATCTGCCTTACCGACTTCACCGACAAGAACATGGCGGGAGAGGTTGCGGCAGACATCATCTCAGCGCTCAACAAGGGCTTTATTTCCGAATCGACAGGTCAGTCGCTTGCAATCAACTGTTCGATAGGTATTGCGTTCTTCAACGAAAACGGAAAGAACTGCGAAGAAATCCTCAACGCAGCCGATGAGGCTATGTACGGTATCAAGAAGCACGGAAAGTCTAACTACGGCTTTGCGGAGTCGAGAGGGCAGGGAACAGTTCCTGTGGCAAAACCAATCGACAGCGATATCGACAATAATAATGACGATACAGATGATGAATAACAAAAACAGCTTACAGGGATTAACCTGTAAGCTGTTTTTTTATTTTATAAGCTTTGATAATACTGCGAAGAGCTTTTTCGGTTCAATCGGCTTGATGATGTGGTCGTTCATTCCTGCGTCGAATGAAGTCACAATATCGGATGCATTGTCGTTTGCACTTATCGCCACAATCGGTATTGTTTTTGCGTCTATTCTGTCGCTTGAACGAATCATTCTTGTTGCCTCATGGCCTGATAATTCGGGAAGAACAATATCCATCAGTATTGCGTCGTAGTAGCACGGCGCACCTTTTTTGAACATATTTACCGCCTCTGTGCCGTCCTCGGCATATTCCACGGAGGCGTTCTTCATTTCAAGCAGAGTGCAGAGTATTTCACGGGACATTTCGTTATCTTCAACGACGAGAATGCGTCTGCCCGTCAGGTCGAGAGTGTCGCTGTCGGCGCTGTCGATAACGCCGAGCTTAAGCTCAACCACGAAAGTCGTGCCCTTGTTCTTCTCGCTCTTTACATTAATGTGACCGTTCATTATGCTGACAAGTCGTTTTGTGATGTGAAGTCCGAGTCCCGCCTCGCTTGTGACGGAGGTGATTGAACGCTCCTTCTCGAACGGCTCGTAGATGTGCTTGAGGAATTCCTCGCTCATACCTATTCCCGTGTCTGAAACGGTGAAGTTTACATACGAGTATCCGCCTGCACATTCCGTTTCGGAAATATCAAGCGATATGCTTCCGCCACGGTTTGTGAATTTCACAGAGTTAGACAAGAGGTTAAGGATAACCTGCTTTATGCGGAGTGCGTCGCCTGCATAGCTTTTCTTATTCTTTTCGCTTTCCGTTATCCTGAAGTCAATTCCACGGATTTTCGCCTGCGGAGAGATGATGTTGTCGATTTCTGAAACGAGGTCTGAAAGCAGGAATTCCTTTTTGACTATGCGGATTTCGTTGTTTTCGAGGCAGGTCATATCGTAGATGTTGTTGACCATCGAAAGCATTGAGCTTGCAGTAGTTGAGATTTTCTCAAGCGATGAGAGCATAGCCTCTGGAATGGATGTGGAAATCGCACTTTCCGCCTGATTGAAAATCGTCTGTATAGGCGAGCGGATTTCATTCGACATTCTGAGCATAAACGCTGTTTTTGAATTCGAAAGGTTTTCCGAATGTTTCAGGGCATTTTTGAGGATAAGCTCCGTCTGTTTTTCGGAGTCTATGTATCTGATGAGGAATACAGCGCATACATCGGAGGTATTGCTGTCAATGCGGATGATACGGGTGTATATCCAGCGGTAAAGACCGTCGTCGCCCTTCTGTCGTGTTTCGTAGTACAGCTTGTCCACCGAGCCTTCACCCGACATTGCGGTAATGATACGCTGGCGGTTGACTTTTCTGGAGTAGCTTTCACGGTCTTCGGGGTGCAATGCAGCTATAAAAAACTCCATAAACTCATCGAAATCGGTGTATGTCTTTTTGATGTCGATGTGATATTTGTCGCTGTATGACAGTGTACAGGTGTTCTTTGTGAGGTTGGCGGAAATCATAAGGGGATAATGTGCGTCAACCGCTGTCATAAGGTTTTTCTTTTCGATGTTTTCGTTGATTTCCTGTTCGACTCTGGCGGTTATGTCCTTCATTGCTATTATCGCAGAAGTTTCTCCCGCAGGGTAGATGTTATACTCACGCCACTTTATTCTGTTTCCGCTTGCGAGTACCTTCAGGCGTCCGTTGATGTGCGTTCTGCCCTCTGCAAATGCGGATTTTATCGACGGAATTGTAAGTGCGGTGAAAAGCGCATTGTCCGATTCTGTACCCGTTGAGTAGGAATTTATAAGGCTCACGAGGATTTCGCTGTACTTGCCTTCGGGTGAGGCTATTCCGCTTGAAACGCCGTCGTTTACCTGTGTGTATCTGTATGTATCGTTTTCGAGGTTTACTTCGATGAGATGGTCGCAGAAATTTCTGAATATTGCTGAATACTTACCGTCGGGGGAGAGGGCGGAGTCGTCAAATGCGGTCTGCTGCTCTCTCTTCGTGCGGATTACAAGGTATGCGGGAGCAGAATTCCACTCGGTACTCTTCACGGTAACATTGTGTCCGTCACGGATTGATGTGCGTGAAAATTCCTTGCATGCGCAGTCTATCAGAACGCAGTCCTCACATGGAGAGTCTGCACCGAATATTGCTTTGTAGCACTTTGTATCAGGGGTAATATTTCCGAGATTGGAGTAGAGTATGTCGTGGTTTTTATTCACTACATAAATGGGAGTGTCAATGCTTTTAAGCACATTTCCTATATCGGAGTTGTTGTCGGCAGGTGCGTTGCTTTTAGTGGTGACGCTTTCAACGATTGCCGTTACCGCAAAGGAAAGATAATTGGTTTCCTTTTCCGTAAGGCAGTGATTTTTCTGCGTAAATTCAACAATCAGATTTCCGATTATGTCGTCTTCGTTCCTGAGTGGCAGAACTGCAACGCTTAACGGGAGCTGTGACAGGCTGTCACGGAATTCTTCGACAATCAGGGAGTGGTTATCAAAATAGAGTATATTGTCTCTTCCATAAAATCTGGAGGAGTTATATTCGCTGTAATTTATAGAGGAAAGCAGTTCCTCGGTGCTTTCAACATCATGACGATGCCACTGCATAACGGAGCGACTGCTTTTATCTGCCGTGTTGCTGATGGTTACTGTCGCACGGTCGCACGGAACGATGCCGGCTATGGCGGAAACAGCGTGTTTTATGCCTTTTTTCAAGTCGTTTTCCGAATGAAGAAGGTAGTCAAAGTCGAGATAAAAGCTGTCTTCTTGATACAATACGGCTTTATGCATTATAATTCCCCCTGAATGAATTTTAATGTAGTCGTGTTATTCTTTGGGATTTCCGCCCGAAAGATAGAGAATCTGCTGTGTCAGCGACGGATTGTCGTATGTGTTGCCGACTATTTCGATTATGTGGTTGTCCAAAAGCTCAATATTCGGTGCGTAGAACTGATAGAACGGTATAGTCGCACAGCCGAGAGAGGCTTTGTTTTTATCCATATACTCAAAGAAGAAACTTCCGTTGTAGCAACGGAGTATTCCCGTTTCCTTGAAGCATATCGTTGCCCCGTTCGGAACGCTTGTAGCGTGTTCTGATTTCTTTTCGACAAACTCATTCTCGCCGAAAGCGTGAATCTGCGCAAGAGAATCGTCGGTTGAGCCGCTGCGCTGTTCGTAGGAATCAAATGCGATAACCGAAACAATGTCGTTCTCGAAAAGATGCTCCCCCGAGCTTGATTTGAACGGGGAAATCATCCCGACAGTTTCGAGAAGAAGGTCATTTACGTTGTAAAAACGCTGGTTTTCTTCATTTTCCTTTGTATTTGCAAGCAGGTATTTATTGCCCTGCGAATCCGCATAAAGCTGCCCGATTATCCAGACATCATCGACCTTATAGCATAAATTCTTTTTCAGTCTCGCACGGTAGGTTATTACCGGGTGGATAAGAGAACGTCTTAATATCATAGTGTACTTCCTTTGTAAAAGCTGAATATTAAAGGGTATAAAATAATTATAACATATAAAATACAAAAAAAACAGACTTTTTTTAAGAATAGTGTTACAGAATAATTACAAAGTGAAAAATACAGTTACAATAGTGTGACAGTATCGCAAAAAGTATTGACGGACACAATATATGGTGGTATCATATACACAGAGGCACAAAGGAATGTGCCTGACTACATAAAGGAGGTACTGAGTATGGAAGCCATCATCACAATCGGAATCATAGCGATTATATCATCAGCGGAGAAATTTATAAAGAAGAATGAGAAGAATCCGGAAAAGTTCTTCCGCAACATCAGACACTAATCGGATGATATAAAAATTATGCGGAGCAGGTTGCTGAATAACCTGCTCCGCAGTTGTTTTACATATTGTGAAGAACCGTCGCAAAATCGGGAGTTTTTCCTGTTGAAACTATAATCGTGATTTCGGTGTCACCGATTGCCACGGGGAGAAGGAATGCATCTTCCTTGAAGGTCATATGCGCATTCTTGAAGAGCTTGGGCATTCCCGTATCGTTGAAACTCAGCTCACGCATTACGGAGCGTCCGAAAATACAGCTTATGCAGTTGATGAAGTTGAAAAGATTAGCGTATCTTCCGTCATAATTGCGTATGTTCGAGAATGAACTAAGCGAGCTTGTGAAACGGTGAAGATTTGTTCTCGTGCCCGCAAATGCAATTACAAAATTGCTTTCGGTACAGCTTACCTTCTGGGAAACCACACGCTCTGCGCTGAATGAGGTGCTCTTTTCGATTTTTCCGATACGCACGCCGCTTTCCATAAATCTTATGAGGAATTTCAGCGTTACATTGTAAAGCTCATTCGTGTAGTAGTTGTGCGTGTTTGCAAGCAACGATATAATCGTGTCGAAGTCGTTGGAGAAAATATCGTCGAACTGCTTTTCGGTCAGCTTGTAATCAGCCTTGAAATCTTCAAGGATTTTCTGTACATCACCCTCGGCAATGACGCCGTCTGCCACGAGATAGTGGGTTATCGGCTTTGAAAGACTGCGCTGTTTTTTGATGAGGGAGTATACATCATCCTCGGAAAGTCCTTCTTTTTGTACTGCAAGCTCACCGAATTTCTTGTTTTCGGTCATCTGCATATTGTGTATATCAGCGACCTGTCCTTCGGTCAGCAGTTTTTCCTGTACAGCGAGCGTTCCGAGTCTGACTTTGTCCTTTTCGAGCTTTTCAGCCACAACTTTGAACTGATCTTCGGTTATAATTCCTTTTTCAATAAGATAATATCCCAAAAAATATGTAAGCATAAAATCACTCACTTTCGTATGATATCTTTGATATAATTATACAACTTCACTACTTATTTGTCAATTAATTTGAAAAATAATGTGAGAAATAACAAAAAGTTTTTTCGCCTCTTGACGAAGGAAATATCGTTGTGCTATTATTTCAACAATAGCTGTGACGAAGACGGCGAAGGTGTACGATATTTCAGAGAGTCGGCGGTTGGTGTGAGCCGATATTCAAAGCCTTGAAGCCTCTCCCTTCTGAGCTGAAAATGCGAAAACTTCTGTGAGTAGTGTTTTCCGTAACTGCAACGTAACTGCATAAGACTTGTTGGAGTCTGAGTGGCGTGTGAACGCAATTTGAGTGGTACCGCGGGTATAATGATGTATATACACCCGTCTCAAAGAATCATCTTTGAGACGGGTTTTTTTATTATAAAAAACAGAAAGGAAAATCATTATGAAAATCAGTTTTTCGACGCTTGCTTGCCCCGATTTTGACTGGGCAGATATCTACTCCATGGCCAAGGACCTTAACTTTGACGGAATTGAAATCCGTGGTCTCGGCAATGACATTTTCGCTGTGAAAGCAAAGCCTTTCACTGAAGCACAGCTACCGAAAACAATCAAGAAGCTCCATGATCTCGGAATTGAAATTCCGTGCCTTTCTTCAGGCTGTTGCCTTAATGACAAGGACAGATTCGACGAGGTCGTTTCTGAAATTACAAGCTATATCGAACTTGCAGGAAAGCTCGGTACTCCGTATATCCGACTCCTCGCAGATAAGGAGCCTATGCCCAATGGCGAGGTTGACGACGATTACGTCGCAGAGGTTCTCGTAAAGCTCGCAGACATTGCGAAGGAAAAGGGAACAGTCACTCTCCTCGTTGAAACAAACGGCGTTTACTGCGATACAAAGCGTCTCAGAAAGCTCATCGACAAGGTCGGAAGAAACGAAATCGCTGTTCTCTGGGATATGCATCACCCCTATCGCTACAACAATGAAAGCGCAAAGGAAACGGTTGAAAATCTCGGAATGTACATCAAGTACTGTCATGTCAAGGACAGCGTGATGAAGGACGGAAAGCTTGAGTACAAGCTGATGGGACAGGGCGATATGCCTATAAAGGAAATGCTCGGCGTTCTTCAGGAAAACCGCTACACAGGCTATGTTTCGCTCGAATGGGTAAAGCGCTGGTCAAACAACCTCTGCGATGCAGGTCTTGTATTCCCGCAGTACGCAAACTATATGGCGGAATACAGAAGAAAGCACAAGCATCCTCTTCAGGACGACAACCGCAAGGCAGGAAAGTACATCTGGCCCAAGGAAAGACTCCTCGACTACACATTCCCCGATGTTCTCGACAGAGTGTGTGAGGAATTCCCCGACCAGTATGCGTTCAGATATACAGAACTTGACTACACAAGAACATACCCCGAATTCAGAAACGATGTTGATACATTCGCTCGTGCGTTGCTTGCAATGGGCGTGAAGAAGGGCGACCATGTTGCAATCTGGGCAACGAATGTTCCTGCGTGGTATATAACATTCTGGGCAACAACAAAAATCGGCGCAGTACTCGTTACTGTAAATACAGCGTATAAGGTTCACGAGGCTGAATACCTCCTCAGACAGTCCGACACAAATGTACTCGTAATGATTGACGGCTGGAAGGACAGCGACTATGTCGGCATTATGAAGGAACTCTGCCCTGAGCTTGAAACCTGTGAACCAGGAAAGCTCAACAGCGAAAGACTCCCGTTCCTCAAGAGCATCATCACAGTGGATTCAAAGCAGAACGGTTGCTTCACATGGGATGAGGCTATGGCGCTTGCTGAAAAGGTGCCTTACAGCGAAGTGGAGAAAATCCGCAGAACTATCGACAAGAACGATGTATGTAATATGCAGTACACTTCAGGAACAACAGGCTTCCCGAAGGGCGTAATGCTCACACATAACAATGTTGTAAACAACGGTAAGGCTATCGGTGACTGTATGGACCTCTCGACTGCCGACAAGATGATGATTCAGGTGCCTATGTTCCACTGTTTCGGAATGGTACTTGCAATGACAGCGTCTGTGACTCACGGCGTTACAATGTGTCCTATCCCTGCATTCTCACCCAAGAAGTCGCTCAACTGTATCAATAAGGAGCAGATTACGGCATTCCACGGTGTTCCCACGATGTTTATCGCACTTCTCGAAAATGAAGATTTCGAAAAGACTGACTTCTCACATATGAGAACGGGTATCATGGCAGGTTCGCCCTGTCCCGTTGCAGTAATGGAAGACGTAATCAACAAGATGAATATGTCCGAAATCTGTATCACATACGGTCAGACAGAGGCAAGCCCCGCAACTACAATGAGTAAGACTTCCGACAGCATCGAAACAAGAGTAAACACAGTCGGAGGGCCTATCTTCGGCGTTGAATGTAAGATTGTAGACCCCGAAACAGGAGAGGAACTCCCCGACGAAACAGACGGCGAATTCTGCGCAAGAGGCTACAACATAATGAAGGGCTACTACAAGATGCCCGAGGCTACTGCTGCGGCTATCGACGCTGACGGCTGGCTCCATTCGGGAGACCTTGCAAGACGCACAAAGGAAGGGTACTTCAAGATTACGGGGAGAATCAAGGATATGATTATCCGTGGAGGAGAAAATATCTATCCCAAGGAAATCGAAGAATTCCTCTATACAAACGAAAAGGTAAAGGACGTACAGGTTATCGGCGTGCCTGACGAACAGTACGGCGAAGAAATCATGGCATGTATCGTCCTCAAGCCCGGAGAAACAGCAACAGAAGAAGAAATCAAGGACTTTGTACGCTCACATATGGCAAAGCATAAGGTTCCGAGATATATCGATTTTGTTGACGATTTCCCGATGAATGCGGCAGGCAAAATCCTCAAGTACAAGATGAGAGAAATGGCGGTTGAAAAGCTCAATCTTCAGAAAGCAAACAGCATAGTAACAGCATAACCAAAATAATCCCGTAGAATTTGTGAATTCTACGGGATTTGTTTTTATAAAATACATTGTTTTTTTACTTATTATATGGTATAATGCTATTAATAATATCCAAACGTATAAAATGTTTGTTGAAAATTCATTTTTTTACTATAAAATGAGGTGCTTGTTATGAAAAAAAGGCAGAAGCTCGGCTCATCGGTTGCGATGCTTGTTATTATCTCCATGGCGATATCCGTCTGTGCAATGACGGTCAGTGCTGTGGTGTTCACGAAGTCTACCCTTACGGAGTCTTCGGTAGAAATGCTCGCTAAAAACGCAGAAAGCAACGCTAAAACCGTAGAGGAAATTCTCTGCGAGGGAAGAGCGGGTACGGCTGCACTTTCCGATGCGATTTCGGGCTTTACCTACATAGAAGAGAGCAGGAGAGAGAAGTTCATCGACAACTCTCTCGAAAGATATATGTTCCGTGAATCCGAACTCGGCACGGCGCTTTCGGGCGTTTTCTGTGAGTTTGAGCCGCACACCATTACTCCCGACAATGAAGGCTTTACAAGTTACTTCTATGTCGAAGAGGGTGAAATGTGGCACGAAACCGCAACCCCCGAAGACCCTGCTGACTATACAGCAGAGGACTATTACATAGCTACAAAAAACACGAACAGCTTCACTATAAGTGAGCCGTATGTATACGACTTCGATAACGGCGAAACAGCCCTTATGATTACGGTTGCGTCACCGATAAACGACAAGAACGGAAAATTCATAGGGCTTGTCGGATTTGACATTCTCCTTGACAGCATTTCCGAAAAGCTGTCTGCAAGCGAAAATTTCGAGAGTAGCTATTCATACATTCTCTCGGCGGACAAAATCTGCTCGGCGCATTCTGACGGCGAAAATCTCTGCGAAGTCCTTAAAGCGCCCAATGTCCGTGCGGAACAGTTCGAGAACGCAGAAATCTACTACGGCAAAAGCGAAAAGGTCGGTGGCAACAGCTATATCGCCGCAAAAAGTATTTATGTCGACGGCGTGGATACAGGCTGGGTTTCATATGTCAATGTAAGCGTTGCCGACATTACCGAATTTGCAAACATACTCGGTCTTGTTATCGTTTTCCTCGGTCTTGCTGTTACGGTTGTGCTTTCGTTCATAGTTACACTTACTCTTAAAAAGAAGCTCGCTCCCGTAAACGAAGTGGTCGAGGCGCTCGAAAGACTCGAAGAAGGCGACCTCAACGCAGAGGTAAAGGTAAGAACAAACGATGAAATCGGACTTATTGCAGAAAAGCTCAATATGCTTTCGTCATCGCTCCGTGAATATGTAAGCGAGATAAAATACATCATCGGCGGAATTTCGGAGGGTAACCTCACAATCAAAACATCTGACATCTACCGTGGTGATTTCATCGAAATAAAGCGTTCTCTCGAAACAATCACCGAATCTATCAGTACATCAATGCGTAATATCAGCGAAAGCTCAAACACAATACGCAACGACATTTCCCAGGTTTCGTTCAATTCCAATATGCTTGCAACAAACTCCGAGTCTGAGGCTGCCGACGCAGACAAACTCGTTGTTATAGTTGAAGAACTTACGGGAATTACAAACAACAACGCAGATAATGCAAGAGAAATCGACAGACTTTCAAACAACTCAAAGGAAACTGTCGAAAACGGAAATCAGCATATGAGCGAACTTTGCGACGCTATGCTCAAAATCAGCAGTGACTCCGAAGAAATCGCAAGCATCGTAAAGACTATCGACGACATTGCGTTCCAGACGAATATCCTTGCGCTCAACGCATCGGTCGAGGCTGCGAGAGCGGGTACATTCGGAAAGGGCTTCTCGGTTGTTGCCGATGAAGTAAGCAACCTTGCAAAGAGAAGTGCCGAGGCGTCAAGCCTTACGGCAAAGCTCGTTGCAAATTCCCAGAAGAATGTTGCCGACGGTGTTGAGCTTGCGAAGTCCACTGCAAAGCGTATGGACGAAATCGCAGGCGAAATCCAGCGTGTTGTTGAAATTGCAGGCGAAATCAATACGGCGGCTGAAACGCAGTCACGTTCTATTGAAACAGTAAGCAACTTCATTGTCAAGATTAACGGCAACCTCCAGAACAATGTTGCCGCATCGGAAGAAAGTGCGGCGTCAATCCGCAACCTTATGGACCAGACGAAGAATCTTGACGATATTATCAACGAATATAAACTTTCCGATTAATCGGGTTTGGGGTGAACAGGTATGTATACCGCTATCGTTGTCGTGCAGGCACTCACCGTTGCGGCGGGAATTATGGTGTTTGCCGAACTTCTTATGAAAACAAAGCCTGTATTTGCAGGTAAATTCCTGTATGTTGCATTTGCGTGCGCAGTCTTTGACTCGATAGGTTATCTTATGGAAATCACCTCCGTTTCACGAGGAGGGGCAATAACCGCAGTAAAGATAGAGTATGTGGGAATTTGCTTCGGTATGCTGATGCTGCTGATATATATTTTCCAGGTGTGCAAGGTCAAATCAATAATGTGGTTTTACCTGCTGTTGTTTATTCTTAACGTAGCAACTGTCGGTATAGTAATGACCTGTGAATTCCATGATTTTTACTATACCAGCATAGAGTTTGAAACAGACTGGCTTTATCCTCACCTTGTTCTCGGAAAAGGCCCATGGTACGGAATGCATTTCATGATTATGGCGATTATGGTATTCTCGATTATCATAGTTGCCGCAAGAAGATATATAATTTCCGCAAAAACAGAGGTCAAGGAATCCAGCTTTTTAAGCGTTATAATTTTCGTAGGTGTAGTGGTGATTTTTCTGATTATCGCTTATCTTATGGGGGTGCTGGGATACTTCGACCCTACTTCTATGCTGTTTGTGTGGGTGTGTATCTTTATACGATACAACATCCTCGATATTACACCTTCGGCGGTCGAAACTGTTTCCGATGTCATTCAGGAAAGTCTTATCGTTGTTGACAAGAACTACATCTATGTCGACAGTAACCGTGAGGCGAGAAATGTATTCCCCGAATTTGAGGCGAAGAAGTTTGAACGAATGAAAATCGGCGACTATTCTTCACTTCTTGAGGATATATTCACCTGCGACAGTGAAAGGGAATTCAAAATCGGCGACAGATACTATCGCTCGAATGTTGTACCGATTTACGGAAACAATAAAAATATTACGGGATACACGGCGTGTATCATCGACATTACCGATAGTTACCTCAATGTAAAACAGCTTGTTTCAATGAAGAACAAGGCGGACATCGCCAACAAGGCGAAGAGTGAATTCCTTGCGAATGTATCGCACGAAATCAGAACACCGCTGAATGCTATCATCGGCATGACGGAGCTTGCATTAAGAGAAGACGCAAGCCCTGCTGTCAGGGAAAAGCTGTTCGATATAAAATCGGCAGGAAGCTCGCTTCTTGCAATAATCAATGACATTCTCGACTTTGCAAAGCTTGAATCAAACAAGGTAGAGGTTGTCAACAGTCAGTACAATGTCGCAGCACTTATAAGCGATGTCGTAAGTATCATAAATGTAAAAATCGAAGAGAAAAACATTTTCTTCGAACAGAATGTAAACCCTGATATTCCCGCACTTCTTTCGGGCGACGAGATGAAGGTGCGCCAGATATTGATAAATCTTCTCGGAAATGCCGTGAAGTACACCGAAAAGGGAAAGATAACCTTCACTATGGATTTCCGTCGTGACGGTGATTATGCAATTATCGAGGCGAGCGTAGAGGATACGGGTGTCGGAATTTCAAAGGAGAATATCTCAAAGCTCTTCTCCAGCTTCCAGCGTGTAGACTCCAGAAAAAACCGCTCAATCGAAGGTACAGGTCTCGGTCTTGCTATCAGTAAGCAGTATCTCTCACTTATGGGAGGGGATATTTCAGTCAAGAGTACATACGGCGTGGGAAGTAAGTTCACATTCACTCTCCCGCAGAAGATTGTCAACGACCAGCCGTGCGACTATCATCCGTTTGTACATCTCCGTGAAAAGCAGGAGCAGTTCCGCAACAGCTTTATCGCACCGTCAGCAAAGGTACTTGTTGTTGACGACAACCCCGTTAACATAAAAATCGCCGCAGGTTACCTCAAGTCCTATAAGATTGAGGCGGATTCCGCACTCGGCGGTCTTGAATGCGTTGAGAAGGTTTCAAAGACGAGATACGATATTGTTCTTCTCGACTATATGATGCCTGAGGTTGACGGCGTTGATACCCTCAACCTTATCCGTGCAAAGTCGGGTGAGGATGAATACTATAAAAAGCTCCCGATTGTTGCGCTTACGGCAGACGCTGTAAACGGTTCGGAAGAAAAGTTCAAGAACTTCGGTTTCAACGAGTATCTTGCAAAGCCTATCAACGAAGGAAAACTCGAAGATGTGCTTGCGAAATTCCTTCCGCCTGAAATTGTTACGATAAACACCGAAATCGATGATGAAGAAATAGAAAAAGCTGATGTCGATTTTGAAATTGAAGGCGTCAACACCGAAATCGGTCTTGACAACTGCGGAAACGAGCTTGAGGATTACATCGAAATTCTCGGGATTTTCTATCGTTTCGGACTTGATAAAATCGGAAAGATAAGTTATCTTTACGAAGAAAAGAACTTCAAGGATTATATTATTGAAGTCCATTCCCTCAAGAGCTCTGCCGCAAATATCGGTGCGCTTGAGGTTTCCGCCCTTGCAAGAGAGCTTGAAATGGCGGGCAAGGCTGAAAACTATGAATTTATTGATGACCATGCGTACAGTCTTATAGAAATGTACAGCGAACTTCTTGAGAACATCGGAAATGCCCTCAAGAACAGACAGGAATAAAAAGTAAGAGGTGAACAAAAATGATTCTTATCGTTGATGATTCGGAAGGACTTTCTAAAATGTCCCATACCGTCGGTGAAAAATACGGTATGAAAAGGGCGAGTTCTGCGGTTATTGCGGTAAATATCGTAACCAACGAAAAAATCGACCTGATTGTAATAAATCTCGATATGCACGAGGCAAGCGGTCTCTCTATCCTGAAAAAGATAAAGAGCTTCCAGTCGCAGAAAGACAAACCAGTCATTGCCCTCACTAATGATATGAAGAGTATCATCGCCGAGGAGGCTGCTATTCTTCCGAATGTCAAGCTCGTTGATGCATCAACGGAGGATAGTGAGCTTATAGCCGAAATCGACAAGTACGGTATAGAGGCTTTTGAAGAATGGGACGATGACAAGGATTACGATTCGGGCAGAAAGGTTATTCTTGTCGTTGACGATGATGTTGTTGCACTTGAAACCCTTAGCTTTTACCTTGAGGATAAATACGAGGTTCAGATGGCGGATTCGGGGCGTGACGCTCTCGACAAGATGGCTACAAGAATTCCCGACGCTATTCTTCTCGACGTGCGTATGCCCGGAATGGACGGAATTACATTCTTCAAGAAGATTAAATCCGAGCCGAAATACAAGAACATCCCCGTAATATTCCAGACGGGTGCATCGGACATCGAAACCGTGCGTGAGTGTATCAGCATAGGCCCTATGGGCTTTATCGTAAAGCCCGTGCGCAAGCGTATCCTTATGGAAAAAATCGAGGAGGCACTTGTTGAAGAAAAGCGCCAGCAGCATATCCTCATCATCGAGCCGGATATGATTTCCTGCAACATAATGAAGCATCACCTGCACAAGAATTTCAAGGTCAGCGTAGAAAGCTCGGTGCAGTTTGCGCTGTCGCTTCTCAGCAGTCAGGTGCCAGACCTCATTATTATGGATGATGAATCGCCCTGCTCGTCTTTCTATAAAATCCGTGCAAAGCAGAGTGACATTCCCGTAATCCTTCTGTCAGAAACCTGTACCGACTATGAAGGACTTGACAAGTGTATCGCTATCGGTGCGATAGGCGTTATCAAGAATATCTACGACCGTGTGGAAATAATGGAAATGGTCAATAAGGCTCTCGGGAAATAGGCATAATAAAATCCCTGTGAATTTAAAATTCACAGGGATTTTTCGTTACCCTATCGTTCCGAGTACGAATACGAGGGGTGAGTTCCAGTAAATTGTGATTTCGTTTGTTGAGTAGCTGCTGTGGCTGTCAACATAGCACTTCTGCGGAGCTTCTCCACGGAGTTTGTTTGCCGCAAATTCATCTTCGAGGTTCATATTCGGGCCGCCTACAAGCATACCCTTCATAGTGCCGTTTACAGCGGAAGGACGGTGGTGCGGGTTCTTGGGTGAAACAGTACCGCTACCCGTGATATAGCAGGTATCCATCGGGTTTCTGCCGCAGAGGTAGTTGAGCTGTTCGGTTGCCACCGTTATGTATTTTTCGTTCGGGTGTACGGTGTTTGCAAGTATCATGAACATCGCTCTGTTTGCAACGGTCATATTGCTTCCCCAGTAGTATTCACTGCCGTTAGCGCACATATATCCGTCGTTTTCAGCCGTTGTGCAGAAGTAATCTGCGTCTGCGGTGAACTTGACCTGTATATCGTTCCACAGATCGTGGTCTGCCTTGTCAGCATTTTCTGTGGAAATGAAGAGGTACGAACCATACGCCGCAACATTCTGCCAGCCGAGGTCCTGAGCCTTGTTCTTTACATCAAAGTTCCTAATTGTTTCGAGGTACTTAAGATCTCCTGTTGCACGGTAAAGTGCCGCTGCCGCCCAGTATCTTTCGTCGCTGTCATCGTTGTCATCATAAGCACCCGTTGCTATATCCGACGGGTTATTGAAGATAATGTTCGGGTTAGCCTCAAGGAATGCCCATGCATCTTCTGCGCA
Source organism: Ruminococcus sp. (assembly GCA_015066785.1). Lineage (GTDB taxonomy): Bacteria > Bacillota > Clostridia > Oscillospirales > Ruminococcaceae > RGIG4131. Next base: position 34,626 of record SVNT01000003.1, read on the forward strand.
GTCAAGACATTTTTCTGCGTAAGCCTCGTCTACTGTTTTGTATGTTTTTGCCGCCATAGCCATTACAGCCGCAAAGTCAGCGGTTGCTGTTGTTGATATCGGTGTTACGATAAGCTCTGCGGTGTCATCCTCAGGCATGATGTCGCCGGGGAAGTTCTTTGTTGTTACCTTGTGGTAAACGCCGCCGTTCGGAGCCTGCATCTTCATCATCCAGTCAAGCTCGTATCTGACTTCGTCGAGAATATCGGGCATACCGTTGTAGCTTTCGGGAATTCCCATTCCGTCGTCAAATGCCATCGGATTTATATCGTATGCAAGGAGAAGGTCTGCAACGGATTTTGCACCTGCAACGACATATTTTCCGTAATCTCCCGCATCGTGCCATCCGCCCGAAACATCAATCTTTTCGCTTGTACCGTAGATTGTTGCCTCGCTTGTGTGGCAGGCAGGGTGTGCGTGAGCGCCTGCGTATTCTTCGGAAAGCTCACATCCGCAACGCTGGAGAGTGAACATACTTACCGTGTCAAAGAAGAGCTTTCCGTTTATAGCCTCTCCGATTTCGAACTGGTATGAGTCGTCACAGCCTTCCAAACGGATATAGTATCTGCCGGGTTTTGTCAGCTCAGAGAAATCTCCCTTTGCGTTCTTTTCGCCCGAAACGGGATTGTCCCTGACTTCTCCGATTATGCCCTTGTATGCGACTTCGCCTGTTTCAACTTCGATTACTTCAAATGTTGTACCGATGTTGTCACCGCTGAATACGGCGATTTTCGTCTGCGACGGCTTGTAGCCTATCTGGTTTACGGCAATGTCGGTGGGAACCTTCATCTGCGACTTGTCAACAGCAGAGTCGTCGATGAGTTCTACGCATACATTGTCGAGATAAATCTGGTGCTCTCCGAGACGGGAGCCGTCGTTCGGGTATCCGCAGTTGTATACAAGACGGGCGAACTCGTCGCTTTCTTCCGTCATTGTGAATTCTACGGTGTATGTAGTCATTTCGGTGGTGATGTCTATCCATTCGCTGACATAAGCGTGGTAATCGCCGCCGTTGAGCTGCAGACGGAATTCAAACTTTCTTGCCTCTGAAGCACGCATATCGAATGTACAACGGTATACACCGTTTTTGTACAGGGGAATTGCGTCCTGATAAAGCTGTACGGCATATTCGGTTCCGCCGTAGTTTATGACATTGAGACAAAGCTCATTGTCCTTTACATTTTTTGCCGCTCTTGCGGCATTCAGGAATACTCCCCACGGTTCTACCGCACCGCTGCTGAAGTCTCCGTTTATTACAAGATTGTTTTCGTTTTCCATAGTATTTTCCTCGGTAACAGTTGTTTCGGCTGGTGGGATTTCTGTTTCAGGCGGAATATCACCCTGCTTGTCAACAACAGAGCATCCGCAGGAAAGTAAGAAAGAAAACGAAATCAGTACTGCAATTATTTTCTTCATATTGCAAATTCCTTTCTTTATAAATATGTATAAAATCATTATAGGGTAATATTGCATTAAAGTCAATCGGAAAATGTCAAAAAAGTATGCAATAATAATAATAATATTACTTTCGTATCGAAAAAAATGTTGCATTTTATTTATTGTCTTAGCCTTAACAAAGTGGTATACTGTATTAGTATGGGAGTATTATAAATAAATCCCACATGTACTGAAAAATGCACAAAAACATTTCCGTGTGAATTGATGTGTAAGTACAAACCCTACAAAAGCAACGACAGAACAATAAAAAATATTGACATTTCTGTTTCAAGGTTGTATAGTTAGTTACAAGAGTAATTAACCTCTTGTGATATAAAGACGAAATATATGGGGATTTTTCGTCGGTCAAACGCATAGACATATCGGGTAACCCCCGATTGAAAGGAAGGTCTGAAAAAATGAGTAAAAAGGCAAAAATCATTCTCTGGTCAGTGATTGCTGCGGCAGTGATTGCTATTGTTGCTATTGTGATTGCATCAATAGGAAGCGTGTCGGAAGGCAACAAGAGAGTGAGCAACACAACGCTGACAAAGGGCGCAGTATCCACAACAGTAAGTGCAACAGGTGAAGTTGCAAGTACAAATTCAAAGAACATCTATACATCTGCGGGGTACGAAATACTTGAGGTTAATGTAGAAGTCGGCGACAAGGTAAAGGCAGGCGATGTTCTCTGCGTAATTGATGATTTCAAGATAAAGAAGTCTATCGCAATTGCAGAGGCAAACCTTGAAAAGTCAAATCTTTCTACATACAACAATTTTGTTATTGCTGAAAGAACATACAAGGAGCTCCTTGAAACTTCACAGGGAAACACAACATACGGTCAGAATGAGGCGACTATCGTAAAGGCTGAACAGGCTCTTGAGGCTGCTCAGGAAAACTACGATGACGCAAAGGCAGACCTTGAAAACATAAAGACATCTGACACATACAAGGATACACTTGCGGCTTACGAAACTGCAGACCACGCACTCCGTCTTGCAGAAAAGGAATACGAAGAAGCTCTCAACGATATCGGTATCTTTGAAGGCGTTGACTCTCACGGTTATACATACAAGGAAGAAATAAGAACAGATTACTCTAAGGAACAGATTGTTTACTACGAGAACAAGGTTCTCAAGCTCCGTGAGAAGATTCTCAATGGTGATACATCCGCAGATTATCAGTCCGCTTACGACTATAACTACGATAAGCTCCTTGAAGCACTTCCTTCAAACATCAGATCTATAAGAGTTTCACTTGAGGGTGCAAGAATAAAGCATGACCAGGCACTTCGTTCATATAACGATATTGCAAAGACGGTTCAGGACGCTTACGATGCGGCTGAAGACAACCTCAAGAACGCAGAGATTGCATACAAGGCATCACTCAAGGGTCTTGACGAAAATCTTGCAGACGCAAAGGCTGCATACGAGCTTGCTCTCAAGAATATGGAAGACGACACAAACACACTTGAGCTTGTTGAACTCAACAAAATCCTCGACGACTGCGTAGTTGTTGCAGAGTGCGACGGTACAGTCACAGCAGTCAACGCAGTTGAAGGCGCTACCGCAGCAATGGGCACACCGCTTTTCGTTGTTGAGGATACAGATAACCTCAAGGTAAAGGCAAGCGTCAAGGAATATGACATCAGCGACATTTCGGTAGGCCAGAAGGTTGAAGTCAAGTCTGATGTATTCGAAGAAGAAGTTTACGAGGGCGTTGTTTCTCTCGTTGCTCCCGCTGCAACAGTGGCACAGTCATACGGTACTTCTACAACACCTTATTTTGCAGTAGAGGTTGACATCACGAGCAAGAACACAAAGCTCCTCATCGGTATGAATGCAAAAATCAATATTTCAACACAGGAAGTAAACGATGTATTTGTTCTCCGTTATGACGCAATAGGCGAAGAGGATGACGGCAACTACTATGTATATGTTGCAGAACCCGGAGTGGGAGAAACATACACAGCAAAGAAGGTTCCCGTTCAGCTCGGACTTGAGGCTGATATGGAGGCAGAGGTTATTTCTTCCGAACTTTCCGAAGGCGACATAATCATTATGGACGTTGACAGAGTTAAGGACGGAGAAACTGTTGAACTCAAGAAAGCAAAGGATTAAGATATATGAAAAAGACGATTATTGATATGAAAGGTATCGTAAAGTCTTTCTACATCGGAAGTCCGAATGAACTTGAAATCCTCCACGGAATTGACATCAATGTCAAGGAAGGCGAATTTGTTTCAATCGTCGGACAGTCGGGTTCGGGTAAGTCGACGCTGATGAATATTATCGGCGCTCTCGACAGAGCTACCCGTGGCGACTACATTCTTGATGGTGTACCCCTGAGACTTTGCGATGATAAACGACTCTCGGAAATCCGTAACAAGAAAATCGGATTTGTATTCCAGAACTTCAACCTTATTTCAAGAACTTCAGCTCTCAAGAACGTTGAACTTCCCATGCTCTATTCGGGTGTGCCGAAGGCAGAGCGTACAAAAAGAGCGTTGGAGCTTCTCGAAATAGTAGAAATGACAGACAGAATTTCGCATATGCCGAACGAACTTTCGGGCGGTCAGAAACAGCGTATCGCAATAGCACGGGCAATGGCAAACGACCCGTCAATCATTCTTGCCGACGAGCCGACAGGTGCACTCGACAGTGCTACGGGACGACTTGTAATGGACCTTTTCCACAAGCTCCACAAAGAGCAGGGGAAGACCATCGTGCTCATCACGCACAACCCCGAACTTGCTGAAGAAACCGACAGAATTCTCACAATGAAGGACGGACTTATTGTTGACGATAAGCCAGGAAAGGGAATGTCTGTCGCTGAAGAGGAGGCGGGTGCATAATGAATCTTCTTGAAAATATTTCGCTTGCACTTGCGAGCCTCAAATCAAACAAAATGAGAGCATTCCTCACAATGCTCGGTATTATCATCGGTATCAGCTCGGTAATTATGATTACCACACTCGGAGGGGTACTTGAAGAAAACGTAAACTCATCCTTTGCGGATATGGGTATGACCAATGCAATCCAGTTCTTTATCCAGCAGAGAGATGATGTCGACGCAAATCAGGTTTACTATACTGAAGAAGACCTTTTCGACGCAGATATGGTTGCCGATGTCAAGGACAGATTTTCCGACGAAATACAGTATACATACATTGAGGGGGCATTCCTCTCGGGTGTTGTACATACAGACGCAAAGGATTACAACCTCAGCATCGGAGGAGTAAACGAAGAAGCGGTTTACTGCGTATCGTCGATTGAACTCCTCGAAGGTCGTAACTTCCGTAAGAGCGATATGAAGAATGAGCGTAATGTAATTGTAATTACCGACAAGCTCGCTGAAAGCCTTTTCCCCGGAGAAGACGCTATCGGAAAGCAGATTGACATTAAAATCAACGGCGAAACACACACATTTTCAATAGTGGGACTTTGTGAGTATAAGCTCAGCAAGCTCAGTACTGCGGCAATCAGTGCTTCGGGCGAAGATATGTCGACATCTGCGTATATCCCTTACACAACGGCAAATAACCTTGCAGGACAGACAAACTCGTTCTTCTATTTTATCTGCTACACATATCCCAATGTTGACCAGCAGGAATTTGCAGATAAGGTCTGCGCTTATATGGACAACACATACTACCGTAACAGTAACTTCTTCCAGACAACATCGTTTATTGCTAACGATGCCATTGAAATCATGGGAGATATGCTTGACACGGTAAGCCTTGTAATTTCGATTATCGCAGGAATTTCGCTCATAGTAGGCGGCGTCGGCGTTATGAACATAATGCTCGTTTCCGTTACGGAGCGTACCCGTGAAATCGGTGTAAGAAAGGCTCTCGGTGCGCAGAATACCGCAATCCGTATGCAGTTTATCGTCGAGGCGGTAATCATCTGCCTTGTCGGAGGGCTTATCGGTATCATCTGTGGTATCGTAAACGGTACTATAATCGGTGCTGCAGTCGGAACGATAGTTCCGCCTGACCCGATGTATATCATCATAGCTGTTATATTCTCAATGGCTATCGGTATCTTCTTCGGATATTACCCTGCAAACAAGGCGGCACGCCTTGACCCGATTGAAGCGCTCAGATACGAATAATAAACATCATGGGTGTCGGTCATCAGATTCGACACCCTTTGCTTTTGAAAAGGGGAGTAAAATGAAAACCTTGATTCACGACCTCGGGGATGAATATGCATCGCTTCTGAATGACAAATGCGAAAATATCATCAACGCCGACGGAAAATGCGCTCCGTGCCAGGGATGCTTCGGTTGCTGGACAAAGCACCCTGCGGAATGTTATATGAAGGATTCTCTGCAGATGGCGTGCCGTACTATCGGAAAGTCGGATAACCTTGTTATCGTGACTGAAAACTGCTACGGTGCTTACAGCCCTGCGGTGAAGAATGTTCTTGACAGAAGTATCGGCGTATCCACACCGTTCAGTACATACCGTGGAAAGCAGATGCACCATACTCTCCGATACGGAAAGAAGGAAAAGCTCACGGTTTATGCTTACGGAGATATGACGGAGGACGAAGAAAAAACCTTTCGTTATATGGTCGAAAGAAATGCCATAAATTACGGCTTTCGTGAGTATGAATTCAAGGCTTTGTCAACGCTGAACGAACTGGAGGGGCTTGAAATATGAAAACTGTATTTATAAACGGCAGCCCCAAGAAGAAACTGAGCGTTTCTTCATATCTCCTCGGAATTGTCCGCCCTTTAGTCAGGGGTAAGACGGTAAAGGAGCAGGTTCGTAATTCCTCCGACCATAAGCGTGTACTTGAAAGCATAAAGGACGCCGACACGGTTGTTTTCGGTCTGCCGCTTTTTGTGGACGGAGTACCCTCGCATATACTGACCTTTATGAAGGAAATGGAGAAATTCTGCGCAGAAAACGATGTTCACCCGAATGTGTATGTCGTTTCCAACGGCGGATTTATCGAAGGCTGTCAGAACCGTGCGCTTATGCAGGTGTTCGAGAATTTCTGCGTGCGCTGTAACTGCAAATGGTGCGGCGGCGTCGGAATAGGCGGCGGAGTTATGCTCAATGTTATGAGGATTATGTTTTTCGTCTACGCAGGTCTTTTTCTCCTCAATACAGTCACAGCAGGATTGAATGCGGCTTTGCCCGTTTTTGCGGAGCAGACGGCGGTTGTTCTGTTTTTCAGCCTCGGTGCATTTTTCTATTGTCTGCGGATGGGAATTCTCATCAACGGCAAAAAAGATTACGGCGTGAAATTCACACGGGTATTTCTTCCGTCGTTTTTGTTTATCCTTGCGGCAGATATCTTCTTCACGATTATTTCGGTGTTTAAAGGCGGAATTTTCAGAGGCTGGCTCAGCAAGAAATAGGAGGCAATCAGTATGAATATAAAATTGCTTTTTTCTGCCGTGGTGAAATTCCTTGCAGGCGTACTTATGATTTCACTTCTGCTTTTCATTCCCGCAGGAACGCTCTATTACCCGAAGGCATGGCTTCTGCTCGGAGTTATGTTTGTGCCGATGCTCATTCTCGGCATAATACTTATGGTGAAAAGTCCTGAGCTTCTGGCAAAGCGCCTTAATTCAAAGGAAAAAGAAAACACACAGAAGACGGTCGTTGCACTCAGCCTTCTTATGTTTATTGCGGGGTTTGTTGTATCTGCGCTGGACTTTCGCTTTTCGTGGTTTCCGGTGCCCGATTTCGTGTCGTATATCGCTGCGGTGATTTTTATTCTCGGATATGCCATTTACGGTGAGGTTATGCGTGAGAACGCATATCTTTCCCGCACCGTTGAAGTGCAGGAAAACCAGAAGGTTATCGATACGGGGCTGTACGGAATTGTCCGTCATCCCATGTATACCTCAACCCTGCTGATATTTTTGTCGGTGCCGCTGATACTCGGCTCTCTTATCGGGGTTGTTGTATTTTTTGCGTATCCGTTCATCATCGGCGGAAGAATAATAAACGAGGAGAAAATCCTCACCGATGGACTCAACGGCTACGCTGAATACAAAAAGAAAGTGAAATGGCGTATGATTCCGTTTATATGGTAAAGCACGGTGATAAAGATAATGCCTATACAGAGTTTTTGTGTGCATATTGAGGAAAACCCTTTTGAAAAAGGCTTTTCCTCAACCTCCTTTCCCAAAACTTTAAATTTAAAAACAAGCCCATAGGGATTAACCCTATGGGCTTGTTTTTGACTTAAAAGTCTTTGAAGGGGAGTACGAGGGGAACCTTTCTTCAGAAAGATTCCCCTCGATAAATACATATAAAATTTCCGTGCAGGTGTTATCTTTATCACCGTGCTTTTATATTCCAAGTAGTATTGTCGCTATTTTGAAGTAGACAACAAGCGAAAGCGCATCGACTATTGTTGTAATGAACGGGCTCGCCATAACCGCAGGGTCAAAGCCTATCTTCTTTGCAAGAAGGGGGAGGGTTGAGCCGACGATTTTTGCGATTATTACGGAAAGCAACAGCGTGATGCAGACAACTGCCGCAACATAAATTCCTATGCGGTCAATGAATAACAGCTTGAGGAAATTAGCTAACGCAAGTACACTTCCACATAATAAAGCCACACGGAATTCCTTCCATATAATGCGGAAAATATCACGGAACTCAATCTCTCCGAGTGAGATACCACGGATTATCGTAACCGCCGCCTGACTTCCCGAGTTACCGCCCGTATCCATAAGCATAGGAATAAATGCGGTAAGCACAACCTGTGCGGCAAGCGCATTTTCAAACGAGGTGATAATCATACTCGTGAAGGTTGCGGAAATCATAAGTATCAGGAGCCACGGAATACGCTGTTTCCAGGTTTCAAACACTCCTGTACGGAGATAGGGCTTGTCTGACGGCACGATAGCCGCCATCTTTTCGATATCTTCGGTGGTTTCTTCTTCCATGACGTCGATAGCGTCGTCGAAGGTTACGATACCGACAAGACGGGTTTCCTTGTCAACGACGGGCAACGCCATAAAATTATACTTGTTGAACATCTGCGCAACTTCTTCCTGGTCGGTGAGAGTATCTACGCAGATTACATTGGTTTCCATTATGTCTTCAATAATGGTATCATCCTCTGCTATGAGGAGTTCCTTGAGGGAAATCATACCGATGAGTGTACGGTTTTTGTCCGTCACATAACAGGTATAGATTGTTTCCTTTTCGACTACATTTCTTCGTATGCGCTTGATTGCGTCCTCGACTGTCATTTCGGGGCGCAGACTTACATACTCGGTAGTCATGATACTTCCTGCGCTGTCATCGGGGTACTGCAGGATGTTGTTTATCATTTTTCTCATTTCAGGGTCTGCCTGCTTGAGAATACGCTTTACCACATTTGCGGGCATCTCTTCGACAATGTCAACGGCGTCGTCGACATAAAGCTCATCGACAACCGCCTTAAGCTCGGCGTCGCTGAACCCTCTTATCAGAAGCTCCTGCGAATCGTCGTCCATTTCAACGAACACTTCTGCTGCAAGCTCTTTCGGGAGAAGGCGGAACAGGAGAGGAATTCTCTCGTCGTCCATCTCGTCGAAAAGCATAGCGATGTCCACGGCGTTCATCGTGGTCATTATGTCACGGATTGTCGGATATTTCTTGTCCTCGAGAAGCGAAAGAAATGTTGCGGCAAAGCTGAATGTGCCTTCAGCCATTTTTCTTCCTCCTTTTCTTTTAAGGGGGAGTATCGCTTTTGGCACATTGTGATATTATCAGTCAGTAAACATGACAGACGCAGAATCTGCGCTGTAAACAATATCGCAATATGCCGAAATCATACTTCGCCCTGCGGGGTTACCGCTACTTCCTGCGTCCATTATGTTCACCTCCGTAATCATTATAGTCAGTATTGCCCTAACTTGATAAATATAACATAAAATCGGAATTTTGTCAATAAAAAAGCAAAGGCACCGGAAAAATCCGATGCCTTTTATACTTACAATACGCTTGTTCCGTTGACTTTCATCTTGAATGCGAGATTGAAAAATCCTGCGGCACGCTTGCAGAGGAGCATACGCTGGAGGAAAATCTCGAAATATTCAAGCACCGATGAGATTTCCGTGTCTATGACGATTTCAAGGGTGAGGGCGGTTTTTTCGTCGTTCAATAAAAGCTCCGCCTTTTCAACGGCATAGTTTACACGGTCGTGTATGTCGAATTTTATGAAGTCTGTATTTCTCACACGGGAACGTCGCACGTCGCACTTATCTGCTATTATAAGTGCCGCAGATACGGGGTTTATCGGCTGCGCTGTGCTTTCGTCGTGGTTGCCTATTGCGGATACCACCGTTGCGATTTCATCTGCGGGCATATCCATTCTGTCAAGCAGTCTGAATGCCATTGCGGCGCCGCTCTGTGCGTGGTCTATGCGATTGATGATGTTGCCTATGTCGTGCATAAATCCTGCGATTTTCGCAAGCTCACATTCACGCTCGCTGTACCCGAGGTTTTCAAGCAGCCAGGAGGCATTGCTTGCAACCTTTTCGACATGTGCGAATGAATGCTCGGTAAACCCAATTGCTTCCAGTGCGGCATCGGCTTTCTTTATATAGGTGATTATATCGTCGTTCTTCCTGATGTATTCGTAAGTGACGGTGCCCATTTTTTGTCCTCCTGTTATACAAGGGTGAAGTGATTTTCGTGGGGGAGCTTATCCGAGAAGTATACCTCGTACCAGATGAGGAAAACAAAAATCGTCCAGATTTTTCTGCTGTTGTCGGCTTTTCCGTTCTTGTGGTCGTCGAGGTATGAGATTATTGCGTCGGTGTCAAAGAACTTCTTTGCAGTCTCGGAAGAAAATCTCTCCTTGACGATGTTGTAGTACTTTTCTTCACGCAGCCATACTCTTGTCGGAACGGGGAAACCGAGCTTCTTCTTGTTTGCCGTCTGCGGAGGGCAGGCCTTGAGTGCCGCCATTCGCATTGCGTACTTTGTATTTTCCTTTGTCACACGGTACTTTGTCGGGATTTTCGCCGCTGTCGCCATTACCTCCTTGTCGAGGAACGGCACTCTCAGCTCAAGCGAATTTGCCATTGACATCTTGTCGGCCTTGAGGAGAATATCCCCCGTCATCCAGAGGTGCAGGTCGAGGTACTGCATTTTTGTCACAGCGTCCTTGTCCTTTACCTTGTCGTAGAACGGCTTTGTGATTTCCGTCGGTGCGGGAGCGTCGGTCTTTATCTTCAGAATAGCCTTTCGTTCTTCTTCTGTGAACATATAGGCATTTCCGATAAATCTTTCTTCAAGGTCTTTTCCACGGCGTACGAGGAAGTTCACTCCACGCTTCTGGGGGAGTTTCTGTGCGATACTTCCTATTCCTCGTCTTATCGGGCGGGGAATGAGGTTGTATGCGGGAGCTGATGAGGGCTCCTTGTAGATGTTGTATCCGCCGAAGATTTCGTCGGCACCCTCTCCCGAAAGGACAACCTTTACATATTCAGACGCCTTGTTGCAGACGAAGTAAAGCGCAACTGCCGCAGGGTCTGCAAGGGGTTCGTCCATATGGTACTGTATCTTTGAGAGGTTGTTCCAGAATTCTTCGGGGGTGATTACCTTGCTGATGTTTTCCTTGTTGATGTATTTTGAGAATTCCTTTGCGTATCCGATTTCGTTGTATTTTTCGTCCTCTCCGAAACCTACCGTAAAGGTCTTGTCTACATTTGCAACTGCCGCAACATAACTGCTGTCAACTCCGCTTGAAAGGAAACTTCCGACTTCTACATCACTGATTTTGTGTGCCGCAACGGAGTTGTTGAACACGTCTGTAATCTGCTGTACCCAGCCATCGAGGTCGGGGGTGTTATCTTCCCTGAACTTCACTTCCCAGTATCTCTTGACCTCAAGATTGCCGTTGCTGTAACGGAAACAATGCGCCGCAGGGAGCTTGTAGACATTCTTGAAGAAGGTCTCCGTTGTAGGAGAGTATTGGAATGTCAGATAGTTTTCGAGTGCGGTTTCGTTAAGTTCTTTTTCAAAGTGCGGGTGTGCAAGAAAGCTCTTGATTTCCGAGCCGAAAAGGAATGACTCTCCCATTTTTGCGTAATAGAGGGGCTTGATGCCGAAAAAGTCACGGGCACCGAAAAGCTCTCCCGAATTTACATCCCAGATAACGAACGAGAACATTCCACGGAGCATATTGAGGAGTCCCTCGCCATATTCCTCGTAGCCGTGCATAAGCACTTCGGAGTCCGACTTTGTGCGGAAAGTATGTCCTGCGGCAACGAGCTTTTCACGGATATCCATATAATTGTAGATTTCCCCGTTGAACATGAGTACCTTTGTCTTGTCTTCGTTATATATCGGTTGGTCGCCTGTTGAAAGGTCTATAATTGAAAGTCTGCGGAAACCGAGGGCAATTCCCTCGTCGATGTAAACCCCGTCGGAATCGGGGCCACGGTGACGGATAAGCTCCATCATATCGCCCAGAACCTTGTTAGAGTTGTCTATTTTATTGGTAAAACCTACATAACCGCACATAATTGCCTCCAGATAAAGAAAAATTGATAATACTACTATATGTCAGTAACAATGTTAATTATACAGTATATTGTCAATGTTTGCAAGAGAATTAATTGAAGAAAACGGATAAAATATCTTGCATTCGGCGGCAAAATGCTGTATACTAATAAATGTATGAATTTTTTGAGCTATGGAGATGGAATGAAAATGGCTAAGAAGTATTGGGCAGGGGTTGAGGACAGGGATAAATCCAACCGCCCCAGATTCAGCTTTGGTATAGTTTTTCTTATTGTTATATTGTCTTTTGCGATTTGTTTCGGAATTTATATGTACATCGCAGGCGACGGGGTGTTCGGTCAGTCGATTGAAACGGCTTCCGTAACGGAAACAACTCCCGCTGAAACGACAACTGCAGAAACAACGGCGGCTACAACGACGGCGGCGACCACTACCGTGGCGACTGAACCTCCTGCTGTAAATCCCGTTCCCGAAAATGCAACCCCGAAGGATGACAGCTACCTTGAAAACTGCGTTTTCATCGGTGATTCGATAACCCTCGGATTTTCGTCGTACGGTGTAATTCCCGAAAAGAACGTATACGCAAGTATCGGAATGAATATTGACAAGATAAACACCGAGGCAATACCGATAATGCTCCCCGATGAAAATGATGAATCGGTCTACGCTATCCGTGAAATGACAATCATCGAGGCGCTTGAGATTTCACGTCCCGAAACAGTATACATAATGCTCGGCAGTAACGGAATTGCGTGGCTTTCAAACGAGCATATGATTGCAAGCTATAAGACGTTTGTCGACAGTATACGGGCGATTCTCCCCGAAACCGACATCTATATACTTTCAATTCCGCCTGTAACGGCAGGAAGGGAAGTTCCCGACAACGCAAACGGTCAGATTCTCAACGAGAATATTGACAGCTATAATTCGGAACTGCTTAAATTTGCAAACGAGAACGACCTGTATTTCGTCGATATAAACACCGCACTCAAGGGCAACGACGGAAAACTTCCGACGGAGTCTGCGGGAAGAGACGGAATGCATTTCAACAAGGATACCTATTTTAAAGTAAAGGATTACATTCTCAGCCACACAGCAGAGGATGACGGAGAATAATATGAAAAAAATAATTTGTACAGCGATGTGTATCGTGTCGGCACTCACTTTCTGTGCGTGCACAGAGGCGAAAAATCCCGAAATATCTGATATTGCGGCGAGCGTGAATGCTACTTCCGCATACGCAATGGTCGACCTCATCGAAATCACAGAGGACAAGATGGATATATATTTCACGGGACTTGATATGTCAAAGGTTGAAAGTTTCTACGCCGCAAAGGCTCAGGACGGCTACACCGACCACTTTGTTGCGATAAAGGTCAGTGACGGGGAATATGCCTCCGAAGTGGTGACGATACTCGAAGACTACAAGGCAAATCTTGCCGAAACCTATGCGGATTATGCACCGATTGAGGCTGAAAGAGCCGAAACAGGAACGGTAATAACCATAAACGACGATTATGTATTTATGATTATTTCCGAGGATACAGCAACAGTAACATCAGCAGTTGAAACACATTTTTAAACCGAACGGAGATATGTTATGGTAATTGAATGCCTTGCAATATTCGGAATTATTTTTGCGGTAATGATGATATGCATTTTCAAGAAGGACGAGGAAAACGACCGTAAGAACGCAAAGCTCGTTGTCCCTCTCCTGATACTTCCCGGAGCGCATATCATTGCGTACTTCGGCTCCGAATGGATATCGATGATACTCCCACTTGACTATTTCCTTGTTTACCTTCTTATCGATACTATGGCACTTGTCACTTCGGGAATACTTGTCGGGGTGTTTGCAAAGTACATAGAGGCGAAGGGAAACAAAATTGCTTACGGAGTAATAGCACTCATATACAACCTCGTATTGTCGTATTTTCTTATGTACGAATTGCTCCTGCGGCTTTACGCTTACCTCATTGAAAATTACGACACGATTTTAGCTTCGGTGTCCATGCCGTAAAGTAAAATAGCTTACAGGCGACCACAATATGTTGTGGTCGCTCGTTTTTTGCCTGAAATTCGGGTTTTATAGGCAAAGTAACATTTTGAGGGCAATTTTTTTGTAAGTGTTGCACAAAAAAATAAGGGTAAATACTTATAGAATATCCATTGATTTTATGTAGAAAATGTGGTATAATTCGTATTGAACTCTCACCTTGACCACAATATATTGTGGTGCGGCGGAGAAAAATAAAAAAAATAGGAGGAATATGTGAAATGGTTACACAGATAATTAAAAGAGACGGAAGAAAATTACCGTTCAATATCGAAAAAATTGCGAACGCTATATATAAAGCGGCTCAGTCCGTAGGGGGAAGCGACTTCAATGAGTCTATGGAGCTTGCAAACGAAGTCTGCCAGGAAATCGACAGAATTTACGGCACGGAAATTCCTACGGTAGAGCAGGTTCAGGATATAGTTGAAAAGGTGCTCGTTGAAAGCGGACACGCAAAGACAGCGAAGGCATATATCCTCTACCGTTCGGGAAGAACACGCTCACGTGAGATGAACACCCGTCTTATGAAGGTTTACGAAGACCTTACATTCACAAGTGCCAAGGACAGCGATATGAAGCGTGACAACGCAAATATCGACGGCGATACAGCTATGGGAACAATGCTCAAGTACGGCTCGGAAGGCGCAAAGCAGTTCTACGATATGTACGTACTTGACCCCAAGCACGCTGCTGCTCATAACAACGGGGATATACACATCCACGACCTTGACTTCCTTACACTTACGACAACCTGCTGTCAGATTGACATCGCAAAGCTCTTCAAGGGCGGTTTCTTTACAGGTCACGGCTTCCTCAGAGAGCCTAACAGCATCGGAAGTTACAGCGCACTTGCTTGTATAGCTATCCAGTCAAACCAGAACGACCAGCACGGCGGACAGAGTATCCCGAACTTCGACTTCGGTCTTGCTCTCGGTGTTGCAAAGTCATTCGTGATTGAATTTGTAAGAATAAGCGATATTCTCTGCGAAGGCGGAAATGTAGACGCACTCAGGGAAGAACTCAAGGCTTATGTCAAGGAAAAAGAGCATATCATGGACGATGAAGGACTTGCATTCACAAAGAAACTCATCATCGAAAAGCTCGGCATTGACGACGCTAAGGCGCAGCATATAATCGACAAGGCGATTGCTGCAACAGACCACAGCACATATCAGGCTATGGAGGCTCTTATCCATAACCTCAATACAATGCATTCGAGAGCGGGTGCACAGGTTCCGTTCAGTTCAATAAACTACGGAACAGATACCTCTCCCGAAGGAAGAATGGTTATCAAGAATGTTCTTCTCGCTAATGAGGCAGGACTCGGAAACGGCGAAACTCCGATATTCCCCATCCATATCTTCAAGGTCAAGGAGGGTGTGAACTACAACCCCACAGACCCGAACTACGACCTCTTCAAGATTGCGTGCAGAGTTTCCGCAAAGAGACTCTTCCCGAACTTCTCGTTCATCGACGCACCGTTCAACCTCCAGTACTACAAGGAGGGTGACTACCATACGGAAGTATCCTACATGGGATGCCGTACCCGTGTTATCGGTAACAATTACGACAAGTCAAGACAGATTGTAACAGGCCGTGGAAACCTCAGCTTTACATCGATAAACCTTCCCAGACTTGCTATCGAATCTGACGGAAATGTAGGACTCTTCTTCGAAAAGCTCGACGATATGATGGAGCTTGTTATCGAACAGCTCAAGGCAAGATACAAAATCCAGGCACAGAAGAAAGTCCGCAACTTCCCATTCCTTATGGGACAGGGAGTGTGGATAGACTCCGACAAGCTCTCACCCGACGACGAAGTTGCAGAAGTGCTTAAGCACGGTACACTTTCAATGGGCTTTATCGGTCTTGCTGAATGTCTGAAGGCTCTCATCGGAAAGCACCACGCTGAATCCGAAGAAGCACGTGACCTCGGAAACGAAATCGTACAGCATATGCGTGACAGAATGGACGAGGAAAGCAAGCGTACGGGAATGAACTTCACTCTCCTTGCAACTCCCGCAGAGGGACTTTCGGGAAGATTTGTCCGCATTGACAAGGTGAAGTACGGTATCATCGAAGGCGTTACAGACAGAGATTACTATACAAACTCATTCCATGTGCCTGTATACTATCCTATCAGCGCATTCGAGAAGATTAAGCTCGAGGCTCCTTATCACGCACTTACAAATGCAGGACATATCAGCTATATCGAACTCAACGGCGACCCCCTCAAGAATGTCGACGCATTCGAAAAGGTCGTAAGATGTATGAAGGAATCAGGCATAGGCTACGGTTCAATCAACCATCCTGTTGACCGTGACCCTGTATGCGGCTACACAGGAATTATCGACGATGTATGTCCCAAGTGCGGACGAAGAGAGGACGACGGCAAGCCCAAGTTCGAGCGTATAAGAAGAATTACGGGCTACCTTGTAGGTACTCTTGACAGATTCAACGACGCAAAGAGAGCTGAAGAAAGAGACCGAGTAAAGCACTCGGTATAATTACGATACGGAGAAAGAGACAAAACGGATATTTATACGGGGCGACCGATGATGTTTCGGTTGCCCTGTTGTTTTGGGAGGAACAGTTATGGACATAAGAGTTTCGGGAATAGAAAACGATTCCATAGTAGACGGCCCTGGAATACGGATGACTCTGTTCGTGCAGGGGTGTCCCCACAGATGCAAGGGCTGTCACAATCCGCAGACGCACGATTTTGGTGGCGGAACGCTTATGGATACCGATGAGGTAACTGCGAAAATCCTCGGGAATCCACTTCTTGACGGGGTTACTTTCAGCGGGGGAGAGCCTTTTGAACAGGCGGAGGCACTTTACAAAATCGGAACCGCCGTGAAATCAAAGGGATTGAATATTATGGTCTATTCGGGATATACTTTTGACGAACTGAAGGCGAAATCCGCTGATAATGACTATGTCGGGAAGCTCCTCGGGATAACCGATATTCTCGTTGACGGAAGATACATCGACGAACAGCGTTCGCTTATGCTTCTTTTCCGTGGGAGTACAAATCAGCGTATAATAGATGTTCAGAAAAGTCTTGAAACAGGCGTTGTTGTCGAAATGGAGCTTGAGGATAATTCTTCAAAATAACTTGTTTAATTGTAACCTATTTGTTATTGAAAATTATATTGATAGATGGTAGTATATAGATGATATATTACCATTTATTTTTAGGGGGAGGGATATTATGAAAAGAATACTCTGCGTTCTGCTGTCGGTAGCTATGCTTTTATGTCTTACCGCCTGCGGAGAAAGTGACGGACTTGACTATCTTTTCAGATACAATCTCTCCGACGACCCGCAGAACCTTGACCCACAGCTTGCGCAGGACGAGGCGTCGCTTGCGGTTATTGCGAATATTTACTGCGGTCTGCTCAAAACTTCCGGAAGCGGCGGAATTACAACGGGTGCGGCGAGCAGCTACACCGTTTCTTCCGACGGGCTGAAATACGAATTTACCATCGACGGCGGAAATTGCTGGAGTGGCGTCAATGCCCCCGATGAGCCGCAGGCTGTCACAGCGCAGGATTTCGAGTTTGCTTTTCTGCGGCTTTTCAATCCCGATACCCGCTCTCCGTACAGAGAGGATTTTGAGTGCATAAAGAACGCCCGTGCGATTATTGACGGAGAAATGGACTACACCGAAATCGGAGTGGAGGCAAAGGACGAAAAAACTCTTGTTATAACGCTCGATTACCCGAATGCGAATTTCCTTTCCTTGCTGACAACAACGGCGGCTATGCCCTGCAATGAGGATTTCTTCTATTCTACAAAGGGAAAATACGGCCTCGACCCCGAGGATATGTTCACCAACGGTGCGTTCTATGTCAAGCAGTGGGAATACGACCCCTACGGTAAGAACAATCACCTCATCCTCCGGAGAAATACGGGATATTCCGCAACCGAAACGGTAAGCCCATACAGCATTAATTTCTTTATCATCAACGACCAGGAAGAAAATCTGACCGACTTTGAAAAGGAAGAGGTCGATTGCATAGTTGTTTCGGGCGACAGCAAGTTACTTTCCGATAACGATTATAATTACACGGAATACATCAGCACATCATACGGCTTTGTTTTCGGGAGCGGTAGCGATTATTTCGATAACTGCGATATGCGCACCGCACTTTCACAGAGTATAGACAGACAGGCACTCGGAGGAGAATTGTCACACGGCAGAATTCCTGCGTATGCGCTCGTCCCTTCGGGAGTGACGATGCTCAACAAAAGCTATCGTGAGCTTGATGCAGAAACCGCAAAGCTGTCGTACAACCCGACAAAAGCAAAGGAAATGTGGGATAATGCGCTTGCCGAAAAGAACATAGTGGCTGTTGGCGGTGCAACGATAATCCTTCCCGAAAGCTTCGGCGACGAAGATGATATTGTTGCGGTTGCTGAACAGTGGCAGATAAATCTCGGATTTTTCTGCGGCGTGGAAGTTCTTCCCGACGAGCATTATTACGAACGCCTTGAAACAGGCGATTTCGATATTGCTCTGTACGAGGTGAAAACGCAGTACAACAGCCCTGCGAGTACGCTATCTGCGTTTTCTTCGGGCGATGAAAGAAATGTTGCAGGCTACTCTGACGCTGAATTCGACGGACTTCTTGACAGCGCACAGAGATGCGGAAGCCTTAACGACTGCGTGAAGATATATTCTTCTGCGGAAAAGATGATAATTGATGATGCGGCGTATGTTCCCGTGTTCTATCAGAGCGAATACCTTGTCTACCCGAAGGAAATGGCGGAAATACGCTACAATCCTTTTACGAAGCAGATTGACTTCACAGACGCAAAGAATTACGATTAACGGAAAATCCACGCATATGCCGTGGATTTTCTTGGGTTATAGGAGAATTTTATGTCGATACTTTTTATTTTTACAGGCGGAACGATAGGCAGTACAGCAGGCGAAAGCTGTATCTCGCTTGACGGCAACAAACCCCGTGCGCTTATTGAGGCGTACGAGAAAAAATACGGCAGTATAGGGGAATATGATGTACTTGCACCCTATTCGATGTTAAGCGAAAACAATACGGGCGAAACTGTAAAACAGCTTGCAGAAACGGTGACGGAGAATATCGGCAGGGGCTATGACGGGATTATCGTCGCTCACGGAACGGATACGCTTCAGTACACGGCGGCGGCTCTCGGCTATGCTGTCGGGAATGACAGCATTCCCGTATGCGTGGTGTCGAGCAACTTTCCGCTTGACGATGAGCGTGCAAACGCACTCGGCAATCTTTACGGCGCTGTGAGAATAATCTCCGACCGACTTGGAAGAGGCGTGTTCGTACCATACAAAAACACAAACGGTACTCTGCGTGTCCACCGTGGCACAAGACTTCTTTCAAGCCGTGCGTTTTCCGATGATGTTGACAGCGTATGCGGAAAGTTTTTCGGGGAGTTTGACTGCAACGGAAAATTCCTGCCGAACGCACAGTACAGCGAGAATAAAGACGAAATTGCCGCTTTTCCCTGTGAAAACCTGAAATCCGACTGCCCTGAAATATTACGCCTGTCCTCGTATGTCGGAATGACCTATCCGACGCTTGACGAGCAGGTTAAGTGCGTTATCTTTGAAAGCTACCATTCGGGAACGGTGAATACCCTTTCGGACAAGGCGGAAAAATTCTTCCTTGACGCTGAAAATAAGAGTATCCCCGTCTTTATTACGGGTGCGCCTGACGGGAAATCCTACGAAAGCACATTGAAGTACGGGGAGTGGGGCTGTATTCCCGTGTCGGACATTGCACCGATAGCTTTGTATATGAAATTATGGCTTGCGATAAGCAACAATATAAATCCCGTTGAAATTGCAGGAAAGTCCCTCGGCGGCGATATAATTATATAAAAACAGAACATTTGTTTTTACTGTCCGTACAAATGGACATATCTGCTGATATAATGAAATCATACCGAAAACACAAAAGAAAGGAAGATTTCATTATGGAAGTAGTATTTACAGTAGCAGTGATTATGGCGCTCTCGCTCGGAGAAAAGGCATACAAAAGGCACAGAAAAGCACCTGAAGTGCGTTTTGCGTCGTACAGAAAAAGAAATGACCGTGCCGCATAACAGTTGACAAATCGGGACAAGCGTTATAATATTAGTATAGTTCATATGACGAAAGGAATATAAAATGAAAAGATATACATATATTATAATAGCAGCGTTGTCGGTACTGCTCTGTGCTTGCTCCGATGATGGAAATACTGTGCCTGCGGTCGTTACCGCAGAAACAACCGCAGCATCGTCTGCTGCCGCAGAAACGACAGCGGGAGAGGTGGTAATCATGGTCGGGGGAGAGAATAACGGTGCAATAGAAACCTCCGTGAAGGAAACAACCATACCTGCGGCGGAAGAAATCGCACCTCCCGAAACCACACAGGCTACCGAGGAGACAACCTCCGACACTACGGCAGAAACAAAGCCGAAGGTTACTGAGGTTACATACATTGACGGTATTCTTATCGCAAATAAGACCTACGCACTCCCCGAAGACTACAATCCGGGCGTAAACCAGACTGCAAAGCGTGCTTTTGATGAAATGCAGGCGGCGGCATCAAGGGAAGGGCTCAATATTTACATTTCGTCGGGCTTCCGCAGTTATGAATATCAGGCGGGGCTTTACAACCGATATGTGCAGAATCACGGCAAGGCGGAGGCTGACAGGTTTTCTGCCCGCCCCGGACATTCCGAGCATCAGACGGGGCTTGCCTTCGACCTTAACACCATAGATGACAGCTTTGCGGCAACAGCAGAAGGCAAGTGGGTTGCAGAGCATTGTCATGAGTACGGCTTTATCATCCGTTATCCCGAGGGGAAGGAACATATAACGGGTTATCTTTATGAGCCGTGGCACATCCGTTATCTCGGTGTTGATACTGCAACAAAGGTATACAACAGCGGAAAAACACTTGAGGAATACCTCGGTATTACATCTGAATATGATGAATAGTGCGATTTTCAGGGCGTCGGAGATATTTCCGATGCCCGTTTTTATTTAAGTACGCTTGCTTGTTTTGTAGTTGATGCACAAATTGATACGGGCTATTTTGTGCAAAATTGTTTGATAACACCTGTTGACATATCATATTATACGGCGTATAATATAGACAATGAAACAATAATACAAAACAATTAGTGAAAAGGAGAGTGAGTTTTATGGCTTTTCCGATAAGTGCAGGACTGCTTGATGCGTTGGTACTTGCGATTGTATCGAGAGAAGATACCTACGGGTATAAAATTACCCAGGAAATCTGCGATACAATGAAGATGTCAGAATCGGCGTTTTATCCCGTACTGCGAAGACTCCAGAAAGATGAATGTCTTGAGGCGTATGACAAGGAATACATGGGCCGTAACCGACGGTACTACCGACTGACGCCGAAAGGACTCAGTCAGCTTGCATTGTACCGTGAGGAGTGGATACTCCACAAACAGAAAGTAGATAAAATTATGGGGGGAGATAATCAATGACAAGACAGGAATATTTGGCAGAGCTCAGAGAAAATCTCTCTTCTTTGCCGACAGCAGAAAGAGACTCTGCACTTGTATATTATGAGGAGTTCTTTGAGGACGCTGACGATGACGACGAGGCAATAAAGACTCTCGGAAGTGCAAAAAGCGTTGCTGAAAGCATAATTGCCGACCAGAACAGAACAGAAAAATCCACAACGGAATATGTACCCGCAAAGCCTGCGGAGGTAAAGAAGGAGGAGGCTCCGAAAACCGAAACCGCTCCGACATATTTCGACGGAAACGGTGAGGGAAAGAAGGAAAAATCCCAGAAAAGCACAAGCGACAAGGTGCTTATGATTGTTCTTCTTGTGCTGACCTTCCCGATATGGATAAGCATACTTGCTGTCGCATTCGGAATTTTTGTTGCAGTTCTCAGCGCATTACTCGGAATTATAATTGCATTCGTGGCAATGTCCGTTACTCTTGTTATCATGGGACTTATCACATTCGGAACAGGAATTCCGACAGTTTTCATCAGTCCCGTTGCGGGAGTTGTTCTTTTCGCTATCGGAGCGCTTTCGTTCGCAATCGGTATGTTCATTTCGATACCGACATTGTGGCTTTGCGCAGAGGGAATTCCTGCACTTTTCAGATGGATAATCTCAATTTTCAGAAGATTATTCGGCATAGACAAGGGGGCGAAGGTCAATGCGTAAGGCGTATATGTGGCTGCTCAGAATAGCGCTGGTATCTCTTGTTGTCGGCATTGTGATGGCAGGAATTTCAATATCACTCGGCGGAATTGAAGCAGTTAAAATAGGAGAAAGCACAAAGGTTGAATACAGCAACATCGATACTGTATACAACGCAGATGAAGTAAGCAGGCTGGAGCTTGCATTTAAATGGGGAGAGGTTCAGATAAAGGAAGGCGATGTTCTTTCATTCACCGCAATAAATGCCCCTGAGGGTGCATTTGCAGACGCAGGGATAACATCCGACGGAACACTCCGCATATGCGAAAACAGTATCAAGGAAACCGTTAAGATAGGCCCGTTTATAAAAATTCCTGCTGAATGGATAGGCTATACCGACGGAATAAGCCCGAAGTACACGCTGACAATTCCGCAGGGAATGAAGTTCGACGAGGTTGTGATTTCCACAGGAGCAGGCACTCTTGATGTCGACGCACTCAATGCATCTGCTATCAATGGGGATTTCGGTGCAGGCGAAGTGAATATGACCAATATCGAATGTGACAATCTGACACTTGACAACGGTGCGGGAGAGTTCAATCTCGGCAATGTTTTCGCAAGCGGAAAGATTATCTTCCGTTCAGGTGCAGGTGAATTCAACATCAATGGAAAGGTCAGCGCAGATATGATAGAATTCGACTGCGGAGCAGGAAGTGTTGATGTTGAAGGAATTTTCGCAAACAACACAAGCATCGACAGCGGTATGGGAGAATTCAATATCGAATATATTGAAACATCAAACCTTGATGCGTCGATAGGTATGGGCGAGGTCAATATAAAGGGCGTTATCACGGATAATGCGGACATCGACATCAGCGCAGGAGAGATGAATCTTGAAATTTACGGGGAAAGTGAAGATTATTATATAACTGCTGACAAGACAGCGGGAGATATTTTGGTTGATGGAAAATCTATCGGGGAAGCGTACGGCAAGAGTGACGCTCACGGAAAGATAGATGTTGACATCAGCGCAGGAGAAGTCAATATAGATTTCGAATAATCAATCGGGAGGGAAAATGATATGGCTAAAAAACTGTGTCGTTCATCGACAAACCGTATGATAAGCGGAGTTTGTGGTGGAGTCGGCGAGTACATTAACCTCGACCCCACGATAGTAAGACTTCTGTGGGCACTTCTTGTAGTGTGCTACGGAACAGGAGTGCTTGCATACATCATTGCGGCAATAGTAATGCCGTATGACAATCCGCAGTAAATAATACGCATATTTAAAGAGAGGTGTCGGAGTGTATCCGATGCCTCTCTTTTTCTTTGTTTTTATTGCAATTTGTTACGATATAGTGTATAATTTTATATATATGCTTATATGACGCAAAAACAAATGGTTTTCGGAGGGGAAAATGGCTGAATCATTAACTTACATAGCGGAAATATTCAAGAGCGTACCGAAGAAAATCGTTATCAGCAAGCCGACTTCTTCTGCGGAATATATCCGTGTGGTTGTCGTAAAAAAGGAAAAATACTATCAGATAGAAAAATATACCGAAAAACAGGTGTTTCACGAAAATCTTCCCGCTGATAAGGCGGAGGAATACTGCGCAGGATTGCTCGACGGCAGTTTCCGTCAGCTCAACGCCTGGACGGACAATAAGGAATACGCCTTGTCGGTGTCAAAAAAGGGGAAGATGCTTTTCAACTCCCGCAACGCCGTGAACGAATGCAAGGCGACTACCGAGCATAACAGAAAGAAAAACTATATCCTCAACGAAGGTGACGATATTCCTGCCCTCAGGGATATGGGAATTTTCACAAAGGACGGGAAAGTTGCCGCACCCATGCAGGATAAATTCAGGCAGATAAATCGTTTTGTCGAAATCATAGACGACGAGCTGAAGAATTTCTCCGACAGGGAAATCACCGTTATAGATTTCGGATGCGGAAAGTCGTATCTCACATTCATTCTCTATCATTACCTTACGGAAATCCGCAAAATCAATGTGAAGATGACGGGACTTGACCTCAAGAAAGATGTCGTTGAAAAATGCAACGCCACTGCAAAGAAATACGGATACGAAAATCTGTCGTTTGAAGTGGGCGACATAAACGGATACAAGACCGATGGGGGAGTGGATATGGTGATAACCCTCCACGCCTGCGATACGGCAACGGATTACGCTCTTTACAACGCAGTGAAATGGAATGCGAAGATGATATTTTCCGTGCCCTGCTGTCAGCACGAGCTTAATTCCACGATGTCGAGCGAGAATTTTTCAATCCTCACGAACTACGGAATTATAAAGGAACGCACGGCGGCACTTATGACCGACGCAATAAGGGGAAATCTCCTTGAATGCTGCGGATACAGAACTCAGCTGCTTGAGTTTGTTGATTTCGCACACACACCGAAAAATATACTGATACGGGCGGTAAAGCGTGGGAAGACGAAGAAGGCTGAACAATATCTTTCCGAGGTTGAAAGACTGTGCAGAGAGTTTTCGTTCAGTCCCACACTGCTTAAACTGCTGAAGGATGATGGGCTGGTATAATGAACAACAGAAATTATCAGAAAGAAACCGACAGAATTATCGATGAAATAAAGTCGTCGGGCAGAACGCCGAGGCTTTTTCTTCACGCATGCTGTGCGCCGTGCGCAAGCTATGTGCTTGAATATCTGACGGAATATTTCGATATAACGGTGTTTTATTTCAACCCGAACATATATCCCGAAAGCGAATACAATCACCGTGTCGACGAAATAAAACGGCTGATAGCCGAAATGCCTGCAAAGAACAGGATTGATTTAGTCGAGGGTGAGTATAATCCCGAAAGATTTTATGAAATCGCAAAGCCGCTTGAAAATCTGAAAGAAGGCGGAGAGAGGTGTTTCGCCTGTTACCGTCTTCGTCTGGAAGAAACAGCACGGCTTGCCCGTGACGGCGGATACGATTATTTCACGACGACGCTTTCTATAAGCCCGATGAAGAATGCACATAAGCTCAACGAAACAGGCGAGGAAATGGCAGAAAAATACGGCGTTGTGCATCTTCCGTCGGATTTCAAGAAAAAGGGCGGATATAAGCGCTCGATAGAGCTTTCGGCAGAATACGGGCTGTATCGTCAGAATTTCTGCGGCTGTGTTTACAGCAAGTCCGAAAGGGAACGATACGAAAAAGAAAAACAAGAACAATGATGAAAGATGGTGAGGATATGACTGATACAGGATTTTTTGACGACAGCACCGTTGTCGGAGAATTGCGTCTTACAGGCGATAAAGTATATCCTTACGAGGTGAGGGTCAGCAACTCTTATACGGGAGTGTCGAGGATAGTCTGCGCAGGTACGAGGTGGGAGCTTGAGACTCTCCTTGAATCCGAAAAGAAACGCCAGCGCTCCGAAGAAGTAATAAAGCGGGCGATGAGTATATCTCCCGATGAACGCTCTGCGGCAAGGATAATGACGGAGAATACACAGGGAATTTTCGAGGAATACAGGAATATCATTGCCCATACCCTCGAAATCGACGACAGACTTGACTGGGATAAACGCCTTATCGTCGGTGAGTATCCCGAGTTTCATCCCGAGCCTGCGCCGATAAAGAATATCTCCGAGAAAAAGGGAATAGCAAAGCTGTTTTACGACAGTGCAAAGGATGAAGAAATATATCGCCGTGAAGTTGAAGAATATAAATCCCGTGTGGAAACGGAAATAAGAAATTATCTTCTTGAAAAGGAAAAATTCGAGGAGAACAAGCGGCAGAACAATGCAGAGGTGAAATTCCTGCGCAAATGCTTTGAGGCGGGGGAGAAAACCGCAATCGAAAAGTACGCAGGTGTTATTCTTGCAAACTCCGAATATCCCGATACTTTTGAAAAGGACAGCGAGGTTTTCTACGACAAGGTGACAAAAACCCTGACGGTGAATTTTCTGTTCTTCCCGATAGCTGTAATGCCGTCGGTGGAAAGCTATGAATATTCGCTTGAATTGCAGAGAATTGTTGAAAAGCATCTTGATGAAAAATCCAAAAACAAGATGTACGAGCAGATACTTCAGGATGTGGCTGTGCGGACATTGCACGAGCTTTACGAGGCAATATACACCGACAGCGTGCAAAGCATTATCTTCAATGCTTTTGTGCTTAACGGCAAGCGCTGGATAGAGGGCCGCGCGAAAGCGATTTCTCCGAGTGGGAAAATGCGCTGTGTATTCAGCGTAAGGGCGCATCGTGAAGAATTTTCGGGCGTTGATATAAGCAGCGAAAACTCCGAAAAGCTGCTCAGAAGATTTGAATTTGTAAGGGTGAAAAATAATTTTTCAGATGTGACCGAAATGATGAACCCGATAGTCGCAGAACACGGAAAATAAGAAAGGCGGTGCGGTAATGAATATAAAGTCGGATACAGGCAAGCTCTATTCCTTGCTTGCACCGTGTATTCCCGATGACGGGAGAATAAAGCGCAGACTTATTCTTGAGGATTTCTACAACAGCAACGAGTATCGTGAGCTTGCCGAATGTGACGCTTTCTCGCAGTATTTCGGGGAGTATTTTTCGCCCGAGGTGATAGACGCTCTTGACTACGAAAGCATTGCCGAAAGAAAGCGTGTGGCAGGGATAATCCCGATTATGATAACAAGACTCTGCGGTGCTATAAGGCACGGGAACGGCTGGGCTATGACAAAGCTGGATATTCCCGATTTTACAAGCTACGACAGCGTGAAAAAAGTTCTTGACAGTCTTAATTTCGCAAAGGTGTATCTCAACGATACAAATATATCCGAAAAGGATTTTATGGAGATTTTTACAGCCTCCAAAAATGACAGGACAAGTGAATTCTATTGCATAAAACGACATATCGGGGAGGGACTCTGATGAAGCTGGGAAAATGGCACGAGGAGCTTGACAGATTTATCGACATCAAGACATCTTTTGTTCTTGAAGGGAATATCTATGACCTGCACGCATATCCGACAAGGATGCTCGGCGACGAAATCCGCTGGGATATGATAATGCTCGATAACTATCTGTACAAATATCTGCTCGAAAAGGGCTATCAGACAATAGTTTTCTATAATCATATAGACGGCTTTTACAACGAATATTCAAGGGATATGCTCAATGATTTCATACAGATGTGCGGCTTTAAAAAACTCGATGAAAACACAAAGACATTCACCCTGAAATTCACGCAGGCAGGGGATTTTATACGCACGGCACTCCAGAACCGTGAAAAATCCGTTGCTGTTGTTATGATGATGGCGTCGAGATACTCGCTTTCGGCCGATAATCTTCAGGAGTGTGAGCGTGATTTCTACACAAAGCTGATGATGGCAAGTATAAAGAAAACGCAGGTAAAGAGCGGTGAAAAATTCCTCAACAACCTTGTATTTCTTGTGAGCGACAGGGCAAACGATATTCCCGTGTGGTACTATATCGACAACCCGATGGTAAAGACTCTCACCATAAGCGAGCCTGACAAATCGGCACGGAGAATGTTCATCGACAGCCAGCTCAGTTACTTTATCGGAAGCGGAAATTACAACGAGAATGAGATTGAAAGATACAAGCACGAATTTGTCGACCTTACCGACGGTTTCAAGAACCTTGAACTCAACGCACTCAGACTTTTCTGCAAGAATGAGGATTTTCCGCTGTCGAAAATCAAGGACGCAATAAATATGTACAAATACGGCGTGAGAGAAAATCCGTGGAATGACATTCCGAGGGAAAAATTCGAGCACGCAGAGGAATATATAAGAGAGCGTGTAAAGGGTCAGGACGCAGCGGTTATACAGACCCTTGACATAATAAAGCGTGCGGCGTCGAATATGTCGGGGCTTCAGCATTCGGGCGGCGGAAAGCCGAAGGGTATCCTCTTTTTTGCAGGGCCTACGGGTGTCGGAAAAACCGAGCTTGCAAAGACTGTTGCAAGCCTGCTTTTCGGTGACGACAGCAACTGCATACGCTTTGATATGAGTGAATATCAGCAATCGCAGTCAGACCAGAAGCTTCTCGGAGCGCCTCCGGGATATGTAGGCTACGAGGAGGGCGGACAGCTCACCAACGCCGTTAAGGAAAGACCGTTTTCAATCATACTGTTCGACGAAATCGAAAAGGCACATCCGTCGATATTCGACAAGTTCCTTCAGATTTTAGAGGATGGTCGAATGACGGACGGAAAGGGCGAAACGGTGTATTTCTCGGAAAGCATCATAATCTTCACATCGAACCTCGGAACATACGAAATGGGTGAGGACGGAAGAAAAGTGCGCAATATATCCGCAGATATGCCGTATGAAGAAATGAGCGAAAAACTCATTACATCGATAAAGAACTACTTTACGCTCCAGCTCGGAAGACCCGAAATACTCAACCGAATAGGTGAGAATTTCGTGGTGTTCGATTACATCCGTGACGATGTTGCAACGCAGATTATGCAGTCGCAGTTGAAGAAGGTTACGGCTAAGCTCCGTGAGGAAAAGAACATAGACATAGAAATCGGGGAAAAGGCGTTTGCAATGCTCAAGGGCAAGGCATTCGGAAACCTCGAAAACGGCGGCCGAGGAATAGGAAATGTTGTCGAAAAGTACTTCATCAATCCTCTGGCGAGAACTATTTTTGAC
Organism: Ruminococcus sp.; assembly: GCA_015066785.1. Taxonomy (GTDB): domain Bacteria; phylum Bacillota; class Clostridia; order Oscillospirales; family Ruminococcaceae; genus RGIG4131. The sequence continues at coordinate 63,475 of SVNT01000003.1, forward strand.
GATGGAATTTCCATCGGCTGCAAGATGACGGTAAACGATATTTCGGATGACGGAAAGACAGTAACATTAGACTATACGAAAGCATAAGCAAAGGAGGGGAAAGACTTGGCGGATAAGGGGAGAAAAACTCTTATAATGTCCGACAGACCGAAGGACAGGGTAACTATATCTATGAATGCCGCCAAGGACAGACCTACGGCGTTTATGGGGGTTGAGGATGACAGCCGAAGCTCTGTTGTAATTTCGGAAAAATCCGTTATCGGAGAGTATACGGTAGAGCGTGTCATAGCTGAAAATACAGGCGAGGCGTCGGTATTCCTCAGCGTTAAAAACGGCAGCAGATATGTGCTGAAACTCTACCACAAGGACAAAAAACCGAAGGCGGATATACTTTCAAAGCTCCGTGAAATGAAGTCGGATTTTGTGGCGTCGATATGCGACACGGGCGAGTCGGCGGGAAGATTTTACACCGTTATGCCGTACTATGAAAACGGCGATGTTATGACCGCCGCACCTGTTACCGAGGAGTTTGTTGAGAAGGTGCTTGTTCCGTCGGTGAATGAGGGGCTTAAAACCCTTCACGGACAGGGAATTATCCACCGTGACATAAAGCCCTCAAACCTTTATTTCAAGGAAGATAAAAGGGGAGTTGTCCTCGGGGATTTCGGAATAAGCTCTCTGCTTGACAATGACGCTACCGTAAGGGCAACGGGAATGTCACGCACCCTGGGATATGCCGCACCTGAAACTTCGGCGGGGTTTGTATCGAAGGAAAGCGATTACTACGCATTTGGCATAACTATACTTCAGCTCGTGACGGGGCATGATATTTTTGCAGGAATGACGGAAATGCAGATACTCTACCAGACGCTCAACAAGCGTATTCCCATACCTAAAAATATCTCTCCGAGAATCGCCGTGCTGATACGTGGACTTACGCAGAAGGAACGTAAGGACAGATGGGGATATAACGAGCTTTGTCGCTGGTGCAGGAACGAGTATGTTCCGCTTAACGAGAATTTCAACGCACCGACCAAGAATGACGGTTCGGGATTTCTTTTCAGAAATCAGGTTTACTACGACCTCAAATCGCTTACGGAGGCTATGGCGTGGAACTGGGAAGATGCACTTGTGTATCTTTTCGACGGCGCATTGGAGACAAAGCTGATAAACATAAACAACGGACTTTCACGTGAGGTGGCAACGCTCAAAAAACAGTACAACCGTGATGTTGCACTGTTCAAGTGCATACGGATACTCAATCCCGACGCACCTATTTTCTTCTGCGGTGAAAAGTATGCGTCGCTGGAGGCTCTGAGTGACGCAATCGCAAAGGAATATCCGAAGATAAACGAAAAGGTCGTAAAACTGGTATCAAGCGGATGTCTTTCTTATTACCTTGAACAGAAGGGCTATGATTCCACAGTGCGTGAAAGACTGAAGGAAATAGCGGACAGAATAGCAATCGGAAAGAGGGAGTATTATTATTCGCTGATGTATTTCCTCAATCCGTCACACAGGTATTCGGAAAATTTTGCCGACCTTAACGAGCTCGCGGATTATCTTGAAGGTCTGTCCGATGATGAGCGTGAAAGCGTCTGCGGAAAGCTCATCGGAGACGAGAAATTCCTGATGTGGATTTCGTCGAAGGGATACAGACAACAGCTTGAAAAGTGGCTTGAACTTTCGCAGAAGGAGGAATGGTGATGAGCGGGCCTAAATACGGTCAGATTATTATCGGGGCAATACGCCGTCACAAGCTGATGAAAGAGCTTGACACCGCTCTTGAAAAGCGTGAGTGTAAGGCTCTCCGTCAGAAACAGACAGCATTGCAGCAGCGTTTTGACAAGCTGTTTTCGGAAAATTCCTTCGATGATGCAGAGAAATTACTCAGCGAGGCAATCGGGAAAATCCCGAACTCCGTATCGGTCAGCCGACTGAACAAATACCTCAATGAGCTTTCGGGAATAAAAAAGATGAAATGCTCTCTCGAGGGGGACAGCAAGGCACTTAATTCAGCGAGAGTCGACAGCGTGGAGAGGTTTTTCCGTGCAGGAAATCTCATACACCTGATGACATCTGCGGTAAACGATGTAAAGCGTGAGCTTGCGGCACAGGAACGCAGTAAGCAGATGGACGATTTTCTCTCCTCCGATATGGGACGGGAGGAGATAATAGATGTTACCTCGAATGAGCTTTCGGAGGTTTATTACACTCTCCTTGAAGAGCTTGCGCAGTCGGAAAACTACGAAATCGCAAAAGCTTCCGCAGAGGAGATAATGCATAACAGCGAGTACACCTATGAGCATAAGGAAGAACTGCTGAAAATGCGTATCGAGTCGATAAGAGTGGAGAGAAAGGCGTCACACAGCGACGGCGAAAGAATGGAACTTGAGTCACGGCTCGAAACACTCTGCGAATACCTCGGGAAAGAAATTCCCGTGGCGGAAAATATATATAAGCTCCGTGATGATGTCAAGGCACTTGAGCAGGAGGCAGAGCAGGTTTCCATGGGCGATTACATAAGCGACTCCATGCGTGAGATTATGGGAAAGCTCGGATACAACATTGTCGGAAGCGAAACGCTCGTCGGCAAGAATTACGAAACCGAAAAGGACTTCTACGAATTCAGCGACAGCTCGGTGCTGAATGTTTCCACAAACAATGAGGGTGCAGTGCTTTTCGAGGTTGTCGGACGCTCCGACAACGGAGAATTGTCCATGGGCGACAAAATCGCAGTCAAGGACGATATGGACAAATTCTGCCCCGATTATCAGAGGATAAAGGATATGCTTGCGGAATACGACCTCGATATTACCGACGAAAGAACCTGCGAGGCGGATATAAGGTATGTCCGTGCGGTGAAGAACGACATACTGACACAGAGAAAGGACTCACAGCGCAGAAAGGCAAGGAGGGAAATGAGAAATGGCTAGGGAAGTAAGAGTATGCGACAACTGCGGAACAAGCAACTCCATCGACAGACTTGAGTGTGAACAGTGCGGATACGACCTCAGCTTTACCGTGCCTACGATTGAAAACGAAGGCGACGAAGGCGGAAAGAAAAAGATATGGCGCATTACCTCCAACAGCGGAATTGCAAGTGCGGAAATCGGCGCAGAGGAGCTTGTCGGCAGAGAGGGTACAATCCTTTCGGACTATGTCAACAGCAGTGACTATATCAGCCGTAAGCACGCACGCCTGAATATCATCGACGGAAAGCTGTATGTTGTGGATTACAGCACAAACGGAACAACACTCAACGGCGTGAAAATTCCGCAGAATGAAAGCGTAGAGGTTTCGGAAGGCGATGAGCTTGCCTTTGCCGATATGGCTTTCAGGGTGACAAGTGAATATGCAGATTGACAGAATATATTTCCCCGTGACAACGCTCGGTTACGGGCGTCGTCTGGGAATATGGACTATCGGTTGCCCGAGAAGGTGTGAGGGTTGCTCCAACCCCGAGCTTCAGGTGACAGACCCGACACGTAATGTCTCTGTCGGAGATGTCATTGCCCTTGCAAAGCGTTATATCGGCGAGGCAGACGGCATAACCATCACCGGAGGAGAGCCGTTCTTTCAGCCCGAGGAGCTTTATGGGCTTTTATCGGGACTGCGTGAAATCGGCTACTCAGATATACTCATCTATACGGGTTTTGCGATAGAGGAATTGTATGAGCGTGGGGGAGTTTATTCCGACGCTCTTGCCCTTGCGGGAGTGGTGATTGACGGGGAATACATCCCCTCTCTCGATGACGGAAAGGGCATACGTGGCTCGTCAAATCAGCGGATACATATCCTCAATCCTGCACTTGCCGAAAGGTACGCCGACGCAGATTACTGCAAAAGAGAGAGCGTTATCGTAAATTCGGGAGGGCACATAATGACGATAGGAATTCCTGATTTCAGGAAAGATAAATAATTTTTATGTAACCCTTTACATTATGACAAAAATATAGTAAAATATATTTGAATATTTTTTATGAAACGAGGTAATTTGAAATGCACGAAAATATGATGGATACAATCGGATTTGTGACTTCTGTTGACAAGGAAGTCGGAGAGGCTATGAGCACTGAGCTTTCCCGTCAGAGAAGAAATCTTGAGCTTATTGCAAGTGAGAATATCGTTTCTCCCGCAGTTATGGCTGCTATGGGAAGTGTTCTCACAAACAAGTACGCTGAAGGCTACCCCGGAAAGAGATACTACGGCGGATGTCAGTGCGTTGACGTTGTTGAGCAGATTGCTATTGACAGAGCGTGCAAGCTCTTCGGTGCAAAGTATGCAAATGTACAGGCACATTCGGGCGCACAGGCAAATACAGCAGTTTATTTCGCACTTCTTGAACCCGGTGATACTGTAATGGGAATGAGCCTTGCTCACGGCGGACACCTCACACACGGTTCACCCGTAAATATGTCGGGCAAGTACTTCAACTTTGTATCCTACGGTCTCGGCGATGACGAAGTTATCAACTATGACGATGTAAAGGCTATGGCTCTTGAATGCAAGCCCAAGCTCATCGTTGCAGGTGCTTCAGCTTATCCGAGAGTGATTGATTTCGAAAAGCTCTCAGCTATCGCAAAGGAAGTCGGCGCATACCTTATGGTCGATATGGCTCATATCGCAGGTCTTGTTGCAGGAGGAGTACATCCTTCTCCCGTACCTTACGCTGATATTACAACAACTACAACACACAAGACTCTCCGTGGTCCCCGTGGAGGACTTATCCTCACAAACGACGAAGAGCTTGCAAAGAAGATAAACAAGGCTATCTTCCCCGGAACGCAGGGTGGCCCTCTTATGCACACAATTGCTGCGAAGGCTGTATGTTTCGGTGAGGCTCTCAAGCCCGAATTCAAGACATATGCTGAAAACATCGTGAAGAATGCGGCTGCACTTGCTGACGGTCTTGTAAAGCGTGGATTCAACCTCGTTTCAGGCGGAACAGACAACCACCTCATGCTCGTAGACCTCAGACCTTTCGACCTTACAGGTAAGGAGTTTGAGCGCAGACTTGACGAAGTATATATCACAGTAAACAAGAATGCAATCCCCAACGACCCCCAGAGCCCGTTCATTACAAGCGGTATCAGAGTGGGAACTCCCGCTGTTACAAGCCGTGGACTCGGTGTTGAGGAAATGGAACAGATTGCAGAGTTTATGTATCTCGCTGCAACGGATTTCGAGGCTAACGCAGACAAAATCCGTGAGGGCGTAAACGCTATCTGCAAGAAATTCCCGCTTTACGAATAATGGCGTCGTTCTGCGGAACGGTATACTCAAAAGCGCTCGGGATGGACACAAATCTCAATATAATTACACCGCGCGGAAAATCGTCGGCAGCAACCGGCGCTGCTCCGCGCGTTGCGTATTTATTGCACGGTCTCAGCGATAATGCTGCGGCGTGGATTGAAAACACCTGCCTGCGTGAGTATGCCGATAAATACAATATGGCATTCGTTATGCCCGAAGTGCAGAGAGGGTTCTATATCGATGCGGCGTATGGACTTGACTACTTCACCTACATAGCGGATGAACTCCCCGAAATTGTGGGGAAAATATTCAATTTTTCGCACAAGCGTGAGGATACATACATCTTCGGACTTTCGATGGGCGGATACGGCGCCCTTAAAATCGGAATGAAACGCCCCTCACATTTTGCAGGAATAGGCGGATTTTCGAGCGTGTGCAGTCTTAAAGACGGACTTGCAAACGACGATGTACTTATCCCCCGCAAAGAAATAGCGGGAGTGCTGGGAGAGAGCAATGAGCTCCTCGAAAAAGAAGAACTCCTCACAATCGCAAGAGAATTTTCAGCTTGCAGGGAAAAGCCTGAAATCTATATTTCCTGCGGAAAAGGCGATTTTCTTCTCGATATGAACAGGGAGTTTGAATATAAGCTCGGCGAAATGAAAATTCCGCATATTTATGAGGAATGGACGGGAATACACAACTGGAAATTCTGGAGAGAGTCTTTGGAAAAGGCTCTTGCGGTATTTCTGGGAGAATAAAATCTGAACAGAGGTGAATGAAGTGGCAACTCCGTTGGCGGACAGAATAAGACCGAAAAATCTTGACGAAATCGTCGGACAGACGCATCTTATCGGCGAGGGAAAACCTCTCCGCCGTATAATTGAGAGCAAGAAAGTGCCGAATATGATTTTCTACGGCTCTTCGGGAATAGGTAAGACGACGGTTGCGAGAATAATCGCAGAGCAGACAGACCTCAAACTGCATAAGCTCAACGGAACATCTGCGTCGGTTGCGGATATAAAGGAAATCATTGCAGATTGCGATACAATCGACGGTTGCAACGGAATTCTCCTCTATCTTGACGAGATACAGTATCTTAACAAAAAGCAGCAGCAATCACTTCTGGAATACATCGAAAACGGGCAGATTACGCTGATAGCGTCAACAACGGAAAATCCGTATTTTTATGTATACAACGCAATCGTAAGCCGTTGCACCGTGTTTGAGTTCAAGCCGGTGAAGGCAGAAGAAGTTGTTCCCGCTGTTGAGCGTGCCTTCAAACTTGCAGGAGAGGATATGAACACCGAAATCATACTTGACGACGGTGTCGCCGAGTACATTGCAAGAGGGTGCGGCGGCGATGTCAGAAAATCGGTGAACACCGTTGAATTCTGCGCACTTTCGGGGGATATTACACCCAAGGGTGTGTACGTTTCGATGTCACTTGCGAAGGAGCTTACGCAGAGAAGCAATATGCGTTACGACCGTGACGGCGATAATCACTACGATTTATTGTCGGCACTCCAGAAATCAATACGTGGCTCGGATGAAAACGCCGCACTTCATTATGCGGCAAGACTTCTTGAGGCGGGTGACCTCATATCTATCTGCCGCAGACTTCTTGTTATAGCTGCAGAGGATATAGGACTTGCGTATCCGTCGGCAATACCGATAGTCAAGGCGTGCGTGGATTCCGCAGTTCAGCTGGGACTTCCCGAGGCGAGAGTTCCCATTGCCGATGCCGTTGTACTGCTTGCGACTGCACCGAAATCCAACAGCGCATATATGGCTATGAATATGGCGATTGAGGATATAAAAAGCGGAATAACGGGGGATTTCCCGAGGTGCTTGCAGAACAAGCACTTTGACGGTGCCGACGCCGAGGTTAAGGGTCAGCACTACCTCTATCCGCACGATTATCCCAACCACTATGTCCGTCAGCAGTATCTTCCCGATGAGCTGAAGGACAGGGTTTATTATGAATTCGGCGATAACAAGCTGGAGCAGGCGGCACTTATGTACCGCAAAAAAATTCTGGAAGAAAACAAGACATAGCAAAAGCCGACAAGGGAATATTCCTTGTCGGCTTTTTTCAGAACAGGGTTTCTATGACTTTGGTGCTTTTCGGCGTGGAGTATTTCCAGTGCGTCAGCTTTCCGTCGGTGATGCGGTAGTTGAGCTTTGAAGGCTCCTGTTTTGCGTCGAATACATCTACGATTATCAGCTTTATCTTCATTTTTTCGGGGATTATAGCCTTTATGTACACGCCTGCGCTTTGCCCCTCACGGACGCCGTCGCGGTATTCCGCAAGCCCTGCAAGGTTAGGGGTAAGCTCGATGAAAATACCGTACTTTTCAACCGACCTGACTACGCCTGCGACGGTCTGCCCGTGCGAAAATTCCGAGGCGTTTTCCTCCCACGTGCCGAGAAGTTCCTTGTGCGTGAGGAGGATTTTGTTGTTTTCGTTGCCCTTGACAGCGGCAAATATCTTCTGACCGACGGAAAATCTGTCCGACGGGTGAAATATCCTCGATACCGAAATAGCGTCAATCGGGATGAGCGAGGGTATTCCGCAACCGATGTCGACAAAGCAGCCGAAGGGCTCAAGATGTGTGACAATGGCGGGGATTATCTCTCCCGAGGAAAGTCGGGAAACATATTCACGATAGCAATCCTCCTGCACGGCACGGCGTGAGAGTATTGCTGTGCCGTCGGAACGGATTTCGTTGACATAAAAACATACAGGTTTGTTTACACGGGAAATCAGCGCAATGTCCTTTGTACTGCCGTCGGCAATTCCGACAGCGCCTTCTTCACGGGGAATAATCCCCTTGAAATGCGGTAAATCTACAATAAGATTGTGCTCGCTGTCGCAGACGGTAGTGCGTGCCTCGATTATCCGTCGGGAATGCACAGCCTCGGCAAAAAGTGAGGCGTTGTTGAGTATTGCGTTGTTTTCGGGGGTGCCTATGAGCATACCCTCGGGATGATATTTTTCAGTCATTTTCTACCTCCGATATTTTTTTATATATAGAATATCTATGAGGCGTGAGGTATTTATATGCCTTTGTTTCTGACTTTCAGTCCCCCATGGTTGAGAATAATTCCGTGTACTTCTTTTTCGAGAGCCTCGTCGCATACAATTTCAAGCACGGCAGAGTTGAGAGGCTCGATATTTTCCGTGTCGGTCGTGTATTCGCCTTCACCCTCGGGAAAGGCAGGGATGAAAAACGGCGCTGTGATGTTTTCGCTTCGCATAGCACAGATGTACATCTTTTTGGCTTTGCGGTTTACCGCCCTTGTCTTTATCCGTATGTCAGACAGACTTTCTATACTCTTGCGTATTGCCTGTACTGCACGTTCGGCACCTTCGACCGATTCGAATTCTGCGTTGATTCTGGTTTGCATGGCACATCTCCTTCCGATGACATAAAAGCGTGAAAATTCTACAAAATTAGTTTGATGTCATACGGGAAATTTATTCAAGAAAATATTTGCCTTTTTTATTGTAAATGTGGTATAATAAATAATGTATGATTTTGCTTGAAAGGCGGTGCGGTATGGATATAAGAGAACAGGACATACTCACGATGAAAAAGCCGCATCCCTGCGGTAACTCGGAAATGCTTGTACTGCGTTCGGGAATGGACTTTAAGCTCCGTTGTACTAAATGCGGGCGTGAGGTTATGGTGCCACGCTCCAAGGCTGAAAAAAACATAAAAAGCGTAAAGCGTGAGGAAAAAGAGCGTTAGCAACGCTATAAAGAAACCACGAAACAAATATACTGATATAAGGAGAATAAAAAATGTTTGACAAGCTGAAACTTACAGAAAAAAGATACGACGAGGTGAGCGAAAAGCTCACAGATCCCGATGTAATAAACGATAACAACCTTTATCGTGATCTGATGAAGGAATTCAAGACTCTCGACCCGATTATCCAGAAGTACAGGGAATACCTCAAGGCAAAGCAGAACTTTGACGAGTCGAAGGAGCTTCTTGACGCAGGCGGTCTTGACAAGGACTTCAAGGAAATGGTGCAGGAAGAATACGACACCTCAAAGGAAGATATTGCGAAGTTCACAGAAGAACTCAAAATCCTTCTTCTTCCCAAAGACCCCAACGATGAACGAAATGTCATCATCGAAATCCGTGGCGGCGTAGGCGGGGAAGAGGCTGCTCTTTTTGCACATTCGCTCTATCGTATGTACTCTATGTATGCCGAAATGAAGGGCTACAAGATTGAGGTTATGAGCCTCAACGAAACAGAGCTCGGCGGCGTTAAAGAAATCAGCTTCTCCGTAAGCGGAGAGGGTGCATATTCACGATTCAAGTACGAAAGCGGTACTCACCGTGTACAGCGTGTTCCCGAAACCGAATCGCAGGGCCGTGTTCATACCTCTGCGGCAACTGTTGCGGTACTTCCGGAGGCTGACGAGGTTGAAGTCGAAATCAACCCCGCAGACCTTTCGATAGATACATTCCGTTCAAGCGGTGCAGGCGGACAGCACATCAACAAGACGGAATCCGCAATAAGAATTACTCACGCACCGACAGGAATAGTTGTTGAGTGTCAGGAAGAAAGAAGCCAGCTCAAGAACAAGGACAAGGCAATGAAGATGCTCCGTACAAAGCTGTACGAAATGCAGCTCAAGGAAAAGACAGACAAGGAAGTTGCCGAAAGACGCTCGCAGATAGGCTCGGGCGACCGTTCAGAGAGAATAAGAACCTACAACTACCCCGAAGGAAGAATTACCGACCACAGAATAGGTCTTACACTTTATCGTCTCGAATATATCCTCAACGGTAATCTCGACGAGGTTATCGACGCACTTGCAACGGCTGACCAGGCGGCTAAGCTCTCTGCTCAGCAGGAAGGATGATGTGGCGATGAAAACCGAGATGCTCCCTTGCGATGAGCGTGGAATATCTGCCGCCGCCGGGCTTCTTAAAAAAGGCGAGGTTGTGGCAATTCCCACCGAAACCGTGTACGGACTTGCGGCTGACGCCACAAACGAAGATGCGGTTGCAAAGATTTTCATAGCAAAGGGAAGACCACAGGACAATCCGCTTATAGTTCACATATCGGAAGTTGAAGATATGGAAAAATACGCACGGGATATTCCCGATGTTGCGTATAGGCTGGCGGAAAAATTCTGGCCGGGGCCGCTTACCATGGTGCTGCCGAAAAAGGATACCATACCCATGGCAACAAGCGGCGGGCTTGATACCGTCGGAATAAGACTTCCGTCGGATATGACTGCAAGAAGAATTATCAAATCAGCGGGAGTGGCACTTGCAGCCCCCTCCGCAAATCTTTCGGGAAGTCCCAGTCCGACTTCTGCACAGCATGTTTTTGACGATATGAACGGAAGAATTCCGCTTATCGTTGATGAGGGCTGTTGTACCGTCGGCGTGGAATCGACGGTTATCTCCTTTGACGGAGAGGGTGTACGGATACTCCGCCCCGGATATGTGACTTTCGAAGATTTACTTACCGTTACGGAAAATGTCGTTATCGACAAGGGCGTTACCGCAGAGCTTGACGCAGGTGCGGTTGTGGCGTCTCCAGGAATGAAATACAAGCATTATTCCCCGAAGGCAGATATAGTTCTCGTTGAGGGTGACCTTGCGGATTTTACGGAGTATGTCGGCAAAAACTACGGTGACGGAGTGTATGCAATGATATTCAACTCCGACGCAAAGGGCTTTCCGTATCGCTATGTGATGTACGGCGACAACGACAAGGAAAATGCGGCTGAGGTTTTTGACAGGCTCCGTGAGGTTGACGAAATCGGGGCGAAAAAGGTTTATGTCCGTTGCCCGTCAAAGAACGGAGTAGGGCTTGCGGTTTACAACAGACTTCTTCGTGCCGCAGGATTTGAGGTTGTGACATTATGAGCATAATTGTTATAGGGCTTACAGGGCAGAGCGGTGCAGGGAAAACCACCGTATGCAGACAGTTTTCGGAAAGCGGATTTGCTGTAATCAACGCCGACAAGGTTGCCCGTAAGGTTATGGAAAAGGGCAGTTCTTGTCTTGAGAAAACCTGCGAGGTTTTCGGAAATGTAAAAGACGTTGACGGCAATCTCGACAGAAAGAAAATAGCGTCGATAGTTTTTACGGACAGAGAAAAGAAAAAAATCTATGAGGGAATAATATTCCCGTATATCACGGAAGAAATCGTGCGTGAAATCAAAGGCTTTGACGAAAGCGGCGAGGAGTATGTCGTTCTCGACGCACCGACGCTTTTTGAAAGCGGCACGGATAAGCTATGCACGGTGATAGTTTCCGTAATCTGCGACAGAGAAACACGCCTTGAAAGAATACTTGCCCGTGACGGAATTACCCGTCAGCAAGCGGAGGCAAGACTGAATTCGCAGTACGACGACAAGTTCTATACCGAAAAATCGGATTATGTCATAGTCAATGACTCCACCGAGGAGGAGTTTCTTGAAAAGGCTGTGGCAGTTATAAAAATGATAAAGGGAGAGCGATAATGCGTAAAGCAATAAAAAGACTCTTTACAGTGGCAGCTTTGCTGATTATCGCAGCATTTGTTGCATTCCTCGTGCCGAAGGTGATGAGGGAATACATCTATCCGATGAAATACAGCGGGTATGTATCGGAAAGTGCAAAGAAGAATAATTTTGACGAGTATATGGTCTACGCCGTGATAAAAACGGAAAGCGGCTTTAATCCCGAGGCGGAATCTGATGTAGGCGCCCGTGGTCTTATGCAGCTTATGAACGACGCATACGAATGGGTAAAGTACCGAATGAACGACGAGCGTGACATAACATACGACGATATGTTCAATCCGCAGTACAACATAGAATACGGGACATATATGCTGTCAATATTGTATGATGAGTACGGCGATTACGAAACGGCATTAGCGGCGTATCATTCGGGCAGAGGGCAGGTAAACGAGTGGCTCAAAAATCCCGAATACAGCAGCAACGGAAAAACTCTGGACGAAATTCCGTCAACTGCGACAGCGCATTATGTCAGCAAGGTTATGAATAATTACAGGATTTATACCGAATTATATATTTAAAAAGGAAAGGTGAATATTATGGCTGAAAAGAAAAAGAGCGACGCAAAGAAACTTCAGGAGCAGCTTTTCTATAAAAAGAAGAATACCTGCGAGGAAGTATCTGCGACGGAAATCAAGAAGTGCGACAAATTCTGCGAGGGATACAAGACATTCCTCGACGGCTCAAAGACGGAGCGTGAGGCGGTTATCAACGCTGTTGAGCTTGCAAAGAAGAACGGATTCAAGGAATACAAGGCAGGAAAGGCTCTCAAGGCAGGGGACAAGGTTTATACTGTCAACAGAGGTAAGGCTGTTATTCTTGCGGTTATCGGCAAGGAGCCTATCGAAAACGGCGTGAAGATTGCGGCGGCGCATATCGACTCGCCCAGACTTGACCTCAAGCAGTGCCCCGTGTACGAGGATAACGACATTGCACTTTTCAAGACGCATTATTATGGCGGAATTAAAAAGTATCAGTGGACAGCACTTCCGCTTGCACTTCACGGAGTTATCGTAAAGTCGGATAACACAACAGTGAATGTCTGCGTCGGCGAAGACGACAACGACCCCGTATTCTGCGTGACAGACCTTCTTCCGCACCTTGCAACCGCACAGATGGAAAGAAAGGCTCCGCAGATTATCAGAGGTGAGGAACTCAACATCCTCATCGGCTCAAGACCGTTCAAGGCTGACGATATCAGCGAAAAGGTAAAGCTTAACATTCTCAACATCCTTTTTGAGAAGTACGGAATTACCGAGGCGGATTTCCTTTCTGCAGAGCTTGAAGCTGTACCTGCACACAAGGCACGTGATGTCGGATTTGACAGAAGTATGATAGGCTCATACGGTCACGACGACAGAGTGTGCTCATACACAGCACTTATGGCAACATTTGATTGTAAGGCACCGAACAAAACGGTTGTTACAGTCCTTACCGACAAGGAAGAAATCGGCAGTGACGGAAATACAGGACTCAACTCATCATACCTCAAGTATTTCATCTATGAGCTTGCAAAGCAGTCAAAGGTTGACGGCTGGACAGTTCTTTCAAAGTCGGAATGTCTTTCTGCAGACGTAAATGCTGCATTCGACCCGACATTCCCCGATGTGAACGAGAAGAACAACACAGCCTATATCAATAAGGGCGTATGCGTGACAAAGTATACAGGCTCAAGAGGTAAAGCAGGCACCTCTGACGCATCGGCTGAATTCACAGGCAAGGTGAGAAACCTCCTTGACAAGAACGGGGTTATCTGGCAGACAGGTGAACTCGGAAAGGTTGACGCAGGCGGCGGCGGAACGGTTGCGATGTACATTGCAAACCTCAATGTAGATGTAATCGACGTCGGCGTTCCCGTGCTTTCAATGCACGCACCGTTCGAGGTTGTTTCAAAGCTTGATGTCTATATGGCGTACAGAGCATTCCTCGTATTTATGGAAGAATAATCGAAGCAAAAAAGTAGCCCATAGGGATTATATCCCTATGGGCTTTGTTGTTTAATCTGAGGTTTTGCGCATAAAAATTTTTGTACTGGCATTATCTGAGCAACACAAACGCCGTGACAATAAGTGCTATGTGGAGAACGATTATAAGTGGAATACCTATCATAAATCGTTTATGCAGCGTTTTATGTCGGAATATCCGCATTGAAATGTACATTGCAACCGCACCGCCGAGAAGTGATACGATGAAGAGTGTTTTTTCGGGTATTCGCCACACTCCACGCTTGGCACGGGATTTGTCAATCGGCGGAAGTATAAATCCGACAATGCTTATTACCATCAGATACGCACCTGCCGCAAGAAGAACAGCTGTCAATTCCATACTTATTTATCCCTGATGATGACCTTGTTCTTATTTCTCTTTTCCTTGTAGAGCAGATTGTCTGCCTGGTCGAGAAGCGACTGGAAGTCTATTGCAGGATTGCAGGTAAAGTCAACCACACCGACGCTCATATTGATGTAATACGGCTTGCCCGATGTGTTGTTCACGGCGTCGGACACCTCACGTATTCTGTCCTTGATGGTCGACGAGAAGTTATCGTTGTTGACAATCGCAAATGCCGAGAATTCATCTCCTCCGATACGGCCGACAATGTCAGTGCTGCGGAATGATTCTGTAAGGATATATGCGATTTTCTTGAGCGAGTAGTCGCCTTCATCGTGACCGAACATATCGTTGATGGTCTTGAGTCCGTCCATATCCGCAAATACGAGAACTGCGTGCTTTCCTTCGTTCTGAGGGTGAGCAAGCACACTCTTTGCGGTTTCGAAGAAGCCACGGCGGTTGTATATTCCCGTAAGCTCGTCGGAGCGTGAAATCTTGTTGAGTATGATGTTGTTCGACTTGATTTCGTTAAGGCTTTCTTCGAGCTGGAGCTGTGCGATTTCAAGGTCGTTGAGAAGTGAAATAATCTTGAGTGCCGCACAGATCTGTACTGTGATAGCCGATACGAAACAGAAGTTTTCGTAATCAAGCTCCGTCAACAGAAGTCCGAAATGGTCTGCCTGAGAAATAAGCGGGCTTACAATCATAGAGAAACGTCTGTCACGAGGGGTGTACTCGTTGTCAAACAGTTTCATTGTGTCCACACGCTGTTTTTCGGGCGGAAGAACCGTCATATGCTTCTTGTTGTGGTATGCCTTGAGAAGTACATATTCCGGAGTTTTCCATTTGTCCGTCTTGTTGAATGCGAACGGCGCTTCAAATGTATAAAGGTAACTGCTTGTTACATTCAGTCGGATGAGCTTGTCAACGATATCGCCGTATTTGTTCTGGTCGTCGTTTGCGTACGCAAGAATGTCACGGCAGATGGAGCTTGTCATCCATGCGATGTTACGTACTGTGTCCTTGTAGTTGTCACGCTCTGAAATACTGATACTTGTGAGTATCTTGTACATCTGGTTGAATGCACTGTTGAACTTCGATTTGTCATCCTCGTTGAGCGAATTGAAAATCTTGAAGTAAATAGCGTCGATAGCGTTACTGAACTTATCAAATGTTACATACGACAGGAAGTTCGAGTTGAGGATTTCCATGAATTTATCGGAAAGCTCAGCCTCAAGCTCAGGGGTGAAACGCTTGTGGTCACCGAAATCAACGATGAAGTTGAGGTAGTTGTTTACGGCCTCCTTGGCGTCGTTGATGTCAGCACCGATGTTTTCCATGCTGAAGATATACTTCATTACGGCATTTACTGCGTCTTCGTTTGACATTTCGGAGATGTTTCCGATACCGTGGAGGAAATTCTCTTCGTCGGTCTTGAACGCCTTACAGCCACATGAGTTTCTCACCACGAGAGTGGTATCGATAATTCCGTTTTCGATTTTTCCGTTTTCGAGAAGGTGGATTGCTTCTTCTACCGCTCTGAAGCCCATGGAGAATGCGTCGGCTCTTACTGTTGTGAGGGTGGGTGAAACCGAAAGTGCGACGGGTGAATCGTCAAATCCGATAACAGCAATATCTTCACCGACGGTAAGCCCCGAATCAGCAATTGCACGGTAACCACCGATTGCCATCTTGTCGTTTGCAAACACGATAGCGTCGATGTTGTCCTTGTTGTTGCGGAGCAATGTCATTACAGTGTTGTAGCTGTATTCCGAGAAGTCGCCGTAGCCTACGAGCTTTTTGTCATATTCAATGTTGTTTTCGGCGAGAGTGGCAATGTATGTCTGGAGTCTTTCCTGTGCGTCCTCGTTTGTCTTGGGGCCGCTGATGAAAGCAATTCTCTTGT
Organism: Ruminococcus sp.; assembly: GCA_015066785.1. GTDB lineage: Bacteria > Bacillota > Clostridia > Oscillospirales > Ruminococcaceae > RGIG4131. Next base: position 79,503 of record SVNT01000003.1, read on the forward strand.
TTCCGTGCTGTATTAGATGGTTTATTCCGTCACGGAGTCCTGCCTTATTGTTGAACTTGATGCAGGGGTATGTGTCAATCTCGGAAGCCAGCGTGATTATCGGAAGATTGCCGTAGCTGTCGAGGATTTTCTTCATCTGTGCCTTTGTTATAAATCCACCGATTGTTCCCGTAACTACAAGGAGTACATCGAGGTTTGACGATGAGGCATAGTTGAATATTGTATTGTATTGATATTCGTACTCGGTACGGATAGAGTCGTTGTATACGCCGTTTATGTATCGCCCCGGGAAAATGATGAGGTTGGTGTCAAATTTTTTCGACGCAACCATAGCACCGTTTGAAACGGCTGATGAAAATTCATTTTCGAGATGGCAGACGAAAAGTCCTATGTTGATTCGATTTTCTTTCATAAAAGTACACCCCTTTTGTGAAAATCTTACTGATAATTAAATTATACACCTATTTTTTATATAATGCAAGTGAAAAAATCAAAAATGACAAAAAATATGTAAATTTTTTGATTAGTATTGATAATTATGCCGAATTTATGTATAATGATTGTATAATGTGTCTTTATAATCATTAAATGGTAAAAATAAACATTAATGTAAAATTTACTTTTAAAAATATCGGGAGGGAACAATTATGAAAAGCAACAATCTGCTTTATGGGCGACTTTTGCTGGATTCCGACTTATATATAATCAGTGCAGATGAAAAATTCTGCGAGCTTCTCGGCTATACGGCGAATGAATTTGCACTTCATTGCCCGATGTATTACGGTGATATCATAGACCCCGACGAGAGCGAAGACGAGATGCGCATCATCAGGAATATGCTGAAGAAAAACGCTGTGGCGGTTGTTTCCCATCATATTATGCGCAAGGATTCTGCGCTGATGTCGGTTGTACTGAATATAGAGGCGATTGAGGACAACACCATTGTCGCAATGATAATCTTCGACTCGCACGAAATCACGAATATGGAATTCAGCCGTGTATCAACCATTCCGTTCACATACGATTTCCATACCGATGTTGTTCTTTTCTCTAAAGAATACGAGCGCCTTTTCAAGCGTTCACGCCGTATTGAAGATTTCCGCAAGACCTGTCGTTACAACCCCAATCTTGCCGCTGACAGCTGTGACATTATAGAGAATTTCTTTATGGCTGACAAGGCACAGATTCAGTCGGGGTCGTTCAATATCTCCCTGCTTGACGCATACGGGGAATACAGGTGGTTCACACTTTCTGTCCGCTGTACCTTTGACAACAAGGGCGCACCGCTGAAATCAACGGGATTTCTTATGCCTGCGGCAGATGCGGGCGGGAAGCTCTACAACAAGGAAGATATAGGGGATATCGAATACGATACCCCCGGAATATACAAAAAGAACGCAATGGAAATGCGTGTAAAGCGACAGCTGACATCGGTGTCTGCCGAAAAACCTGCCGCACTTATGCTCATCAAGCTGGATAATATGGTTGAGGTCAATATAAAGCTCGGACGCTTTGCCGTTGACACAATCATACACGATTTTCTTTTCAGACTTCTCAGCGACTTCGGGCAGAACATAATCGGACGATTCGGCGGCATCAATTACGCTATGTACATTGAAAACTGCGGAACTGACGAGGAAGTTTCGGCATGTGCAAAGAAAATCCGTGAGATTATCAGGAATGTTGTGAATGAAACGGCTTCGCCTGTACCGATAACACTCAGTATCGGTACTGCGATAATCAAAAAGCCCGTGGCGTATCAGGACCTTTACAACTCTGCTGAAGACGCACTTAGCTCCGCTATCAGTATGGGCGGAAACACCTATATGGTTTACAGCGACAGTATCGAGGGCGAGCGTTTTCTGGACAGCACCGAAAATGCAGAAAACCGTGTTTCCGAATATGTTACGGGAGATATGTGGTCGTCCTTCATCGACAAGCTGTACAGCGGCGACGACTGGAGCGAATCAATCCGCAACGCTATTGCATTTGTCGGAAATATATTCAAGGTCGACAGGATTACAGTCGTTGAAATTCCGGGGAACAAGCACTTTACCCATCGTGTCATTCAGTGGACGAGAGAGGGTGTGAAGAATACCTCCGAGATGCTCAGCAAGATGGACATAAGCTCAATGTACTATCTCCTTACAAGAGGAAATTACGACGAAAGCGGCGTAATCTTCTGCTGCTATGATGTAATGAAGTACGAGGATATCTATCGTGATATCTTTTCGACTATGGATATACGCTCGTTCGTTCAGTGCCGTATCTATGACGGCGGAACGGTTATCGGCTATATCAGTATGGAAGTTGCAAAGGACAGCCGTGTATGGTTCAAGCAGGAAATCGACTTCCTGCGTCTTATGTCAAAGCTCATCGGAAGAAACATCAGTGCCAAGAATGCGCTTAACACCGTTGAAAAGCTCAACGACCGTATACAGACGGTTATTGACAATGTCGATTCAAGTATTTATGTTATCGACAAGTATAATTTCAACATTCTTTATTACAACGATTCGTTTGCCAAGAAAATCGGGGAAATTCCCGATTCAAAAAGACCGTGCTACGAGCTTATTCACGGGAATAAAGCACCGTGTGATTTCTGCCCTCTTGCAGAGCTTGAAGGTTCGCAGGAAAATCAGAATATAAGCATGGTAATGAACAATTTCGGAATATACAAGGAAACTGTCGATGTTATCGCTTCCGAAATGCAGTGGGAAAACGCACAGGCGTATATCATCAATATTTCGGAGCATCTTGAAAGTCCCGAGGAAGCCGAACGCCGTAAACAGCAGGAGCATATAGAAAAGAAATATGCGTTCGTGTACAGTCACTCCTGCGAAACAATCATTGATATCAATGTGGAAAAAGGCAATGTACACTATACTGTTATCCGCAAGGACGATGACAGTAATTCGGTTGAAAATTATAAGGAAGATGATTATTCCGATTCTTTTGCGAGATGGGTAAGAAAATATGTTCATCCCGACGACAGAAGAAAAGTGCGTAGTGTTTTCTCGTTTGATGGAATACACAAGAATATCGGACGCAGGAATTTTGAAACAAAGATAGAATACCGATGTGTATATCCCGACGGAACTATGCGCTGGAAGGAAGCGCACGGTTTTTACATCGACAGTGATAAATCCTATGTTATTGCCCGTAGTGATATTACCGACAGAAAGCTCGCCGAGGAAGCGGCAACATTCAACAAGAAGACGCTTTACACAGCAATTTTCAATGTTTACAAAAAGGTTCTTCTTGTAAACCTTACCGATGACGAATATACCATACTCAACGCCGATGACAGCGAAGAACTGTACGGCTCATATTCGACATATCTGGATGTCGGAATTGAAAACAGATACCGACCCGAAGATATAGATGAAATCCGTAAAAAATTCTTCTGCGGAAATCTTCTTGCGGAATTCGAAAACGGTGAAAGCCATGTCGAGTCAGAAACACGCAGATATAACGACGCAGGCGAACTTCATTGGGTTTCTGTACAGGCAATCAATGTACATAACGATTACGACGATAAGAAGAGAGCGATTGTCCTCATCAGGAATATCGACCAGCAGAAGCAGACGGAGGTAGTTCTCCGTGAGGCGTACAACAGCGCCGAAAGTGCAAACAGCGCAAAGTCGGACTTCCTTTCGAGAATGTCGCATGAAATCCGTACGCCGATGAACGCAATCATTGGTATGACGCAGATTGCGAAGAACTCACTCGATAATCCCGCACAGGTTTCAAACTGCCTTGACAAGATGGATATTTCAGCGCAGTATCTTCTTTCGCTCATCAATGATATTCTCGATATGTCACGAATTGAAAGCGGAAAGATGGTTATTGCAAACAACGAATTCGATTTCAGCGGATTTGTTGAGGAAATACGCACGCTCATCATTCCGCAGGCGGCAAACAAGGGGCTTGAATTTGACATCGTCACGGAGAATATATCCTCCTCGATGTATATCGGAGACGCAACCCGCATAAAGCAGGTTATCATCAACCTTATTTCCAACTCGCTCAAGTTTACGAAGCGTGGCGGAAAGATAACCCTCACCATATGCGAAAAGAGCATAGCCGAAGAAAACAAGGCGATGATAAAGTTCATAGTTGCCGACACGGGAATAGGAATGTCAAAGGACTTCCTCGAAAAGATGTACCGTCCGTTTGAACAGGAATCAGCGTCGAATGTCGCAAAAGAACACGGAACAGGTCTCGGACTTGCTATCACCAAGAACCTTGTGTATCTTATGGGCGGACATATCGAAGTAAGAAGTGAGCTGGGCGTAGGAACGGAATTTGAGATTGAATTCAAGCTCGGCGTTTCGAAGAGCGAAAGCAACAGGAAGAAGCCCGAAAAGACAGGCGACGATTACGACTTCAGCGGAAAGAACGTGCTTGCGGTTGAAGACAACGAAATCAATATGGAAATCATCTGCGCACTTCTCGAGAGCAAGAATTTCAACGTGGTTTCGGCTGAAAACGGCGTTGAGGCTGTCAAGAGATTCACAGAGTCGGAAGACGGTTTCTTCGATGTAATCGTTATGGACATCATGATGCCCGTAATGAACGGTCTTGAGGCATCGTCTGCAATACGTTCGCTCGACAGAACGGACGCAAAGGAAATCCCGATTATCGCAATGACCGCAAACGCTTTTGACGATGATGTTTCAAAGTCAATAGCTCACGGAATGAACGACCACCTTGCAAAGCCTGTACAGCCCGACAAGCTGTTTGCAACCCTCGGAATGTATCTTGGCTGTTGACATTCGGATTCTGAAGGAATATAATTATTTTATTATCAATCTGGAGGTGTCATAATTGACAAACATTTTCAATCAGGTTTCAGGAACATTTATGGGAATCTGGGCAAGAATCACAGGCTTTATGCCGACGCTTTTGTTCGCACTTGCTATATTTATCGCAGGTATAATCGTTGCAAATCTTATGCTTAAAGCATCAAAGAAGGGCCTCGAAAAGAGCAAACTCGACGCATCTGCGCACGGCTTTCTTCTTGCGATAATCAAGGTTGCGCTTTACCTTGTCGTTATCGTTTCGGCACTTTCATCACTCGGTGCAGACCTTTCATCTGTTGTTACTATTATCGGTGCGGCAGGTCTTGCAGTAGGTCTTGCACTTCAGAACAGCCTTTCAAACGTTGCAGGCGGATTTATCATTCTGTTTACAAAGCCTTTCAAGAAGGGCGACTACATCGACAGTTGTGGCGTCAGCGGTCTTGTTGAGGAAATCTCAATCCTTTCCACAACACTCAAGACACTTGACAATAAGGTTGTCCGTATTCCTAACGGAATGCTCTCGTCTTCGACTATCGTGAACTACAACGACGAGCCTCTCCGCCGTCTTGATGTTGAAATCCCCATCGCTTACGATGCGGATTACAAGAAGGCAGAGAAGATTATCCTCGATGTTGCGGCAAGAATGGAATGTGCAGAGAAAGACCCTGCTCCCTTTGCGAGAGTTACGGCATTCGGCCCTAACGGCGTGGTTATCACAGCGAAAATCTGGGTCAAGGAAAATCTCTACTGGGATCTCAACAGCGATTTCCTTGAGGCTGTAAAGGACGAATTCGACAAGGAAAAAATTCAGATTACATACTCACAGATTATTGTACACAAGGCGTAGGCGAGCTGCTTACTTATAGTTATAAAAAAGAAAAGCATTCCCGTTTTACAGGGAATGCTTTTTGTTTTTACTTCGCCTCGGAAATAAGGTCGGACATTGTGTATAATCCGCTTTTCTTTCCGTGCATGAATACCGCCGCATTTACGGAGCCTACTGCGAAAACTTCCTTCGACGATGCCTGATGCGAGAGTGTGATTACCTCGTCACGACCTGCGAAAATGACATCATGCTCTCCGACAATTGTGCCGCCACGGATTGCGTGGATTCCGATTTCGTTCTTCTCACGCTTTTTGCGCTGTGAGTGTCTGTCGTAGGTGTACTGCATCTTGTTGTCAAGGGTTTCGTTTATTGCATTTGCGAGCATTATTGCCGTTCCGCTCGGAGCGTCTATCTTCTGGTTGTGGTGTTTTTCGACGATTTCAATGTCGAACTGTTCACCGAGGATTGCCGTCGCTCTTTTTGCGAGGTCAACAAGAAGATTTATTCCGAGAGAAAGGTTGAATGTGAAGAAAACGGGGATTTGTTCCGCCGCTTTTTTTATCGAGGCAATTTGCTCGTCGGTGTATCCCGTTGTTGCAAGAACGAGAGGAGTACCCGTAGAAAGCGCGTATCCGAGAATGCTTTCAAGCACCGACGGATGTGAAAAGTCGATGATGACATCGGGCTTTGCGGGGAGGTCCGAAACTGAGGATACAATCGGGAAATCCGCATACTGTTCGGTGTTGAGGTCGATACCTGCGATAACATCACAGTCCTCTCTTGCGGAAATCACATTGTAAATCACCCTGCCCATTTTTCCGTTGGCACCGCTGATTGCTATGTGTGTCATTTTTATCATTCCTTACTTAATTAATCCGAAAGGTCTCATAGCGTCTGCAATCTTCTCGACATTTGCCTTTGTTGTCGGGCAGAGGGGAAGACGCATTGTGTTCTTGCACATTCCCATAAGGTTGAGTGCTTCCTTTACGGGTATGGGATTTACATCGCAGAAAAGACTGTTCATAAGGTCAAGATACTTTATCTGGAGCTTTCCTGCCGTTGCAAAATCGTTGTCAAGGCAGTACTGGCAGAGGTCGTGTGTTTCCTTCGGCATAATGTTTGAAATTACCGAAATTACGCCCTTTCCGCCGATTGACATTACGGGAACTGTCATTCCGTCGTCACCGCTGTAAACATCAAGGTCGTCACCGCAGGCTTCGATTATCTTCGAGAAGTAATTGATGTTTCCGCCTGCTTCCTTTACAGCCACGATGTTGGGGTGCTTTGAAAGTGTAACGAATGTATCTATTGCGATGTTCACGCCTGTTCTTCCCGGAATGTTGTAGAGCATTACGGGAATGTTGATAGCGTCTGCAATTGCTGTGAAGTGTGCAACAAGTCCGTTCTGTGAGGTCTTGTTGTAGTAGGGCGAAACTACGAGAACAGCGTCAGCGCCGAGTGCTTCTGCTGTCTTTGAAAGCTCGATAGCGTAAGCCGTGTCGTTGCTTCCTGTGCCTGCGATTACGGGAACTCTCTTGTTCACACGCTCAACGCAGTAACGGATTGTTTCCTTGTGTTCATCATCCGACATTGTTGACGCTTCGCCTGTTGTTCCGCAAACAATGATAGCGTCGGTGCCGTTTTCTATCTGGAAGTCGATAAGGCGTCCGAAAGCGTCGAAATCAATCGTGCCGTCGTCGTTCATCGGGGTTACGATTGCAACGCCTGCGCCTGTGAAAATAGTCTTTTTCATGGGTTCCATTCTCCTTTTTTACGGATTATGAATTAGTCGAAATATCCCTTTGCAGCGAGGAGCTCAGCCATAAGAACTCCGCCACCTGCGGCACCTCTGAGAGTGTTGTGTGAAAGACATACGAACTTGTAGTCGTACTGTGAGTCTTCACGGAGACGACCGATGGATACAGCCATTCCGTTTTCCATATCTCTGTCGAGCTTTGCCTGGGGACGATTTTCTTCTTCAAAGTAGTTGAGGAACTGCTTGGGTGCGAGAGGAAGCTCAAGCTCCTGAGGCTCGCCCTTGAATTCAGCCCAGATTTTCTTGATTTCTTCAATAGAGGGTTTGTTTTCGAAGGTTACGAATACAGCGGCTGTGTGTCCGTTTGAAACGGGAACACGGAGGCACTGTGTTGTGATTGAGATTTCACTTTCGTTGACGATTTTTCCGTCAACAACCTTACCCCATACCTTGAGGGGTTCTTTTTCTGACTTTTCTTCTTCACCGCCGATGAAGGGGATGAGGTTGTCTACCATTTCAGGCCATGTTTCGAATGTCTTTCCTGCGCCTGAAATTGCCTGGTATGTGCAGGCAAGGACCTTCTTGATTCCGAACTTTCTGAGAGGTGTGAGTGCGGGAACATAGCTCTGGATTGAGCAGTTTGACTTAACTGCGATAAATCCACGCTTTGTACCGAGACGCTTCTTCTGTGTTTCGATAACTGCTGCGTGGTCAGGGTTGATTTCGGGTACCATCATCGGTACATCGTCAACGCCTCTGTTAGCGGAGTTGTTTGAGATAACGGGGCATTCAGCCTTTGCGTATGCTTCTTCAAGAGCCTTGATTTCATCCTTCTTCATATCTACTGCGCAGAATACGAAATCAACCTGTGATGTGATTTCCTTGATGTCTGCTGTTGCGTCGTAGATTACGAGGTTCTTCATTGATTCGGGCATCGGAACATCCATTGCCCAGCGGTTTCCTACTGCTTCAGCGTATGTCTTGCCTTTTGAACGGGGGCTTGCTGCAAGAACCTTTACATTGAACCAGGGGTGATTTTCAAGGAGGATAGCAAAACGCTGTCCTACCATTCCTGTTGCGCCGATGATACCTACATTGTACTGTTTCATATTTTTTTCTCCTTTTCGAAAAATATTTGTTGTCTGTCGATTTTTTATAAAAAATAAAAAAACCGATTGAAAATCGGTTCATCATACTGTATAATAGAAATGCTGACATATTAATCGGAATTTTAATATGTGATAGCTCTCCATCAAAGTATGATGACAATTATATACCTGTTCGATATATAATCAGGAACGACTTTGCCGTGCCGTATCCTTCGGCGGAATTGCCTTTCCCGTTCAGCTTTGATGAGTTGGCACTCTGGCTGAGGGTACTTATCGCATCCGCGACCTCTATCCTAAAAAATATAATATCACTTTTATTATTGCCTGTCAACAGCTATTTTAATTATTTTGGGAGAAAAATATGTACAAAACCTCGGATTTTTTTTACGATTTACCCGAAGAACTGATTGCGCAGACTCCTGTTGAGCCACGCAACTCCTCTCGGTTGCTTAAAATTTCCCGTGAAACAGGGAAACTTACACACGACCGTTTCTATAATTTATGCAGTTACCTCAAAAAAGGTGACCTGCTTGTTCTCAACGACAGCCGTGTTCTTCCCGCAAGACTTTACGGCGTAAAGGAAGAAAACGACACCTTCATAGAATTTCTTCTGCTTGAGCAAAAAGGAAATATGACCTGGGACATCATCTGTCGCCCCGCAAAAAAGGCAAAGGTCGGCACGGTCTTTTCCTTCGGCGACGGGAAGCTGAAGGCTACCGTCACTGCACTCGGTGAAGACGGAAACCGCACGGTTGAATTTTCCTGCGACGGAAATTTCTTTGCCGTTCTCGAAGAAATCGGGCAGATGCCGCTTCCACCGTATATAAAAGAAAAGTTAAAGGACAAGGAACGCTATCAGACCGTGTATTCACGTGAACTCGGCTCTGCGGCGGCACCTACGGCGGGACTTCACTTCACGCCGGAAATGCTGGAAGAAATAAAGGCTATGGGTGTGAAAATCGCATATGTCACACTTCATGTCGGGCTCGGAACATTCCGCCCCGTAAAAGTTGACAGCATAACCGACCACCATATGCATTCGGAGCATTACTATATGCCTCTTGAAACCGCAAAGGCAATACGGGAAACAAAGGAAAACGGCGGCCGTGTGATTGCCGTCGGAACAACCTCCTGCCGTACGCTTGAAAGCGTGGGAAAATTCTTCGGCGAAATAGACGGGGAGAGGGAATACGAAGGCTACACCGATATATTCATCTACCCGCCGTATGAATTCCGTGTCATAGATGCGCTGATAACGAATTTTCATCTTCCCGAAAGTACGCTGATAATGCTTGTTTCGGCGTTCCTCGGATACGAAAAGACCATGGCGGCATACAAGGCTGCCGTTGACGAAAAATACAGATTTTTCAGCTTCGGAGACAGTATGTTCATAAGCTGATTTGTTGAAAGGAAATTTTATGTTTACACTGAAAAAAACAGAGGGGCGTGCCCGAAGGGGAGAGTTTGTCACCGTTCACGGAACATTCCAGACGCCCTGCTTTATGAATGTCGGCACATCTGCCGCAATCAAGGGCGGAATATCCTCGCTTGACCTCAAGGAAATCAAATGCCAGGTGGAGCTCTGCAACACCTATCATCTTCATGTACGCCCGTCGGACAAGGTAATCCGTGAGCTTGGCGGACTTCATAAATTCATGTGCTGGGATAAGCCTATCCTTACAGACAGCGGCGGATTTCAGGTGTTCTCGCTTTCAAAGCTCCGTCGTATAAAGGAAGAAGGCGTTTACTTCAACTCTCACGTCGACGGCAAAAAGATATTTATGGGTCCCGAAGAATCCATGCAGATTCAATCCAACCTTGCCTCGACAATAGCCATGGCGTTTGACGAATGCGTGGAAAATCCCGCAACATACGAATACTCAAGACGCTCATGCGAAAGAACTACACGCTGGCTTTATCGTTGTAAGGACGAGATGGAAAGGCTCAACTCACTTCACGATACGCTCAATAAAAAGCAGTTGCTTTTCGGAATAAATCAAGGCTGTACCTATGAAGACCTCCGCATAAAGCATATGGAGGCAATAGCAAAGCTCGACCTTGACGGATACGCTATCGGAGGGCTTGCCGTAGGTGAATCCACAGAAGATATGTACCGTATCATCGACGCCGTAGAGCCTGTTATGCCGAAGGAAAAGGCTAGGTATCTCATGGGCGTAGGAACGCCCTCGAACATAATCGAGGCTGTTGCCAGAGGTGTGGATATGTTCGACTGCGTAATGCCCAGCCGTGACGCAAGACACGGAACTGTTTTCACCTGGAATGGTGTTATGCACATCACGAACAACAAGTTCATGCTTGACGAAAGACCGCTTGACACGGAATGTGACTGTCCCGTGTGCAGAAACTTCAGCCGTGCGTATATACGCCATCTTTTCAAGGCAAACGAACAGCTCGGCGGACGACTCGCAGTACTTCATAATCTTTATTTCTACAACACCCTCACCGAGCGTATAAGGGAGGCTCTCGACAACGGGACATTCGCTCGGTTCAGGGAGAAATATTCGGTACTTCTCACAACAAAGTATGATGAAAAATCAGATATGTAGAATTTTTGCAAAGGAGAAAAAACAATGAAAAAATTAGTTATATTCGACCTCGACGGAACACTCCTCAACTCGCTTTCCGATTTGGCGGAGGCTACAAACTTCGCACTTGAAAAACACGGTTTTCCTCAGCACGAGCTTTGTAAGTTCAATTATTTCGTAGGAAACGGCGTGGTCAAGCTTATTGAAAGAGCACTCCCCGAGAATAAGCGTGACGAAGAAACACTCAACGCAGTGCTTGCCGATTTCAAGGAGTATTATGCCGTTCACAGCGACGATTCGACGAATGTATATGACGGAATAAAGGAAACGCTTTCGGCACTTCACGATAAGGGAGTAAAGCTTGCAGTTGCGACAAACAAACCCGATGAATTCACAAAGCCACTCATCAGCGAAATTTTCGGGGAGCTTTTTGACTGCGTACAGGGAAGTGTTCCCGAGCTTGCGCCGAAGCCCGACCCCGCAATCGCACTTGCGATTATGAAAACCCTCGGGATTTCCCCCGAAGACGCACTTTTTGTCGGCGATACAAACATCGATATAAAGACGGGAAAATCCGCAGGGATTGAAACCGTAGGCTGTCTCTGGGGTTACCGCACAAGAGAAGAACTCACCGAGGCGGGTGCTGAGCATATAATCGAAACCCCGTCGGAGATTGTCGGACTTGTATAATAAAAATACCCCGTATCTGTGAAAGATACGGGGTTGTTTTTTATCAATTAAAGAAGTTCTTCAAATCTCTTGTAGATGTTTTCGGAGAAATCCTTGTAAAGCTGTGTTGCAATTGTGAGGAACAGCTTTGCGTCGAATTTATCCTCTTCGGAAATGTACGAGAATGTGAAGAAAAGGTCGTCTTCCTTGCTGATTGAATATTTGCATATTCTGTTCGAAAGGTTAAGCTCGTTCATAAGTTCAAGAATTTTACCTCTTGTTCTTTTCTTTTCAACTGTTCCGAATATTACCATGCAGTCGTTGTAGATAGACTTGTCCATCTTGAAAAGAATCTGAGATGGAACATGCTCGTTCATTCTCTGGATTGAACGGAAGACAACATCATTTTCTGTCATTCTGAATTCAAATATGCGGTCGAGCTTTGTTTCCTGCAGAACCTCCATAAACTGGTCTTTTTTCTTGTTTACGATAATGTCCATATATATTTCCTCCTGTATAAGCAGTATTTGTCAATACGGTAATTATACCATAAGCTGATGTGATAATCAAGTGTTTTTTTGTCCGTTTATTCTTTTGAGCTGTCTTACGTCAGTGCCCGAAAATCTCAGGCAGTCGTACATCGTGAAAAGTCTTGATACAATTCTGTCGTTGTAGCGTGACTGTATCTCCTCACGGGATATGTTCGAGCTGATTATCGTCGGAAGTCCACGGTTAAGGCGTGTGTTGATTATGTTGTAGATTGTCGAAACGTAGAATGAATTTTCAGGCTCTGAACCGAGGTCGTCAAGTACGAGCAGGTCAACTTCAAGCAGTGTGGAGAGCGTATCCCCGTCGGAACGGCCGTAATGCTCCCTGTTTATTGCGTTCAGGTAGTTGATTATCGAGTCGTATGCTACCGTGTAACCCTTTTCGAGCACTGTTTTTGCAATCGAAAGAGAAAGGTGTGTTTTGCCTAATCCGGGGTTTCCGAGCATAAATATGTTTGCGGAGTTTATGCTGAAATTCTCCGCATATCTTATGCAGTAATCACGGATTTTTGTCATCGTGTCACGCCATTGTGGGTTCTGTGCGTTGTCGTAATATGAAAGGTCAAAGGTATCAAAACTGCAAAGGTTAATCTGTGAGTTTGAGTTGAGTTTTTCGACTGTAAGTTTTTCTATCAGCTTTGTAAGGCACGAGCATTTTTCACCGTTGACAAATCCCGTGTCGGAGCATACGGTGCAGGTGAATTTCGGCTCGAAGTAATCCGCCTCGTAGCCGTTCTGTACCAGCAAATCCGTGAGGAGCCTCTGACCTTCGAGGTTGGTCTGCTTTATCTTTTCAAGGCCTTCTTCGAAATTTCCGTTGTGGGAAACTATCAGCTTTGCTATTTCACAGCTGGTCTGTGCAAGCTGTGTGTTAAGCTCGGCAATCTGCGGGATTTCACGCTCGATTTTTTCGGTGCGCAGAGTGGCGTCTGTCATCGCTTTCTGGCGACGGGCTTCGATTATACTCAGCGCTTTTCCGTATATGTTGTTTTCAGTGTTCATTTTAATTCACCGCCGTAATAAAGGCGTTCCTTTCGGTTTTATGTATCGGATGAGGAAGTATTCAGCGCAAGGTTTTCGAGCATATCGAAGTCGTATACAGGCTTGTCTGAATTATCCGTCTTTGTGGGATTTGTTTCGTTTTCTGCGGCGGCTCTGTCGGTGATGCCCTTTTCCGCCCAGTTTATAAGAATTTTATTCAGGTACGCCAGAGATAATTTCCCCGTAGCGTCGATAGTCTTGTCGTATGCGTATTCGATTAATCCGAGATTGTAATTCTTTTCGTACCATTCGCCGATGTGTTTCTTTTCGCTTGTGGAAAGATTACGCCCGTTTATTCCGAGGATTGAACGGACTTTTCCCGTGAATGATGTCATTTCCGTAATTCTTGTGAATTCTGCCTCGGCACGTTCAATCGTGGTGATGTCCCTGTCTGCCCAGTCACCTGCAACCTTGTCCATATAGCTTGCCGTGAGCTTTCCGTGGATTTTGCAGAATTCCATCAGCATAATGATTATTTCGGTCGGCAGACCGATATAATCGTGTATCCATATAAGCGAGCGGTGGTCGGTGTGCGTCAGCACCCTGCCGTAACATTCCTCCGCTTTTGAGAAAAGGAATTTTATATCCTCGTTGGTTGATATTCTCTCGGCAATCTCTTTCGGCGTGAGTTCTTTTTCGGGGCGTCTTACGGTTGTCGGTCTGCTTTCCTTCACAGGCTCGGCTGTAACGGGGGCGGTGACCGTCGGCTGTACCGCAACAGCTTTCCCGTCGGTGAGAACGCCTGCGTTTTTCCAGAAGATAAGAGCCTCCTCGGTCATTTCTTCGGAAATGCCCAGTTCAGCGGAAATCTCAGGGATTGTATATGTACGGTCGTTGTGGTACGCTATGAAAAGCAGGACTTTTATCGCATTGCCGCTTGCCAGCCTGAGATAATTTTCAGCAACCGATGACGGTATTGCGAATATTTTCATCCACTGGTCAGGGGAAAAAGCATAATTCAAACCCTGTCACCTCCGAAAAAACAGATTTACAGCCTTATGAAGACGCTGTAAAAGTATTATATCATATTTTCGGTGGAAATAACAACAGTTTTTGAAAAAATCTCAAAGAAGAATTAACAACGAAAAATAGCTTGCAAAAAATCGGGTTTTATTATATAATATTATAACATAGTGACATCTTGAAAGTTTTGCGGCATTACGTTGAAAAAAGTCGTGATTTTATGATGAGGAGATTTTATGAATTCTGAAATAAAGCAAGCAGCACTGATTATGACTGCGATTACAGTTTTTTCGGTGTTTACAGCCTGCGGAAGTGATAATTTCGCACAGCCCGAAGAAACTACAACCGTTCCCGTAACACAGCAGGTGGCCTCAACGGACGAAACTGTCGCTGAAACAACTGCATTTTCACGAAAAGACGACATAGTGTTCATACTCGATTCGCTCAAGGCGTATACACCTGGTACGGCAGGCTCGTCGCTCAAGCTCTGCACGGCGGCGTTTCCTATGATTGATTTTTCGCAGGAATATGACGCGGCAGACGCAGATTCCATATCTGCAACGGTTGGAGAGTATATGTCTTCGCTCACCGACGAAGAAAAAGCGCTTGTCAGAGAAACTATCGCAGAGGCTGAAAGAGACATTGCAGATACTCTTTTCAGCGAAGGATTTGACGCTATAAAGCCACGGCTTGACGATGCGGGAAATCCGAACAGATACACAGAATACGACAAAGAAAAATACGACGGATTTATGGCTGTTTTTAAAGCAGCAGTCGGGGAATAGATGACACAATCCCCCGAAATATGATTTCACAGGTCTGGAAGGTGATAATATGAATAACACAGATAACGCAAAGGTTCAGATAAAGTCAAATTGCATTATGCCTGCGCTCGCAATGCGTGGACTCGTTGTTTTCCCGAAAATCGTAATGCATTTTGATGTTGCGAGAGACCGCTCTACCGAGGCTCTCCGTGCGGCACTTGCCGTTGACAGAAAGATTTTCCTTGTAACACAGAAGGATGTTCTCGTGGAAAATCCCGAGCAGAATGACCTCTATAAAATCGGCGTTGTTGCGGAAATCCGACAGCTCCTCAAAACTCCCGACGGAGTGACGAGGGTACTTGTCGAAGGTCTTTACAAGGCACGCCTTGTCGACATTCTCCAGCGTGAGCCGTATATGATTGCCGAAACGAAGAGAATACCCGTTCCTAAATCAGAAAAAATCGACGAAACCGAACTTGCCGCACTTATGCGCTCGGTGAAGGATATTTTTGAGCAGTACAGCTTCAATATGCCCAGAATGCCGAAGGAACTCGTATCGTCGGTACTCAACGAAAAAGACCCCAACAAGCTGTTTGAGAATATAGTTTTCAATGTTTCTCTTCCTGCGGAGGAAAAACAGCAGCTCCTTGAGGCGAAGAATATTATGGAGAGGCTGAGTCTCATCATCGTTCTCCTCTCGAAAGAGGCGGAGGTTCTCGACCTTGAACAGCAGATTCAGGAGCAACTCCGTGACCATCTCGACAAAAACCAGCGTGAGTTCTATCTCCGTGAGCAGATGAAGGTTATTTCAAGCCAGCTCGGTGATGACGACGATACGCAGAGCGAGGTATATAACTATCTCAGCAAGATAGAGGCACTCAATCTTCCCGAAGAAGTTAGCGAAAAACTCACAAGGGAAACAGACAGACTTCTCAAGATGTCTGCATCCTCGCAGGAGGCTTTTGTGGTAAGAAACTATCTCGACACCGTGCTTGAACTTCCGTGGAACACAACCACAAAGGAAAAGGCGGATACAAAGAAGGCAAAGAGCGTTCTTGACAAGGACCATTACGGACTCAAGAAGGTCAAGGAAAGAATACTCGAAACCATAGCGGTAAGAGAGCTTACTCCCGACCTCAAGGGACAGATTATCTGTCTTGTAGGCCCTCCCGGAGTGGGTAAGACATCCATCGGCCGCTCTATCGCCAAATCCCTCGGAAGAAAATATGCCCGTATCTCTCTCGGCGGCGTCAAGGATGAATCCGACATCAGAGGTCACAGAAAGACATATATCGGTGCTATGCCGGGAAGAATAATGAATGCAATGAAGCTTGCAGGTTCGAACAATCCGCTTATACTTCTCGACGAAATCGACAAGATGAGCAACGATTTCCGTGGCGACCCGTCCTCAGCAATGCTTGAGGTCCTCGACAGCGAGCAGAACTGCGAATTCCGTGACCACTTCATCGAAGTGCCGTTCGATTTGAGCAAGGTAATGTTCATCACAACCGCAAATACGACATCTACGATTGCGGCGCCCCTCCTCGACAGAATGGAGGTTATTGAGCTTACCAGCTATACCCGTGAAGAAAAATTCCACATTGCAAAGGAACATCTCATATCCAAACAGCAGAAGAAAAACGGAATAAAGCCGTCGCAGATGAGAATTTCCGACGACGCTGTTTACCTTCTCATTGACGGATATACAAAAGAGGCAGGCGTTCGTACGCTTGAAAGACAGATTTCCTCTCTCTGCCGAAAGTGCGCAAAGGAAATCGTAGAAACCAAGAAAAAGCGTGTGACTTTCACGGCTGATAATATCGAAAAATACCTCGGCGCAAGAAAATATCTTGACGACGAGTATTCCAAGAAGAACGAAGTCGGCGTTGTCAACGGTCTTGCGTGGACATCGGTCGGAGGGGTTATAATGCCTCTCGAAGTACTTGTTCTTGACGGAAAGGGCACTGTACAGCTTACAGGCTCGCTCGGTGATGTCATGAAGGAAAGTGCCGCAATAGCTGTGAGCTATGTCCGTTCCGTTGCGGAAAAGTACGGAATACCAAAGGACTTCCACAAGAAGAATGACATTCATGTTCATGCACCCGAAGGCGCAGTTCCGAAGGACGGCCCTTCAGCGGGAGTGACGCTTGTAACAGCCCTCGTGTCCGCACTTTCGGGAATACCCGTGAGAAGTGATGTTGCCATGACGGGAGAGATTACTCTCCACGGAAACGTACTTCCCATAGGCGGTCTGCGTGAAAAGACAATGGCGGCATACAAGGCGGGAATGAAGACGGTTATCGTTCCGATGAAGAACAAGGGCGATATGGACGAAATCGACGATGTAGTCAAGAATTCGATGGAGTTTGTATTTGCCGAAAATCTCGAAACCGTGCTTGCAACCGCACTTGCGGGAAAGCCAAAGCCTGCGGCGAAGAAGAAAACGACAAAAAGCACTTCATCAAAGAAGAAAGCTACAAAGACGGAGTAATATATGAACTTTAACAAAGCAGAGTTCTTTCGTTCCTACGGGGAGTTTAAGCAGCTTCCCGCACCCGAAAGAATGGAAATCGCTTTTGCGGGGCGTTCCAATGTGGGAAAGTCCTCGCTGATAAATAAAATCTTCAACAGAAAATCTCTGGCGAGAGTATCATCGGTACCGGGAAAAACCGCCACGATAAATTTCTATTCGCTGGAGAATATATTTATAGTCGACCTGCCGGGTTACGGCTATGCAAAGGTTGCAAAGTCCGAAAAAGCCCGCTGGTCAGGTCTTATCGACGGATATTTCAACGCCGACAGAGACCTTGTGCTCACATTTCTTCTGGTGGATATGCGTCATCCGCCGTCGAAGGACGACCTTATGATGATGGATTTCCTCATTGAAACCGAGCAGCCTTTTGTAATCGTGCTGACAAAGGCGGATAAATTATCGAAAAAGCAACGGGCGGAAAGGCTCGCCGCATTTGAAACCGAAATCCCCTGCGAAGATGTCACGAAGATTGAATTTTCTTCGGTGACGGGCGAGGGTGTTGAGGAAATCCGCATGATTATAGAGGAATTATCACAATCGGAGGAATAAACAATGCTGACAGACAATCTGACAATCAACGAAAACGGCCACCTTCTTATAGGCGGCGTCGATACAATAACTCTCGCAAAGGAATGCGGTACACCCGCCTATGTTATGGACGAGGGCGTCATCCGTGAAAACTGCCGCAGGTTCAAGAAGTCGATAGACGAATACTACGACGGAAAAGGTCTTGTATGCTACGCAAACAAGGTGTTCTGCTGTAAGGCTATGTGCAATATCATGCGTGAAGAGGGAATGGGCCTCGACGTCGTTTCTTCGGGAGAGCTTTACACTGCGATAAGCACAGGTTTCCCGACGGACAAGATATGCTTCCACGGAAACAACAAGACGAAGGATGAAATCACATTCGCACTTTCTCACGGCGTCGGAAGAATTATCGTGGATAACTTCGAGGAGCTTGAAAGACTTGATAAAATCGCAGGAAAGCTCCACAAGAAAGCAAATATCATGTTCCGTGTAAAGCCCGGAATAGACGCACACACCCACAGCTTTGTACAGACAGGGCAGATAGACAGCAAGTTCGGCGTTGCCCTTGAAACAGGCGAGGCTTTCGAAATCATAAAGAAGGCAATAACTATGGAAAATGTTGTCCTTAAGGGCGTACATTGCCATATCGGTTCCCAGATTTTCGACATTTCTCCGTTCGAACTTGCCGCAAAGGTTATGCTCGGTCTTATCGCAAAGGTGAGGGATGAACTCGGTTATACAATCGAAGAACTCAACCTCGGCGGAGGGTTCGGTATAAAGTATCTTGAGGAGGATAATCCTCCCGAGTATGATGAGTATATGAAGAGGGTTGCGGCTACGGTAAACAAAACCTGCGAGGAATATTCTCTCGACAGACCGTTTATCTACATTGAACCGGGCCGTTCAATCGCAGGCCCTGCGGGAATTACTCTCTATACAGTAGGAAGCGTAAAGGAAATCCCGAATGTGCGCACCTATGTAGCTGTTGACGGCGGAATGGCTGACAACCCGAGATATGCGCTCTACCAGTCGGAATACACGGCGGTTGTTGCAAACAAGGCGGACAAGCCGAAGGACGCAGTTGTTACCCTTGCGGGAAGATGTTGCGAAAGCGGAGATTTGGTAGGAGAAAATATGCCCCTCCAGACACCCGAGGAAGGCGATGTCATCGCAGTTCTCGCAACGGGTGCATATAACTATTCAATGTCCTCAAATTACAACAGACTTCCGAAGCCGCCCGTAATTATGGTCAATAACGGCAACGCTAAAATTGTCGTAAAACGTGAAACACTCGATGATGTTATCAGAAATGATTTATAATGGGTATTTACTTTTTTAATTTAATATGGTAAACTATGATTATACAGGTTTCGATTATTGACTGAAAGAGGTGCTATTATGGATAAATTGAAGGGAAAGAATATGGACGATTTGTTCGAGGCTATTCTTTGTCTTGAAAATGTTGACGAGTGCTATAAGTTTTTTGAGGATTTATGCACCGTGCAGGAGCTCAAAGCGATTTCCCAGCGTTTACAGGTTGCAAAGAAGCTCCACGCAAAGCAGGTTTACAGCAATATTGTCAGCGAAACAGGGGCGTCAACGGCGACAATCAGCCGTGTAAAGCGTTCGCTTGAATATGGCTCTGAAGGCTATGACATTGTATTTGAAAGACTTGCTAAAAAAGGATTAATGTATGAATAATTATTCAAGATTTGCTCAGTATTACGATTTGCTCACGGGAAATATAGATTATAATGCCCGTGCGGATTATTTTGACAGCATTGTTGAGAAATTCGGCGGTGTAAGGGGAATACTCCTCGACCTCGGTTGTGGGACAGGCTCTCTTACTGAATGTATGGCGAGAAAGGGCTATGATGTCCTCGGGATAGATATTTCTCAGGAGATGCTCACGGTTGCCCTTGACAAGAAGTTCGAAAGTGACCTCCCGATACAGTATCTTCATCAGGATATGCGTAAAATTGACCTTTACGGCACGGTTGATGTTACGGTCTGCGCACTTGACGCACTCAACCATATTGATGACGGTCTTGACGGAATTGACAAGACTTTCGAAAGGGTATCGCTTTTCACAAACCCTGACGGGCTCTTTATTTTCGATATGAACACAATCTATAAGCACAAGAATATTATTGCGGACAATACTTTTGTGTACGATATGGATGATGTGTACTGCGTGTGGCAGAATACATACAAGAAGAAAAATAATGAAATAGAAATTGAGCTTGATTTTTTCGAGAAAAACGGGAATGTTTATTATAGAAGCGAAGAGAGTTTTTCTGAATTTGCCTATGATGAGAACGACATAGACGCACTTCTCGAAAAGCACGGATTTAAAATCGAGGCTCATTATGATTACGACAGCTTTGACGCACCTCACAAAAAGAGCGAGAAGGTCATTTTTGTCGCACGAAAGGTTAAGTAGACTTTATGGGAAAGATAGTTCGCTCGATTTCGGAGGATGCATCTGTTGTTGCAACGGTGTTTGACGCAAAGGATGTTGTCGGAGAAATAGAGAAAATTCACCAGCCCAGCGCAGTGGTTACTGCGGCACTCGGAAGACTTTCCATCGCCGCAAGCCTTATCGGCATCGGGCTGAAAAACAACGATGATACAGTTACCGTCAGAATGAACGGCAACGGCCCCTGTGGCACGCTTATTGCGGTTGCCGACAGCAGAGGAAATGTCAAGTCCTACGTAGGAAATCCTGTTGTTGAAATTCCGCTCAACCAGTATGGCAAGCTCGATGTAAAGGGCGCAGTCGGTACAGACGGAACTCTCACGGTCATAAAAGATCTGGGGCTTAAAGAGCCTTACACGGGGCAGATACCGATAGTTTCGGGCGAAATAGCCGAGGATATTGCTGCGTATTTTGCAACAAGCGAGCAGATACCGACAGTGTGCGGTCTTGGCGTGCTTGTGAATCCCGACCTTACGGTTGCGGCTGCGGGAGGGTACCTGATACAGCTTCTGCCGTTTGCCCCTGACAGCGTAATCGACATCATCGAGGAGAATGTAAAGAAACTCCCGTCGGTGACAAAAATGTTCAGTGCAGGTATGACTGCGGAAGAAATTTCGCTGAAAGTGCTTGACGGACTCAATCCGAATGTTCTGGATGAACTTTCTGCCGCATATAAATGTGATTGCAGCAAGGACAGAGTTGAACGGGCGCTTATCAGTATGGGTCGTGACGAACTCAGGAGTATGGCGGAGGAGCAGGAAAACACGGAAGTTGCGTGTCATTTCTGCAATAAGAAGTACAATTTTACCTCTGAAGAAATTCTTGAGCTGTCAAAACGATAATTTTTTTGAAAAACTATTGACAAGTCGGAAATTATACGGTATAATAAATATCGTCATTTGACGGCTTGTTATCTGGCCTGGTAGTTCAGTTGGTTAGAACGCCGCCCTGTCACGGCGGAGGTCGTGGGTTCGAGTCCCATCCAGGTCGCCAAGTTTGCCTCTGTAGCTCAGTCGGTAGAGCAGGGGACTGAAAATCCCCGTGTCATTGGTTCGATTCCGATCGGAGGCACCAAATGCGGATTTAGCTCATCTGGTAGAGCGCCACCTTGCCAAGGTGGAGGTAGCGAGTTCGAGCCTCGTAATCCGCTCCATTTTCCCTTATATACGGCGCTATAGCCAAGTGGTAAGGCGTGGGTCTGCAACACCCTGATCCCCGGTTCAAATCCGGGTGGCGCCTCCAAAAACCCCCGACTCATTCGAGTCGGGGGTTTTTCTTATTATATTTATTTTGGTGTAAAAAGAAAAACACCCACATTTCTGTGAGTGTTTATTGTCAGTCTTGCTCAAAATAGATGACATTGAAAAATGACGATTCTACGAGGTTTTTCAAGCATTTCATTGCTTGGAGAGCTTATTTTTTTGCTCAACGGTAACGACTTCTGAACCCCCGACCTCAGTTGGTCTGGGTGTCTTTTTTGCAATCAAACAAAATCCCTCGCTTTCCTCTGCAAGATATTCAATATACAGTTCGTCTACCTAATCAGCCGATATGTAAAATTGTTATATCAAATCGCTTCATAGAAGGGAATAATTGTTTCATTTGCGATGACTATAACGGTTTTCAACCAATGTTCTTTATTTCCACCAATGATTATAAGAATGGGTTCAGGACAATTTAGTTTCTTATTTTGCGAGAGTGAAATCATCTGTTTAATATCCGAACTACTTGGAGTAGGCAGTGAATTAGGATGATAATGCCACTCTCCCAAGTAATAATAGTTATTTTTCCATAGCGTATCCAGTCTTTTTTGTAATCCCTTAACCCCTCTCTTAAAAAATGCTTTTTTCTTAACAGAATCAGCAGGAGAATTAGTGATTTCTGAAATATGAGCAGTTAATCCATCATCTGAGTACTTACCTATTATAATACCACCTGTTTCATATGGATTTGATTCATCACATAAATAATGTAAAATGTTGAGTTGTTCAATTGGCAACTCAATCTTTAGATTGGTATCAGAATTAATTAAAATCAATTCAATCACTCTCACATTTATCAATTAAATAATAACCTTCGTAATAATCATTTTCTTGTTGCTCGTATATCAAAGATATTTGTTTTGATTCCCCCGAGCTAATGAATTTTTCAATATTTTTTACAGCAATGGATGCTGCCATCCATATATCATCACTCCGAGCAGGAAACGTAGGATGCCAACAACCAATTCCGTCTCTGGGCAATTTATCTTCATCAACTTCTTTCAAATCCGTCATAATATACTGTGAAATAAATCGATAGAATTCATCAAAATTATAAACTCTATTGTTCTGCATATTGATGTACAGCCTTTTTGCACCCAAACCCACAGAAACAGATATAAAACAATGAGGACTTTCAAATTCAACGCTTCTAAACGTCTCCAAAACTCTATCTTCACCAGTGCAATCTATAATTACATCATAGTGGTCTATTTCTATGCTTGTATGTGGTCCCCTACTATCTATAATCAACGAGATAGTATTATTGATTGGTTTTATCTCAGCATGAGGATTGATAACATTCAGATGTGAGCATAGGGAGTTGCATTTGCTACTCCCTATGGAGTTAAGACTGAGCGTATGTCTTGATAGATTCCCAACTTTAAATACATCGCTATCAGCTATTGATAGATTATATATTCCAGATCTAACAAGTATTTCAGCAATAGAAGCCCCAATACAGCCTGCACCTATCAAAAGGATTCTTTTTCCTAGCATTATTCGTGGCATTTTTCCTCTTTGAGAGATATCATCTTGGCTCCAATTCTCAGAAAAAATCCAATCTATCCGAAGATCCGCTTTTAGAACCTCAGTAATATCTCTGTGCCAGTATCCTGTGTTATTGTTTCTGAAACCTTTTGAAAATTGACGGCCATGTGATAGTGTCGGAAGAAGAAAGGCTTTCCAATAAATAATTTCATTCTCATGAAACCAATATTTCGGAATCGGAAATCCCAAAAGGAATAAGTGAGGTATTCCATCACGCAAATATTTGGAACTCTCCTTAAGTATCAATTTAATATCACAACCCTGGGATTCACAAACTTCAAGTAATTCTTCCCATGTTTCAGGAACTTGCCAATCACGTAGCACAGGAACACTCTTTAATAAAACCCATGGTGATTTTATTATCTTTATGGAATTCTGTTCTTCTAAAGCAGTTCCCCAATGAGAGTAATGAATAGGCTTATTTTCAAACGAATAAAAAGTTTTAGGATAATAGATCGTAGGCTTCGATTTATAGCAATCAATATCAACTATACCACATCTACAATCAGTATCCTCCCACTGCATATAAGATACGGTATCCTCAGAAAAAGCAAGTTGACTGTTGAGTAAAATGTTATCGTTAAATTCTGGCAGTTCAAATAATTCCTTATCAGTTACTAAGCTATTATTAGCAGCGGATTTTAACCATTCAACAGCTCGTGTTACATGAAATAACATCCTTTCTTCAACTGAAAATGGTTCTGGATTACGTGAAGAAAGAGTATTGACATCAACACATAAAGCACCATTTCTCCATAATCCATTTCTATTAATAAAATAATTATTCGACTGATGATATAATGTTGTTTGAATGCTTTTTTCTGTATCAGGATATATCTTTATCTTGCCTTCAGGATAAGTAGATTCAACCACAACATACCATTGTGATGTTGTGGGGAAATATTTATTTTCTGTCTCTACATAGATTGATAGATGAAAATACCAGAGCTTATTAATGCTATCATATTTCCAATCATCTAACATTTGAACTGTAGGATACAAAAAATCAAGTTCTCTTCGAGCTTTTCTTAGCCGTAGAATTACTTCATCTTCATTCATTTAAGCAAACCTTCCTCTTGGAATTTCAGTCGTCTTTTCTGTTCGCTTACTAAATCCATTTACAGAATTACTCTCTTTAGTTGAAGGTTCAGGGAACATCGTTCCAAATAGATTTCTCCATTTTGCTACGCTTTCATGAAGATCTTTACAATCAAACGCTTCCCTTGCGATTTTAGCCGCATCACAAACGGATTGATAAAATTCACCATAATCTTCATCCGATAGCCTTCCAAACACATCATGTTCAGGAACTCCTCTATCTGCAAGAAAGGGTTTAATCGGATAATCAGTTACTATTTTTTCAAGGGTTAATACAACCCCTTCCGCTACGCTTTCTATATTATCAGGGCAACAATCTCCTATGAAGTGTTCAAGAGGATAGCTTTTAGGATGTTTCATATCAGGACACATTACCTTTTTCCACCATTTTAATGCCTTGACAACATTTATATAATGGGAATTACATCTTTTGTTCTTGTCAACTGTCCATCTGATTTGCTCAAGAGGATGTGTTTTATCCCATGAATCTGCTTCACGATCAGGAATCAACAATGGCTCGTCCTTCCAATCACTTTCGTCAGATTCAGTAAAAAATGACGAGAATTCTTCGATGGAAGATTCACTAACCAGTTCTTCAGAGCATAATTCCTTTTGAACTGTCTCACTGGGAGCAGAGGTAGGTACTATATCAAGATCAACATAACTAAGACTAATTCCAAGAGAACGCCCTTGCTTACGGCACTTTCCCTCATAATGCTTTTCCAAAAAAGGTATAAACATATCCAATGCTTCTTCAGGCGTAGTATTCTCTGAATCAAGATTAGTGACAACAATTATGTCAACATCGGACTTGTTGCCATTCTTCGGCTTTACTGCAGTTGATCTTCGGTAGCTTCCTTGCAAAAATGTGCTTACGATTATTGGCGCTAAATCTTCATCTGCCAACAGTCGTTTTCTTAATGTTGAATGTCCTGTTTTTAAATCACTAATCTGACTGTCAGATAAACGAATATCTGACAAAAAATCAGAAAAGTATGTAGGTGCTGTTGCCATAATCATTTTCTCCTTTATGGTAAATTTTGAAATGAGGGTGAATATGTTCCGGTATCTTTTGCTTCTAAATCAAATTCATATAAAACACAATTTCCAAATCCCCGTGATCTTTGGCCAAGAAAAAACATAAAAGCATTAGGTGCTGAAACAAAAATATGAACATTAGCTTTTCTCTCTACTGTACTTCGCTTTGCCAGCGATGCTACAACCTGCTGAACAAGATTTCTTGCATGAGCAGCATTTTGTATAGAGTCAAAAGAAGGTCCTTTCCCGCCAATAGTAAGCGTAATCATTCTCCCTATTTTAAGTCCACTATCCGAAATATATTCGTTGACATTATCTTCAATATTACGAGTGATACTTATGATAAGGCAAGTATCAGATTCGTTTATGTCAATACGTTTGTCTCTAACATCAAAGTCTATGAACGTAGCATCGTATGAATCTTCAACACTCCATATTTCTGACTTGTGCAGTGGATCAGGGTTGCTTGGAAAGGCAGAAATTCTAGATTTTGGATCGAGTATTCTTCCAGTAGCAAACGCAATTGATAATGGTGCTTCTAACATTAACTGATAGTTATAATTTACATCAGTATTTTTCTTCAAAAATGTGTCCAATTCTTGGTAAACGTCTCTATCCCAGTCATATTCTGGCTTGAGTTTTCTCCCATCAAATTTTTCTTTAAACGAAAGAATTGTTTCTGTTGCCTCTGACAAATATTCTGTACCACGTTCAAAACTAACGACACCTATTGCCTTGAAACCGAAACACCTATTCTTCAACATCAGTACATATTCTTCAATTTGAGAATCAAATATAGATTTCTCTATACCATTGTTTCCCAAAGATGAGAGAAAATTATCTGCTACTATTGCTTTTGAAATCAACTCCAACTGATTGTACATCAAAGCAAACCCTTTTGTTGAAAGGTACTTCAATAAAGACACATTCAATAAATTGGTTAGTATCTTCAAGTCGAATGGGTAGTTTGTAATTCTTAAGGTTTTGCCATTAATAATAGATGTATCGAAGCTCGACAAAGCATTCGAATGCTCTTTTCCTAACTTGGTCTTATCATTATTATTTCCCTGCAAAGCATCTATTGCGTTTTTAAATTTAATTGCGCTTGGAGCTAATTGCCCAATTAAGAACAACTCACACTCAGTAGCTCCAACATCGTCTTTGATTAATTCCTTTGCCCAATCAATTATAGAACTCTTATTAAATGAGTTTATATTAGATTTAACTTGTGTGCTTTTAAATACATTACCATCTAATTCAAGAGCTATATCAACTTTATCATTTTCAGAAGTGTATTCCACATATATTTTATCCCAGTTATCCTGACATAACGCTTCAAAAATTGAAGCAAATGTTTGATAAAGATAGCCTCTTGATCCATCCTTTCCGCCCAAACTAATTCCCTCCTTTATTAATTTATCTGCATGTTTTTGTAGTCATCACCGTTGTAGAGTAATAGTATATCGAATTTGCAATGATAAACAAACATTCTGTGTGATATAACCTTCAGCTTCATGTCTTTATGTTATTGGTTAGCCATACTAGCAAATAATTAGATTACATATTCTAAAGTATTGTTAGAGTTTTCCTACTACGAATTATTGTTCATAAAATCTTTTTTATATTATACCACATTTCGCCATCTATTTCAATACAGATTCAGAAAGGCCGTCATACCGCCTCCCTTCCCTCACTTCTTGCAAACTTCATATTTTCCTGATATAATGTACCGAAATTTATAAAGGAGTGTTCAAAATGCCAAGAACAAAGTACGCAGAAGAAACCATCATCAAATGCTGTGATGCATATCGTGCCTGAGAATCCGTTGCGAATATCACCAAGAAGTACAACGTTCCCAGAAGCACGTTGTATAGTTGGATTGACCGATATCGTGACATTCCAGATGCCAATGACATCACGGTGAAAAAGACGCTTGATAACTACAAGCGCAAATACGAAAAAGAAAAGCAAATCCTTGAAGTGCTGAAACTTGTAGAATGCACACGCAAAGCACCGTTGAAAACAAAGCTTTACGAACTTGAAAAACTCTACGGACAATTCAGTGTACGCATTCTGTGCGAGGCTTTGGATGTTGACCGTGGTACATTTTACAATCACATCAAACGTAACAAGAAAACAGACACTTCATACGCTAAACGAAGAGAGGAATTGTCAGTAGCAATCCAAGAGATTTATGAAGAAAGTCATGGTTTGTTCGGTTCGGATAAAATCCTTTCTGTTCTAAATGAAAAAGGTTATCATACGAGCAAAAAGACAGTTCGTGAATTGATGAATGAAATGGGAATACATAGTTTCCGTTCTCGTGCGAAAAAAGACTATAAGATATGGAAAAAACTTCACGAAACGAAAAATGTTCTTCAACGTGAATTTACTGTTGATAAACCTAATTCCGTATGGGTAAGCGATTGCACACAGTTTTCTCTCTTTAAGAAAACGTATCATTTATGTGCCATCCTTGATTTATTTTCAAGGAAAATCATAGCCTACAAAATCTCTGCAAGGCTGAGTACACAACTCATTACTTCCACTTTCAAAATGGCACTGGAAATCAGAAAACCCGAAGGTCATCTTGTATTTCATTCAGACCGAGGATGCCAATATACCTCTTACAGTTTTCGCAAATTACTCATAGAAAAGAATGTGACACAATCCTTCTCAAAGCCTGGAACACCGTATGATAACGGAGTCATGGAATCTTTCTTTTCATCCTTCAAACAAGAAGAAATATATCGCACATCCTATCGTTCGTTAGAAGATTGCAAAACGCATATTGCAGATTACATGCAGTTTTATAACGAAAAGCGTCCTCATCGTGCTAACAATTACAAATCACCAAATCAGACAGAAGAAGCCTATTATAAAAAGAACCCAACTGTCTAATCAGCAGGGTTCAGAAGTCGGTTCTTTTTTTGATTTTGCTGCCCGATTTCGAGCTTTTTGCAAAAAAAGTGTCCAATCGGTCTTTTTTATAAAACCCGCTATTTGGCGATAAAAAATAGGAGTCAACTCTCAACAGTCCAATTAAACTGTTCAAAAGTTGACTCCTATTCAAATGGTTGCGGGAGCTGGATTTGAACCAACGACCTTCGGGTTATGAGCCCGACGAGCTACCGAGCTGCTCCATCCCGCGATATAGCCTCTCGTTTGAGTGCTTATTTATTATATCACTTTGCAATACTGTTGTCAAGAGTATTTTTCAAAAAAGTCAACAAATATTATCGCAGAATACGACAAACGGCCCGGAATTACATCCGAGCCGTTATTTTTTAGTCTATGATATAGAGCGGAACATCATCGCTGCCGATTTTTACCGAATACTGCGTCGTTGTCTGTGCCATATCGTCACGGAGAAAGATTTTGTCAATGTGGATTTTCACAATATCTCCGTTGCCGCTGACATCGTAAGCCTCCAGAACATAGGAGTTGGGGTTGTTTGTCTTTCGCAGAAGTCGTGTCGCATTGTAGACTGTATCTCCCGTTGTGACAACCGACGGCTTTCCGTTTGAAAGCTCTGTGGTGAGGAGTTCAAACGCCTTGTCACCATTTGCTCCGAATGAATAGATTTCTCCGTTTTCGGACTGATGGCGTGCATCGTAATACATAAGCATTTCGATTATCGGCTTATCGTACGATGAGAGCGACTGTGCGTCTATTGCAGCTATTTCGTAGTATCTGAACTGCGAAATTTTCTGGAACGTGATTGCCTGAATAAACTCCGTAAACCCGTCACGCTCGAATTCCTTGCCTGTATATTCGGCGGTTTCGATTGTCCACTTGTTCGAGGTTACAAAATCACGGGTGTCCGCAGTGTAGAGGAGCGTGTCGTCACGGATTTTCGTGAAGCTCCACTTGTTTTCGAGGTTGCGGTAGTTTTCATACTGCTTTACGCAGTCGAGTTTCAGGTCGACGAGGTTCTGTCTTGTGTCGGTGAAGAATTCATGCTCCGTAATATCGTAGCCATTCACCTTGCCACTGTCGGAGGTGTAACCTTCCGCAGTAAAGGGGAGCGTTCCCGAGTAGTACAGCTTGTTCACCTGCGCCGAGCCTATCGGTGAGCCGTAAAGGTTGCTTGTTGTCGGAATATTGAAGTCGATACAGTCTTCCTTGTGCTCATATCCCGTATCGGCAAGTACATACATTCCCGAACCGTCGTCGTCGAGTGCGGAAATTCTGCTCTCGGTAATAAGCGTGTTGATTTTTTCGTAGATTATGTCAAGCCCCTCTGCGTTTGATGCCGCAAAGTACATACCGTTTGTTTTCTCTGCGATTTCAACGAGGTATGTGGGAGTTATCTGCTTTCCGAGACCGATTGTGAAAACCGTGATGTTGTTCTCAAGGCAGTTTTCAATCGCAAGTACTTCGGAGCGTGTTCCGGGATTTGTGGACATTCCGTCGGTTATAAGGATTATATAGTTTCTGTTGAGCGGATTGTCGTCGAATTCTTCGGTAGCCTTGTTGAGCGAGCCACCGATTTCTGTTCCGTTGAAGTTTTCCGTTGTTGTTTCGATTGTTTCAATTGCGTTCTTCACACGCTCTTCACGGTCGGTAACAGGGCTTAAAAGCGTGTAGTTGAGTGTGAATTTCGCCGCCCCGAAGTTTACCCCTCCGCCAAGCTCGTCGATTATGTTGTTGACGAGGTCTATACGCTTGAAGTCAACGTCGTTTTCTTCCGAGCCGTCGCACATTTCAGCGGGGTACATCGAGCCCGAGTTGTCTATAAGGAAGAATACATTTACAATGTGGTCTTCGCCGATGAGCGACTTGTCACCGAGGAAGTATATTCCGTCTTTCTTTACATTTACGCTTGCGGTTGTTCCGCTGATTTCAGCACCGTCGACTTCTTCGTATTCGTCACTTCCGAAGTCCATTCTGTATATTGCAATGTTTTCCGTGCTGACATTCTTTATGCCCGAGAATGTGAGAGTAAACTCTCTTGCATCCGCAGAGTTGTATATTTCGTACGGCGTGCTGACAACCCCGGGATAATTTGCCATATTGCTCTTATAGGGCGAAATCTGTATGTCGTGGATTTTTGCCACACCGCTTATGTGGAAATTCGTATGGCAGTCTATGTTGTCGTAGCTGTAATCAAGCTCGAAAACACGCTCTTTATCACGGGTACCGTCGCTGTTTGCGTTGTTCGGGTCAAGACCCGTTGCAACTTCAAGACCGTCATAAATTCCGTCGCCGTCGGTGTCTTTCTTCGTCGGGTCGGAGCATCTGGTCGAAAGTTCATATGCGTCGGAAAGTCCGTCGCTGTCGGTATCGGCAAGGTTGAGCGAAAGTCCGTTTGCTGTCTTGTCACTTTCCGATACGGTTGTGTCGAAATTCCCCGTGAGAGAAAGCGACGAGGGGAGAGTTACGAGCTTTTCGGAAGTTTCCTTGATAAAAACTCCGTTTATGTATTTGGTGTACGCAAAAATTGCCGCATAAATAACAAGTACGACGCCAAAGAATCCGCAGATTTTTTTGATAATCTCCTTTTTTTCTTCGGGGGATTTATAATGCTTGCTCTTATGCTGTGCGTATGTCATTTCGGGGACATATACGGGCTCTTCCTTCTTCTGATATGCCGAGTCTATTTTCAGCGGCGGAAGGTCGTCGAGTGCCTTTTTTCTTTCTTCTACGGTCATTTTGCTGATTGCACTGCCCGATGTGTCCATCTTCTTTTTGGCTTTTGAAAGGTCAAGCTCATCCATCTCTCTCTGCGCGGGAGGGGATGGTGCATGTATGTCGTCTATATTGTAATCCATCTTGCAACTCCTGTTGAATATTTATTTTGTGCGTTCATACCAGAGAATTACGGGGGCGAGGTTTTCCTCCGCAACGATATTTCCGCCGTTTTTGTACATTTCAAGTGTCATTGCCTCATCGTCGGTAAGCTCGCCCTTCTTTTCGAGGGTCTGCATCATATTCTTCATTCCCGACATCATGAATTTGTAAATACCACGGAGCTTTTCCTGCTCAAATCCTCCTGGAAGATAAAAAATATCCCCGTGTGCAATGCGGTATTTCTTTTCAAGGTCATTGAGCTGTTTGTTGTTTGTGTCGGCACACATTCCGACAGCACACAGCCCACGCACATTGTAGCGCTTGTGAGCCTTGTCGTAGCCCGAGGCATTACCCGCCATAAGCCATCCGAAAAAGATTATTTCCGAATTTGCTTTCAGCTTCGATTTTGCTTCCTTCAGCGAATACACGGGGAGGTTTATCTTCTTGCCGAGAAGTTCGGCGTATTGCTTTGAATGTCCCGTGTGAGATTGATAAACGATAGCGTCCATTGTTTACCTCCGAAAATGTCTTATTTTTTATTATAACATATCGATGTGATTTTTACAATAGAATTCCCCGAAAGTTACACCGTGAATAAAAAATCCTCCCTGCAATCAAGCAGCAGGGAAGATTATTTCGTATTTTACTTAATCCACCACTCAGGCGTGATTTCTCCGAGCTTTACTGTGCGGTTGGTGGAATAATCAAGCATTATTTCTATGTCGTGATATTTTCCCGCCATAAGCTGTACCATAAGCTCACGGCAAGCGCCGCAGGGCGCACCGTTTGAGCCGTCAGGCAGAATGCACAGCACCTTGTCAATTTCATATTCGCCGTTGGTAATCATATTGAAAATTGCGTTTCTTTCTGCGCAGATGCCAAGTGTCGAGCAGGTGTCGATGCAGACCCCTGTATATATTTTTCCCGATTTTGAGCAGACTGCGGCGGCGACCTCTCCGCAGGTTACATATTCGGAAATTCTGCGTTCGTTTAATACAGCTTTTGTCGCATTGTACATATCAGTCCATATTTTTTCCATAATCATTTCCTCCGTCTTTTGATTTACCCGAAAACAATACGCTCGGCAACTGCAAAAATTTCACGGAGCGTATACGAGGGCAGGAGATACAACGGTGTTTTCGCCGCCACCGAGTATCTTTCGGCACCGAAGTCACTTGCTATAAGCTCCGTGCGGTACTGATGAAATCCGTCGGTGACTATTGCCACTCTCGGCTCAAGATTTGCGGCGTCAAGAAATTTGAGCGAGAAGTCTATGTTTTCATAAGTATTTGTGGATTTGTTTTCCGTTATTATCAGCGTTTCGGGAACTCCCATTTCGACAAGCTCACGCCTGATACATTCCGCCTCGGAAATATCCTCGTCATTGCCCTGACCGCCCGATGCGATAATCGTTACCGTCGGGTGCTTTGTGTGATATTCATACGCCGCCTCTATTCTTCGTCTTAACATAAGGCTCGGATTTTCGCCGTTTACCTTGCAGCCGAGGACGATAACGGCATTCTCCGTTCCGTCTGCCTTGTCACACAAGGGGGAGAGTATTATGTTCGTGAAGATATACGCCGCAAATATCACTCCCACCGAAAAAACTACCGCAACCGCCATAACGAAAATCCGTGTGAGCTTTCTGCCGAGCAAAAATTTCACAGCAGAGAACAACTGCCGTGAAAACAGTATGCACAGAATAAGTACCGTGAATATTATCGTCCCGAGAACTGTGCCCGTGTGGACTATTCCGTATATCATCGGCGGCAGGAAGAACATAAGTCCTGCCACAGAAAATGCAAAAAGGCATACTTTTAAAAATATGCCTTTTGTTATTCTTTTACCCATTGTAGTTTTCCTTGAGAGCCTGCGCAAGCTGTGCGGGGCATGAGCTTGCCTTTGAGCCGCATCTTATTCCTTCGAGGCGGTTGATTACATCCTCAACCTTCATCCCTCTTACGAGAGCGGCAACGCCCTGTCCGTTTCCGTGACAGCCGCCGAGAATTCTGAAATCCTTTACAATTCCGTCTTCAACATCGATTTCCATTTTTCTTGCACATACGCCCTTGGGCATATAGTTTATTGTAGTCATAAAAAACCTCCGTAAATTGATTTTAAATTCTTGCTACCCCTGATTTTCTTGCCGCCTCAGCAACAGCCTCTGCAACAGCTATGGGAATAGCTCTGTCAAACGAGTCGGGGAGAATGTTGTCGGGTGCGAGCTTGTCCTCAGGCACTGTACCTGCGATAGCGTAAGCCGCCGCAAGCTTCATCTCCTCGTTGATGTCGGATGCCCTTACAGCAAGCGCTCCCTTGAAAATTCCCGGGAAAGCAACCACATTGTTAATCTGGTTCGGGAAGTCACTTCTGCCCGTTCCTACGATGAACGCCCCTGCGGCAAGTGCCTTGTCGGGCATAATTTCGGGAGTGGGGTTTGCCATTGCGAAGATAATCGGCTTTTCAGCCATTGATTTTATCATTTCATCGGTAACGAGATTCGGCTTTGAAACCCCGATGAATGCGTCTGCGCCCTTCATTGCGTCGGCAAGCGTACCTCTGATATGATTTTTGTTTGTGAGTTTTGCGATTTCGTAGTGTGATGGATTGGAAAATTCATCTCCGTCGCAGATTATTCCCGCAAGGTCTACCATAATAATATTACCGATTCCGAGCGAAATAAACTGCTTTGCGATTGCAATTCCCGCAGCGCCTGCACCATTGATTACAAGAGTCATTTCCGAAATTTTCTTTCCTGCGACCTTAGCGGCGTTCATCATAGCCGCCGATGCTACAATTGCAGTGCCGTGCTGGTCATCGTGGAATACGGGAATATCAAGTTTTTCCTTCAGTTTCTTTTCGATTTCAAAACAGCGTGGTGCTGAAATATCCTCGAGATTTATTCCGCCGAAGCTGTATGCTATCATTTCTATTGTGTGTACGATTTCGTCAACATCTTTCGAATTCACGCAGATGGGGAATGCGTCAACATCGGCAAATTCCTTGAAAAGAGCGCATTTTCCCTCCATTACGGGCATAGCCGCACGTGGACCTATATCTCCGAGTCCGAGAACAGCCGTACCGTCTGTTATTACAGCAACAAGGTTTGCACGGCGTGTAAGGTCGAATGAGAGGTCGGGGTTGTCTTTTATTTCGAGACAAGGCTGTGCAACCCCCGGAGTGTAGGCGTGGGAGAGTGAATCCC
The DNA here is from genome assembly GCA_015066785.1 of Ruminococcus sp. Lineage (GTDB taxonomy): Bacteria > Bacillota > Clostridia > Oscillospirales > Ruminococcaceae > RGIG4131. Next base: position 114,014 of record SVNT01000003.1, read on the forward strand.
TGTCGTTTATGGGAGTTCTTGAGATAATCTCAATCTTTCCCTTCCACTCATAGTGCTTGTTCAAAGCGGACTGCATAATATCCATTTGGGTATCCTCCGATAAATTGTTGTCAATTAAAATAATATAACTTTAAAGATGTATTGTCAAGTCGCAAAATAAATAAGAAATACCGCAGAAATCAGCGTTCCTGCGGTATTATTCTACTTTTTGTTCATCATCTTGAGTATGCGCTCGAGGTTTTTGTCGTCGGTTACTTCACTGCCGATATGGGTGGAGTGAGCGTTGTAAAGTCCGTGGAAATCCGAACCGCCCGTAACGATAAGGTCATATTTTTCGGCAATTTCAAGGATTTTCTTTCTCTGCTCCTCGTTTGCGGTATAGTGGTAAGCCTCAACGCCGTCGAGTTTTCCGTTTGCGGCAAGCTCTTCGAGAAGGTCGAAGCTGTCATAGTACGCAGGGTGAGCCATAACCGCAATTCCTCTTGACGAGTGAATGAGGTCAAGCACGAAGTTTACATCGGGATATTCACGCTCAACAATGCAGCTGCCTGTTTTAAGGTTGAAAAGCTCGTTGTTGAGACGACCGTAGAAATGAGTTGAATAGCCATAGTCGATGAGTGCGTGCATGATATGCTGCTTGAAAATACTCTTGCTTCCTGTTGCGTATTTTGTAACGCTTTCTGTCGTTATGGGGTATTTCTTCATTACATTTTCGACCATTTCCTTTGCGCACACCTTGCGGATTTCGCAGCACTTCAGGCAAAGGCCTTCAAGTCTGTCGGGCTTCTGCGGTGCATAGCAGAGGATGTGGACTTTTCTGCCACGGGTTTTGTCCCAGGCTGAAAGCTCAACCCCGGGGATAATCTTTACGCCGTATCTTTCACCGAGCACAGGGGCACGGGAAAAGCTCGCCATTGTGTCGTGGTCTGTTATTGAAATACAGTCAATTCCTGTACGCTTTGCCTGTGAGATAATATCTTCTATTCCGAGAGAACCGTCGGAAAGTTTTGTGTGACAATGCAAATCTCCTGTCATGATGAAAAACCTCCTGCAAATACCGTGTATAGCATTTATAATATTTACATTATACAACAAAATTGACAAAAAAGCAATAGTTTTTTAACTTTTTTTATCGAAAATTGCTGTCTTTTGCGGATGAAATTTCTTTATTTGCCGAAGAATTCCTTTAAAAACCATATATTTTCAGCCTCGAAACTTTTTCCGTCAAGATAGGAAAGACATCCGCTGTCTGTTGTGAAATCAAATGTCAGCTTGTATGCGTAGAGCGCCTGCGTTTTTACATTGTATTCACGGTTGACGCTGTTTATGCCGTATTTTCCGTCACCCAGAAGCGGTGCGCCCATATGCGCCATATGTGCCCTTATCTGATGCGTTCTGCCTGTAATGAGGTCTACCTTTACAAGCGTTAGCTTTCCCGATTTTTCGAGGGTTTCGTACTTCGTGACTATCGTTTTTGTGTCGGGAGATTTCTTGTCATAGATATATACCTGCTTTTTGTTTTCGTCCTTGCGAAGATATGCCGTTGCCGTATCTTTTGCCTTCGGCGGAGGGTTTATGGTAATGCAGAGGTATTCTTTTTTTATCTCACGGTCTTTGATTTTCTGGTTCATTATCCGCAGGGATTCCGCATTTTTTGCCGCAACGACAATTCCGCCTGTATTTCGGTCAAGACGGTTGCAGAGCGACGGTGTAAAGGAGTTCTCCTTGTCGGGATTGTATTCTCCCTTGTCGTAAAGGTAGTGTTTGATACGGTTAATCAGCGTATCTACGGTGTTTTCGTCATCTTCGTGAACGACAATCCCACACTTTTTATCAATGAGAATGATGTTTTCGTCCTCATATAGTATGTCCAGTTTTGTCGGCACGCAGAGAAAATCCTTCTCGGATGGCTCGGTTGCGAAAAATTCATCGTTGATGTAGAGCTTCAGGCTGTCGCCCTCATGTATGCGTGTGGATATGTCGCATTTCTTATCGTTGAGCTTTATACGCTTTGTCCGTATGTATTTGTACATAAGACTCTGCGGAAGTTTCTTCACCGCCTTGGTAAGAAATTTATCGACACGCTGACCGTCGTCGTTCTTGTTTATGATAAACTCTTTCATAGAGCACCTCTTTAATCTGATTTGATTGCGGTATGGTTCGCCTCATTGATAAACGAAATATAAGCATTTGTAGCGTTACCGAGCGGATAAAGTAAATCTGTTTTATCCGTACGATACGTATGCCCGAGGCGACTCGCCTTATTGATAAGTGAAATACAAACATTTATAGCGTTACCGAGCGGATAAAGCAAATCTGTTTTATCCGTACGATACGCTTGCCCGAGGCGGCTCGCCTTATATAATAATAACATATAATTCGTAAAAAATCATCTTTACATATAAAATTTATATGGTATAATGAGAATATATGTTCTTTTTGCAGACGGGAGGGAGATTTTATGGCGGAAAATATGCATTCGGGCCACCGTGAAAGAATGCGGGAAAGATTTCTGAAAACAGGCTTTGACAACTTTGAGCCTCACGAAATTCTTGAGCTTATACTGTTTTATTCACAGCCCCGTGGAGATACTAATGAAATAGCACACCGACTTATCGACAAATTCGGGAGTGTCAGGGCGGTATTTGACGCCGACGAAAAAATGCTCGCCGATGTCAAGGGAATGGGACAGCAGAGTATTGCATTCTTCAAGCTGATATTACAGCTTGCAAAGGCGTACGACCTCTCCAACGGCGAATTTGAACAGCTTGACACTTCGCAGAAAGTCCGTGATTACTTTTTCAGCAGTTTCAAGGGTACTACCAAGGAACAGCTCCAGATGGTCTGCCTTGACGACGAACTTCGCATAATCGGAAGGCATATAGTTTCCGAAGGCGGACTTAGCGTTGTTCCGATAAACATTCGTAAGATGGTTGAGATATGCATCCGTGAGAACTGCGAAATGATACTGATAGCGCATAATCATCCCAACGGCGTGGCTATACCGTCAAACGAAGATGTTGTTGCTACCAAGAAGCTGAGGGAGTCTTTCGGCAATATCGGAATACGCCTTCTCGACCACGTCATAGTTGATAAGGACAGGGCTTTTTCAATGTATGACGGCGGATATTTTTCGACTATAAGATAAATCCCGAAAGGAATTATTATGGATAGATTTGAACTTGTTTCGGAATATAAACCAAGCGGCGACCAGGGAAAAGCTATACGCCAGCTTGTAGATGGTCTTGAAAGCGGAATGAAGGAGCAGACATTGCTCGGTGTTACAGGTTCGGGAAAAACATTCACCATTGCGAATGTAATCGCAGAGGTAAACCGCCCGACGCTTGTGCTTGCGCACAATAAGATACTTGCGGCACAGCTTTGCAGTGAATTCAAGGAGTTTTTCCCGAATAACGCTGTTGAGTATTTTGTGTCCTACTACGACTACTATCAGCCAGAGGCGTACATTCCGTCTACCGACAGCTTTATCGAAAAGGACAGCGCTATAAACGACGAGATAGACAAGCTCCGTCACTCAGCGACGCTTGCGCTTGCGGAAAGGCGTGACGTCATCATAGTGGCGTCGGTATCGTGCATCTATTCTCTCGGTAGCCCCGAGGATTATCGTCATATGGTAATATCTCTCCGTCAGGGGATGGAAATGTCAAGGGAGGAGCTTATTGCAAAGCTCGTCGAAGACCAGTACGAGCGTAACGATATAAACTTCGTGCGTAACAAATTCCGTGTGCGTGGGGATGTTGTCGAGATATTCCCTGCAGGCTCGGCAGAAAATGCAATAAGGGTTGAATTTTTCGGTGACGAGATAGAGAGGATTTCCGAAATACACGTACTTACAGGGAATATCATCACAACACTTCAGCACGTGGCGATTTACCCTGCAAGCCACTATATCGTCGACAGGGAGAAAATGCACAACGCTGCACTTGAAATAGAGGCGGAAATGCGTGAGCGTGTAAAGTTCTTTCAGGACAACGGAAAGCTCATCGAGGCGCAGAGAATCGAACAGCGTACAAAATACGACATAGAAATGCTTGAGGAAATCGGCTTCTGCAAGGGAATAGAAAACTATTCGAGAGTGCTTGCGGGGCGACCTGCGGGCAGTACCCCGTATTGTCTGCTTGACCATTTTCCCGAGGATTTTCTTCTTGTTGTGGATGAAAGCCATGTATCACTTCCGCAGGTAAGGGGAATGTGGGGTGGCGACCACGGAAGAAAGCAGACGCTTGTTGATTACGGATTCAGACTTCCGTCGGCGTTTGATAACCGCCCGCTGAATTTCGATGAATTTTACAGCCATATCAATCAGGCTATATTCGTCAGCGCAACACCGGGAGAGCTTGAAAAGGAAAAATCACAGCAGATTGTCGAGCAGGTTATCCGCCCGACAGGGCTTGTTGACCCCGAAATCATCGTAAAACCGACAGAGGGACAGATTGACGACCTTGTTTCCGAGATAAACGAACGAATTGAACGCAACGAAAGAGTGCTTGTCACAACCCTCACCAAGAAAATGGCGGAAGACCTGACGGCATTCCTTGAAAAGCTGGAGATAAAGGTGCGTTATATGCACCACGACATAGAAACCATCGAGCGTATGGAAATCATAAGAGACCTGCGTCTCGGCGAGTTTGATGTGCTTGTCGGAATAAATCTTCTGCGAGAGGGACTTGACCTTCCCGAAGTTACGCTTGTGGCTATACTTGACGCCGATAAGGAAGGCTTCCTGCGAAGTGAAAGCTCGCTCATACAGACGATAGGACGTGCGGCAAGAAACGCCGAAGGCAAGGTAATAATGTACGCCGACAGCGTGACACGCTCGATGGAGAATGCCATCACCGAAACAGAGCGTCGTCGTGCGATACAGATGGCTTACAACGAAGAGCACGGTATCATTCCGAAAACAATCGTCAAGGACATCCGTGATGTCATTGAAATTTCGGGCAAGGAAGAAACCGAAAAGAAGGTTTCGAAGAAGCTCTCGAAGAAGGAGAGAGAGGAACTTATAAAGGAACTCACGGTACAGATGAAGGAGGCTGCAAAGCTGCTTGAATTCGAGCATGCGGCATTCCTGCGTGACAAGATAAACGAACTTAAAGAACAGGAATAAGGTAAGAAAATGAGAGAAAACAAAATCATCATAAAAGGGGCAAGAGAGCATAATCTGAAAAACATAGATGTGGAAATCCCCCGTGACAGCCTTGTCGTAATGACGGGCGTTTCGGGTTCGGGAAAATCCTCTCTTGCTTTTGATACGATTTACGCAGACGGACAGCGCAGATATGTGGAAAGCCTTTCGTCCTATGCGAGAATGTTCCTCGGACAGATGGAAAAGCCCGATGTTGACAGTATTGAGGGACTTTCTCCCGCAATATCAATCGACCAGAAGACAACATCCAAGAACCCTCGTTCAACGGTCGGCACCGTGACGGAAATATACGACTATATGCGACTTCTCTATGCGAGAATAGGCGTACCTCATTGTCCCGAATGTGGTCGTGAAATCCGACAGCAGACAGTAGACCAGATTGTTGACAAGGTTATGGTTCTTCCTACGGGAACGAAAATACAGCTCCTCGCACCGATAGTCAGAGGACGCAAGGGCGAACACGCAAAGGAGTTTGAGCGTGCCGCAAAATCCGGCTATGTCCGTGTGAGAGCTGACGGAAATATGTACGAGCTTTCGGAAACGATAAAGCTCGATAAAAACAAAAAGCATAACATCGAAATAGTCGTTGACCGACTTGTGATAAAAGAGGGGATAGAATCCCGTCTTGCAGAAAGTATCGAAACCTGTACGGGTGTTTCGGGCGGAATGGTAATCGTAGATGTCATCGACGGTGAGGAAATGCTCTTCTCGCAGAATTATGCCTGCCCCGAGCATGGTGTTTCTATCGAAGAACTCAATCCCCGTATGTTCTCGTTCAACAACCCGTTCGGTGCCTGCCCGAAGTGTACGGGACTAGGAGTTTTCAGAAGGGTAGACCCCGACCTCATTGTGCCGAACAAAGACCTTTCGATAATGCAGGGCGCAATCAAGGCGACGGGCTGGAATTCCCTTGACGATACCAGCATTGCGATGATGTACTACAAGGCACTTGCGATAAAGTACGGCGTTTCACTCGACGAGCCTGTAAAGAATTATCCTGACTATGTAATGCACGCTTTTCTGTACGGTACGGGTGGAGAAAAGCTGGAGCTTCACCGTGTCACAGGCTACGGGGGAGGGACATATTACTCCGATTTCGAGGGGATAGTAAACAACCTCGAAAGACGCTACCGTGAAAGCACAAGCGAATATTCAAAGGCGGAAATCGAAACTTGTATGAGCGAAGAAAAATGCCCCGAATGTTACGGTGAAAGACTCAAAAAGGAAAGCCTTGCCGTAACTGTCGGCGGAATGAATATCGCACGCCTTTGCCATAAGTCTGTGCTGTCGGCTATTGAATTTTTCGAAAATCTTGAGCTTACAGCCAGAGAGAAGATGATTTCCGAAAGAATAATAAAGGAAATTCTTGAGCGTCTGGGCTTCCTCAACAGCGTGGGACTTGAATACCTCACGCTTTCACGCTCGGCAGGTACACTTTCGGGCGGTGAAAGCCAGAGAATACGCCTTGCCACACAGATAGGCTCCTCTCTTGTGGGAGTGCTGTATATCCTCGACGAGCCGAGCATAGGTCTTCACCAGAAGGATAACTCCAAGCTGATAGCTATGCTGCAGAAGCTCCGTGACGGCGGAAATACTGTTATCGTCGTCGAGCATGACGAGGATACCATGCGTGCGGCGGACTACATCATCGATGTAGGGCCGAATGCAGGCGTAAACGGCGGAGAAATCATCTGCGCAGGAACAGTTGACGACATAATGAAGTGCGAAAAGTCTCTCACGGGACAGTATCTCAGCGGAAAGAAAAAAATCCCCGTGCCTTCCGTCAGACGAACAGGCAACGGTAATTTCCTTGAGATTTACGGCGCAAACGAAAACAACCTCAAGAACATAAATGTAAGTATCCCTCTCGGAACCTGCACCTGCGTGACGGGTGTTTCGGGTTCGGGAAAATCCTCGCTTGTAAACGAGATAATATACAAGTACCTTGCGGCAAAGCTCAACCGTGCAAGAATAAAATGCGGCAGCTTTGACACAATGGAAGGTCTTGAAAATCTCGACAAGGTTATTGCTATCGACCAGTCGCCGATAGGAAGAACGCCGAGGTCCAATCCTGCGACATATACGGGCGTGTTCAACGACATCCGTGACCTTTACGCAAGCACTTCCGACGCAAAGGCAAAGGGCTTCGGACCCGGAAGATTTTCGTTCAATGTCAAGGGCGGACGATGTGAGGCGTGCGAGGGCGACGGAATACTGAAGATTGAAATGCACTTCCTGCCCGACGTATATGTTCCCTGTGAAGTCTGCGGTGGCAAGCGTTACAACCGTGAAACACTTGATGTTCACTACAAGGGCAAGTCGATTTACGATGTTCTCGATATGACCGTCGATGAGGGGGTTGAGTTTTTTGCAAACCTCCCGAAAATCCACAGAAAGCTCAAGACCTTGCAGGAGGTAGGACTCGGATATATCAAGATAGGTCAGCCTGCGACGACGCTTTCGGGCGGTGAGGCACAGAGAGTAAAGCTCGCAACGGAGCTTTCGAAAAGAGCTACGGGAAAGACAATCTATATTCTTGACGAGCCTACAACGGGACTTCACACAGCTGATGTGCACAAGTTGATTGAGGTTATACAGAAGCTCGTGGATTCGGGAAATACCGTGCTGATGATTGAGCATAATCTCGATGTTATCAAGGTGTGCGACTATATCATCGACCTCGGTAAAGACGGCGGCGACAAGGGCGGAAGTATCGTTGCCACGGGCACTCCCGAAGAAATTGCGGCCTGCAAGGATTCATATACGGGAGAGTATCTGAAAAAGGTGCTTTGACGTAAGTCAGAGGTCTGGCTGTATTACCGTGAAAACGGTTTGCCGATGATGTTTTCTGAAAATTAAATAAATATAAAAGCTGAATCACTTATCGTGACTCAGCTTTTTGTTTATTTAATATATGGCAATAACGCCTTAAACGCACTCTCAGCTCTTTCTCTTTGTTTTTCGTTCATCTTGGCTAACTGTTCAGACAGCGAAACTATATCGGTTGCCTGATTGCCAAATAATATATAATCTGTTGATAGCTGTAAAGCTACTGATAAATTCATAAGCGTTTCCAATGACATAGATTTTGACCCTCTCTCTATCTCATAGATATAGTGAGGAGATACATCCACCATTTCTGCCAATTTTTCCTGTGATATACTGATACTTTTTCGATACGCCTTAATTCTTGAACCTATTTCGATTAAATTCATAGCCTTACCGTCCTATATGAATTAAAAACTCTAAACATAGTATATAGCTGATAGCCACAAAATAACACTATCTTTTAGCTATAATCACTATAGCAATCAGTGATATTTTGTGATATAATTATGTGGTACATAGCACTCTGGTTTATCAGCGGCACGCTATATTTTTGAGAGAAAGTCTCAATAACACGAAAAAGGAGTTTGAAAATGAAGAAGAAAATTTTAAGCACAATACTTATGGCGGCAATGTTGCTGTCAATGACAGCCTGTGGCGCAAGCACAGACGCACCCGAAGCAACAGAGGACGCAGATGTAACAACCACAGTGGCAGAAAAAGAAGATGCCTCAGAATCCGCAAACACCGCACCCGAAACAGAAGCGGCTGCAACAACGGAAGCATTCAAGGAAGTGCGGAAGATTACAGATAAGCCTGGAATTTGCAACGATTGTATGGTATTCGAAGATGATGGTATAACTTATGTTTATAATATTACCAATAATAAGATTTATACATATGATGGCGAGAGCGATGTCTATATGTTTAATGCCTATAACGGAAAACTTGCTTTGACATATGAAGGATTTTATAATCTTGAAACACAGGAATATTATGATTGCAATAATCTATATCCCGGTGCATTGGATTATAATGCTGTTTATAAGATTGAAAATAATTTTGACGGAGATATTTATTCATTCGGAATCATCGATAAGAACGGGGATTGGGTACTTCCTTTATCGTCTGATTACGCCATCTGTGATATAGCGCCTACAACGGATATTCGCGGCACATCTTCGTCTTTAGTCTGCGTGGATAGATGGACAGTCTATGATTGGAAAAACGATAGGATTATCACAGCAGATGAGCTGGGCAACTTATTTTTAAATGTATATGGTGATAATATTTTATTTACCAGTAATTATTGGGAAGATACTTTTACTGTGTATAATGTCAATAAAGGTGAAAGCCGCTTTATAAATGATGTTGATGGTGCGATTCTGGACATGGAGTCGTATGCTTTAGTCATATCAATAGCTTATAATAAGGAATATTGCGTTATTTTCGGAGACAATCTTGAAAAACTGCACGAACTCACAGGATATAAGGTGACTGCAATATATGATGCTACAAAAGATTATGCCGTATTCGCTGCATCCGGCTCTGACAGCGGTACATATACAATAATTACCGATAAAAGCGGAAACAGAATTATCGAGCCTTCCCAGGATTTTGGCTGGGGCGGATGTATAATAGGCGATTATGTTGTATTCGAAGAAACAGATAAAATTCTCAACTGTAAAACAGGCGAGATAAAGGAATATGCCAACGACGACACATATAATATTATTGCTTGTCATAGCGAAACAGGAAAACTTATTGTATCATCTGATGACGCATACTACATTGCAGATATTTCAGACCCCGATACACTCATCAACCCTTTTGATATTGCACAGTAAAAGTTGAAAAGAAGTTCCTGATGTAGTATAATAATACTGCATCGGGACTTTTTTATCAATAAGGAGAATTTTAAAATGCTCAGAATAATGTTCGTCTGCCACGGCATTATAATAAGATGCGTCTAAAACAGCGAAAAATAAGCAACTTTACGGCTTGTGTTTTTTTATAACAAGTTTCATAACAAAAAACATCTTGTTATATATCAAAAAAATTGTTACAAAGACTTGAAATCACAATAATTTTATGCTACAATATAATTAATCTAGTTACATATGTCGTGTAACAAGTCCATAGATGGTGGCTGTATATCGCGCGATTAGATATATGGATTTATGGATGATAGAGAGCCTAGCAAGGTGGATCAAAAAAGTTAATCTCTTACATAGACTAACCGAGTCCTTGCACATCAATCGTAGATTACGATAGTGGTGTGCATAGGGCTCTTTTTTGTTCCCTTTTCACATCAAAAAGGAGAATGAATAATGGCAAGAACAATTAATGAAACGATTCGCATTTGCACTGAAGAGTATTTAAAAATAATTGATGTTGACAATCCCCCTACACCCGCAGATATTGAGGCTGAATTAGTCACATTCGTGAAGGAAGCTTGCATGCTTGAAAATCAAGTCAGAGCTAAAGTTGATAGCCTTAAAGCACCTACAAAACTTCTTCCCGCACAAATAGCGGAAGTAATGCTTAAACTCTATCATATTGTAAAGGTAACGACAACTGGAAATAATACTAATCCTGAATATGATTTATTGGCAATATATCAAAGCTCAGGAGAAGATAAAGGAATTTATATTACTGATGAAAGCATATTTAAAAAACTGGCTACGGCTTTTAATTACACTATAACAGGATACGAGCTTAATGAAGTTATTGAAATCTTGAGCTTCAAAGCTAATCGCGTGTGTAGAACACAAAACCAAGATTTAATTGCAGTCAACAACGGGGTTTTCAATTACAAAAGCAAGCAGTTAGAACCATTTTCACCTAAATATGTTTTCCTTTCAAAGTCAAAGGTTGACTATAACCCCAATGCAACCAATGTCATCATTCATAATGATGTTGACGGTACGGATTGGGATGTGGAGTCTTGGATGGCTGATTTATCAGATGACCCTGAAGTAGTTGAACTACTTTGGGAAATCTTATCAGCATTAGTTCGACCGTTTGTCCGTTGGAATAAATCTGCTTGGTTTTATTCTAATACAGGCAACAACGGTAAAGGAACGCTTTGTGAGTTAATGCGTAGACTTTGCGGTGATGGTAGCTATGCAACAATCCCTCTTACTGATTTCAGTAAAGATTTTGCATTAGAGCCATTAACAAGATCTACCGCTATTATTGTTGATGAAAATGACGTAGGCTGTTATATCGACAAGGCTGCAAATTTAAAAGCCGTTATTACCAATGACGTTATTTCCGTTAATAGAAAATTCAAGACACCAATCAGCTACCAATTTTATGGTTTTATGGTACAGTGTCTAAATGAATTTCCGAGAATTAAGGATAAATCAGAGTCCTTCTATCGTAGACAGCTTTTTATTCCGTTTAATAAATGCTTTACTGGTAGGGAACGTAAATATATTAAAAATGATTATTTACACAGACCTGAGGTTCTTGAATATGTTCTTTATAAGGTTTTGATGACAAATTTCTATTCATTGTCCGAACCTGCAGCATGCAAGTGTGCGCTTGATGAATATAAGGAATATAACGATCCTGTTCGACAGTTTCTTGATGAAATACTTCCACAACTCAAATGGAATCTTGTACCATTTTCATTTTTGTATGATTTATATAAGGCATGGTTTCGCAATAATTCACCAAGTGGAATAGTAGAAGGTAGAAATACCTTTATCAACGAAGTAATAAGGCTTTTATCAGATTATGATGATTGGCATTGTATAGGAAAAGGAAAAGAAATCAGGCGCGGAAGTTTGATGGATGATTCAGAGCCTTTGATACTTGAATATGATTTGGTTGATTGGAAAAATCCAAACTATATAGGTAATGATGCTTCAAAAATCACAACCCCTGGTGACGCTCTTAAGCCAAAATACAGAGGAATAATCAGAAGTAAATGATAAGTGAAAAGGGCGCTTTTGCACCCCGACTGACTTATTAGAGTTACATAAAGGAGATAGAGGATATGGCTGATAGATATGATCCAAAAGGACGTAAGCTGAGATCTAATGAGTATTATGATACTAAAACAGGTCGCTATAGATATATTTTTAAAGATGAAAGCGGGAAGAATTGTACGCTTTATTCTTGGACTTTGACAAAAAGTGATATTGTTCCGCGAGGAAAAAAACAAAAATGTGGTGAATCTCTCCGCGAGAAGATTCAAGCGTTAAATGATGGTACTCTTCAACGCGAAGTTAAAAATAGTGATAATAATATGACGGTATATGAGCTTATGGAACGTTACATTAAGCTTAAATGGAATGATGTTCGTGAGTCAACAAGAAGCGGATATCGTACTCAGCTCAAATTTATGAAAAACAATAAGATGGGAAAACGCAAGATTTATTGCATTAATACTACCGAGGCGGAGGAATGGATGCAAGAACTGCACGATAAGAACGGCAAGAATTATTCTACACTTCACGTTCTTCGCGGAATATTAAGACCAGCGTTTACAATGGCAAAAAGGAATAAGTGGATTACAGATAATCCTTTCGATTTCCCTTTATTGAAGAAAAGATATGGTGGAACGAAAACAAGAGAGGCTATTTCCAAAAAGGATATGCGAAGATTTCTCGATTTTGTTCGTACTGATCAGCACTTTTCAAGATATTTCCCGCAATTCTATATTTTATTCTTTACAGGAATACGCGTATCAGAATTCTGCGGACTTGTGCCTTCAGATATCGATTTTGAAAAGCATGTTATTCATGTGAAAAGACAGCTTATTCGCATTCACGATGGTAAAAAAATGCTTTATTTTATTGAAGAGGGAAAGACTAAAAATGCACAAAGAGATTTACCGCTTACGCGGGATTTGGAATCTGTATTTCGTAATGTTTTAGCTGAAAGAAAAGCCAGAATTAATGATACATTTGTGTGGAACCGCGAACACACAGATTGCGAAAGAGGTTTTATTTGGCTCGATAAAAATGATAATTACGAGGTTGCGCAACATATTGAGAATCATTTCAGATGGGCTGTAAAGAAGTTTAATCGAATTTATAAGGACGAGCTTCCTGAAATCACACCACATGTAGCTCGACATACATACTGCTCAAATCTTATTTCACAAGGTCTTAACCCGAAAGCCGTGCAATATCTGATGGGACATTCTAGCGTCGACATTTCACTTGATATTTACACAACTTTAGAGAAAAAAGATGTCGAAAGAATGTATTTGACGCTTGTCAATAATCCTTCTTTTGATTTTTATCCGCTGGATAATTCGCCTGTAATAGTAGCCCCTTCAGAGCTTGATGATTCAAATGATGAACCAGATGAGATTGATGAATAGGCATAGTAAAGACCAGTTCATAAGAACTGGTCCTTTATGATAAACAGCTACAAAAATAAATGGGTAAACGTATTTTTTAAGATACAAGCTGTAGCCGTTAAATCCATTTTTAGTATGATCATTTTATAGCGTTTTTAGTTGTTTAGAGATTCGTAAAGAATTTTACATCTTACTAATTCTAAAAACTCCTTGTAAGGAATTTTTACGATGACTTCCCCATTTGTTGTAGAGTTAATCGATGCTGAGCTTGGCTTATCTGACATAGTTGAAGAGGAATACTTGTCGATCCAACGAGCAAGAGATTTGTTTCCAATATCGTTTCTGCGTGCAAATTCCTTGATGCTTAAGCCACTTTCCAAAAAGTTTTTTACATATTCAAATTTTTCTTGCTCAGAATATCTATTTTTCATTTAACTCCCTCCTTGAATTACTACAATTATAGCATATTCATCTATATAAATCTATTCGCAAAATCGCTGAAAACACCGTATTTACGGCTTTTAGACAATCTCCTCATATACGAGACTTTTAAAAAAGCACTTGCTCATATATGAGCAGATTTTCACAAAAATCCAATTTGTGAAAATATACCAAAAATAACAGAAAGGAAGAAAAGTATGACTGTTTACGAAATCATTAACGAGAAAATAATCAATCGCTTGCTTGAAGCAAAAGAAAATGGCGTTAAATTTCACTGGATTAAACCATGGTCTGGTGGAACCAACTGTCCGCTAAGTTATTCAACAGGAAAAGCATATACTGGAATTAACCGATTAATTCTTGAAAATAGTGAATTCATCACATTCAAAGCACTTATGGACTACAAAAAGACACAGCCTGAAGATGCACCAATTTTCATTAGAAAAGGAGCGCGTAAACTCCCTGTCTTTTTCTACGGAACATATGAAAAGGAGGATGCTGAAGGTAATGTTATTATTGATGAAAACGGAAATATCCAAAAGGGACACTATCTAAAATTTTATCAGGTATTCGATCGTGAGGACATTGAAGGCTTACCTTCACATTTTCCAGCTAAGAAAGTAGTTAAAACTACAACTGTGTCAACACAGAAACTACAGGAGTATATTGATGCATACGCTAGATCTGAAAAGATATCTATTGAATACATTGAAGATGGTTCACGTTGCTATTTTTCTCCTTCTGATCATAGAATCCGTGTTCCAAAATCAGAAGGATTCACCTCGTTATATGCTTTTTATAACAGTCTCGCCCATGAAATAGGACACAGTACCATCATGGGATTAAATCGCAAAACAGGAAAATCCTTTGGAAGTAAGGATTATAGTCGTGAAGAACTTGTAGCGCAGATTTTTGCCGAAATAGTATGTAATCATTTTGAGATTGCTTATGATGAAAAGGAATCTGAAAACGATCTTGCATATATTGATAATTGGCTTAATGTTCTTAAGGCTAGGGATAATACAAAAGAGCTGACAATTGCAGCAGGTCAGGCTGAAAAGGCTTTTCAATATTTTATAGAAAAAGCTGAGTCGAATTTGAGCACAAGCAAAGCTGCATAATACCAAAAGCTGATGTGTGATGCATCAGCTTTTTTATATTATTAAGGAGAAAGACATATGAATAGAAGTGAATTTTATGAAAGTGTAAAAAAAGCAGTATTAGATAAATTAAACGGGAAATATGAAGGTATCGATTCTATTGTTAGCGATGTGAAAAAGTCTAACAGGACTGTTTATTGTGGCCTCATCTTTAGAGGTAAAGAGAACATCCAGCCTATTATTAACTTGGACAGGTATTATGAAAAGTATTTGAACGGTAAAGCCTTTGAAAGTATTGTTGATGATATTGTAGATATTTATATTGAAAGTCGTAAAAATAACAATATTGATGTAAATATGATGCTTTCATTCGAGAGTGCAAAGGAAAACATAACAACTGCTGTAATGAATGCTGAGCTTAATAAGAAGCACCTTGATGAGATCCCTCATGTCATCTTCGAAGATTTGGCGCTTTACTATAAAATAGATATTCCGTTCACAGATGGAACAGGCGCAGGTATCATAAAAATCACAACTGCGCTTCTAAACTCATGGGGCATTTCTCAAGAAAAAATATATAATATAGCTGTCGAAAATACCATCAAAAATCATTCCGCTGTTTGTAGAGATATATTTGAGATTGTACAGAATATGATTCTAACTAATTCTGATGCTGATAACGCTATGCAGCACCCAGAGATGATGATGCTTACAAATAAAAATAATTCATATGGCGCAGCGCTGATATATCCTGAGTTTCACCAGCTTGAGAAAATTGCAAAAGCAGTCCAGGATGACTTAATTGTACTACCTAGCTCTAAACATGAAGTTATTCTCCTTAAAGCTGAAGTGGTGCGAAAAAACGGATTGGACTTCATAAAGGATATGGTTAAGGATATTAATGAATCATGTGTTTCCTATGAAGATTTTCTTAGTAACAATATTTACTATTTCACCGCTTCAAGAAACGATTTGAAAATAATATGATTATACGCTCAATTGCTTTGTTTGCAGTCGAGCGTTTTTTGAATGGAGATGGAATATGGGTATAAAACTTGATGAATTTATTAAACACTCAAATAATCCTACTATTGTAGATGAAGGTGAGATTCTTTCTATCAGTGAGAAATTAATTCATTTAAAACTTTCAGATTTCATGCCAGTATGTGACTATCACAAAAAGGCTTCATTTAGCTATGCTACAAAGACACTGTTAAATGCATTTTTAATTGATAGCGAAAAACATCTTAACAAAATGAGTTTTGAAGAATTTTTGTATTTACTTATTCTTGCTCTTACTGAGGGTGATTTTAATTCTGCGGAGGACACTATGTTTGTGATCGAATATCATCCTACCTGTTGCTTTCGTGATTTGCTAGTTCAAAAGCTTGCAGAAAGCATGCTAAGTGCGACCAACAATCAGGTTATCAGAAGATTTCTGAACATTAATATTAAAGCATTTCTTGATGTCATAAAAAAATATGGAAAAGATATTACATCAGAGTCGAGAGTTAATGAGATTGTAGATATTATTGAAAAACTTACAAAACGAGAATTTGATGTCAATACGACTATAAGAGACATTATCATAATGAGTAAAAATATAGGGCTTCAACCGTGGTTTCCAGGGACTATTCCAATACAAAAATATGTTGTTGCTGCAAAGAAGAACGTTCATTTAATATCATTAATACTTGTAGATTGCTTTAATGATTTCTTTCAGATAGAAGCTAAGTTTAATGCTGAAGAATTGTTGAAGAAATACGATAGTGAATTTAAGCTTTTAAATGAAGAAATGGAGGATTTTTATGAGTAATATTATACATGAATCAAGTAGAGGTATTGATTTAATACCTCTGAATGATAAGCTTTTTTCAGATAATAATATCTTTCTGATAGGGCCAGTGTGCCGCGAGAATTGCAACGTATTAATCAAACAGATTATGTATTTGAATTCAAAAGCTGATGTAGATTGTATTAATCTGTTTATTGATTCGGATGGCGGTTCTGTACAGGCAGGTTTTGCATTATACAATATTATTAGGATGGTAAATAAGCCGATACAGACAATCATTTTAGGACAAGCATGTTCTATGGCTGCTATTATTTATATGGCGGCTGATACACGTTTAATGCTCCCAGATAGCCGAGTTATGATACACGATCCTAGCTTCGGTGGTGAGCATGACATTTCAGGTAAGAAGCCTCACGAAATACAGTCTGAGCTAGATGATTTGAATAAATGTCGAACAAAGCTTGCAGAACTCATATCTGAACGAACTGGCAGGTCTATAGATGAGGTATATGAAGCAACTAAGGATGATTCATTTTTCGATACAAATGAAGCTATTAGATTTGGTATTTGCACAGGAATATTTAATCTAAATGAAAGGGACTTATACATATGAATAAAAGATATGATTATCGTATTTTAGGACGTAATTTTCGTGTAACAAACGATACATATGTCACAGGGTTGAATAACAATGACTTAATAATCGGAGGCAGCGGCTCAGGAAAAACAGGCGGAGTGCTTTATCCCAGCTTGAAGGCAACTGAAAACGAGTCATTTGTCTTTATTGATTCAAAAGGGCTTATGTCTAAAATGTTTAAATCCGAGCTAGAAGCAAAGGGTTATGAGGTTAGAATTCTATCCTTTATTCACCCTGAAGAAAGCTGCGGATATAATCCACTTGATTATATCCGTTTTAATACTGACGGTTCAATTCGTTATCAGGACATTGTTTTTTTGTCTCGAGCTATAATGCCTTCTCTGGAAAAGGATGAACCGATTTGGGAGGAATGCGGAATACTAATACTTCAGTTTCTTATCGCCTTTTGTTTTGAACGGCTTGATAAAGAGGACTGGAACATGAACACTATTATAGATTTATACCACGTTATGATAAAGCCGAATGGTTTGCAATATTTTCTTGATGAACTTGATAATAGAAAAGAATCTTTTGCTATGAAAAAACTGCTTGAAATTCAAGCGTATAAATCGGCAGATAAAATGTATTCAAGTATTTTGGGATTTGTGAATATAGCATTAGCACCTTTTTCGTATCCAGAAAGTAAAAGCTTGCTGAATACTCATAACTGTATTAAATTACACGATATAGGCAAAAGAAAGCATGCTGTATTTATTCAGGTAAGCGATGTTGATAGGACATATGATGTATTAGTAAATATCTTCATGACACAAGTGCTAAAAACTCTAATTGAAGATGCGGATTCTAATTCAGGAGGCAGGTTAAAGATTCCGACACGCTTATATTTTGACGATATGGGCGCGAACTGCACTGTCCCTGATTTTGCTAAAATCATCTCTGTTATACGGTCGAGAGATATCTATGTAAGTGTTATTTTGCAATCAATGGCACAGCTTTACGCGATGTATGGTGAACATGATGCGCTTGCTATTTTAAGCAATTGTGATCATATTGTATATTTAAACAGCAATGATATGAGCAGTGTGGAATATGTGTCAAATCGCGCATTTAAAACCAAAGAAAGCATCTTGAATATGTCACGTACAAAGGAGTATATACTCACGTCAGGTGAACGAGCAGTGTTGATTGATAAAAACCCACCTTATGCAGATATTGACTTTGAATGATTTTATAACCGTACAATGTAATCGTGGATTACACTGTGCGGTTATTTTTTGTATAGATTAATTGATACATGTATAGATTTCAAAGTAAAAATGATACAACGAAAGTGCTGGAATATCAATGGATTCTCGTATTTGTATTGCTTGTCTCATTTTTATTTAGATTAAATGTTGTAAAAAAGAATGTTCTTTTGTTCTTATTATTAAGTGTACATTTAAAAATGCGACAAACGAGACAATTGACAGTTTGTATTGATTTCTTCTCATTTAAGAAGGTATTCAATGTATATATTTTCAAATTATAAAACGAGACACAGTCTCGTTTTATCTATACTATTATTTTGCTGTTTGAGCGGTACATCCGCTTAGACAGCTCTTTTTTATTTGTATTGATGACAAGCATCAAATCCCCTTTATTATTTTTGTAAAAGCATAAATGCTTTTGCTATATTAAATGTGATACCCCCTCCACAAGAGTTTGTATCACTAATAATTTTTTGATCATAAAACAGAGTTTAGTTTCAGGAAATGCGCAGGTGCCATGCGTGTTGTAGCTATTTTATAAAAGTACACTGAGTGCCTTCAAAAACAACTGATAATCAGAGCAGTTCAATTCAAAATTCACAGAGTGCCTAAAAATTCACGGAATTTTCAGACTCGAGTACACTGCTAAACTGACTGATATATAACGTTTTCAGACAATTTCGGCATTAATATTTCTCTATGGTCGAAAAAGGTGTAAAGGGCATAAGAGCGAGTGACACATCTAACGATGTGGTCGGCATAGCCGACGCTCGCCACTACGATGAAAAACGGACTACACAGTGTGTAGTTTGCCGTTTTTCATCTTGCCCTCACAGCTGTTTGGGTGCCCTTTAAATATATTTAAAATAATACTATTATGTAGCTATATAGCATTTTGTAGAAAAAGCTACAGTAATCATCGATTACCAATTAAAAATGGTTCTTGAATGTCATATTTCACGTTCTTATATAATAAAATCACAAAAACTTGCGATTTTATATTGAAAAATAGAGAATTATGTGTTATAATGTATAAGTATAAGTGCGCGTAAGCAAAGGAGGCAAAAAATGGTATCATATAAACCCTTATGGCGTTATTGTTTAGAGAATGATATATCAAAACAACAATGTCGAGAGATGTGTGGCATTTCGGCTAACACCTGGACTAAGCTGAATAAAAATGAAGAAGTTTCAATGGCTATTCTTAATAAGATATGCAAAGCATTGAATGTATCATACGGAGATATCATTGAGTATATTCCTGATGATTCAAATGATTAGTTTTTATTTTGCAGATGAATATATGCGAAATACATACTTATGACAGAAACGGAGAATGAAATGTTTAAGATAAAATGGGATGCTCAAAATAATGGTGTTATTTTGAGTGATAATATTACAGATGAAGATGCTATACCAGCTCCTCGCCCTGTATTTCTTCAGGAACTTCAGATTCTTGAAGTTGATAAAAAATTCAGATTGCCAAACACAGACAAACCTATATGCTGGAATATCGATGCCAGATATTACTATAAAGGACAGCCTTTTTTTGAGAGAAGAGGCGCAGGAATTTATAATAAGCCTTCTGTCATCTATAATGATGGATTTACCTTTTCTTTTCTTGAACCTATAGATATAGATAAAGTTATAGAAATAAACAGAGAAGCCGTAGATACGATTGAAAATGAAGCAATGGATTTTATATCTGGCTGCTATGATACCTTTACTGGAAAAGTAGATGATTTTGTGGTTGCTTTTTCAGGAGGTAAAGATTCTCAAGTTATATTGGACCTAGTTACAAGGGTTTTGCCTGTAGAATCGTTCAAGGCAATCTTTCAAGATACGGATATGGAATTACCATGTACATATGACATTGTAGCCTATACAGAAGAAGACTATAAGTATCGTTTTCCTAACTTCAAACTTCATCATGCAGTAAGTGATAGAAATGCTTTGGATTTGTGGAAGCAATATGGACCTCCAAGTCGTGTGAATAGATGGTGTTGTTCCGTTATGAAAACAACTGTTTTCAGACGTAAAATGAAAGAACTCCATAATACAGATAAGCAGCCTAAAGTTGTTGTATACGAAGGGGTTCGTTCTGATGAAAGTGCTAGACGTTCTGCTTATGAGCGAATTGGAGCAAATGTTAAGCATCCTAATCTTTATAATTGTAGACCGATTTTTAGATGGAATGATACAGAAGTGTTTTTATACATGTTTTCTAGAGGAATAGAACTAAATCCAGCTTACAGAATGGGATTAACAAGAGTTGGTTGCGGTGTATGTCCTTTTGCGTCGGATTGGTCGGAATATTTGATTAGAAGAATTTATCCTGATATTTCAAAGAAATATGTAGCTGTGATTGAAGATATGGCTCGTAATTTGGGTTTGAATTCAAAAGAAAAAATCAACGAATATATAAGTTCGAATAACTGGCAAAAGAACGCAGGTGGCCGAGGATTGATTCCAGATGGTTCAAGAGTTGACTTGATTAGTAAAGAACCCAATTTTGAATGTGTTGTGACACAACCCAAATCCGATTGGAGAATATGGCTTTTTGCTATGTGTGAGTTTGTTTCGGAAGTAAGCGAAAATATCACACGAGGGCAGATGAATTTTTCTGGAGAACTTTTTAGATTTACTGTAGAAGAAACAAAAAATACTATTCGCTTTATCGCAGAAGGTACCGTGAACAAGCCCGCTTTGCAAGCGATGCTTTCACGTGTTCTGACGAAGACAGCTGGATGTGAATTATGTGGTGTGTGCGAGGCTGAATGTCCAACAGGAGCACTGACTGTACGCGATAAGGTTGAAATAAACAAAAGCATGTGTGTTCACTGCCATAAATGTTTAGAAGTAAGCTCGAGGGGATGCTTGATTGCACATAGAAAACAAATCAACGAAGGTGGAATGCTAGTAAAATCAGCTAATATGAGAACAAGTGGAATTGACAGATATTCTACATTTGGACTTAGAGACGAATGGGTTGATGTTTTCTTCGATAAGGGAGATACGTGGTTCGGAACATATCCTAACTTGGGAACCAAAATGATTCCAGCGGCTATAAACTGGTTAAGAGAAGCTGAATTAATCGATGAAAAAGAAAAGAAAATTTCAACCAAATTTAATGTGGTCAAAAGTTTATATACCAGAAATAAATTAGCTGCATGGCAAGTAATTTGGGTTGGCCTTGCATTTAATTCTGCAATTGTAAACAGCTTCGTAAAATCTATCAAGCAAGAAGTTCAGTACACAAGAGATGATATTGTTGCAATTATGAAAGAAGATTTCCCTTCTCTAAACGATAACACTATTAAGAACCCAACAAATGCATTAATAACAATGCTCAGGTATTCTCCTTTAGGGTGTTTATCAAGCGAAACTGGCGATGCACAAAATATTTATGTTGCCGAATTGCAAATGTCTGGCAACTCTACAAAAGGCATCAGACGAATCTCGCCTGGATATATTTCAATGCCAGCATTGGCATATTTGCTTTATAAAGAAGCGCAAACTACAAAATGTTATGATATTACCGTAAGCGATTTGTTATTGCCAGGTCAGGTTAATCCATATTCTGTACTTGGAATGACAGCTGACAAATTAGTACCTGCATTAAAAGCTTTGACTCAAATGGGCGTTCTTACAGCCGACTTAACGGGCGGTCTTGAAAATGTTCATTTAAATGAAGATGTTACACCCGACGAAGCATTGGATGCTGTGATAAAGAGGATATAAAATGGAAAAATGTTTTAATTGTGATTTGGAACTATCCAAAGATGATGTGGCTCTATGTAAAAAAATGCTAGGAAAAAAAGTGAAACAATTCTTTTGCAGAGAGCATTTGGCTGAGATGTTAGACACAGATGTGGACACATTAACGGAAAAAGTTGAGCAGTTTAAAGAAGAAGGCTGCACGCTATTTTTATAGGAGGAAGATATGATTTACTCAGATATTATAGGCATTGAGCCGTTTTTCGATTCTACCTTCAACATGACTGAGGAACGAGAAAACTATTGGAAACAGTTTATTACAAATGAAAAATTTGAATCCAACTTAAAAGAAATTGTAAATGCGTTTACTTCTTCTACAATGGATCAACATAAATCTATTTGGATTCAGGGTACTTATGGTACAGGAAAAAGTCATTCGACTTCAGTAATAAAGCATTTGCTTTGCGACGATTTAAATGGAATAAGAGACTATATTGAAAAGCTTTCGAACCCACAATTAAAGGCAATGCTTTTAGGTTTTAGAAAAAAAGAAAGAGTTTTTCCTGTAGTACTGAAGGGAACTTATTCTATCGTAGATACCGAGGAACTGAAATACATAATTCAGCGTGCAGTGGCTCAGCAACTTGAAGTAGCAGGAATTAGCATGGCAGTAAAGTCTGACTTCCAGGCTGTAATAGAAATGCTCGAAGATGACAAATTTGAGTCCTTCTGGAATGCTATGTTATTAGATGAGTTAAAAAGATACGCTGCTACCAGAGATGAATTGAAGGAACTTTTAGGAAACGGTGACGTAAATGTTCTCAAGGAAATTAATGTTGCTTTAAAGAAGAGTAACATGATAAAAGCAACTCCAGATATCAAACAATGGCTGACCGAAGTAGTGGATGAACTTCGAAATCAAAACAAGGCAGACTATCTTGTTATTTTTTGGGATGAGTTCACTTCATTACTTGAAATATCTGAAAGACGTAGCATACTGAACTGTATGCAGGATATAGCTGAACTTAGTAAAGCACCAAGAAAAGATGATGAAGATAAATGTATAGGTGTTTATGTCTTTCTTATTACTCATAAGAGCATGGAAGCAACTGATAGTTACAAGGAGCTTAAAGAAGACGAGAAAACTATGGCGAAAGCCAGATTTTTAGGCTTGAAGTATGATATGCAAGATATTACCACATATCATATCCTATCAAATGCATTGAAAGTAAAAGATTCTGAAAAATATGATTCTTTGATAGATGAACGTATAGCTCATCAATCTGAAGTTTCAGCTGCACTACAAGAAATTGTAGCACCTATGGATAAGTCAGCTCAGACAAAGGCAATAATTCAAAGGTTGTATCCATTCCATCCATATACTGCATATCTCGCTACATTTGTTTCGAGAGCAATTGGTTCGGCAGAAAGAAGTATTTTTGAATTCTTAAATGATGAGAAAAAAGGATTTAAAGCATTTATCGAGAATGATGTAAATGCTTATAAATATCTTACTGCTGATAAAGTTTGGGATTTCTTCGTTGAAGCTTTTTCTGAGGATAGGACAAATAATTTTGATGCTATAATTAACAAGTATTCCATGTATTCTTCAAAGTTGGAGGATACAACAATACCTGAACTTTCTGCTTTTAAAGTAATTCTTTTGCTGAATTTATTAAACAGAGTAACTCAGATGGATGGCGGTGACATGGAGAAAAGCTTGGTTAATCCGAGCAAGAAAAATATCCTCCACGTGTTAAGCGGAGCTTGGGGTAGCGATGTAATTAACAAGGCCTTAGAAAGCATAGATGAAAAACAAATTGTACTCAAAGGTCCAGATGATGTGTTTGAGGTGTCTTCATCTGTTATGTCAATGGAGAAAGTCCAAGCAGCTAAGGATAAATTGTACTTGAGTTATGAAGATGTAACTACGCTTCTCAATGAATATCCAAGCTATAGAAAAGATATAACGAATATCATAACTAATGTAGATGGATTTAATAGAGCAACAGAGTTTGCTTTTATTTATGGTGGACTACCTGCAATATCAATGGAATCCAAGCTATTAAAAGCTTTTACAAAAAGTTATGCAGCAAAAATTGCAATAATTCCATTTAGAGGTGATACTCCAACATATGATAAAAAAGCAAATAGACCCGAACCTATGATAGAATCACAAAAGAATATGCTTCAAGATTTATCAAAGAAAGATGCGTTGAAGGATATTGTTTTTGTTGTTTTAGATGTAGAATTGGGACAAAGACGTTTTGAAGGAATTGTTGATGACATGGCACGCGCAAATGTGGCTCGTGAAACAAAACTTGAAGATCCAACACCATACGAAAAAAAGGCTGAACGATGGATTGAAAAGTGGAGAACTGAAATTATCGATGGTTCTGCAACAATAATATTTAGAGGCGAAAGAGTAAACACGCCAACATATAAAGCTGTATGTAATTCAGCTGTGACCGCAAATGTTGCTAGAGTTTTTTCTTCTGGAATAGAAAAAAATGCATTAATAGCAAGTGCTAGTACAGCTTGGAAAGAAACATATGCCAAAAAGACTGTAGAAAAAGTTTGTTATGCAGTAAATAGAAGCGAGTTGGAATCATTGCCAGGAGTCGAAGCAGCTGTTCACCATTTGTTAAAGGACAATCATGGCAATTGGCTTTTTGATGAAAAATTGAATTATATAGGACAATATGATTCAACATGTCCGATGACGATTCTAATTAAAGTCATTGATGATAAGATTGCAGAACTGAGAAATAAGACAGTTGTTGACATAGGAGCAGAATTCAAGTTTGTTACAGAGGCACCTTACGGATATTATAAAAACTATATATGTATGGCAGCTGTAGCTTTGGCTTTCAGAAGATATACTGAAAAAATGTACCTGGCAGACCAAGGTAGTATAGTATCTGCAACAATAATGAGAGATATTGTTAATGCTGCATTTGCATACTGGCATGATGATAAAAACGATGCAAAATTACGTGTGAGATTTTCGACAGCTGAAGAAAAAGAACTCATTGATTTGATTCAGACAATTTTCGGGGTAAAAGGAGATGGCATTTCTGAAACAAAATGGCAGCTAAGAACAAATTTTGAATGTAAATATAAGGCACCATTATGGTCATTGAAATATGTCCTCGATAAAGGGAAAGAGTTTAATTCAATTGTTGATGCGCTGTTCACGCTGGCAAATGCAACAGGCGATAGCATTACACAAGAAAACGTGAGTAGTTTGCTTGAAGGCTTGAAAAAACAGCGTACTTCGATTGCGCTTTCGTTAGAGAAGGTTCAAGATACCTCTTGTTTGATTCCGTTTATTAAGAAATGTTTGGATAAGGTTGAAGTGACTTTAGATGATTATTCAAACTTATTGTCTTATTTGAATCAAACGTTAGCTGATGCTGTTGTATTTTGGAGAGAAGAAGATGTTGAAAAGCAAATTTTGCAATGGTGCATTTTGCAGAACAAAAAGAAAGATGAACCGCAAGAAGGACAGACAGATGAAGATGAGGGCACAAATGATGTAGATGATACTGAATCAACAGAGTCAGAAAGTGATGCTGAAGAAACTGATGATTCAGAAGATGTTCCTGAGTTTACACCAATAGAGATTTCTCCTATTTCTATCGGAAGAACGCATGCAACTATTGATTCTACGACAGAACTTATTGAAAAAAAGGAACTGACTGTGGACATGGCAAAAGATATTCTTAAGAAGTTATGTAAAGAATATCCTGTTGTATGTTCTGCGGTATCCAAATTGCTTAAAGAGGAATAAGTATATGAATTTAGAAGAACTCAAGCAGAAAATTGCCGATGATAAGGCTAAAAACACAAGCTCCTATAGACGATATCCTGTAAGATTTTTGTTTATGGAACTAAACCAAGATACTCAAAATGATATTCAGGATTTAGTCAAAAGTAGCAATGGAGAGTTACTTGAACTGAGTGACTTTATTATGAAAAAAGACGACGGTTGGCTTACTAAAAGCAGATTTTTGCAGGTCGTTAAAACTGCGGCATCTGACGGAAAAGATATTTTTATAGTTGGATTTTCAGAACTGATTAGATTTTATTCGCGCAAGGATATTGAGTCAACAGTATTATCATTGTTTGATATCGAAAATGGTAATATCATGAACCCTGCTTCTTCTTCGAGACGTATATATTTTATCTGTTTTTCAATGATGGATAATGTTTATAGTGTTTTACAGAATAGTTTTGCAAGAAAAGACCTGCTTGACCCATTTATTAATTCTGATTATGAATTAAGTGGTGAATACAGACAGATTTGCTTTGTATCAGATGAGTACGCTGAGAACATAAAAACAAATAAAATAACTACTAGCGTTGAATGGATTGGCTTGTGGAGAAGTGCGGGAATACTTGACTTTACAAAACCTATTTGGTGTTGTTCTGCTAGCTTATACGAGTGGCATCAAGAGGCATCTCCAGATAATGCGTTTCAAATTGATTCGATATCAAATACGAAAGAATATTTCGAAAAAGTATTTGGCTGTGAAATCAAATTTGAGTATCTAATGGAAGAAGACGATTTTTGGAAACAGTTAATTATCGATTTAGAAAAGAACAAAACTGCACCCTCAACGAAACAAATGCTTTCGGAATTATTAGAAACTGGTGTCGAAGATACTTGTTCTCTGGCGGCAAAGTTTCTCACTTCTGATGATACATATAAAAAATGGTTAATAACAAATTACGTCATTGCATATTTGGAGGAATCATATCTTGCCCGTGTTCTTAAACTTTTGACAACAAAATCGAATAAAGAATTGTTGAAAAATATATGGACTCAAGGTTATAAAGTTAGTAATGCGACTATGCTTGAAGAACGCCTTAACATTATTAAGGAATTAAATAAATATGCTGATTCATTTGTGCCTGAAGAAGCAATTAAAAACGAAATTGTTGAAGGTGTCGCAAACGAATTACACATATCATCTACGTTTCTGAAAAATCATGATAGCCTTGTTTTAATTGAATTATGCAATGAAACAGGACAATCTTTAGATGCAATAAAATCGCGGCTAGTGGCGTATTATACTGGAACGTTCAAATTAGCTTACACTGGAATAAGTAATGCGGAAAAAGAGTTTCTAATCAATTTGTACACGAATGAAGTGATTTCCAATAAGGATGAGCTAAGAATAATGTATCCTGCGTTGTATTCATATTTGTTTGGTTCGGGAGATAATTTGATTGAAGAAAAGGATGAATACAAAATTTACTTGGAGAATTACCGTATAAGTAAAGTGAAAAATAAAGATACGGTATATCTCGGTGATTATTATTCTTCTGGTTGTGCTACTGCGGATGCGGTATATGGAATGTATTATGAATTAGATAAGCAGGATATTCTTGTTAAGAAATACTCTGACGATGAATCAGATATTTATATTATTGATGGTGTTGGCGCGGAATATATTCCGCTGTTGGTTGATTTGATAAAAACAAATAATTACGAAATTGAATCTTGTAACATAGCAGCTGCGCATTTGCCATCTATAACAAGTGTTAATAAGTCGTATTTAAGTAAGATTAACTACAAAAAGTGGTTTGTTGAATTCGACGAAAATGTAATTCATGGTGAATACTATAAAACTACGAATAATCTTCGAAAAGCCTTTGACTATTTGAACGAATTACTCAAAGAAATTATTACGGAATCATTCGGAAAAAGAATAGTTATCACAGCAGACCATGGTGCGACTGCTAGAGCTAAATGGACAGATACAAAGAAAAAATATGATTTTGATCAATCTGACCATGAAGGACGTTGTTACAAATTGCCATCTGGAGAAGAACACGAAAATACGGATGACTATATTGTATATGAAGATGATGCAACACCAGGTGATAAATATCTAATATCCTTAAATGAAACATCTTTGTATAATAGGCCTAAATATGAGGACCATGGTGGTGCTACACTGGAAGAAGTGTTGGTTCCAGTAATTGTAGCTATACCACAAGGAAAACAGAAAAAGGTTACATATAAAGTGTTTGATGAAAACCTTCAAGTGAACGGAATCGATAGAGTTGTTCGCTTCTCAATAATTCCAGATGTAGAGGCTGCTTTTGTGGTAGAAAGCTCTGGAGAAAAGCACTCACTTGTAAAAGTAAAAGGAATGTATCAAGCAGAACTTTCTTCTGGTAAAGAACAAAATATTTCTGTTTTGATTGAAGATAAGGTGTTTGGGTTTAAAACCGTAAATACTGCAAAGAAGAATATGGAAGGAGATGACGGATTCGATGACTAATCTAGACCACAAAATAAAAAATATTTTTCCAGAAGAATCTATGCATAAGACTCCAGACAGATATAGTCTGTTTTCAGGAGTAAATGTACCTTCGTTTATAAAAGACTGGTTAATTAAAAAGTTTTCTAATGATGATGCAGTTGATACAGAGGGATTATATAGCTTTGTTGAAAAGCATATTCCGACAAAAGACAGCAATATCAGAAGCAAGCTTTTGAATGGAGATGTTATTCAGATTCTTGCAAGAATAATCTTTGAATCTGATTTAAAAAGCGGCGAATATAGATTTCAGATTCCAGATTTAGGAATTAAAAATGGTGAAGGAAAAGTGTCGCCTTATCTTGCAAGACAAGAAGGGTTGTTAAAGGAGGGGGAAAACTGGGGCGTTGTAACGATGCAATATGTTCAACCTGAAGGTAGAGAAAAGGGATATGCCGAAATGGTTAAATTTAAACCATTTAGGCCATACAAACCAGATTACGAATACTATTGCAGAGCGAGAGAACGCTTCACGATAGAAGAATGGGTTGATTTTTTGATTTCCAGTATGGAATATAATCCAAATTCAACTTCGTTTGAATCGTTAGACCAAAAATTGTTATTTCTCACTCGTTTGTTAGTATTTGTCGAACCGAATTTAAACATGATTGAGTTAGCTCCTAAGGGAACAGGTAAATCTTATATTTTTAATAATCTTTCGAAATATGGCTGGCAGATAAGTGGCGGTAAAATCACTCGTGCTAAACTCTTTTATGATATGAGCAGAAACACACCAGGAATCATTCCGTCGTATGAATTTGTTTCTTTGGATGAAGTTAAAACTATTTCCTTTGATAATCCTGAAGAAATTCAGGGTGCTCTGAAAAACTACATGGAGCAAGGTTCATTTACAGTAGGTAAATCTAAGCTTACTTCTCTGGCTGGAATGATTTTGTTAGGAAATATTGATCTTGACATGAATCGAAGACCAATCAACAACCATTATTTCGAAGAATTACCTGAAGCATTTCAAGACCATGCATTGATAGACAGATTCCATGGATTTATCGAAGGCTGGTATTTGCCGAGAATCAGCGAAGATTTAAAACTTAACGGTTATTCTTTAAACGTAGAATACTTTTCTGAGATTCTCTCGTATAGTAGAACTTTGTCATATTACAGCGCAGTGGTTAAAGAACTCTTAGATATTCCTAAAAATGCAGATACTAGAGATACAAATGCAATTATTAAAATGTGTTCAGGTTATTTGAAATTATTATATCCGCATGTTAGAACTGCAGAGGATATCAGCCCTCAGGAATTCAAAATGATGTGTTTCGACCCTGCGTTTGAGAAGAGAAAGATAATTCGTCAACAGTTAGCTGCCATTGATAGAGAATTTACTGATACAATGCCTGATATTTCTGTAAGGGGGCTGTAATGATATATTTAGATAATGCTGCGACAACTCAAATGAGTGAATCTGCACTTGATGCACTAATGTACGCCTCTAAGGAGTGCTACGGAAATCCTTCATCATTGCATTTCTCAGGTAGGCAGGCCAGTAAACTAATTCAAGAATCTAGGGAAATAATTGCTAAATGTATTGGTGCTGAACCCGAAGAAATTTATTTTACTTCGGGTGGCACTGAAAGTGATAATTGGGCAATAGAACAAGCACTAAATCAGAAATGTGAAAGGATAATAACGTCTAGCATCGAGCATCATGCGGTTTTAAATGCTGTAGAAAAAATGCACCATGCTGGATTGAAAACGGAATATCTGCCTGTAACTGATGGTTGCCTGGTGAATGTAAATGATTTTGAAGCTACTATGAATAGTCAAAAAAGTTTTGTATCTATTATGTTTCAAAATAATGAAACTGGGGTTGTGCAACCAATCAAAAAATTATCAGATATCCTTCATTCTTATAATACGTCTTCTATATTCCATACAGATGCAGTTCAAGCTATTGGTCATATTCAGATTGATGTAAAACAGCTGGGAATTGACATGTTATCTGGCAGTGCACACAAATTTAATGGCCCGAAAGGTGTGGGTTTTTTATTTGTTAGGAAAGATTGTACAATTTCGCCGCTAATAGTAGGTGGAGGACAAGAATATGGCTTGCGTTCTGGAACCGAAAATGTTGCAGGAATATATGCAATGGCAAGAGCGTTAGAAGAAAACGTTAAACAGATTAAAGCTAATTCTGCTTATATTAAAAAACTTGAGACCCAGCTGTTAGAAGGACTTGAGAAGAATAATATTAAATATTGGATAAATGCAGATAATGATGCAAGAGCAACTGGAATTATCAGTGTTTCAATAAAAAATATCGATGGAGAAGGTTTGCTGAACATGTTGGATATGCATGGAATTTGTGTTTCGATAGGTTCTGCATGCAATTCGAAGTCTAAAGAACCATCATATGTTTTAAAAGCTATGGGGTTGAGTGAGGATAGAATAGATTCTGCGATTAGGGTGTCAATCGGTAGATACAATACGGAAAGAGATATTAATATTCTGATTGAAAATATTTGCAAATTGTACAACGTTACATTACGTACATTGTAAAAATTACAAAGCACCAATTGTTACGGCAAAAAAAATAACAAAGAATTTAACATAAAAATCAGGGATAAAAACCATCTCATTTATGAGTGGATTTTGTTATTTACTCCTGATTATATGTTAGCAGCAGAGCGTCAATCCCTTATTTTAAGGGAAAATCAGCTCATTTATGAGGAGATTTAAAAAATGCTAAAAATCATGTTCGTCTGCCACGGCAATATATGTCGTTCGCCTATGGCTGAGTTTATAATGCGTAAAATGCTGGAGGAAAACGGTTTGTCCGACAAGGTCAGCGTGTCCTCGTCGGCAACAAGCACCGAAGAAATATGGGACGGCGTCGGAAATCCTGTATACCCTCCCGCACGGGAAGAACTCCGCAAACACGGGATTTCCTGCGACGGAAAAAGGGCGGTACAGCTTTGTGCCGACGACCTCGGCAGGTATGATATGTTCATCGGTATGGACGATATGAACATACGCAATATGAGGCGTATTCTCGGCAAAAATGCAGACTCAAAAATACACAAACTGCTTGATTTCACGGGCAGGGGCGGTGATGTCGCAGACCCCTGGTACAGCGGGAATTTCACCGTTACATACAGCGATATATACGACGGCTGTACGGCGTTGCTCGGGTATATCAGAGAAAAAGGAGTTATATAATAAGGTGTCGGAGCGTATCCGACGCCTTTTTTATTTCAGAATTGTAAACAATGAAATTTTTTATTGACAAAACCACGATATTGGTATATTATAATACCATAACATATGAACAGATATTCATATGAAAGGATGAACAAAAATGAATGACGAAAAGAATATTGAAAGCTGCGAATACCTCTGCATACACGAGGACGCAGTAAAAAAAGTACAGGACAATATGCCTCCCGATGAGTATCTTTACGACCTCGCCGAATTATTCAAGATGTTCGGGGACACAACAAGAATAAAAATACTTTACGCCCTTTTCGAGAATGAGCTTTGCGTGTGCGATATAGCACAGCTTTTAGGGCTTACGCAGACGGCGGTTTCGCATCAGCTCCGTGTTCTCAAGGCAGGAAAGCTGGTAAAATTCCGCAAGGACGGAAAGAATGTTTTTTATTCGCTTGACGATGACCATGTGCGTGAGATAATCAATCTCGGTATGGAGCATGTGGGAGAATAGGGGGAGCAGTAATGACATTCTGGGATAAAGTAGCGGGAATTTACGACATTGCAGAAAGACTGAACGGCAAGGTGTACTCCGAAATGCTGTCTATTACCGAGCGTATGGTTCCCGAGTATGCGATGGTTCTCGATACCGCATCTGGTACGGGAATGCTCTCGGTAGCGGCGTGCAAAAAGGCGGAAATGGTGGTCTGCACCGACCTTTCACTCCCGATGCTGAAGCAGGCTAAAATCAACGCAAGAAAAAGAGGGTATGATAATATCGTCTTCGAGGCGAGAGATATATATCATCTTCCCGATGACGACGAAACCTACGATGTAACTATCGCAGGGAATGTACTGCACCTTCTCGATGAGCCGTACAAAGCTCTCGACGAGCTTTACAGGGTGACGAAAAAGGGTGGAAAGATACTTCTTCCGACCTTTATGACAGGCGGAGGGAATCATCTTACGGATATATACAAGCTGATAGGGTTCAATCCTAAAAAAGAATACACGCCCGAAAGCTATCGTGAAATGCTCTTGCAGTACGGCGTCGGTGATGTGCGTGTAAAGCTGATACACGGGCTTATACCGTGCTGTTATGCTGTTATCAGAAAGTGATATGGAGGAAACCGATATGAAAAAGACATTTAAAATGCGTGACCTTGAATGTGCTCATTGCGCACAGAAAATGGAGGACGCAATCAGAAAAATCGAAGGAGTTGAGGAGGTTGCTGTCAGCTTTATGGCGCAGAAGCTCACTCTTTCGGCAGAGGAATCTCTTTTCGACGAGATAATGAAAAAGGTAGAAAAGGCTTGCAGGAAGATTGAACCCGACTGCACGATAGTAATGTAGTATGACGAAAAAACAGAAGAAAATCCTGCTGCGTATAATAGTGGCGGCAATACTTTTCGTGGCGGCGCTTTTTGTTCCGTCGGAATACACGGCGGTGCGGCTGGCGGCGTTCCTTGTGCCGTACTTTGTTATCGGCTGGGATATTTTGTGGAAGGCAATACGCAATATCTTCCACGGTCAGATTTTCGACGAAAACTTCCTTATGGCGATAGCTACCGTGGGAGCGTTTTTTCTCGGCGAATACCCCGAGGGCGTAGCGGTTATGCTTTTCTACCAGACGGGAGAGCTTTTTCAGAGTTGTGCTGTCGGAAAATCGAGGGAGTCCATATCTGCACTTATGGAAATCCGCCCCGACTACGCAAATGTTGAGCGTGACGGAAAAATCGAAACCGTTGACCCTGATGAAGTTGAAATCGGAGAAATAATCGTTGTAAAGCCCGGGGAAAGAATTTCCCTTGACGGCGTTATCGCAGAGGGGACTTCAATGCTTGACACTTCCGCACTTACGGGAGAGTCAATGCCGAGAGATGTCGCTGACGGCGACGAAGTCATCAGCGGAAGCGTCAATATCAGCGGAGTGTTGAGGGTACGCACGACAAAAACCTTCGGAGAATCTACGGTCAGCAAAATCCTCGACCTTGTTGAAAACACATCCGGCAAAAAGGCAAAGGCGGAAAACTTCATCACAAGGTTTGCAAGATACTACACTCCGTGCGTTGTAATCGGTGCGGTGCTTCTTGCGGTTGTGCCTTCGCTAATCTTCGGCAACCCGTCGGAATGGATAGGAAGAGCGCTGACATTCCTCGTAATCTCCTGCCCGTGCGCACTTGTAATCTCTGTACCTCTCAGCTTTTTCGGAGGCATCGGAGGTGCCGCAAGGTGCGGAATTCTCGTCAAGGGCGGAAATTATCTCGAGGCTCTTTCAAAAACGGGAACGGTTGTTTTTGACAAGACGGGAACACTCACAAAGGGAGTATTCAGGGTAACATCAATCTGCCCCGAGGGAATGACCGAAAACGAGCTTATCGAAATAGCGGCGCTTGCTGAAAGTTACAGCAATCACCCGATTTCAAAGTCGTTGCGTGAGGCATACGGCAAGGAGATAGACAATTCGAGAATATCCTCGACGGAAGAAATTACGGGTAAGGGAGTTTCCGCCGTTGTTGACGGAAAAACCGTACTCGCAGGCAACGGCAAGCTGATGGATTCGGCAGGTGTTGAGTGGAATACTCCTGACGCCACAGGCACCGTGGTCTATGTTGCAGTTGACGGAAAATATGCGGGCTGCATAGTTATCTCCGACGAGGTGAAGGAAAACTCCGCAAAGGCAATATCCGCCCTTAAAGCGCTCGGCGTAAGAAAAACGGTTATGCTTACGGGCGACTCGAAGGAAATAGGCGAGAGCGTTGCAAAAACCCTCGGGCTTGACGAGGCGTACACGCAGTTACTCCCCGCTGACAAGGTTGAGCGTGTTGAACAGCTCCTTTCCGACAACGGAAAGGAAAGTCGTCTGGTATTTGTCGGCGACGGAATAAACGACGCCCCCGTGCTTTCCCGTGCGGACATAGGTATTGCAATGGGCGGTATAGGCTCGGATGCGGCGATAGAGGCGTCGGATATTGTTCTTATGGACGATAATCCCGCAAAAATCGCAAAGGCGATTGAGATTTCACGCCGTACGGTTTCTATCGTAAACCAGAATATCATATTTGCACTTTCGGTCAAGGGAATTGTTCTTGTTCTCGGTGCTTTAGGTTTTGCGAATATGTGGCTTGCAGTCTTTGCCGATGTCGGAGTTTCGGTGATAGCGATACTTAACGCTATGCGTGCTTTGAAGGTAAAGGAATAAAAATAAAGGTCTGAATTTAAGGACGATACCCATAAAGAAGTTTTTATGCGTACTGTTGAGGAAAACCCTTCTTCAGAAAGATTCCCCTCGATAAATACATATAAAATTTCTGTACGGGCGTTATCCTTAAAATTCAGACCTTTATTTTTTTATTCTTCCGCTGTGGAATTCTTTTTCTTTTTCCCGAAAGACACCGAAACGGTGAAAATCTTGTCGGTGGTGAAAAGCCGTATCGCAAAGAACATACATACTGCGAAAAATACTGCCTGATACGCAAATCCCAGCCAGTAGAGAGTGAGATTTCCGTTGATGATATTGTCCATTGATATAAAGGTGTGGGTAAACGGAATAGCGTAGACAATCACCTTCATTATTGTCGGGAGGGTGTTTATATCCGACAGCAGAGAAATCATAAACGGGAGCATTATCGCTATCATTATCGGCGTGAGGAGAGTCTGCGTGGACTTTGCGTCCTTTGCAAGAACTCCGAGCATCAGCGAGCATACGAGGGCAATCATTATCGTTGCAAACATCTGTATTCCGACAAGTGCGTAATCGGCAGGCGAGAGAGAAAGGCCGAGTGCGGATATAGCCTTCATTATGTCAAGCCCTTCGCTGAGTGCACTGTCGGAGATGTCAGGGGTGCCTACTCCGCTCATCATTCCCGACATATATCCTCCGAACCCTATCATATATGCGCCTGCGTTGATGATTGCAACGAGAGTTGCCGCAAGCATCTTCGACGCAACGATGGATGTGCGTGATACAGGTGCCGACAGAAGTGTTTCGAGAGTCTTGTCAATTTTTTCGGTAGCGACTGCCGTTATTATCATCTGTGATGCAAAAAGCACGAGAATGAAAATCACCATTACTATGACTAAATTCTGCATCATTGTTGTTGAGCCTACGACCGCAATGCTTATTTCTGCGGATTTGTCGCCGACAACCGTGTTGTCGATGACATTTACGGGTGATGTGATGAATTCCGTCTTTTTTTCGGAGAGCGAAAGGTCTTCCGCATAGAGCTTGTCAGTAACTATACTTGCTATGTCGTGCGACGCCGATGATATATTTTCGCTTGAAAGTGCCGACATCATCGAGGTTGCACTTTTCATAACGCTTACAGTGCGTATTTCAGCGGGAGTGCCGCTTTCTATCGACGCCGTAAAGCCTTCCGGGATTATGATGAGGTTTTCGAGTCCTGCGTCTTTCATAACCTGCGGATAAGAGGTGATTTCAGCCTCGTTTATTTCTACAAGATTGATTTCGTACCCTGCGTCCTTTAGCCTTGAAAGTATGTCACGGGTGTATTCCGTGTCGTCGCAGTCGGCAATGCTTATGTCTGCGGAAATCATAGCCTCGGTCATGGTGCTGTTCATCAGTGAGCCCATTCCCATAAGAAGAACAACTGAAATCAACATCCCGAGAAATGTCTGTAAGGTGAGAAGCTCCCTGATTTCTTTTTTGAGAAGATTAATGAATTTCATTCTCTTTCACCACCTTTTCAAAAACTTCTTCGAGGTTTTCGCAACCGTATTTTTCTTTCAGCTCCGACGGCTTTCCTACAACCATCAGATGTCCTTTGGTGATAATTCCGACCTTGGTGGAGACAAATTCTATTTCGAGCATATTGTGCGACGAAAGAAGGAATGACATTCCTTGTTCTGCCAGGGATTTTATCGTCTTTCGTATTTCAAGGGCATTGATGACATCAAGTCCGGATGTCGGCTCGTCGAGTATTGCGAGTTTCGGGGAAGTCATTACCGACCTTGCAAGCAACAGCTTGCGTATCATTCCTCGTGAATATGAGCCGATTTTGTCGTCGAGTCTGTCGCCGAGACCGCATATTATCTCCGCTTTTGAGATATATTTTTTCACTATCTCGTCGTTGTCGGTGAAAAGTCTTGCCATAAAGTCGAGGTATTTACGCCCCGTCATCGTCTTGTAAGCGCCAGCCTCGTCGGGAAGGTAAGTTATGCATTCACGCACCTTGTCAGGTGCTGTTATTATGCTGTGACCGTCAACCTCTGCGTCTCCCGATGTTGCGTTGAGGAGCGTTGCAATCATTCGTATTGTCGTGGTTTTTCCTGCTCCGTTAGGGCCTATGAGAGCGAAGATATCTCCTTCTTCAATCTGAAAGGAAACATCTTCTGCGGCAAATTTTTCAGCCTTTGGGTATTTTTTTGAAAGTGATTTTACATCCAGAACTATGGCCATTTTTCTCCCTCCGTATGCATATAATCAAAGTTTTGCAGCATATTAAATATAGCACAAATTTACAGATAATGCAACAGGAGAAAAAGATGGGTTACATTGAGCTTATGAACATAAACAAGCGGTATTTCCGTGGGGGAGAATATGTCGACGCAGTTCACGATATTTCGCTTTCCTTCGATAAGGGGGAGTTTGCCGCAATTACAGGGGCGTCGGGGTCGGGAAAATCCACGCTTATGAATATGCTCGGTTGTATTGACTTTGCCGACAGCGGAAGATATATTCTCGACGGGACGGAGGTTTTTTCTCTCGGTGACAGGGAACTTTCCGAAATACGCAACAAAAAAGTGGGATTTATATTTCAAGGTTTCAATCTTATAGGTGACCTCACTGCTCTTGAAAATGTCGAACTGCCGCTTATATACCGTGGCGTTAACGAGAAAACACGGCGCAGGCTTTCTCTTTCTGCGCTTGAGCGTGTCGGTCTTGCAGAAAGAGTATCGCACCGCCCGTCCGAAATGTCGGGAGGGCAGCAACAGCGTGTTGCAATTGCCCGTGCGCTTGCGGCGTCTCCGTCGCTTATACTTGCCGACGAGCCTACGGGGAACCTCGACCCTTCAAGCCGTGACGATGTCATAGGACTGCTGAAAAAGCTCAACACCGAGGGGAGTACAGTGGTAATCATCACGCACGACGAAGGTGTGGCGGCTTGCGCCGAAAGGGTGATACGCATATCGGAAGGACGGGTTGTATCTGCAAAATAAAAAAGCGTCGAAGGCGATTGACCTTCGACGCTTTGTGTTTACTTTAGTGAGGGATAATGGAGAGGAGAATTCCGGCAGCAACTGCTGAACCGATAACACCTGCAACATTAGGTCCCATAGCGTGCATGAGGAGGAAGTTTGTGGGGTTAGCCTCAGCACCGACCTTCTGTGAGATACGAGCTGCCATAGGAACAGCCGATACACCGGCAGAACCGATGAGGGGGTTTACCTTTCCGCCTGTAGCAAGGTACATGAGCTTACCGAAGAGAACTCCGCAAGCAGTACCGATTGAGAATGCAACGAGTCCGAGGAGAACAACCTTTCCTGTTGCTGCGTTGAAACAGCTTGCAGCTGATGTTGTAGCACCAACTGAAAGGCCGAGGAAGATTGTTATGATGTTCATAAGTGCGTTTGATGCAGTATCTACAAGTCTTGTACATACTCCGCTCTCTTTGAGGAGGTTACCGAACATGAGCATACCTACGAGGGGAGCTGCTGACGGAATAAGGAGTGATACAACGAGTGTAACTGCGATGGGGAATATGATTTTTTCTGTCTTGGAAACAGTTCTGAGCTGTCCCATAACAACCATACGCTCTTTCTTTGTTGTGAGGAGCTTCATTATAGGCGGCTGAATTACGGGAACAAGCGCCATGTATGAGTAAGCCGCAACTGCGATTGTACCTACTGAAAGTTCGAAAGGAATTCCGTTCCATGAACGGTTTGCGAGCATCTGTGATGAAACATAGATTGCTGTCGGACCGTCAGCACCACCGATGATTGCGATTGACGCACATTCGGGAGGTGTCATACCGAGCATAGCGGCACCGATGAATGCGAGGAAGATACCGCCCTGTGCAGCAGCACCGAGGAGGAAGCTCTTCGGGTTGGCAATCAGCGGACCAAAGTCAGTCATACAGCCGATTCCGAGGAATATAAGCGGCGGGAAAAGCTCATGCTTTACGCCGAGATAAAGAACATCGAGAAGAACACCGCTTCCGTCAGTTGTGATTGCGAGATTTGCAAGCGGAAGGTTCGCAAGGAACATACCGAATGAGATAGGAAGAAGAAGGAGAGGCTCGTACTGCTTTTTGATAGCGAGGAACATGAAGAAGAACGAGAGGGCAATCATAGCGGCATTCTGCCATGTCATTGCCATAAGTCCTGATTCTTCCCACAGGCCTTTCATAGCCTCGAGAAATGTCTGTAACATAATAGATAACCCCTTTGTAATTAATTAGAATGCTGCGGTGTTTTCGTGGAGCCCTGCCATAGCCCATACGGGTCTTTCGTTGGTTCTGGAGGTTCTCTTTATCGAGCGTACAGCATATTTTTTGCCGTCTGCTGCTGACATAGCCGCTACCGCTGCGGCAATTACTGCGATAACTTCATCGCTTATTCCGTCACTCATTGTTGAGGAGGTATTGGAAGACGAAGTGCTTGCTACTGATTTTGTGTCAGTTTTTTTTTTATCGTTTCCGCCGTCTTTTCCGCCTTTGTTGAAAGCTGTAACAATCTTTCCGAGTAGGGCAAAGAATATTACAAGGAAAAGAAGTATAAGGAATACGATAGAAAAGCCGACAAGAATTATTGGTAAACATTCTTCAACCGGCATATACTTGAAAAAGAAATCCATACAAATTACCTCCGAAAATAAAAACTAAAACAATTATAACCTATTTCAAAACAAAATGCAAGAATAATATTATTAATTTAACAATTTATTTATCATATTTCGTCAAAAAATAAAAAGCGGGGAATTTGTTGTAAAATTCTCCGCTTTTATGTATTAATATACCATTTCTTCGAGGAGCCATTTCTCTCCCGATTTTACCATTTTCATTCTGAGTTCTTCGGTGCCGCCGTTCTTGAGGGGGACAGTCACGATTACATCTGCGGATTTCGAGGATACATTGGCAACCGCCACTGTGTATGTTGAAAAATCCTTGTTGTAGCTTGTGTCTGTCGGTGCGATTGTTTTGCACAACACTCCGTTATGGTCGAAGTAGCGGGGACTTCCGTTTACTTCCGATGAAAGTATCATCTGTGCCGTTACGGGAGTGTACGTGTTGTTTATAAGCGTTTCAAGCTGGCTGTATGATGAAAATACCGTTGTTGCGCAGGGAACGGTTCCTTCGGGGTAGTCGTCATAACTGAACTCCGCCTCGGATTTGGGAGGCAACTGTGCTATCTTGTAATATGTAACTGCGTCGAAGTTGGATTCGACAAGGGGAATAGCCGCCTCAAGCACCTTTGAGGGATTTCCCGATGAGGTCGCTATGATTATCACCATCGCAAGAAGAATAAGCACCGTCGGAACGATAATCAGAATTTTTGATATCATCGAAGTTTTTTTCATTTCAGACTTCCTTTCGGTCGGATAATTTATCACAGATAATTATATATTATCCGACAGGATTTGTCAATCCGCAAAGCGTCTTAACAGCTTTGTCGAAATGAAATATACCGTAACGCATATAAACGCCGTAAGAGCGAGCGAAAAAATCCCCTGAAACGAAACAACGCCCTTTATCATAAGAGAGAGCTGTATTCCCGCTGTGACGGAAAGGCAGGGAATGAGTATGTTGTCCGTCAGCGAAAATTTCAGCCCGATTTCCTTGTGCACGACGAATATCCGTGCTATGTTGCAGGCAATGTTGCTTGCAAAGTATGAAACCACAATTCCGTAAAAGCCGATGAGCCGCACGAATATCAGCACGCAGGAAATCCGTATTATGTATTCCGCCGCAGAGTTCAGCGTCGAGAAGTTCTGTTTTCCCAGCCCCTTCAGTATGCCTTCGAGTATAAGCTCAAGATATATGAACGGTATCACGGGGCAGAGGGTTTTGAGTGCAGTCGCCACCAGAGGATTGTCGGAGGTCAGTGCGGCGATTTCCTCCCCGAAGGTGAAGATGAACGACGCCGAAAGCAACGCCACCGATATTCCGTTTGATATTGCGTCGCAGGAGATTTTCCGCACCTTTGCGATGTTTTTTGAGGAGGTTTCCCTTGCGATTTCGGGAATGAGTATGCAGGAAAGACTTTGCAGTATCACCGACGGAAAATACAGTACGGGCATTATTATTCCTTCGAATATTCCGTATTCTCCGAGTGCGGTTGATGAGGAACCGCTGAAATTCATGAGAGTTATCGGCACCAGCGCCTCATTTGCACCGGAAAGCAGTACAAAGCTGTATGCGCTTGCGACAATGGGGAGTATCGCACGGACAAATCCGAAAAACGACGGAATTACCGCAGTTTTATCGGGCGTCGGATTTCTTGACGCCGCATAGGAAATGCAAAGGTACGCACAGCTAGCGACTTCTCCGATAATCACGCTTACGGCAACGGCTGTGAGTGTGTCGGAATATCCTTTCGACAGAATGAACTGCGTGAATATCACAAGCACGACAGCCTTTGCGATAAACTCAATCAGCTCCGAAATGCAGGGAATTGACACCTTTCTTCTTGCGTGGAAATACCCCTTTACGCAGGCTCCCGTAACGGCAAGCGGCAGCGATAGTGCCATTATCCGTATGCCTGTCGATGCAGAGGAATATCCGTCGAAATACCCCGCTATGCTGTCGGCGAGGAAAAAGCAGACTACCGAGAAGACCGTGCTGAGCGAAATTCCGAAGAACAGGCAGTACAGCATTATTTTTTCGCAGTTTCCGTTGCCACCTATTTCTTCGGAAATAAAACGGCTGGAATATGCAAAGCTGTTTCCGCCCGCAAGCGAGAGCGCAAGGCAGTAAAATGATGAAATCAGCGAGAGTATTCCGACTTCGCTTTCGCCTAATTTACGGGTGATGAATATGTTCAGCAATAATCCGAAAAGCTGAAGTACAAGGGATACCGCAGTGAGTATTGCGGTATCACGGGTGATTTTACGCTCCATAAAACCTCCTGCGACAAAATGATTAGTACAGTTTATTCGCAAACGGTAAATTTATGTTGCTATTTTCGGAAAATATGTATATAATTAATGTGTATGTTTTCTGAAACTATAAAACAGATATTTGTTGCCTCACGGCAACGGAACGGAGTTTTCTATGAATATAACGAAATGCCTTGAACAGTTATCCTCTGCCACGGGAGTGAGCGGAGAAGAAAAGAATGCCTGCGATACAGCACTTAAAATGCTGAAGAAATATGACAGTAACGCATTTGTGAAAAACGGCTCTGTCATCGGAAAAATCGGCAAGGGAAAAACAACGGTACTCCTCGATGCGCATATCGACCAGGTAGGTCTTATTGTGACATATATCACGGATGACGGTTTTATCAAAGTCTCGAATTGCGGAGGGATAGACCGCAGACTTCTTCCTGCGCAGAGGGTTAAAATCCACGGGAAGAAAACTATTGACGGAGTTATTGTTTCCACGCCTCCACATCTTGCAGATGATGACAGCAAGGCTATGAAGTGGACGGACGTTATGATTGATACAGGGTACACAGGCGACGAGCTTCGTGAAATCGTATCACTCGGTGACAGAATTACATTTGTGGGAGAGTTTGAAAAGCTCCTCGGTGACAGGGTTACAGGTGTTGCAATGGACGACCGCAGCGGCGTTGCGGCAATCCTCTATGCACTTTCGCTTATAGACGCCGAAAA
This sequence comes from Ruminococcus sp., assembly GCA_015066785.1. GTDB lineage: Bacteria > Bacillota > Clostridia > Oscillospirales > Ruminococcaceae > RGIG4131. The sequence goes on from SVNT01000003.1 coordinate 156,521, forward strand.
GCTCGGCTGTACAGTTGCGGTGCTTTTTTCATCGCAGGAGGAAGTCGGTGAAAGAGGCGCAAAAACTGCCGCTTTCGGAATAAATCCCGATATTGCACTTGCTGTTGATGTCAGCTTTGCATATGCTGTCGGCGAAAAGGAAGAAAAATGCGGTAAGCTCGGCGAAGGCGTCATGATAGGAATTGCACCGACTCTCGACCGTGAGCTTTATGAAGAACTCACAGCACTCGCAAAGAAAAAGAAGATACCATATCAAATAGAGGTAATGTCGGGGCAGACGGGAACAAACGCAGACCAGTTCTCCGTGAACCGTGAGGGTGCGTCGGCAGTTACGCTGTCAATACCGCTGAGGTATATGCACACTCCCGTTGAAATTGTCGACATCAACGACATAAAGGCTACGGGAAAGCTCATTGCGGAATATGTCAGAGGGGTGAAGTAATATGCTCAGGGAACTTTGTCTTTTGAACGGCACATCGGGAGATGAAAAAGCCGTAAGAGAATACATTATCAGAAAGATTGACGGTCACTGCGAATGGAGAGTGGACAGACTCGGAAACCTTATCGCAGAGAAGAAAGGTCTTAAAAAGCCGAAAAGCAGGATTATGGTTGCGGCTCATATGGACGAGGTGGGCTTTATCATCACGGCGATAAAGTCGGACGGTACGCTTTCGTTTTCTTCGGTGGGAGGGGTTGACCCTTCCGTTGCAATCGGGCGTCAGGTAACTGTCGGAAAGGCAGGAATTGTCGGCGTTATCGGTTCTCCTGCGGTGCATAATCTTACCGCTGACGAAAAGGAAACCGCACCGAAGTTCTCGGGACTTTATATCGACATAGGCGCAAAGGACAGGGCAGAGGCCGAAAAGCTGATTTCTCTCGGTGAAACTGCGTATTTCAGGAGTGAATATACAACTCTCGGCAAAAACGGAATATGCTCAAAGGCTATTGACGACAGAGCGGGTTGTCAGATTATGATTGATATGATAACTTCGCAGATTCCCTATGATGTGACATTTGTTTTCACCGTGCAGGAGGAAGTCGGCACAAGAGGGGCAAAGACGGCGGCGTTTTCGGTAGCACCAGATTTCGCTGTTGTGCTTGAAACGACAACTGCGGCGGATATACCCTCGGCAGACGGAGAAAAGCGTGTCTGCGAGCTTGGTAAGGGCGCAGTAGTGTCATATATGGACAGAGCGACGGTGTACGACAGAGAACTCTATAAGCTCGCATTCGATATTGCGGCAAAGAAGAAAATTCCCGTGCAGACAAAGACAATGGTTGCAGGCGGAAACGACAGCGGCGCAATTCATACCTCGGGCGAGGGTGTGCGTACGCTTGCGATTTCGGCACCGTGCAGATATCTTCATTCCCCCTCATGCGTTGTGGACAAGAGGGATATTACAGCCTGCGCAAAGCTGGCGGAGGCGGTAATCGCCGAACTCGGAAAGCTATGATAAAGCAGGTTGACGGCGTTGCGGAAATCCTGCGTGACGACAGCTATTATTCACGGAAAATCCGTGCTCATCACAGGGCGTACGGCGGCAGTTATGATTTTATGCGTTTTTACGAAGTCGACGATGGTGCAGTCGGAATATTCAACTCGCACATGACAGTTTCGGTCGGTGAAAATTCCGATTACGAGGAGCTTTCACGGTTTATCGCACTCAATTCCCCGTATGAGATAGAATTGCCTCTGTCGGCGGCGGAAAAAATACCGCACGATGATTACGACGAGGTTGAAAGAACGCTTTTCCGTTTCGTTTCGGGTGAGTATGATGACAGCGAAGAGGTGAATGAAAATCCGAAACTCGACGATGTCTTCGGGATAATCGCCGACAGCTTCAATCTTCGGGAATGCTACGATATGTGGCTGACGGATACCTCGCACCGCATAAGGCACGGGGTGTCGCAGGTATTCCTGATGGGGAAGACGACGGCGACTATGCATTTCTGCGAAAACGGAACGGCTTTCTTCGGGCAGATTGCAACCGCACCCGAAGAGCGTGGCAAGGGCAAGGCACGGCAGTTGTTGTACAGGCTTGCCGCAAGGTACGAAAGGGCAGAGCTTTTCGCCAAAAACGAGCGTGTCAGCTTTTACAGCGGAATAGGATTTATTCCTGTATACAAGGACAAGCTGTTGGTAAGAAAATAAAACAATAAGGAGAAATTATGAGAGAGTTTTTTAATTTTGACGATAAACTGAAAAAGATTGCAGATGAGGTAAGCGTTGAAATATCGGGGAGATTTGCAAAAATCGACGATATAGCGGCGTACAACACCGAAAAGGTGCTTTCTGCATTTGCGAACAACAGGGTCAGCGAGGCCTGCTTCAAGGGAAGTACGGGCTACGGTTATGACGATATGGGCAGAGATGTCCTCGACGCTGTTTACGCCGACATCTTCGGTGCGGAGGACGCCCTTGTACGTCACAATTTCGTATCGGGAACACACGCACTTTCGGTTGCACTTTTCGGTATTCTCCGTACGGGAGACACACTCCTCTGCATTACCGGAAATCCCTATGATACGCTTGAGGAGGTTATCGGAATCCGTGGCGACAAGGGCAACGGTTCGCTTGCCGATTTCGGTGTGAAGTACGACAAGGTTGACCTTCTTGACAACGGCGATTTTGATTTCGAAGGAATAAAAGCCAGAGCGGCGGGAGTAAAGGCAATTTACATACAGCGCTCAAGGGGATATTCTCTCCGCCCTGCGATAACAATCGAAAAAATGCGTGAGGTTATTGCGCTTTGCCGTGAAATCAATCCCGACGCTGTAATTATGGTTGACAACTGCTACGGCGAATTTGTGGAAAAGCTCGAGCCTACGGAAGTCGGCGCAGACCTCTGTATCGGCTCACTGATAAAGAATGCAGGCGGCGGAATTGCCGAAACGGGCGGATATATCGTCGGAAAAAAACACGCTGTCGAGCTCTGTGCGTACAGACTTACCTGCGTCGGAATGGGCAAGGAGGTCGGCTGTACCCTCAATCAGTCGAGAGGAATGTTCATGGGGATTTTCATGGCGCCCGAGGTTGTGGCGTCAGCAGTAAAGACAGCAACATTTGCGGCGGCACTTTTTGAACGCCTCGGTTTTGAATGTCTGCCTAAGCCCGAAGAAACAAGAAGCGACATCATCACGGTGCTGAAGCTCGGCAACGAGGAAAACCTCACGGCATTCTGCGAGGGAATACAGAAGGGGGCGCCCGTGGATTCATTCGTTACCCCTGTTGCGTGGAATATGCCCGGTTATGACAGTCAGGTTATCATGGCTGCGGGAGCGTTTACGGGAGGGGCGTCGATAGAAATTTCCGCAGATGCACCTATAAGAGAGCCTTATGCCGCATGGATGCAGGGCGGTCTTACATATCCAAGCGGCAAAACGGGAGTAATGCTTGCGGCACAGCAGATGATTTCAAAGGGGCTTATCAAAATATAACTCCCCCTTCTTGACTTATATGTCGAAAAATGTTAGAATTGCAGTGGTGGAGCGGTTATGCTCCGCAATTATCTTTCTGAGGAGGAGCAGAAATGGAAATACACGACATTGAAAATGCACAGAAGGTTGTTGAGGAAAAAGCAACTGCTGCCGAAAAGAGCAGGAAGAAGGCACGCTCCAAGACAATCGGGACAATTATTATCAGTGTTGCGATAGTTCTTCTTGCGGTTATACTTGCTTTTCTGATTAACGGAATTATCAAGGGAAATCAGGGAAAGAAAATTTCCGAAGATCTTAAAAACGACCTCGGAAAGAGTATTGCTATGGCAGAGAAAAATACGGGGATAACATTCGAAACAACGTCGGAATATTCCGTGCTTGAGGATATTGTAGATTACAATTACATCTACGAGGCAGATACAACCGTAAAGGTTTGCGGAATTAAATTGCCGCAGTGGGTTGTATTCGTGAAGATTGACAGCAACGACAAGATTTCCGAGGTTGTATATTACGACTTCCGTGTTCTGAGCAAGAACTGGAAGGGCGAAAAGGTAAAGTCGTTTATCAATACAAACGAAGTTACATACAATATGCCTAAAAAAGAGGCAGAAAGAATAATCACAGTTGACCCGCTTGCAGTGACATATTCAAACGATGACACAAGCACATATCTCTATAAGTACTACTACATAGACGAGACGGACAACACCACAGAACGTGCATACTACATATCGGTGACTTACAATATGGACGACATCATCAGAGGCGTCAGCAGTAAGGAAAGCGATTACGTATCGTTCATCTTCAAATAAAAGCGAAAAGCTGTCAGAAGGCACTACGCCTTCCGACAGCTTTTTTATATGTAATTTCTCACAACGAGGTAAATCGCCAGCGCAATTATCAGCACTACCCAGAAGATGATTTTCCGTGGGAAGATTTTTATTTTTTTCCCGAGGAATGAATTTGCCGCAAACTCTACATACCACAGCAGTGCCGACGCACACAGCAACGGTATTGTCGGGTTGAATTTTATTGCGGAGATTATGTCGCCGTTCAGGATTGAAAGAACGCTCCTAGTGTTGCCGCAGGCTATGCATTGCTTTCCCGTGAGGAGATAATATCCGCAGTGGGCGGGGAGAAGTCCGACGAAAAAATCGGAATATGTTTTCAGTATCACAAATCCGATTATCGCAACGACTGGCAGGATTACGGCGATTATTCTTCTTCGCATTGACCGTCCTCCGTTATTTCGATGTGTACGCTTTCGGGTTCTTCCGAAGTTTCTGCGGAATTTTCGTTGTCGTCATCGTCGAGTATACTTTCATATTCTTCGTCGTTCTTGGCGAGCGCACGCATCTGTATAGCCTCACCGTAAAGCTCGGGCATATTCTCACGTAGGAACTCCTCGTCCTTACGCGGCACCTTTGCCCCCGACATTATGCGCATTGCGATAGTCAAGCATTTCGAGGTTGTTTCAGCAACCTCTTTCTGAGCCTCGGCGCTTTCCTTTGAGCTTTCAAGCTGTTTGTCGAGCATATATTTTTCGTGCTCTTCCTTTGTCATTGTGACAACTTCCATACGGTCGAAACGGCGGTTTTCGTTTTCGATTTTATAGAGGCTTGCGTTCGAGGTGACAGCCGCCTCTTTCCAGATTGCCTTGTCGTTTATCTTGAAATTGCGGTAAGAATTTGAAATAAGCATAATATTCCTCCTGTTCTGTAAAGATAATATCCCTTATTCATATTATCGGCAGAAAATCTGCGGAGTTTAGCTGTAAAACAAAAAGGGTACCGAATTTTTACTCGGGACCCTTTGTTATCACATAATTATAAGCATTGCAACCGTGAGAATAATCAGGAATGCAAAATTGAACGCCGAGAACATCAGCAGATAACGCTTTGTATCTTCCTTGTACCTGCTTGTATACTCCCTGAAGGTAATAAGGCTTGCGAGTGAGGAAATCAACGTTCCGACGCCGCCTATGTTTACGCCGACAAGAAGTTCGGGGTAGTTTTCGGTGAACTGCGACAGCAGTATCGCCGAGGGAACATTACTTATCACCTGACAGGAAAGCGCTGAAATCAGCAGGGTGTTTTTCTCCAGAATTACGGAGAAAATATCACGGATTACATCTATGCGTGACATATTTCCCGCAAAAATGAAGAATGCCGCAAAGGTGAAAAGCAACGGGTAGTCAACTTTTTTGAGTGCGTCCTTGTCGACAATGAAAATCGACGGAATGATTGCTAAAAGTCCGATGTAAAAATCGAGTACACGGAAGACAACAAGTATCGTCAGCGAAAACATAATCAGATAGAATGTTGTCACGAGCTTCGGCAGAGGTTTTTCTTCACGCTCGCTTATGGTCATTTCCTCTTTCGGAACAAAAAGACAGCAGAGGGTTATCAGCGCTATCGAAATCGCAAAGGGGATAACCATAATCTGCATGAACTCCGCTGTGGGTATGTTGAACTTCGTGTAAAGGAAAAGGTTCTGCGGATTGCCGAACGGCGTCAACATTCCGCCGAGATTTGCGGCAATGTTCTGCATAATGAATGTGAATGCCATATACTTTTCCTTTTTTGTTGAGGAAAGGACGTAGTATCCGAGCGGCAGGAATGTCAGCAGAGCCATATCGTTTGCAATAAGCATCGAGCCGATAAAGGTTATGTACACAAGCGCAAGAATTGCAAAGCGTGTGTTTCTGGCTGTCTTTACTATTTTCTGCGCAATGATTGTGAAAAATCGGATGTTCTTCAGCGCACATACCACAGCAAGCGTACAGAGCAGGCAGGTGAGCGTTTTGAAATCGAAATACCCGATATATTCCTTGTCGGGCGGAACGATAAACGCTGTTATTGCCGCAAGAACAGCGGCTATTGTCAGTACGGGATTTTTGTTCACGAAGGATGTAATTCCCGTGAGTAATTTCTTTGCAGTTGTCATACAGCAACACCTGAATTTATAAGTATAAGTTCGCACACAAGCACTGCACCGCAGGCACTTGCGGAAACAAGGAGAAGTCCTTTTTCAAAATATGCGAGGACAGCGGCGGTTATAAGTCCCGCAATTGCCGACGCCACAAATGATGTGGATGTGAAAATCGCAGGGAATGTCATCGCACCCAGCACTGCGTAGGGGATGTAGTGCAAAAACGAGCGGATAAATCTGTTGGTGATTTTTTTGCGGCACAGCACGAGAGGAATCATACGGATGAGATATGTCACTCCCGCCATGACTGCGAGATATGTAAAAAATACAGGCGCACTTATCATTCCGTTTCCTCCTTTACAGGTCTGATTACCGAGAATACCGCACTTGAAATCACGGCGCAGATTATTATTGCCATACCGCCTGAAATTCCGTCGAATACAGGAACATAGGAGATTATGCAGTTGAGTGCAACCGACAGTATCGCAACACCTGCGATTGCGGAATTTTTCTTTGCGGGCGGAATTACAATCGCTATGAACATCGCATATATGGCAATACCGAGGGCGCTTGTCACAACAGACGGAAGTATATTTCCTGCGACTGCGCCTATAAGTGTGCCCGAAGTCCAGCCGATAAAGGGGGTGAGTATAAGCCCGTAGAGATAACGGCGTCCGACGGTGCCTTCGTTTCCGCTGGCAACGGCGAAGATTTCATCTGTGTTGAGGAACGAGATTAAAAATCTGTCGATGAGCCGCACATTGCTGTCGAGTTTCTGCGAAAGCGAAATCGACATAAGTGCATAGCGCAGATTGATTACAAACTGCGTCAGCGCCATTTCCGCAAGGGGAAGACCGAGGGTTATTATAGGAACGCCTGCAAGCTGTCCTGCGGAGGTGACATTTGCCATTGAAATAAGAACGGACTGCCACACCGTAAGACCACTGCTGACGGCGAATATTCCAAACGCAAAGGCAACCGAAAGGTAACCGAGGCAAATCGGAATACCGTCTTTTATGCCCTTGAAAAAGCTGTTGTTGGTTTTCATTTAATCACCGGATTTTTTTGTAAGAATTATGCGAAACAACGCACATAAATGATTTTATCACTTTGCTTTTGCGTTGTCAATAATGCATTTATCTTCTCCGACGGCGGATTTCTTCGGTGAAAAGACGGAAAACCGACGATACGGAAAATACACCGAGTGCTATTCCGCCTGCGATGGTGAGGGTATACATTATCTGCTTGATGAAAGATTCCGCATCTGCGTTGATGAATGCCAGCATCGTGCGGAATATAAGCGCCCCCGGGACGAGAGGAATTATCCCGACAACGAGATAGACGGGAACGGGAGTTTTTGTTATGCGGGCGAGTATTTCGCAGTAAAGCGAAATTGCCGCCGCCGCAAGAATATACTGCGGAATGTCGTTGGAAAACAGCCCTGCCGTAAAGGTATATACAGCCCAGCTAAGAATTCCGCCTATCACAGAGAGAACAAGGTGCTTGCCACGTATGTTGAAGATTATTCCGAATGCCGCAGACGAGAGGAGCATCGCAACAGCTTCGATGATAAGATGATTCATATTACTCCACCTCCGCTTATGGCAAGTGCCAGCGCCACTCCGACGGCAATTCCCGTTGCAGTCAGCAGAGCCTCTATAAATCCGTGAAGTCCGGACATATAATCTGCGGCTATGAGGTCACGCATACAGTTGGTTATTATAATTCCGGGAACGAGCGTCATCAGCGCACCGAGCATTGCCGCTTCGACGTTGGAATTAATTCCGTAATGTCCGCATGCAACGGAAATTGCGGCAGCGGATACACTGCACAGAATACAGGAGAAAAATGCGTTGATATGGTGCTTGTGTATGAGGATTTCTATAAACCGTATTACCAGTGCGGCAAATGCACCTACTGCGGCGTCGGTAAGACTTCCGCCGAAAAACAGCGCATAGCTGAAACCTATTGCCGCATAGGCGAGCGTTATCAATGCACCGTGGTATCTTTTTGCCGCAAGGATTTTTTCAAGCTCGATGTAAACCTGCCTTTTTGACGGCTTTGTTGCGCATATCTTTCTTGAGAGGGAATTGAGCATATCCACACGGCCGAGGTTTGTTTCACGGCTGTATATTCTTTCGGATTTTGTGAGAGGTCGTCCGTTGTTTTCTGTCACGGTGACGATTATGCTTTCGGGGGTTGCGAATATTTCGGGTTCCTTTGCGTCATACGCCGATAGAATACGCCCGATGCTTTCTTCGACACGATGTATATCCGCACCGCTTTCGAGCATTGCCCTGCCGATGTCTACGGCGCAGGTGAGTAATTCGTACTGTTGCATATATTATCCTTTCAGTGAAAAAATTGTGACCCCGGTAAATTCCGAAGTCACAATATGTAATTATTCTTTTGTCGGTTTTGTTGATGACAATACAATCGAAATTGTTCCGAACGGGAAACAGATAGGCATTACGAAAATTCCTTCGGGTGCGGAAATCTTTGCGTTCTGTGTGATTTCCTGCGGAGCGAGAGTAAGCTCTGTCTGCTGTTCGTTTGACATATTTACTGTGAAAAGACCGTTGTGGAGATTGAGGAATTCCGATACAGACGCCTGAGAGAATTCGTCGTTTTCGGTGAGCTTTTCGTTTGCATAGCGTGATGCAAATTCGGTTATGGAAATGTCGTCGCCTTCGATAGCTGTGTATGAGCTGAATGCGCCGTTTATCTCCTGCGATGCGAGAGTTGAAACTTCAAGTGTGTTTGTAACTTCGGGAGCAAGCGGAATGAAATCATCACCGATAAATCTGATGATGTTCTTGAACAGGAGAGAGATGTACGAGATGTAGTTGTCCGAGTCCGTAAAAGCGTTGAAGATGCAGAAGTTACGGATTACCGTGTGGAGCTTTCTCGCCTGGTCTGCCGTGAAGTCCTTGTCCTGAATGGAGTTGATTTTCTTGTATTCGTTGAGAGCCTCGGCAAATTTTTCGTTTGTGAGGTAGCCCTTGTCTACGAGTGCCTGACCGAGAATGAGCTGTCCACTCTTCTGCTGTGCAAGGAGCTTTTCAACGTCCTTTTCCTTGAGGTAGCCCTTTTCTACTGCAATGTCACCGAAACGCTTGTCGGCACGCTGCTGTTCGGCGTGTACCTCATCAACCTGTGCGGCAGTCATAAGTCCTGCATTTATTGCAAGAACACCGAGCTTTACACGCACGAGCTTCTGAACTTCGAGAGCCTCGATAAGCTGCTGCTTTGTTACGATTTTTTCGTTAAGGAGATAATTTCCGAATAATTGTGTGAACATAGCGGTTTACTTCCTTCCTTCAGAAATTCTTTCGAGGATTTTCTTTACGTTTTCAAAGTCAATCGGTTTCTGGAGAAAATCGTATGCCCCCGCTGCGATTGCGATTTTGAGGTTTTCCTGTGTACCGACAGATGATGCGATTACAACCTTTGCGTTTTCGTCGTGCGCAAGTATGTCGAGAAGCGCCTCAACCCCTGTCTTTTCGGGCATTACAATGTCCATGAAAACGACATCGGGCTTGTTTGCTTTGTATACATCTACAGCTTCATTGCCGTTAATAGCTTCAACTATTTCGGTGATTCCGAGAGAATTGAAGTAATCCTTCATTTTCTTTCTTACAAGAACGGAATCGTCGCAAATCTGAACCTTTATGTCCTTGATTTCCATAAAATAAACACATCCTTAATCCATATATTTTATGTTGCATTAATTAGTTTGCACATATACATATTCATATTATACAACAAATATAAATCTAATTCAACCAAAAGAGGCGTTGAAATGAAATGTTTGATAAAAAATGATAAATTTGAAATGATTTATATGTTCAAAGTGTACAAAATATCTCTGCACGAAGAATACTGCGTAGAAAGAAATAAAAAAATTTGATTTTTTTGCGTTATTGTGGTAATATATTTATATTTAGATGGTCTTTTTCAAGGAGGAAACATTATGGAAAACTGGATTAACAAGGCGGTAATTTATCACATATATCCACTCGGATTCTGCGGAGCGCCTATGCTCAACGCAGAGGGAACTGTCGTAAACCGTATCGAAAAGGTGCTGGAGTGGATTCCGCACATAAAGGAAATGAACTTCAATACCGTTTATTTCGGGCCTGTATTTGAAAGTACGGTTCACGGATATGACACAAAGGATTACAGGGTAATCGACAAGCGCCTCGGTGATAACGCAACCTTCAAGAAGGTCTGCGATGAGTTACATAAAAACGGAATAAGAGTTATTCTTGACGGTGTATTCAATCATGTCGGCCGTGATTTCTGGGCGTTTGACGACTTGCAGGAAAAGCAGTACAACTCGGAATACAAGAGCTGGTTCCATGTTGATTTCGGCGGAACGAGCGCTTACGGCGACCCGTTCTGGTACGAAGGCTGGCAGAATCACTTCAATCTCGTAAAGCTCAACCTAAAAAATCCCGATGTCGTAAAATATCTCATCGACAGCGTCGGAATGTGGATTGACGAGTTCGACATAGACGGTCTCAGACTTGACGCCGCTGACTGCGTTGACCTCGACTTCTTCAAGCAACTCCGTACCTTCACAAAGAGCAAGAAGAGCGACTTCTGGCTTATGGGAGAAATCATCCACGGGGATTACACAAGATGGGCAAATGCGGATACTCTTGACAGCGTGACAAATTACGAGTGCCAGAAGGGTATATACTCATCGCATAATGACAAGAATTACTTTGAAATCGCACATTCGCTCAACCGTCAGTTCGGTAAGGGCGGAATATACCAGAACCTCTGGCTCAACAGCTTCCTTGACAATCACGATGTCAACAGGATTGCTACATTCCTTAAAAATCCCGAGCATATTTACAATGCCTATACAATTCTCTACACAATGCCGGGAATTCCTGCGATTTACTATGGAAGTGAATGGGGAATAAAGGGCGAGCGTACAAATGCGTCCGATGCGGTGCTCCGCCCCTGCCTTGACCTCAACAATATTCCCGACGCAAACCCGAAACTTATCGAGCATATCAAGAAGCTCGGCACGGTGAGAGAAGGTCTTGCGGCTCTCCGTGTGGGCGATTTCGAGAATATTGTTATCCGCAACGAACAGCTTGTATACAAGCGTTCATCTGCTGCGGGAACAGCGTATGTCGCACTCAACCTTTCGGATAATCCTTGCGATGTGGGCTTCAATATGGGTGGAGTGTGTCTTATCGACAAGCTCAACAATGACAAGCAGTACATTCCGAACAACGGATATGTGAATATAACAATCCCGCCGTATTCGTCAATGATTCTCGAAGAGGGAAATGCCGCAAAGGTTCAGGAACCTATCGAGCAGGACGGCGTTGTTGTAGGTGCGCTTTACAGACACTTCAAGGGTAACGATTATGTTGTAATCGGAATAGGAAAGCACAGCGAAACCCTTGAGGATATGGTAGTGTATCAGGAAATCAACGGAGAAAAGAAGATATGGGTGCGCCCGCTTGCGATGTTCACCGAAAAGGTAAATCACAACGGCGCATTGAAAAAACGCTTTGAAAAGATAAACTAACAACGGAAGGAGAGGCACTATGGATATCAACACCGAAAAAATCACTGACGACATCATAAGATACCCCGAATATCGCAGAAGACTTAAAATCTGCAGGATTATGGTCTTTATTCCGCTTGCGGCTGTTGCGCTCAATATAGTTGCAGGGATTATTTCGATAGGTCTTATCGGCGGATTTACCGTTGACAATACCGAGAGTGCCTCGCTTTTTATGGAGGTTTTCCTCTGGACAGCGCTTACGGGCGGATTTGCATTTCTGTGTCTGCTTAACCTGAAGGCTCCGTGCATACTTTCCATGCTTGCGTTTATCGCAGAAACGGTTTTCTGTACGCAGAATTCAATGAAATTCATCTCCTTTGCGGGAGTTATGGGGTCGCTTATAACTCTGTATTACGTGATGGAGCATATCGACCTCGCAAAGCTGAAAGGCTATCCGCTTTTCCGTGAGGAAGTTGAATTCCTGCGTCCTTCAAGACCTCTCGAAATGCAGATTGACGCAAAGAAAAAGACAGAGGAGCGCAAAAAGAACGAAGAACGTCAGGCTGAGGAAAAACGTATGCGTGACGAGGAACTCAAGCGCAAAATTGAAATGGCGCAGAAGAATAAAGAAAACGCAGATGGTGAGGATAATACTGAAAACAACTGATGCGGAAGGAATTTAACCAATGAACACGAATGCCAATTCAGGAATGCCGTCGATGTTTAAAATGACGTGGCCGATTTTTGTAGAAACACTCTTGCAGATGCTTGTCGGCTATGTTGACCAGTTTATGATTTCCCGTTACAACGAGGATATGGTCGGCGCAATGACGAATGCAAACCAGCTTATAAATATCATAATTCTTGTGTTCGGCGTTGTAAGTACGGCGTCAACGATACTGATAGCACAGTATCTCGGGGCGGAAAATCACGAAAAGGTTAAGGAAATCTATACCCTTGCGATAGCAATGGATATTGCCATCGGTCTTGTGATAAGTCTGGCGGTATTTTTGCTTGCCGATGAACTTGCGGTATGGTTCAGCATTCCGCCTAATATGACGGAATTTTTCATTGAATATACAAGAATTGTCGGCGGATTTATGACGGTGCAGGCGGTGTTCCTCGGATTTTCGGCATTCTTCAAAAGCAACGGACTGATGAGCTACACTATGATATTCGCACTTGTCATGAACGCTGTGAATATCGTCGGAAACTGGTTCTTTATATACGGAAAAGGGCCTTTCCCCGAGATGGGAATACGAGGGGCGGCGATTGCTACAATCTCAAGCAAGATAATAGGTCTTGTGCTTATCATAATCGTTTATTGCTATAAGATAAAAATTCCGATTTCACCGAAGATGCTGGTGCCGTTCCCGAAGGATATGTTCCTGCGTATTGTGAAAATCGGCGTGCCTGCGGCAGGGGAGAATATCTCCTACGATATGTCGCAGCTTGTAATTCTGATTTTCGTCAACTGGCTCGGCAGTGTTGAAGTCACAACACGTTCATACGGCTATATGTTCTCGTGGCTCTGCTGTATCTTCACGATGTCCGTCGGAAATGCCCTGAGAATTATGGTGGGGTATCTCATCGGTGCGGGAAGGCACGACGATGCTACAAAGGTGATAAAAAAGTCGCTGATAGCCTCGATGCTGATTTCAGTCGGAACGACGCTGATAATACTTACATTCAGCGACGCTTTCTACGGAATATTTACCGACAATCCTGAAATACTCGTCCTCGGAAAACAGATACTTTACGCCGAAATAGCACTCGAAATCGGCAGAACGATAAACGTCATAATGGTGTCGTCGCTTCAGGCGGCAGGGGATATAAAGTTCCCCGTAATGCTGGGCATTATATCGAACTGGAGCGTTGCGGCATTACTCTCATACATTTTCGGAATAGTATTCGGCTGGGGGCTTGTCGGAATATGGGCGGCAATGGCAACAGACGAATGTTTGAGAGGCATAATTTATCTTTTCCGTTTCCGCAGCGGAGTATGGCGGAAAAAGAACATTATGTCATAGGAGGAAACTATGCAGGAACAGAATATCAAACGGATTTTCAAGTATGCACTGCTGTTTGTGCTGTGCGTCGTGCTGATAATTTTTGCGGTATGGCGTTACGAGCTTATTTTTGATATACTCGGCAAGGTCGTCAAGGTTATCAGACCGATTATAATCGGCGGGGCAATAGCGTTTATACTGAACGCATTTGTAAACAAGTTTATCCGTATTTTCAAGAAATCAAAACTTTCGCCTAAACATCAGCGTATAATTTCAATAATTGCGGTGTACCTGATTTTCATCGGGCTTATTGTTGCTATCGTGTGGTTTGTATTCCCGCAGCTCGGTGAAAGCCTTTCGTTCTTTGTTTCGAGCTTTGAAACATACTACAACAATTTTGTTGTAATGGCTGAAAACTGGGCAAAGAATATCGACCTTAGCATGATTTCGCTTACCGATGTATTCTCTGCACTCAGCGGAAAGCTCTCGGAATTCGGGGAAAATCTTCCGCAACTACTCGAAAAGACATTCAACTTCACTTCAAACCTTGTCGGAGGAGTTACCGATATATTCATCGGTCTTATCTTCTCGCTGTATATTATCTTCGGCAAGGATACTTTCAAAAGGCAGATTTCTCTCGGCGCAAAGGCTTTCCTTTCGGAAGACGGATACAAGAATGCGGTTGAGATTTACCGACTTTCTTCAACGACCTTTGCAAGCTTCATAAGCGGTCAGCTTACCGAGGCGCTTATTCTCGGAGTGCTCTGCTTTATCGGAATGTGCATTTTCGGATTTGAATACGCACTCCTCATAAGTGTGATTATCGGAATAACAAACCTGATACCGATATTCGGGCCTATCATCGGAACAATTCCGTGTGCGTTCATTCTTCTTCTGGTGAACCCCATACATGCACTCTGGTTCGTGGTGTTTATCGTAGTTCTCCAGCAGATTGAGTCACAGCTCATCTACCCTCACGTTGTGGGAACATCCGTCGGACTCAAGCCGTTCTGGACGCTTTTTGCAATTCTTATCGGTGGCGGACTTTTCGGCGTTATCGGAATGCTTATTGCAGTTCCTACAATGTCGATAATATACACTCTCGTCGGAGGGTATGTGACCTTGAAGCTTCGTGACAAGGGAATACCCGTCGAGAAGGAAGAAAAAGAAGAAAAACCGAAGAAAAAGGCTGTAAAGAAAAAAGCAAAATAACAGAAAAACCCTGAGAAGAAATTTTATCTTCTCAGGGTTTTGTTATTTGTTTTCTTCAAGTGTTTGTTTCAGCATTTCGTTGTATTTTTCTTTCATACTTTCGGGGGCGAGGATTTTTACTTTGTTTCCGAACGAGAACAGCCAACCCCAGAATACAGGGCTTTCCGATACTTTCACACGGATTACGAAATGTTCGTCGTCGGGCTGGGATATGTATATGTTCTTGCCGAAACGGTCAACGATTACCGCAAGAAAGGCATTGTCTTTCTTGAACTGCAGCTTGATTTCGGTTTCTTCGCCTGCGAACATTCCGAATATCTTTTTGGAATTTTCGTTGATATCGTATTCCTTGAACTTTTCCTTCCCGTCGCAGTCCTCGTCAATGATTTCTATCCTGTCCATACGGTCAACACGGAAGTGCGTTATGTTGTCATATTTTTCGTAATATGCCGTTACGTAATAGTTTTCATCTTCCCATACAAGAGCGAAAGGGCTGATAGTGTATTTTTCGCCGCCCTTGCGGAGCTTGCGTTCGGCGTGTGCTGTGCCCGACAGAGTCCATTCGTAGTATGTAAAAGTGATTTTCTTTCCGCTGTTTATTGCGGCGTGAATTCTGTCAACATTGTAATACACATTGTCGTTTATTGATTTCACACGCTTTGATACAAGCTGTCTGCGGAGCTGGTGTGCGCTGTGCTTGTCTGTAAGCCCCTCGAGTTTTTTTATAAGTCCGTTTGTTTTCTTTTCGGTGAGGAAGCGTGACGCCTGAACAGCGTCGACGAGTACCTTTAATTCGGGAAGCTCGAACTTTCGTGAGCCGATGAAATATCCGTGGGTTTTGCCGTGATATTTCTGTATGTCATAGCCGAAGTCGATGAGTGTTTCAATGTCGGAGTAGACGGTTTTACGCTCCGCCTCAATTCCGTTTGAGTTGAGGTGGTCGATTATTTCCGCAGTGCTTACGGGGTGTTCTTCGCTGCTGCATTCTTCGAGAAATCTTGCGATGTAGAGCAGTTTTTGTTTCTGATTGTAGCCTGCCATTATTCTCCCTCCAGCTGTCCGATATATTCTTCAAGACAAAGTCCGCTGTCCTTTATTTCCTTTGCGTGATATACGCCGACAAAACGATAGTGCCAAGGCTCATAATAAATGCCTGTGATGTCCTGCTTTCCCTTGGGGTAGCGCAGGATAAATCCGTATTCGTGCGCGTGTTTGTCGAGCCACGCAAATTCATCGGAATTTTCAAAATTCTCCGCAAGGTTGCAGAGGTCTGCGGCGAGCCCTGCGTTGTGTTCGCTTTCGCCGGGAATGGCCACGCCCGCCGTGGCGAGCTTGTACGCTTCGTCGTCGCTGTAACCTTCGTTCTTGTATGTTTCGATTTCACGGTCGAGCAGCTTCTGCTGATACTCTATCGTGCGGAGTGCCGAAAGCACCTTGATTTCGATGCCGTCGTTCTTTGCGGCGTCAATCATAGCTATCATATAGTTTGCGGCACGGGAGTCCATTTCGTATGTGCCCTGAACATATTTTGCGTTTACGGTAAAGCCTTCGGGCAGAGGGTTTTCGCTGTTGATGAGGTACAGTGCCCATTCGTTATCGGGAGTAACATTGCTTTTGTCTGTAGTGGTTTCTCCTATGATTATTGCACCGTTTTCGTCGGTTTCGTACGGTGCGGGAGTTGTGGTTTCAACTGTACTTTCCGTTGTTTCCGAAACGATTGTTTCTTCCTGAAGCTTAGCCCTGTTTCTTCCCGGAATTGTGGAAACGTATGCTATTGTAATGAAAACTGCCGATAGCAGTAAAATCAAGCGTAATTCTTTCATTGCCCAAATATTCCTTTAAACGATATTTTTTATTATTATATCACAGCAAATCTGCATATTCAAGAAGGTTTTTGCTATTTCGCCCGAAAACAAATCCAATTTGTAAAAAAGCTTAAAAATAGAAAAATTTTCCTAAAATGTATTGACATAAGATAACTTATATTTTATAATTTAGTGGAGGAATTCTTCGAAAAATATTATACAGAAGGATGAACGATGTGAGAAAAACCAGAGTTTCATTGGATGTTCATCAGGTAGATGTCGAATTGCTCAGAATGTTTAATTCGCCGTCGAATGATGACAGATTAAGAAGAATTGCCAAGCTGGCACTTGTCGACATAATAAAGTCGGAATTGTCGGAAAAACAGAGAAAATACATAATCCTGTATTATTATAAAGGGTTGAAGATTGACGAAATTGCAAAGCAATCGGGCGTGAATAAATCAACGGTTTCACGGACGCTTTCGAGGGCGAGGGCGAACATTGCACGCCGTATGAAATATTACATAGAATTCGGGAACAGATTTTCCGACGAGGAGGACTGGTAGAGATGACAACTCCGATATACGACTATCTGGAAAAATACAAGAACGATGCGGTTATGCGTATGCATATGCCCGGGCATAAGGGCAGAAATACGGGGAATCGTTTTTCTGCGGTATACGAATATGACATCACTGAAATTTCGGGTGCCGACAGCTTGTATGAGGCTCGTGGGATAATTGCTGAAAGTGAGCGTAATGCTGCTGATATTTTTGGCACAGCGGCGACTTTTTATTCGACGCAGGGCTCTACTCTCGGGATACAGACAATGCTTACCGTTGCGGCACCTTCGGGGAGTACGGTTGTAGCCCCAAGAAATGCACACAGGGCATTTCTGCATACCTGCGCACTTCTTGACCTTGATGTCGAGTGGGTTATACCTGCGGGGAATTTCAATGCCGTGTCGTTTGAATATACGGCGTCGGATATAGAAAGGACGATAAAAAAAGCTGAAAATCCGTCATGCGTTTACCTGACCTCTCCCGATTATTTCGGGCGCATTGCCGATATAAAAGGAATTTCCGAGGTTTGCAGAAAATACGATATACCGCTCCTTGTCGATAATGCACATGGGGCGCATCTTGCATTTATGGAGAAAAATATGCATCCCATAGCAAACGGGGCGGATATGTGCTGTGATTCGGCGCATAAGATGCTCCCCGTGCTTACGGGCGGAGGATATATACATATCGGCAACGAAAAATACCTTACGGGAGTAAAGCGTGCCATGGCAATTTACGGCTCATCAAGCCCGTCGTACCTTACGCTTTGCTCACTTGACCTGTGCAACGATTATCTGGAAAAATCGGTGCGTGCGGATATTGAAGAAATGACAGAGAACATCAACGCTCTCCGCCGACAGCTTTCTCCTGCGTGGAGATTTGTTGAGGGTGAGCCTTTTCATTTCACGATAGATGCGGCGGCGTCGGGGCTTTCGGGAAGAACGGTGGCGCAGATACTCCGTGAAAACGGGGTGGAATGTGAGTACGAGGACGATGAGTATGTCGTGCTTTTGTTCTCTCCGATTGATACGGCGGGGGAATGTCAGCGTATATCCGACATTCTTTCGAATGTCCGTCAGCCGAAAATACGGATAGAGCCACAGCTCATCGCACTTAAACCGCCTGCAACGGCAATGTCCGTCAGGGAGGCGTCGTTTTCTGTGAATGAAAGAATAAACATTGACAACGCAAAGGGCAGGATATGCGGAATTTCCGAAACGCATTGTCCGCCCTGCATACCGATTGCTGCACCGGGCGAGATTATAGACGAAAATATTATTAATATTTTGAAAAAGTATAGCATTTTTGAAATAAATGTGGTAAAATAATATTATCAGTAAATGTGCGTATTTTTTCGGAGGGGTGCTTATGAAACTCGTGTATGCCATCGTCAACAGTGATGACACAAGAAATGTTGCGAACGCTGTTACAAAAGCAGGCTTTTCGGCAACGAAGCTGGCTTCGGCGGGAGGGTTTCTTTCCGCAGGAAACACGACCTTCCTTATCTGCACCGAGGATGAAAGAGTAGATGAACTGATACAGGTCATCGCCCAGAAGAGCCGTCGCCGCAAGCAGTTTATTCCGTCGGTGACAACTTACGGTATGGGAACTACCTGCGCATCCGTGCCCGTTGAGGTTACGGTAGGCGGCGCTACAATATTCGTCACAGATGTCGAAAGGTTTGAAAAGGTATAAAATGTACGGTCTTTACGGAAACAGAACCACCCTTGAAATGCTGAAAACCACCCTTGCGGGAGGGCGTGCGTCACACTCGTATCTCATACACGGCGATAAAGGCGTCGGCAAGAAAACCCTTGCCGCAGGCATTGCGTCGGAGCTTACGGGATGCACAAATGTCCATGCTCACCCCGATGTGATATGGGCACAGCACGAAGGCAAGCTCGGAGGGTTCAAGGTTGAATATGTAAGAAGTCTTCTTACAGACGCTTTTATACTCCCGAACAACGCTGACAGAAAGGTATACATTTTCACCGACTGCGACAATATGAACGCATTTGCACAGAATGCACTTCTCAAGGTAGTGGAAGAACCTCCCGAATTTACATACTTTATTTTCACGGTATCGAACAGGGACAATATCCTTCCGACCATTCTTTCGAGAGTTATATCAATCGGATTGTCCGAATGTTCCGACGAGGAATGCAGAACTGCACTTGCGGAAAAGGATTATTCCCCCGAAGAAATCGAAGATGCCGTTTCGGCGTTTCACGGGAATGTCGGGATGTGTATAGCGTATCTTTCTGACGAGGCACTGAAGAACTCCACGCAGACGGCCAGAAATATTGCAATGAGTCTTGCGCAGGGGAATGAATACGGACTTTTGAAGGCGTTCGGCGAGGCTGAATCGGACAGAGCGTATTTAAAGAATGTTATCGTTATGCTGGATAAGATAGTGCGTGACGCTTCGGCTTTCAGATACGGCGGAAGAATGATAGGCTGTTCTTACGAGGCGGCAAAGACGCTTAGCGGAAAATATACGATAAAACAGCTTGATTCAATACACAATATACTTACCGAAACTGTTTCGGAGCTTGGAAAAAATGTCGGGATATCAATAGAAACCGCATCGCTTTGTGGCAGGATATTCGATGGAAAATAGTAAGGAGAAATATATGACTGAAATAATAGGAGTACGATTTAAAAGCATCGGAAAGATTTATTACTTTTCACCGGGTGAGCTTAAAATTCCCGTGGGTGAAAAGGTAATCGTCGAAACCTCAAGAGGCGTTGAATGCGGGGAGGTTGTAGTCGAGAACAAGATGGTCAGGGATGAAAACATCACAGCACCGCTGAAGTCTGTCATAAGAATTGCAGACAAGAAGGATATGGCGACCATTGAAAACAACAAGAAAAAAGAAGAGGACGCATTCAAGGTATGTCAGGAGAAGATACTCAAGCATAAGCTTGATATGAAACTTGTTGAGGTTGAATGTACCTTCGACAACAGCAAGCTGCTTTTCTATTTCACGGCGGAAAACAGAGTTGACTTCCGTGAGCTTGTAAAAGACCTTGCGTCTGTTTTCAGGACGAGAATAGAACTCCGTCAGATAGGCGTCCGTGACGAAGCGAAAATGCTCGGCGGTCTCGGAATATGCGGAAGACCGTTCTGCTGTAACGACTTTCTCGGAGAGTTTCAGCCTGTGTCAATCAAAATGGCAAAGGAGCAGGGACTTTCCCTCAACCCTACAAAGATTTCAGGTACCTGTGGACGACTTATGTGCTGTCTGAAGTACGAGCAGGAAAGCTATGAAGATTTACTCCGTACAACGCCGAAGGTGAATGCATATGTGCAGACTCCCGACGGAAACGGATATGTCGAGGAAGTAAACCTCATAACAGGAAAGCTGAAGGTCAAGCCTGAAAATTCCGATGGGGCATCAACTATTTACAACAAGAAGGATGTCCAGGTCATAAAGGACGGAGTTGTCAAGGTGAACAAGGACGAGCTTCGTGCGCTCAAGGGGCTTGAATAATCGGAAAGGAAGGAAAAAGAAATGGGAGAAGTAATTCATACAGTCGGCAACACCGCCAAAAAGGTGAAAAATCTCGTTATATGGATAGTGGTTGCGCTTATTGCGATAATCCTTATCTCGCAGTCATTCGTTATTGTTGAGGCAGGACATACGGGAGTTGTCACGACATTCGGAGAGGTAAGTGCAAATGTCCTCACGGAAGGACTGCACGCAAAAATTCCTTTTGTGCAGAAGGTAATCATCATTGATAACCGTGTGCTCAAGACCGATGTCGAATCGACAAGCGCATCGAAAGACCTCCAGACGATATACGCTGTGGTGTCGCTCAATTACAGGGTAAGAAACGACCAGTCGGCAAATATCTATAAGAATGTCGGAGTTAATTTCGACAATGTAATCGTAAAGCCGGCGGTGCAGGAATGTGTGAAGTCAATCACCGCTAAATTCACAGCGGAAGAGCTTATCACAAACCGCCCGATAGTATCGGCGCAGATGGAAGAAGCGCTCGCTGAAAAAATCAATCCTTACGGACTTGATATTGAAGTCTTCAACATCATCAACTTTGAATTCTCGGAGGAATTCAACGCAGCAATCGAAGCAAAGCAGACTGCACAGCAGCAGGCCCTCAAGGCTGAACAGGACCTCGCAAGAGTAAAGATTGAGGCTGAGCAGACGGTAGAAAAGGCGAGAGCAGAGGCTGAGGCATACAGACTCAAGAGCCAGGAAATCACAGAGCAGATGCTCCGTATGGAATACATAAATAAGTGGGACGGAAGACTCCCGACGGTAGTTTCTGACGGAACGAATATCCTCGATATAGGCGGAATGCTCGACAGCGGAAATACTCCGACGGGTAACAATAATACAAACGCAAACAGCGAAACGGATACTCAGGAATAATATAACACGAGGGGAGCTTTTATATGGCTGAAATGAACTCGACGACAGAACAGAAAATGAGGGTTGACGGAAAACTTGTTATTACACTCGGAGATATGGGAAGAGATGCATATCTCACAATTTACAATGCCGAAAACGGTGGCCGTGAGGTTACTATTGCTGATGTAAGGGCGGAAATGCTCAGGCTCGGTATCAAGTTCGGAATTGACGAGCAGGAAATCGAAAATGCAGTCAACAGCAAGGATGGTAAAAAACATTGTATCGCAAAATGTCAGCCTCCCGTAAACGGAGTTGACGGAACCATAACATATCTTTTCCCCCGTGAGCAGGTTCTCACATTCAAGGAAGACGAAAACGGCCTTGTTGACTACAAGGACCTCGGAAGTATCAACAATATTGTTTCGGGTGCGACTATTGCGGAAATTACTCTGCCCACAAAGGGAGAGCCCGGAATAAGCGTAAAGAAGGTTGAAATCCCGCAGGTTCCCGGAAGTCCTGCACCGTTTGTTGTCGGAAAGAATACTGCACTCAGTGCTGACGGACAGAGCATCGTTGCTACCTGCGACGGTCACATCCGTTGGGACAACAACAAGTTTGTCATCGACGATGTCGTTACCGTATCGGAGGTTGACGCATCTGTCGGAAACCTTGATTTTATCGGAAGTATTGTTGTAAAGGGCGACGTTCTTGACGGCTTTAAAGTAAGCGCAAAGAAGAGCATTACCGTAAACGGAAATGCCTGCGGCGCTACACTTGAGGCGGGTGAAAACCTTACAATCAAGCTCGGAAGTATCAACTCGACGATTGTATGTCACGGTGATGTCAATATCGGTTTCTGCGAAAGCTCGAAGATTACCTGCGACGGCTCGCTTAAATCAAATGCGTATGTGCTCTGCGACATTTACTGTGGAGGTACGCTTGAGGCGTCAGGCTCGAAGGGCGTAGTTATGGGCGGAAAGTGCGTTGTTCTCCAGAATATGACGGTCAACAATCTCGGTGCGGATACATTTATACCGACTATGATTACCGTCGGTGACAATGCGGTACTTACAGCCGAAAAGACCGAAAACGCACAGAAGATAGAAAAGCTGATGGAGCAGGTAACCATCGCTGGACAGATGATTGAAATTCTCAAGGCGAAGAAGAAGGAGCTTGGCTCTCTTCCTCCCGAAAGAGAAGAAATGCTCGTCAATACTACACGCTCAAAGGTCCAGAACCAGATGGAAATCGGAAAGCTCAAGCGTCGTAATGATGAAATAGATGAGTTCCTTGAGGACAGAGAAAATCTTTCGATTGAAGTAAAGAGAAATGTATTCCCGGGAGTTAAGGTAAACATCAATAACTGCAACCATGTTTTCAACAACCAGTACTGCAAGTGCAAAATCTGTCTTGATGAAAACGGTATGCTGCAGATTCTTACATAAAAAGGTGATAGTATGAAAGTGGATTTTCCTCACGTATGGACAGACAAAAAGCGCACGATTTTCGGACTTCCGATTTCGTTCACACGCTACATTCTTACCGAAACAAAGCTGATTACACGCACGGGTTTCCTGAATATTTCGGAGGATGAAATAGAGCTTTACAAGATTACCGACAAGAAGCTCCTTCTTCCTTTCGGACAGAGAATGTTCGGATGCGGTACGATTGAGATTTCTTCAAAAGATACCGATACTCCCGTAAAGAAAATATGCTCCGTCAAAAAGACGAGAGAGGTTATGGATTTACTGGATAAGCACATCGACATACAGCGTGACAAGTACAATGTCAGAGGCCGTGATATGTACGGCTCTGCAGATGAAGACTGCGATTGCGACGGCAATGCATAGTATTGAAAACCGACGGATTTTTATCCGTCGGTTTTTTATATAAATGCGGTAAATTCCGCTTTTTTAGGACTTTTCGTACAAAAAAATAATTCCTATTGTTGCTAAAATGCAATTATTGTATAATTTTATCGGATTATATGATGAAAAGATTGACAAATTAACAATTTGTTTATATAATACTAACATAAGCTATATTTAGCGTACTTTAGGGAATAAAATAATTATACGGAGGAAATGATTATGACAAAGTCAGAACTTATTTCAGTAGTTGCATCCAAGACAGAAATGACAAAGAAGGATGCTGAAAAGGTAGTTAATGCAGTATTGGATGGCATTACAGAATCACTCGTTAAGGGTGAAAAGGTACAGCTCGTTGGTTTCGGTACATTCGAAGTTCGTGACCGCAAGGCGAAGGAAGCTATCAACCCCGCAACAAAGAAAATGGTTAAGGTTCCTGCAAGAAAGGCTCCTGCATTCAAGGCAGGTAAGGCTCTCAAGGATGCAGTAGATACAAAGAAGAAATCCAAGTAATTATCTGGAAGGAGAATGATTATGGCTCAGAATGATAAGAAGATCGAAAAGGTAGTAAAGGCAGAAGCTCCTAAGGCAGCAGCTCCTGCAGCAGAAAAGAAGGCAGAAGTTAAGGCAGAAGTTAAGGCTGAAGCTAAGAAGCCCGCAGCTAAGAAGGCAGCAGCTAAGAAGCCCGCTGCAAAGAAACCCGCAGCAGCAAAGAAGGCTCCTGCAAAGAAGCCTGCTGCTAAGAAGACAGCAGCAAAGAAGGCTCCTGCTAAGAAGTCGGAAAAGAAGGCTGAACTCACATACGAAGTTCTTTTCTCAGCATTCGAAAAGAAGTTCAAGGGCACAGCAGTTGACAAGAACGCTGATGTTTCAGTTGAAGTATTTGTTTACGGCGCTTTCGAAGGTAAGTTCTACCTCAAGGCTAACGAAGACAAGAAGGGCGTTCTCGCTATCAAGCCTTACGACTACCAGAACGCTGATGTTGCAGTAAGAGCATCAACAGAAACAGTAGAAAAGATTTCGGCAGGAAAGCTCAGCATAGTTGACGCTATCTCAAGCGGCGCTGTTGAGGTTTCAGGCGATCTCACAAAGGCATTCCAGCTCAAGAATCTCGCAAAGTAATTATTTCACAAATAACAAAACCCGTGGAGAGATCCACGGGTTTTTATTTTTTAAAGCTCAACGATATAGTCTATTTCCTCTGAGTCGAGAAATTCCGCCAAGGCGTTGTATGCTTTGAGCGTTGCGTTTGCATCGTGGATAACAACCGTTACCGCACCGTTTTCTTTCGCTTTGTCAATCATATTGTAGAGGGAATAGAGGGAGATTTCTCTGTTGTTACAGATGTATTTGTCTTCGTTGATTGTTACTTCGATTATTTCTGTGTCGGTATGCTCGGGATTTCCGCCTGCCTCCTCGTCATACGGAACATCTGTGGAGACGCTTGCGGTCGTTCCCGAAGATGTGACCATCGTTGTTTTGGGTGGCTCGGTAGTTGTAGCTTTGGTGG
Organism: Ruminococcus sp.; assembly: GCA_015066785.1. Taxonomy (GTDB): domain Bacteria; phylum Bacillota; class Clostridia; order Oscillospirales; family Ruminococcaceae; genus RGIG4131. The sequence continues at coordinate 181,763 of SVNT01000003.1, forward strand.
TTGTAGCCTTTGGCGCAGTGGTTGTTTTCGCCGTTGTTGTGGTCTGAGCGCCCGAGGTCAGCATGGGATATTTGTCGCTCAGGATTTTATCCTGTTCGTCACAACCCGTTGCGCCCATAAATGTGATTGAACAGATGAACGCACCGATTAATGCGTATATGCGCTTATTCGTTGCCATTTGCAGTCACCTCTATATATCGGATGTTGTTTTCTTTCAAGGCGTTTATAAGCTGTGTATATGCCTTCTGCGACGCATTGTCGTCGGTGATTTTTACGGGAGTTTTTTCTTCCGCCGAAACAAGCTCTGCAATAAGGTCGTCGAGTGAAATTTCACGATTCTGATATATATAGCTGTTTTCCGAGATTGTCACTTCGGTATAGACGATTTCGTTGGTAGCGATAGTTGTTTCTTCGGGGAGAGTTGTGGTTTCCACGGTAGCGTCTGCCATAACGGAGCCGTCACCCTCGCCGTCGCCCTTTCCACCGCCAAATCCTAACCCTCCGAATCCGAGGAGGAGAAGAATGATTGCTATTATGGCGATTGCGATAACCGCAATGAGAAGAATTGTTGCAATGCTTACAGAACCTCTGGCTTTTCGTTTCATCGGTTATTCCTCCTCAAACATTGACATATCGGTTTCGGAAATGAAAAGATGCGGATATTCTTCCTTCAGGCTTTCGAAAACTTCCTTTGTCTGCTTGTATGCAGAGGCTGTTCCGCCCTCAGATGCGTTGTATACAAATTCACAGAGTATAGTGTCACTCTCGTCGTAGCCACGCTCGTCGAATACGGTGAGAAGTTCGCTCACCATTGCATCTTCGTTTCCGCTTTTGATTTCGTGCGTCTTTTTGTCGTTTGAATATATATCGAGAGTCCATTTTCCCGAGGACATATTCAGCTTGATTTTCATACTTCTGCCCGACGAAAACTCTCCTATACCGATGATGTTCTGAACTGCACGCTCATCGGACTGCTTTGCCTCGTCGAGAAATTTTTCAGCCTCGTCGAGTTTTTCTTCGACCTCTGCTGAAAGGGCGTCGTATTCCGCAACAATCTGCGCTTGTTCTTCCTGCATTGACGCCTGGAGTTCATTCGTTTCAAAATGCGAAAAGAGTATGAAAAAGAAGAGGAGTATCAGCACAACATCGAGCAACGATGTGAAGTCAAGTATGATTTCTCTTTTTGTCATATCGTTCACCTATTTTTTCAGAATTTTCTTTGCTCTTGCAATCTGGTTTTCAATAAAAGGCTGACAGAGTGCGTTGATGATTTTTCCGCCTATCGAGAAGATTATTCCCCACGCAGTAGATGTGAGGGCGAAGAAGAAGTTGTTCTTTATCTCCGATAAATCTCCCGACATATCTAGGCTAAGAAGGGCGGCAACTGTGCCGAACATTCCGAGAAGGGGGAAGATTGAAATAATCGTGACAAAAAGGGTGTAGATTATATCAAGCAGATAGTACATTTTGTTCTTGAGGTTTTTGCCACCGTCGGATTCGAAATCCTTGTGGATTATCCATGCGAGTATAACCGAAACGGCAAGGAAAGTGACCGCAAAAACAGCGGCAATTATAATGAAAAGGTTTTCGCCAATACTGCCTGTCATAATGTCCCAGTAGTTAATCTGTTCCATAATTCTTCCTCCGAAAAATAAGTTTTATTAATTATACCATAATACAACAGATTTTTCAATGTCGGATGAAAATAAAAACCGTTCCGCAAAAAGCGGAACGGTTGAGCGTTTTGGTGCGCTGGAAGGGACTCGAACCCCCGGCCTACTGGTTCGTAGCCAGTCACTCTATCCAACTGAGCTACCAACGCATTTCTTAACGCTTAAAAATTATAACATATAAAAGAATGCTTGTCAAGTCTTTTTTGAATTTTATTCTTCGGGAAGAACAAGATACTCTTCGTCTATATTTTTTTGCAGAGTTTCAATGATGAAATCGTAGCTGAAGGGCGAGTTTACATTTATTCCGTGAGAGGCCGCAAGCTCGGGGGTGTATTTGTCGAGTGAGTACACACGCACATTCGAATAATTGTAGTCATAGTGTGTAACAACGGGAATGAACTTTATATTATCAATGGATATGCTGTTGTCGGAATACTGCTTTGTTACTTCAAAATCGAGCACTCCTCCTATCATACGGTCGTTGACGCTCTGTGCGGAAATGAAGTTTCCGAGAGAATATGCAACGAGGACATTTCTTCCGTCGGCTGCCGTGATTTCCTCCATAGACTGAATTACATGCGGGTGAGTGCCTATGATTATGTCGGCGCCCCAGTCAGCCATATTCTGTCCCAGATTACGCTGTGCGTCGATTACCGTCTGTGAATTTTCCACTCCCCAGTGAACAGAAACGACAACGACATCGGAAATTTCACGGGCGGCTTTTATCTGCTGTTCGATAACATCGGTTTCGCTTGTGTAAATTACCCTTATTTCGCTGTCTTCCGGAATACGAAGACCGTTTGTATGCTCGGTAAATCCGAGGAATGAGAACGTTATGTCATTTATCGTGAGAGTGCTTATGCTCTCCATATCCGCAGTGTCACGGTAAGCACCGCAGACAGCAATGTTTTCCTTGGTGCCCCAGTAATCGAGTGTGGCGATTACGCCCCTCGTTCCTTTATCGAGGATATGGTTGTTTGCGTGGTTGAAGGCGTTGAACCCGAGGTCTGTCATCTTGTCGCCGAGCTGTGAGGGTGAGCAGAAACAAGGGTATGTAGCAGGCTCAAACTCGTCGTTGACGGGCGTTTCCTGATTGAGAATATTAAGGTCACCGACGATTATATCCTCTATATTTTCATAGGCAAAGTCAAAATCGTACGTTCCGTCCTGCGAGCGTTTTGCCGCCTGGTTGTAAATCGAGGAGTGTATCAGATTATCTCCCGCCGCAGTGACACGCACCGTTGTTTCCGTCGGGGGAGGCGGTGTTGTTTCTGTCGTTGTCGTGGCGGTGGTTTCTTCTACTATTACGATTGTTTCTATCGGCTCTGCTCCGCAGGCGGTGAAGAGCATAAGCATCGAAAGAACAACGGCTGTCAGTTTTAATTTTTGTCTCATATCCTTCTCCTTGTCGAATTATCGGGAATAATATAATTGTAGCACATATTTACAAATAATCAAGCGTATTGCATTATTTTTAATTTTATGATATAATACATGTGTATAATTTTTAAAAAAAGAAAGGAGCGGTGATTATGGGGAATTACAGTTTTCAGGAAATTACACCGACCATCGAAAGACTTGCGGAGCTTGCTGAGAGAACAGGTACTTTCGATCCTGAATTGTATACGAAATATGATGTAAAAAGGGGACTTCGTGACATCAACGGAAAGGGTGTTGTCTGCGGTCTGACGGAGATTTCGGAGGTTTGTTCATCCGAAATCGTGAACGGGGAAACAGTACCTTGCGAGGGTAAGTTGTTCTATCGTGGGTACAATGTCAACGACCTTGTCAACGGCTTTACAAAGGATAACAGATTTGGCTTTGAAGAAATCGTTTATCTCCTTATTTTCGGAGAGCTTCCGACAAAGGACCAGCTTGACGAGCTTGTGAATGTTCTTGCGGATTTCCGTACTTTGCCGACTTCTTTTGTTCGTGATATTATTATGAAGTCGCCGAGTACAGATATGATGAACACTCTCGCAAGAAGTGTTCTCACACTCTATTCGTATGACACAAACCCCGATGATACATCTACGGCGAATGTACTCCGCCAGTGCCTTGAGCTTATAGCGTTGTTCCCGCTTTTGTCGGTTTACGGCTATCAGGCTTATCAGCACTATCACGAGAACAGCAGTCTGTTCATTCATATTCCCGACAGAAACCTCTCAACTGCGGAGAATATACTCAGGCTTCTCCGTCCCGACAACAAGTATACAGAGCTTGAGGCGAAAATTCTTGACATCTGCCTTGTACTTCACGCTGAACACGGCGGAGGAAATAACTCAACCTTCACGACGCATGTTGTATCTTCTTCGGGTACGGATACATATTCGGCGATTGCGGCGGCGCTCGGCTCTCTCAAGGGACCTCGTCACGGCGGTGCGAACATCAAGGTTGTGCAGATGTTCAACGATATGAAGAAGACCGTAAAGGACTGGGAAAACGAAGACGAAATTGCGGATTACCTCGCAAGACTTCTGCATAAAGAGGCATTTGACAACGCAGGTCTTATTTATGGTATGGGTCACGCTGTATATTCCGTTTCCGACCCGAGAGCAGAGATTTTCCGTGGCTTTGTAAAGAAACTCTCCGATGAAAAGGGACTTCAGAAGGAATTTGCGCTTTATTCGAAGGTGGAAAAGCTCGCCCCCGAAGTTATCGCAAAGGAACGCAGAATTTACAAGGGTGTTTCTGCGAATGTCGATTTTTACAGTGGCTTTGTATATGATATGCTCGGACTTCCGCTCGGACTCTACACTCCGATTTTTGCGATTGCAAGAATTGCGGGTTGGTCTGCGCACAGAATAGAGGAGCTTGTCGGTCGTGGTAAGATTATGCGTCCTGCATACAAGAGTATCTGCGACAGACGTGATTATCTCGAACTAGGCAACCGATAATAATAACGGCGTTGGATTTTGCTCCGACGCCGTTTTTTGTGCAATTGTAATATATCTGTAATTGATTTTATAGTGATTATGTGCTATACTTTGTATTGTAAAGTTATCTTTTGGAGGAGTTTTGATGAAATTTCTGAAAAATGTCTGGGTAAAGAGGGGAGTTTCTCTTGTTTGTTACCTCTACGCAGTATTAATGGCGTGGCTCGGGTTCAATTCCTTTTTTTACGATACCGAAATTGTCAATTTCGGCAAATATATCGGGATTTTTCTTGTAATCAGCCTTGTTGCGCTGGTGCTTATGCTTTATTCAAGAAAACAGGTGCTGACTTCGATACTTGCGATGCTTCTTATGTTCCTGTCGATACCCGTTGTATTCCTGAATGTGCATAACCTCTGGGTTGCAATTCCCGTTATTTTTGTTGCACTCACGATTTTCTTCGGCTGTGGTGCAAGCGAAATGGTAAAGACGGTATTCGGCACTATATTCCTGCTGGGATATATACTCGGAGCGCTTGCGTTCTTTATTGTCATAAATCTTTTCATCACAAAAACGAACGACACTCTCATCACCGAGAATGTTTCCCCTACGGGAGAGTACAGATACTATATTATGGATATACAGAATCAGTCCGAGGGTAATGTTGTGGTTTATGTTGAGCCTAACAATCTGGACTTTGACAAGTTCGGAATTCATTTCAGGGCAACGGGCTACAAACAGCGTAAATACAATCACCGTGGACACGAAATCCCCGAAGTTGAGTGGGGAACAACCTCAAACGGAAACGAATGCCTTATAATCAAGGATTCAAACAGCGAAACACCACAGCACTACGAAATCGGAGAGTTTGAGTGGTCTATGGACGTAAAGGAAATTCTGCTTTAGAATGAAAATAAAAAGGGTATCGGGTGAAGAACCCGATACCCTTGATTTTTTATTGTGAATTGCCAAAGGCGGCTCGCCTTATTGATAAGTGAAATACAAACATTTATAGCGTTACCGAGCGGATAAAGTAAGTCTGTTTTATCTGTACGATACGTATGCCCGAGGCGGCTCGCCTTATTGATAAGTGAAATACAAACATTTATAGCGTTACCGAGCGGATAAAGTAAATCTGTTTTATCCGTACGATACGTATGCCCGAGGCGGCTCGCCTATATTATTTCGCAGCCGTGATTTACGGGGTGGCAGATTTCTGCAAAGCCTACATCTGTCCGGAGCTTTGCGTAGCATTCCTTTGCGGAAAGCTCGTTGTCGAAAAGTCCGTACACCGCAGAGCCGCTTCCCGTCATACAGGAGGCAACAGCCCCGAAAGCCTTCATACCGCTCTTGATTTCGTCAAGTTCGGCGAGAAGTGCTGTGAATTCAAGGACATTCTTGCAGTACTGAGCATACGGTGCGCCGTTGTTGATAGCGTCAATCATTGCGTCAACATCGGGGTGTGATATTCCGCTGAGGCTGTCATATACACGGAATGCCTCGACGGTGGAAATTCCTTTTTTGGGCTTGGATATAAGAACGGTGCAGTTCTTGAGCGGAGCGAGGGGAGTAATAATCTCTCCTATACCTTCGCAGAGTGCCGTTCCGCCTTCAATGCAGAAAGGAACATCCGCACCAAGCTCAACACCTATATCGCAGAGCTTTTCGGTCGTAAGACCTGCGTCGAAAAGCGTGTTGAGTGCGACGAGCATAGCCGCTGCATCTGCACTTCCGCCGCCCATTCCTGCCTGATGGGGAATGTGCTTTTCTATCGCAATGTCAAGACCCGAGGATTTTCCCGTTTCGGCAAAGAACATTTTTGCGGTCTTGTATACAATATTCTTCTCTCCGAGAGGGATTGCGGGATTGTCGCAGGATATGGTGATTTCTTCCCCTGCGGTTTTTGTGATGGTGATGATGTCGCATATCGAAATTGACTGCATTACCGTCCTGAGAAGGTGGTAGCCGTCATCACGCTTTCCTGTTATGTCGAGGGAAAGATTTATTTTTGCGTATGCTTTTACGGTGATTTTGTCCATGATTATTTCTCACTTTTCAGTTTATTAAGAAATTCCTCAATTCTCTTGAGTGCTTCGACCAGATGGTTTATCGAGTATGCGTAGGATACTCTGACAAAGCCTTCTCCGCTTTCGCCGAAGGCGTTTCCGGGAACTATGGCAACATCGTATTCTTCGACAAGCCTGCTGCAGAATTCTTCGCTTGAAAGTCCCGTGCTCTTTATGCAGGGGAATACATAGAATGCACCCTCAGGTTCAAAACATTCAAGCCCCATGCGGTTGAATTCCTTGACGAGAAGTCGTCTTCTGGTGTCGTATTCCTTCACCATTTTTTCTACCTCGTCGTCGCAGTTGCGGAGAGCCTCCACTCCTGCCCACTGGCTTACCGTGGGAGAACACATTATCGCATACTGGTGGAGCTTGAGCATCTGCTTGATAATCGGGAAAGGTCCCGAAACATATCCTAAACGCCAGCCTGTCATAGCGTAGGCTTTTGAAAAACCGTTTACGAGTATCGTGCGTTCTTTCATTCCGTCAAGCTGAACGATAGAAAAATGCTTCATCCCGTATGTGAGGTCGGAATAGATTTCGTCGCTCATAACAACAATGTTTGTGTCACGGAGGATTTCTGCTATCGGCTCAAGGTCTTCCTTTGTCATTACCGCACCCGTCGGGTTGTTGGGGTAGGGAAGTATGAGCAGCTTTGTCTTGTCGGTTATCTTTTCTTTCAGTATGTCTGCTGTCAGTTTGAATTCGTTTTCCATCTTTGTTTCAAGCGGAACGGGAATTCCGTGACTAAGTTCAACAATAGGTGCGTAGCAGACGAAACACGGCTCTACGATGAGAACTTCATCGCCTGGGTTTACAACCGAGCGGATTGCAAGGTCGATAGCCTCCGAACCGCCGACTGTAACGATGATTTCGTTGTTTTCGTAGTCAACGCCGAGTGTTCTTTTTATCTTTCTTGAGATTTCCGTGCGGAGCTCTTCAAGACCGGGGTTTGCGGTGTAGGTCGTGCGTTTTCTTTCGAGAACATTTATTGCGGCACGCCTTACCGACCACGGTGTCGGGAAATCAGGCTCTCCCACTCCGAGAGAGATTACGCTTTTTTTCTTCGATGCAATGTCGAAAAATTTTCGTATTCCCGACGGTTTTATGTTCACTATCTTGTCGGATAGTATTTTATCGTAATCCATTTTATTTTACCTCGTTTTGAAAAATTACGGGGAAACGAACTGTCTTTCGTCGGTTTCCTCCTCGTCGATGATAAATCCCTTTTCCTTGTATCTCTTGAGCACAAAGTGGGTTGTTGTCGATAACACCCCGTCAATGCCCGAAAGTCTCTGGGCGACGAAAAGTGCAATGTCCTTGAGGCTCGATGAGGTTACTGTAACAGCAAGGTCATAGCCGCCAGACATAAGCGTTACGGCGGAAACTTCCTCGTACATCATTATTGTCTTTGCAATCTGGTCAAAGCCACAGCCTGCCTGCGGAGTCACCTTAAGTTCTATAATTGCTGTGACAACGTCCTTTTCGGCTTTTTCTTCGTCGAGGATAACGCTGTATCCTTTTATTACTCCGTCCGCTTCGAGCTGTTCGATGGCGGCTTTTATTTCAGCTTCTGTCTTGCCTGTCATGGCGGCGAGCTGTGCGTCGGAAAGGCGAGAATTCTGCTTGAGCAACTTGATTAAAGTATCCATAATGTATTTCCTCCGTTCTGTTTGTTGTGGCTATTCAATGAATTATAGCATAAAAACACGGCTGTGTCTATATTTTAGTGAAAACAGGTTTTCTTTCCTTGAAGTGACAGAGATATTCAAAGCCTGCGGATTTTGCTATTTCCGCACCGTCGGCAACGCCTTTTCCGAGGTCTTCGACTGAATGTGCGTCCGAGCCGATTGAAAGGACTTCTCCGCCAAGCTCACGGAAGGTCTTCACCCAGTACAAATCGGGGAAGGTTTTGCCGTATTTCTGACGCAGACCGCTTGTATTGATTTCGATACCCTTACCGTTTTCAACGAGAATTTTCAGGCTGTCACGGATGATTTCCTCATAAGGTGCAAGGTCAACCTTCATACCGAAGTTGCCTTCGATATAGCGGAGTGTGTAGGTGAGGTGACCGAGAACATCGAATTTTCCCCATTTGCAGAGCTTATGTATTTCGGAAAAATATTTTTCCATAAGGTCGGGAATATCGTAGTTGTTGTAGTCGATAAACGCAAAATCATCGTAGTTCGGGAGCTTGTGCATAGACCCGATTACAAAGTCGAGGCGCTTGTCGGCAACGATTTTTTCGGCAATCTCAAAGTCGTGGGTTGCCTGTCCGAGTTCAATTCCGCAGATGAAGTTGAATTTTCCGTCAAATTTTTCTTTTGCGGCGGTGTTTGCGACCATCGAACGCTCAAACATCTTGTCAAAGCCGTAGTCGTCATAGCCGTTGTCCTCAAAACCGTAATGTTCAAGGTCGTACCACTGGCTTACTTCGCAGTGGTCGGTTATTGCGTATGCAACGAGCCCGAGGTCACGGGCACGGGCTATCATATCCTCTGTAAACGCATTTTTGTCGGCGTCGGGGGAAATGTTCGAGTGTGTATGGCAATCTATGAGATTAAGCATGATTATCCTCCGAATAAATAAAAGTACAGATAAATTATACCACACTTTAGACTATAATTACAGAAAAAATGAAAAAAATAATGCCAAAATTGTTTGATTAATATGTTCACTTATTTGTGAAAGTATGATATAATATTGATATTGTCGGGATATTAACAATCCCTGTAATATTTTTAAAATATGGAGGAAACACAAATGAGAGCAGTTTTGACCGTTATCGGTAAGGATACAGTAGGAATTCTCGCAAAGGTGAGCACAATCTGTGCAGAGTACAACGGAAATGTAATCGAGGTTACACAGTCTGTTATGCAGGATATGTTTGCGATGATTATGATGGTTGACATTTCTGACCTCAATGTTGAATTTACAGTGCTTGCAGACCGTATGACAAAGCTCGGTGAGGAGCTCGGCCTTTCTATCCACACAATGCACGAAGATATTTTCGACGCAATGCACAGGATATAGGAGGAAAATATGATTAACGCATACGATATTCTTGAAACCATAAGAATGATTCAGGACGAATGTCTTGATATAAGAACAATCACGATGGGTGTGTCGCTCCTCGATTGTATCGACAGCGACATAGACAAGGCGTGCGACAAGGTGTACGACAAGATTACACGCTGTGCAAAGGACCTTGTTCCCGTTGCTGAAAAGATTGAAAAGGAATTCGGTATTCCTATCATCAACAAAAGACTTTCGGTAACCCCTATCGCTATCGTTTCGGCGGCTTGCAAGGGACAGAGCCCCGTTAAGTTTGCAAAGACAATGGAAAGAGCTGCAAAGGCGGTCGGCGTAAACCTTATCGGAGGGTATTCGGCGCTGGTACAGAAGGGCTTCTCAGCGGGAGATATTGAGCTTATCAATTCAATCCCCGAAGCACTTGCAACGACAGACAATGTCTGCTCGTCGGTGAATATCGGTTCGACAAAGACGGGTATCAACCTTGACGCCTGCAAAATGATGGGAAGAATTGTCCGTGAGGCAGCCGAAAAGACTGTCGACAACGCTTGTTTCGGTGCGGCAAAGCTCGTTGTGTTCTGTAACGCTCCCGATGACAATCCGTTTATGGCAGGTGCTTTCCACGGCGTCGGCGAACCTGACTGCATTATAAATGTAGGAGTTTCGGGCCCCGGTGTTGTACGTTCCGCACTTTCAAAGTACCCCGATTCAGACATTGCGGGTGTTGCTGATATTATCAAGAAGACATCATACAAGATTACAAGGGTAGGACAGCTTGTAGGCGTTACAGCTTCCGAAAGACTCGGCGTTCCGTTCGGAATAGTTGACCTTTCACTCGCTCCCACACCTGCTGTCGGCGACAGTGTTGCGCATATCCTCGAAGAAATCGGTCTTGACCACTGCGGCGCACACGGAACAACCGCCGCACTCGCACTTCTCAACGATGCGGTTAAAAAGGGCGGCGTAATGGCTTGCTCAAGAATAGGCGGACTTTCGGGCGCATTTATCCCCGTTTCCGAAGACGCAGGTATGATTGACGCTGCAAGATTCGGCTCGCTTTCAATCGAAAAGCTCGAGGCTATGACGGCTGTATGCTCGGTAGGACTTGATATGATTGTAATTCCGGGAGATACAACGGCAGAAGTAATCTCGGGAATTATCGCTGACGAAGCTGCAATCGGTATGGTAAACAGCAAGACAACAGCGGTAAGAGTTATCCCTGCAATCGGCAAGGATATCGGCGAAGAACTCGACTGGGGCGGACTTTTCGGATGTGGCCCTGTAATGAAGGTGAACACGGCGTCACCCTCAAAATTCATAAATCGTGGGGGACAGATTCCTGCACCTCTCCACAGTCTTAAAAACTAATATTTTACATTACAAAAAACGCATTAAAATTTAATGCGTTTTTTGTTTTTTTATACTTGAATTTCAGAATAAATAGGAGTATAATATCTATGTTTGCGATTTATACCTATTTAATATATAAGGAGGTGCTTGTTATGTACGAGAATATCATCAACAGAATTATTGAGGCCGAAGACAATGCTCAGGACGAAATCAGCAAGGCTATGATGAAAAGCAACGATATTATTTCCGAGGCGGAAAAAGAGGCGGAGGAAATAAAAAAATCCGCACTTGACCGTGCCGAAAAGAGAATGGATAAAATTGAGTATGTTGAACAGCAGGCTTCGCAGTATGTAATCAATGAGGCTAAAAAACAGCACGATGAAACTATTGCGGGATACGAAAAATTCTACGACGAACAGCACGAAAAGATAGAGGATGAGATATTCTCCAGAATTATAGGGGAGTAACTATTCTGTTAAGATTCACGGGAAAGGAGTGTGACGGTTGATATGCTTCAGTATTCGCTCAATGCGACGGTAGCAAAGGCGAGGGCACTTTACGGAAAGCGACTAAAGGAAGAAGATTACAAGGAGCTTCTTAAAAAGACGAGCATAGCGGAAATTGCGGATTATCTGAAGAGAGAAACGCATTTCTCGGAATGTATGTCCAACATAGACATAAACACCGTTCACCGTGGGTATCTTGAGGAAATCCTTGACCGTGAAACTCTCGAAGAATATGTAAGACTTTGCAAATTCCAGAATCTCACGAAGATGGATTTTTTCAATTATCGTGTAATTATAAACGAAATCAGTGCAATAATCCGTTGCGTGATATATATAAACGCAGGGCATAGTGAGGAATTTGTCAACACCCTGCCGATGTATATGATACAGCACGCATCGTTTGATATGACAAAGCTTGCCGAAGCAAAAACCTACGGCGAAATGCTTGAGGCAATACGGAAAACTCCGTACTACGATATTATCAAGGATGAAAAGCCCGACGAGGACGGAGATTACGACTGTACGGGAATAGACACCAAGCTGAGAGGCTATTATGTCGGTTGGGTTACAAAAGCCGTGAAGGAAAATTTCTCGGGAAAGAACGCAAAGGACTTAATAGGAATAATAAGCCTGATGTACGACCTCAACAACATCTATAACGCATTCAGATTCAAGGCTTTTTCGCAGGCGGATGAGAGTGAAATTTCGGAGCATATACTTCCCGTGAAAAGCAGAATACCTTCACACAAGTGGAAGGAAATGCTCAACACCGAAGGCGCTGACGAGTATGTATCTGTACTGTCGGAAACAGGCTTCGGGCGGCAGATGCGTGAGGCAAATCCCGATATGAGCAAATCAACTATACAGTATGACATATTGCGGCTTAAAAGCAAGTACGCAAAGCTGTATCTGAGAAGAACGACAAATGCGGCGGTAAGTCTGTATACAATACTGTTCCTGCTGTCTGCAGAGGTAAAGAATATTACAACTATTATCGAAGGCGTGAGGTACAATGTTTCCCCGCAGGAAATAGAACGCCTGCTGATAATAGTCTGATATAACAGAGGTGAAAGGAAAATGGCGATAGAAAAGCTGGAAACCGTCAACATTCTGTGTTACAGAGAGAATATTGACGATGTGCTGGAAAGATGCTACAACAGCGAATGTTTCCATATTGAACAGCCTGAAAAGAACGAGAACAATGCGCTTGTCGTTCCGAATGAAGAAAATCCCTATATTGCACTTTCCGAGAGGCTGAATGCCTTTTATTCAAAGATGGGATATGACCCCAGGGAAGTGGACTGCGAGGATTTTGAAGCCAATGACCCCGAATCAATCGGGCGGTGCATAGAAGAACTCGGCGACGAAATCCGCAATATAAAGGACAGAATTGATGAGCTGAACGAAGAAATCACTCTGCGCAGACAGGTTGAGGCACAGCTCAAGCATCTCGACGGAATTGATGCGGATTATCAGAAATTGTTCATGTGCGATAATGTCCGTGTGCGATTCGGAAGACTCCCGATATCGAGCTACTACAAGCTGTCGTATCATGAGCATGAGCCGTTTATTTTCAACATTTACGATGACGACGGCGAATACTACTGGGGAATGTATTTCACCACAAAGGAAAACAAAGACCTGGTAGACGGAACATTCCGTTCGCTGTATTTTGAGCGTATTCATCTTCCCGACTTTGTACAGGGTACAGGTAAGGACGCAGCGGCGAAAAACTCCGAGGAGCTTGCGGTGGCAACGACAGAAAGAGATAAGCTCGAAAAGGAACTTCACGCTTTCGTTGAAAGCCGTGAGGAATATCTGGACAAGCTCTATTCAAAGCTGAGAAAGCTTGATATTGCGTTTGAGCTGAGAAGATACGCAGGCTATTACAACGAAAAGTATGTTGCGATTTCGGGGTATGTGCCGAAGAAAAAATCCAAGGCGTTCAAGGAACTTTTCAGTGACCTCGATACAGTTTCGGTTATGACGGCACCTGTGGATGAACATTCCACACCGCCTACATTGCTCAAAAACAATAAATTCGCAGAGCCGTTTTCAATGTTTGTTGAGATGTATGGTCTGCCTTCGGGCAAGGGTTACGACCCGACAATGCTTGTCGCTGTGACATACACGCTGTTGTTCGGGCTTATGTTTGCGGATCTGGGGCAGGGACTTGTCATTTCGATAGCGGGAATGCTCATCTGGAAGTTGACAAAAAACAAGCTCGGCGCAATTCTTGCGAGAGTGGGAATAGCAAGTGCCGTGTTCGGATTTATATTCGGAAGTGTGTTCGGCTTTGAAGAACTCCTGAATCCTGTATTCTACGCAATGGGCTTTGAAGAAAAGCCGTTCGAGGTAATGCACAGCATAAACACCGTTCTGTACGGAGCAATCGCAATCGGTATATTCTTCATTATAATGACGATTATCGTCAATATATGCATAGGCTTAAAACAAAAGGATTACGAGCGTGCGCTTTTCTCGAACAATGGACTTGCGGGGCTTGTGTTCTTCGTGGCAGTGGTAGGGGCTCTCGTCGGTGGCATTCTGCTGAAACTTGACTTCATCACTCCCGCATATATAATCTGTCTGATTGTAATTCCTGCACTGCTGATGTTTTTCAGAGAGCCTCTCGGTGCTATACTTGCACACAAGAGATTGGAAAAAGTCTCACTTGGTGACTATATCGCCTCTAACTTCTTCGAGGTGTTTGAGTTTGCGCTCAGTTTTGCAACGAATACGCTTTCTTTCGTCAGAGTAGGAGGATTTATCCTCTCTCACGCAGGAATGATGTCGGTTGTAATGCTCCTTGCGGAAAGTGCAGGCAGCGAGGCGGCAAGAATGGTCGTTATCGTTATCGGAAACATTTTCGTTATCGGTATGGAAGGACTTATTGTAGGTATTCAGTCATTACGACTTGAATTTTATGAAATTTTCTCAAGATTTTACGACGGCGACGGTTACCCGTTCGTTCCTGTAAATATGAGAAGTGAATTAGCAACAAAGAAATAAACGGAGGAAAATATTATGATGTATTTAGTACCTTTTATCGCAGTGGCAGTTATTATCATGCCCCTTATCGTAATCGCAGTCAAGGGCGGAGATGAAAGAAAAAGAAGAAACGCTTTCCGCACAAATCTCGTGACATTCGTTGCAACACTTGTGCTTATGGTTGCACTTCCCGTAGGACTCGGCGTAAATGCTGAAGTTGAAGCTGACGCTCCTGTTGCGGAAACAACAGCAGCAGAAAGTGCAAAGGCTGACAGCGACGGACTCGGATATATCGCTGCCGCACTCGCAACAGGCTTCGGTTCAATCGGATGTGGTATCGCAGTAGCCGCTGCCGCTCCCGCAGCTATCGGTGCTGTATCGGAAGAACCCAAGGCTTTCTCAAAGGCGCTTATCTTCGTTGCGCTCGGTGAAGGTGTTGCACTTTACGGCTTCCTTATTTCGTTTATGATTCTCGGAAAACTCGGCTAAACTGAAGGAGAATGGTATTATGCAGTTCTATCTGATAAGCGACAATGCCGATACCCATACGGGCATGCGGCTTGCAGGTATTGACGGCGTTATCGTACACAACGAAAGCGAAGTCAGGGACGAGCTTAACAGGGCGGCGGAAAATCCCGATATTGCGGTGGTTCTCCTTACCGATAAGCTGTTTGAAATGTGCGGGGATTACATCTATGATTTCAAGCTGAAGAAAAAGCGTCCGCTTGTAGTTGAAATTCCCGACAGACACGCAACTTCGCATATTACTTCGACGATTTCACGCTATCTTCAGGAGGCAATAGGTATAAGCCTTTAAGCTAACGGAGGGATTAGGAATGGCAAAAACAAAGAATTCGGTTGATTTCTCTGCGGAAAATTCAGAGAGAGTTGAACATTTTTTTGATGTGCTCAAAAAAGAAATTTCAGACACTACCGAAAAGATAATAAAAGACGCTGAGGCTGAGAAGAAAAAGATAGTCGCAAAGGCGAATGAGGATTCTTTGCAGAAGGCGTACGACGATATTCAGGGGAGCGCAAAGGCTTCTGAAAGAAAATATTCGCTTATTACGGCAAAATCCGAACTGGAAATAAAGCAGGATATTCTTCGTCGCCGCATGGAAATCACCGACAGAATTTTCGGTAACATCAGCGGCAGAATTGCTGAATTCAGAAAAACGGAAAAGTATCTTCCGTACTTGAAAAATCTTCTTTCGGACGAGAAGCTTTCGGGTACTGAAATCGTATATCTTTCGTCGGACGATATGAAATACGAGGCTGAACTCAGAAAGCTCTGCGGCGAAAAGGTGACTTTCAAAGCGGACAAGCTAATAAAACTCGGCGGACTTTCGGTGTATTATCCCGAAAAATCCGTGCTTGTTGACAAGACTATAGATACCGTTTTCGGCGAGGAGAAAAAATTCTTTGCGGCAAGCGGAAAAATTGCGGCAGTTACCGCAACGGATAATCAGTTGAATTGAGGGGATAGGCTTGGAGAATAAAATATATTCAATAAACGGCCCTGTTGTAAAAATCAAGGACGCACGGGATTTTCAGATGCTTGAAATGGTCTATGTCGGTAAAAAGCGTCTTATCGGTGAGGTTATCGGCATAAATTCCGAGTTTACGACGATACAGGTATACGAATCTACTACCGGTCTTATGCCGGGAGAGCCCGTTGAAACCACAGGCTCGCCCATGTGCGTAACTCTCGGCCCCGGAATTATTTCAAATATTTTTGACGGAATAGAACGCCCGCTGAAAGAGCTTGAAAAGCTCGGAGGAGCGTTTATTCCCGAGGGTGCATCTGTTCCCAGCCTTGATACAGAGAGGGAATATGATGTGACCGTCACCGTTAAGAGCGGTGATGTTGTATCGGGCGGAGATGTTTATGCAAAGTGTCAGGAAACTGCACTTATTGAGCATCGCTGTATGATTTCGCCTCTTAAATCGGGTGAAATTGTATGGACTGCCCCGAACGGAAAATACAAAATCAATGACGTTGTTGCAAAGCTGAAAACCGACGATGGTGAGGAAGAGCTTACCCTTTGCCAGAAGTGGCCTATCAGGCAGGCTCGTCCCGTGAAGGACAGACTTCGCATAGATACTCCGCTTATTACGGGACAGAGAGTTATCGATACCCTTGTTCCTATTGCAAAGGGCGGAACAGCCGCAATCCCGGGAGGATTCGGTACGGGTAAGACGATGACACAGCACCAGCTTGCAAAGTGGTGCGATGCGGATATTATCGTCTACATCGGCTGCGGTGAGCGTGGAAACGAAATGACTCAGGTTCTGGAGGAATTCAGCGAGCTTATAGACCCCAAGTCGGGAAATCATCTTACCGACAGAACGGTACTTATCGCAAACACCTCGAATATGCCCGTTGCTGCCCGTGAGGCTTCGATTTACACAGGAATTACACTTGCGGAATACTATCGTGATATGGGATACCATATCGCTATAATGGCGGACTCTACTTCACGATGGGCAGAGGCTCTCCGTGAAATTTCGGGACGACTTGAAGAAATGCCTGCCGAAGAAGGCTTCCCAGCGTATCTTCCGTCAAGACTTTCTGCGTTCTATGAGCGTGCAGGTTATATGAAAAACCTCAACGACAGTGAAGGTTCGATAACGATTATCGGGGCGGTATCGCCTCAGGGCTCGGACTTCTCCGAACCTGTAACGCAGAATACAAAGCGTTTCATCAGATGTTTCTGGGCGCTTGACAAGTCGCTTGCGTATGCCCGTCATTATCCTGCGATAAACTGGACATCAAGCTACAGCGAGTATGTCGACGAGCTTTCGGATTTCTATAAAGAAAAGGTAGGGGAGGAATTCCTCTCACGCCGCAGAAGAATAAATAATCTTCTCGTCGAGGAAAGCAACCTTATGGAGATTGTAAAGCTCATAGGCTCGGATGTTCTTCCCGATGACCAGAAGCTCATCATAGAAACGGCAAGGGTTATCCGTGTGGGATTTCTCCAGCAGAACGCATACCACAAGGACGACACTTATGTTCCGCTTGAAAAGCAGAACTGTATGATGAAAACTATTCTCAGACTCTATGACGATTGCAGAAGTGCAATTGCAAGGGGTATTCCCATCAGCCTTATGATTGAAACGGGAATGTTTGAAAGAGTTATAAAAGTAAAGTATGATATTCCTAACGACAGACTTGATATGTTCGATTCTCTCGACAACGAAATCAGTACGGTTATGAATAGACTTACAGCAGAAATAAATTGATTTTCGGAGGAGTTTTTCTATGGGACTGCAATATGTCGGACTTAAAGAAATAAACGGCCCTCTTGTTGTTCTCGACAAGGTTGAGGGTGCGAGCTTTGACGAAATTGCGGAAATTCATCTCGACGACGGAACTATGCGTTGCGGGCGAGTGGTTGAAGTTGCGGGTGACAAGGTAGTTTTACAGGTTTTTGAAGATACAAAGGGACTTTCACTTGTAAATACAAGAACGGTATTTACAGGGCGTCCGCTTGAAATGCCGCTTTCCGAGGAGGTTCTCGGGCGTGTATTCAACGGCTCGGGCAGACCTATCGACGGACTCGGTGAAATTTATGCCGAGAAGTATATGGACATCAACGGCAAGCCGCTCAATCCCGTTTCGAGAACATATCCGAGAAACTACATCAAAACGGGAATTTCAACTATCGACTGCCTTACAACGCTTATCAGAGGGCAGAAACTTCCGATATTTTCGGGTTCGGGCTTGTCACACAACAAGCTCGCTGTACAGATTGTCCGTCAGGCAGAAATCGCCGAGGACGACGGAAAGGAATTCGCTGTTGTTTTCGCCGCAATGGGAGTAAAGAACGACGTTGCCGATTACTTCAGACGCAGCTTTGAAGAAAGCGGAGTGCTTTCAAAGGTTGCAATGTTTTTGAATCTTTCCGACGACCCGATTATCGAGCGTATTCTTACGCCGAGATGTGCGCTTACAACTGCAGAGTATCTTGCGTATGAAAAGAATATGCATATCCTTGTAATTCTTACGGATATGACCTCGTACGCCGAGGCTCTGCGTGAATTCTCGTCATCGAAGGGAGAAATCCCCGGGCGTAAGGGCTATCCCGGCTACCTTTACTCCGACCTTGCATCGCTTTACGAAAGAGCGGGAGTAATTGAAAATGCTGAAGGAAGCGTTACGCAGATACCTATACTTACAATGCCGAATGACGATATTACTCACCCCGTGCCTGACCTTACGGGATACATTACCGAGGGGCAGATAGTTCTCGACAGAGGGCTTGACCAGACGGGAGTGTATCCGTCAATCTCGGTACTGCCGTCGTTGTCACGACTTATGAAGGACGGTATCGGTGAAGGCTATACAAGAGACGACCACGCAGTTGTTTCAAACCAGCTTTTTGCGTGCTACGCAAGAGTGCAGGATGCAAGAGCGCTGGCGTCGGTTATCGGTGAGGAGGAGCTTTCCGAAACCGATAAGGCTTATATGAACTTCGGGGTTATGTTCGAAAAATATTTCATCTCTCAGAATTTTGATGAAAACCGCAGTATTGAACAGACGCTTGATCTGGGATGGGAGCTTTTATCGCTACTTCCGATTTCGGAGCTTGACCGTGTGGATGAAAAGCTGCTTGAGAAGAAATACAATCCCGAGGCGGCAAAGAAATTCGTTTAACAGAAAGGGGCTGAGTTTGTGGCAGAGCAGATTTTTCCTACCAAGGGTAATCTGATGAATGCAAAGAAGTCTCTGGCGTTGTCGCAGCTCGGCTATGAATTGCTCGACCGCAAGAGAAACATTCTCATACGTGAGCTTATGTCACTTGTTGACGACGCAAAGGGACTCCGTGGAAGTATAGAAGAGGCGTATTCCGAGGCTTACACGGCGTTGCAACGTGCCCAGCTTACAATGGGTATCGTGGAGCAGGTAGCTCAGGCGGTACCTGTCGACAACAGCGTAGAGGTAAAATACCGTAGCGTCATGGGCGTTGAACTTCCCAAAGTCACGATAAAGAAAAAGAAACTGAAGATTTCCTACGGTTTGTATCACACCAACGATGAACTTGACTATGCCTACTATTGCTTTGACAGGGTAAAACAGCTTACAGCGGTGCTTGCCGAGGTCGAAAACAGCATATACCGACTTGCGATTGCCGTAAAGAAAACGCAGTCGAGAGCAAATGCGCTCAAGAACATTATGATTCCGAAATTCCAGGGAGTTGTGAAGTTCATAAGCGACAGCCTCGAAGAAAAAGAGCGTGAGGATTTCTCACGCCTGAAGGTAATCAAATTGCAGAAAAGCAAAAAGAACGTATAATGAAATGAAAAAACACCACTCCGACATCGGAATGGTGTTTTTTATTGTCATTAACCCACTGCGTAGGAAACATATACCGTGTAGTCGCCACTGTAATCCCCGGGGTATTCAAAGGGGGCAGAGCAGTTTTCGTCGGCATATTCATAGCCGTAATATTCGTTAACCTGAAGGTTCCAGTTTTCAGGAACAGAGATTGTTGCTACGCTCTTTTTCTCGCCGATGGGGTAGTATTCCTCAAGTTCGATATAAGTTACCGTTCTAAGCTCGTTCTTGTCCCAGCAGTCGAAAGCACCGTGCTCGTCAACTTCTACATTATCGTAGATGACATTAAGGCATGCGGAATCGTTCTTATAATCGATGAAAACGAGCCTGAGGTCTTCTTTCTTTACTGTGTATACGGCGGGAGTTGCTCCCTTGAAAGAATATTCGCTGATGATTTCGAATTTATATTCGTCGTCTGTTTCTTCAAGGATATAGGGTGTGCCGTAATCGAACATATATTCAGTACCGTTGAAGGGATTTGAAAATTGGTCATAATAATTTTCGAGGTCTATATACGCTCTGATTTTGCCCTCTCCGTCAGTTGAATAGGTTATGCCTCTGTACCATCCGCCGTAGCTTTCTGTATCGTCTTCGTAAGTTTCGTGCCATACAGTTGCATAGCTGTCTTTTCTTAAGTAGTAGGTGGTTATATATTCACCGTATGTTGATGAGTTGATTGTCTGGTATGAGCCGAATCTGTCGATGAGGTTGCCCGGGTTATTTGCGTTTATGAGGTCTTCAACAGTAAAGGGAGCTATTGTTCCCGCTGACTCGTACATTTCTGTAAGGTCATTGAAGCCTATTGCTGAAAGGTAATAGTTGTGTACTCCGTTGTCCATATCACTTTCGGTAAAGTCGAATGTGTATTCGTGCACAATTTCAGCGTCATCGAGGTGGTCGGTGAGGGTGATGACTATTGAACCTTCGTCGTTCATTCTGCTTTCGTAGGAATAGTACATTCCGAATATGGTTTCGAAATAATCCTTCTGCTCGTTGAAGGTGTATGTAATTTCTCCGTTGCTTTCGGATTTTGTTACTTCGTTTTCTTCGCAGTAGTAGTCTTCAATGGCTACAAAGTCGCCACCTGTGATTACCTTCTGGATTTCGAAGGCTTCGTTTTCGGTCATAGCAGGATTTTCGGGATTTCGGATAGCACCGTACCAACCGATAACATCCCACAGGTAATAGGGATTGTTCACATCGTTTATATCGCCTAAATCAATATCATAAACTTCCATTGACATAGAAACAGCGTGAGCTATTCTTTCTTTTTCAACGTCGATTTCGATTGTTTCGCCGTTTGTTGAGTCTGGTGTTGTTTCAGCGGGAGTTTTGCCTTCGGGCATTTCACACGCTGTAAATGCCGTGAGAGATAAAATTCCCACAGTGAGCAGTGCCATAAGCTTTGTTTTTTTCATTGTTTTTTCTCCTATCATATATTTTATACAACTATATCATAACATATTGTTAACAAATAGTCAACAAATATTTTCAAAAAAACGGCACATACTAGTAGCAATAAAATAAAAGCGAGGGTATCTATATGACACTTAAAAGCCATAATGTATTTCTCCTGAAAGAGCTCTACAAGGCGTCTTCGATGGGTACGGCGTCGATAAATCGGATTATCCCGCATGTGTCGGACAGAAATCTCCGCCTTGCGTTGAAATCACAGAGGGACTGCTACAACGATAACTGCCGTATCTTCAAGCAGAAGCTTGCCGAGGAGGACTCCGAGCCACGCAAGGTAAACGCCATGACGAGAATGATGTCCGATATAGGAATATTCTATAACACGGCGGTTGACAGTTCTTCGGGGAAAATTGCCGAGCTTATGATGAACGGCACTAATATGGGAATTATTGCGGTTCAGCGTGCGCTCAACGAAACAAAGGGCGCGGATAAGGAGATAAGGGCGGAGGCAGAAAGACTCCTGCGGAACGAACAGGTTTATCTGAACAGACTGAAAAAATTTCTTTAGGAGGAAGAATATGAGTAAAAAAGGCAAGGAAAACAACTATCCGACAGAAAAGAAAATCCTTTCGGCATACGAAACCTATGTTGTTACAAACAACGAGACCAATCCCGATGGAAGTGTGAATATCGCAAGCGAAGAGGATGTGCGTCTTGCAAAAAAGTGGGTTGACGACAACAAGAAATAGAAGAACGGTATCGGAGTTTTTCTCCGATACCGTTTTGCTTTTACTTCAGTTTTTGCTCGTAGGCTTTTGTTTCGCTCGCAACCACTCCCGAAAGGGCGAGGAGTGCAATGACATTCGGCAGAGCCATAAGACCATTGAAGATATCGGCGATGTTCCATACAGCCTCAACTGTAAGGTAAGGGCCTATGAACACAGCGACTATATAAAGCCAGCGGAAAATCTTTGTTGCTGTAACATTTGAATTTGTAAGGTAGGAAAGACATCTTTCGGAGTAGTAGTTCCATCCGAGAATTGTCGTGAATGCAAAGAATGCAAGGCAGACCATAAGTATGAATGCCGATACTTTTTCGGGGAAGGGAAGACCATACATGAAAGCGCTTGTTGTTATCTCAACGCCCTGAAGATGCGGTGCGGTTTCAAGACAGCCTGAAATTACGATGGATAATCCCGTCATAGTACAAACGAGTATTGTGTCAATGAATGTTCCTGTCATTGTGACAAGTCCTTGGCGTGCAGGCTCGTTTGTCTTTGCGGCTGCTGCTGCAATCGGTGCGGAGCCGAGTCCTGCCTCGTTGGAGAATATTCCTCTTGCTATGCCTGACTGCATTGATGCGAATATCGCACCGAGTGCCCCTCCCGCAACGGCACGGATGCCGAATGCGCTTTCGATTACCTTAACAACAGCTGCGGGGATTTCTGTTATGTGAGTTACGATTATTATAAGACAGCAAGAGATATAAACAACTACCATAACGGGAACTACTATTCCCGAAACGGAGGCAATACGCTTTATTCCGCCTATGATGATGAGTGCTACAAAAACAGTGATTATTATTCCTGCGATTATCGTTGTGAGGGTGTAGTCTGTTCCGAAAATGCTGATTGTATTTGCTTTTTCGGGGTCAAAGAAATTGTTTGCCGCAGAGGTTATTCCGTTAATCTGGGTGATAGTGCCTATTCCCATAAGTCCTGCGAGCAATCCGAATATTGCGAAGAGTTTTGCGAGCCACTTCCATTTCGAGCCCATACCGTTTTCTATGTAATAAAAAGGGCCGCCTATCATCTGACCGTTCTTGTCTTTAACTCTGTACTTTATTGCGAGTAAACCTTCGGCGTATTTTGTCGCCATTCCGAAAAGTGCCGCAATTTCCATCCAGAACAAAGCACCGGGGCCGCCTGCCGCTATTGCGGTTGCAACGCCTACGATGTTTCCCGTGCCTATGGTTGCCGAAAGTGCAGTGCAGAGTGCAGAGAATGATGATACTTCTCCCTTTCCGCCGTCTTCTTTAGTTACCATATATTTCAGTGCTGTTCCGAGTTTTCTGAACTGCACACCGCCGAGTCTTATCGTCAGGATAATTCCGCAAATCAAAATCAGCGATATAAGGGGAATACCCCATACGAAATCGTCGATTTTTTCGACTATGATATTGAAAGTTTCCATAAAATCTCCCTTTAAGTAAACATATGAATCATTATATCATTTTTTGGCGTTAAGGTCAAGAAAAAAGCCTCGTACAAATCAGTACGAGGCTTTGGTTTTAAAGTGTGACTGTAATTGTGTTTTCTGCGGAGAGCTTATCAGCAGGAATGTAACATCCGTCGAGTTTTTCGTCGTTGAGGATGAGTTCCTTTACGCCGCTTTCTTTTCCGTCGGGGTTTTTGATTTCGATGTTGAGCTTTTTACCACGGAAGATTTTTTCGATGGTAAGTCTGTTCCACTTTGAAGGAATGGACGGGTTGATTTTAAGTCCGTCAGCGTCGGGACGCATACCGAGGATACCCTCTACGCAGCCGACCATTACCGTTGAAGCTGTACCTGTGAGCCAGTGTACATGTGAGCGGCCTTCGAAGAGCGACTCCACACTTTCGGTGAACTGACCGTGAGCGTAAGGCTCAATCACACGGATTTCAGCCTTGTCGTTCATGGCAGCAGGTGAGGAGCTGCGGAAGTAGTTGTATGCTGAATTTCCTCGTCCGAGGAGACTTTCTGCGAGAATTACCCAACCCTGAGGCTGTGAGAAGATACCGCCGTTTTCCTTTGTTGAACCGTTGAAGCACTGCATAAGCGCACCGTCAAACTGATGATGCATATATGAAGGAGCCATAACTCTTGCACCGTATTTTGTGTTGAGTTCACGGTCAACGGTATCCATAGCCTTGACGCCGTTATCGTTTAAGGCAAAGCCTGAAATTACGCTCCAGCACTGAGGCTCAAGCCAGATGTTTGCCTCAATGTCTTTTTTGGAACCTACAACGATACCGTCCTCACGGATGCCACGGATGAAACGGTCATCCTCCCAACACTTGTCGAGGGCTTTTCCGAGGTCTGACTGTATTTTATCGAGATAAGAAAGATACTCTGTATCGTTCTTCATTGTTGCGTATTCCTTCATTATTGTCATTGCGTAGTAAAGCTGGAATGCAACAAATGTTGTTTCTCCCTTCGCACCGAGACGGAGACAGTCGTTCCAGTCTGCGTGAAGTCCTGCGGGGAGGTTGTTGGGGCCTAAACGCTCCATCGAGAACATGATAGCTCTCTTGAGATGTTCGTATACTGTGCCTTCACCGTTGTTTGCAAAGGGGATAACTTCGTCAATGAACGCCTTGTTTCCGCTTTCGCCGATGTACTTGTATACAGTCGGGAAGAGCCAGAGTGCGTCATCTGCACGGTATGAGGGATGTCCTGTTTCACGAACATAGCTTTCGTCGTCGGGAGTATCCTCGTGACCTGCGTTGTGGTGGAACTTTACGAGGGGCAGTCCGCCGCCGTTGTCAACCTGAGCGGAAAGCATGAAACGGATTTTGTCACATGCAAGCTCGGGGTCGAGGTGGATGATACCCTGAATATCCTGAACGGTATCACGGTAACCGTAACCGTTTCTGAGACCGCAGTAGATGAATGATGCCGCTCTCGACCAGATGAATGTGATGAAGCACTGATAAGCGTTCCATACATTTATCATATTGTTGAATTCATCATCGGGAGTATCTACCTTGAAGTTATTGAGTTTTTCATGCCAGAACTTCTTGAGCTCTGCGATATCTTCAGCAACCTTGTCTGTTCCGTCGTAGTCCTTCATTACAGCGTCTGCCTCTTCAGCATTGTTGCCACCAAGGAAGAATGTGAGTGTAATGCTTTCGCCTGCGCCGAGAGTAATGTCACT
Source organism: Ruminococcus sp. (assembly GCA_015066785.1). GTDB lineage: Bacteria > Bacillota > Clostridia > Oscillospirales > Ruminococcaceae > RGIG4131. The sequence goes on from SVNT01000003.1 coordinate 206,926, forward strand.
CTGAAGTGCGCCGCAGGAGTTTGAGTTGTAGTTGAGCTGGTTTGAGCATTTTCCGCTTTCAACGGCAATCGGGTTTGAGTATGTTCTGTACGAACCGATGAATGTTGAAAGGTCGCCTTCGTAAGCTGTGATGTCAGCACCTGTCATTCCGAGGAAACGCTCAAACTTTCCGTCTTCGGATTTTCCGTGTGAAATCGGATAGCTGATGTGCTGTACGATTTTGTTCTTTATAAACTCTGTCTTTGAGATGAAAAGGCTGTACTGGAGGTTGATCTGGTCCTGCTCGTAGTTGCTTTCGTTTGTGAATTCAACAAAGCCGAATGTCGAGAGGTTTCTTGTGCGGTCGGAATTGTTGGTTATCTTGCAGTTCCATACCTCGTATTTTTTGCCGAGGGGAACATAGTATGTTGTTTCAGCTGAAATTCCTTCATACTTTGAAGAAATAACGGTATATGCAGTACCGTGACGGCATTCGCTCTCATACTTGTCGAGAGGCTTGCCTACGGGCTGCCATGATGCCGACCAGTAGTCATTTGTGTCGTTGTCACGGATATAGATATATCTTCCCGGGAGATCCATCATTGTGTTGAAACGGAAACGGGTAATTCTTCCGTTTGCGCCCGATTTGATAAAGCTGTAACCAGCGGCGTTGTTTGAAATGATAGCACCGTATTCGGGGTCACCGAGATAGTTTGCCCAGGGTGCGGGTGTATCGGGTCTGGTGATGACATATTCTTTGTTTTCGAGGTCAAAGTATCCGTATTTCATAACTTCAAAAAATCTCCTTATGGATAAATAGTGTTTGTAACAATATCATACCACATAAAAAAGAGAATTACAATAGGTAATCCTCTTTTTTGCGTATAAAATATTTTACAAAATGTAACGTTTCATTTTGTTACATTTATGTTACATCGACAACTCCCATATCCCGAAGCAACCCGTATGCCTGCTTTGCGGCGTATTCGTCGGTTTTATTTTCCGCTACGGATTTCAGAAGTGCGATTGCCTCGTCGGTACGCCCCATTTTGCGATAATTCCACGCAAGATGGAGGTCGGTGTATATTTTCGCGGTGGGAGCAATTTTAGGCTTGTTTCTTGCTTCGTTAAGGAGTTTCACGCTTTCGTCGAAATTCCCGTGGATGTATTCACGTACCGCAAGGGTGTCTAGAATTGCGGGGTGTTTTTCGACCTTGGCCTCCTTGTAAAGCTCCCTTGTGGCGAAGTATATCTCATCTGCGGAACGAAGGTCACCCTCCATAAGATAATAGAACATAAGGTCGTTATAGATAAACACCTGATTTGTCGGTGTAAGGTCGGGGAGGTAAATTCTTGTTTTCAGCGTTTCGATTGCCATCGGGTTGTTTCCGTTCTGATGGTATTTCAGTGCAAGGAACATAAGGGGGTACACTCTGTTGACAGGCTTTTTCTGCTTTTCGATGTGTGCGTTGCAGTTGTCAATGAACTCCTGCGACCAACCGTATTTCTGATACATTTTGATTATTTTTTTGTTGTTGCCCCATATGCTTGCGATGGAAAATGCAAAGAATGCAACGAAGAGTGCTGCGAAAAGTATAATCGGCGGGAATTCGACCTTAAGTATAATAGTTGCAACGGCTATAAGAATTCCGACTGCCGCCGATACCAGCATGTTTTTTGTGGTCACTAAAATCACTCCTTAACTGTAAAATCAACCTTTCCTCCTGAAACATCAGCCTTGACGCAGATTACACGCACCTTGTCGCCGACACGGTAATGCTTTCCCGTAAGTGCGTCGGTAAGGGAGATAAATCCGTCGTATTCGTACTGACCCTTGGGCATATCGTCTATGCGTACCATACCCTCTACGGTGTTTTCGAGTTCGACATAGAAGCCGTATTCCGTAACGCTCGAAATTACAGCGTCGTATTCTTCGCCGATGTGGGAGGTCATATATTCCGCCTTGTAGCAATCCTCACACTCACGCTCGCAGGTCATTGCGGTGATTTCCGCATCCGTCGAATGCTGTGCCGAGAGTGCCGCAAACTGCCCGTAGGTCTTTGTCAACATAGCCGACGGTATTCCCTCAATCATATCCGAAAGAATACGGTGTATCGAAAGGTCGGGGTAGCGGCGTATCGGGGAAGTGAAATGTGCATAGTCGGAAAGCACCAGCCCGAAATGTCCGACAGGCTCGGTGGAATACTTCGCTTTTGCCATTGAACGAAGCACCATATTGTTCACGACGGGGAAGAAGTCGGTGTTGCGCTGCTTTTCGATAATCTGCGCAAGGTGATAGGGTTTTACTTCGGTAAATCTCGGCACGGGAAGTCCCATCTTGTCGAGGTTTTCCTTGAGCGTCTGTATCTTTTCTTCGGCAGGGTCTTCGTGGATACGGTAGACAAACGGAACTTCGTTCAGCTTTCCGAAGTTTGCTGCCGACTGATTTGCCATAAGCATGAATTCTTCGATTATAAGCTCACTTTTGCCACGGGTTTTGTTGCAGACGTCAACGCAGATGTCTTCGTCGCTGATGACGAGCTTGCTCTCGGGCGTTTCAATCTGCGGAGCGCCTCTGCCGATTTTGTTCTTCGTGAGGATGTCGGCAAGCTCCTGCATAAGAAAGATAGTTTCGTAGCAACCGTCATACTTTGCCTTTATTTCGTCATTTTCTGTTTTTGCGAGAATCTGATTTATTTCGGAATACACGCCCTGTACACGAGAACGGATTACCGTCTTTTTGAATTCGTACGAGAGGAGCTTGCCCTCTGCGGAAATGTCCATAAGGCAGGAGAATGCAAGCCTGTCCTCGTTGGGATTTAACGAGCATATTCCGTTTGAAAGTTCCTTCGGGAGCATCGGGACAACCCTGTCAGCGTAATAAACAGAAGTTCCACGCTGGAAAGCTTCATCGTCGAGTGCGGATTTCGGTCTTACATAATACGATACATCGGCAATATGAACGCCGAGCTTGTAGTTTTCGCCGTCTTTCGAAAGCGAAATTGCGTCGTCTATATCCTTTGTGTCTGCACCGTCGATTGTGAATATCAGCATATCACGCAGGTCGAGTCTGTGTTCGATTTCGTCTGCTTTTATACCCTTGTTTTCAATACGTTTAGCCTCGTCGCTTACTTCGAGAGGGAACTCGGGAGTTATTCCGTGAAGCTCAAGTATTGACTTTGCACACGCCGACGCCTTGAGGCTTGAGCCGTAAGAGGACACTACCTTTGCCGTATGCTCGGAGTGGCGTTTTCCACGCTTCGAGATTTCAACGAGAACTTTATCTCCCACAACAAGACCGTCTGCCTTTTCAAGAGCTATGAGGTCTTTTACGAGAGAATCAGGCTGAACGAAATATCTTCCGTTGTCGTAAAATACAGTTCCTGTGAACTGCGCTTCACTTTTACGGATAATCTTGATTACTTCGCCCTCTTCGCCGTCAGCACGGGAGGGGATAGGGCGTGCGATTACAATATCACCCGGCATTGCGCCCATAAGGAATTTTCCGGGCACGAAAACTTCTGTGTTGTCCCCGAGCTTTGACAGAAATCCGAATGTTTTATTTATGCGGGCAACCTTTGCGGGATAAGCACCGACAGCTTCGGTAAGCACCAGACCACGACTGCGCTCAAGCACGATACCTTCGTCCTGCAATTCCTTCATTGCCTCACGGTAATGCGAAAGGTCCTTTCCTTTGACATGGCATTTTGCCTCAAGCTGACGGGCAACCATTCCTTTTCTGCCTGCCTTCTGAAGAAAAAGTATTATTTTTTTTCTGAAAAGTTCTTTCATTTCGGTTTCCTCCGTTATGGGTATTGGGTTAAAAAATAAACCTTTGTTCAAGACAGTATCAGACTCAAACAAAGGCTTATGAATAATCTTTATATCGGATTAAAGAACAACATCACCGAGAATAATCGGGAGAAGATTAAGCGCAAGAGTTACAATAAAGAAGATGACAGTCATAGCGCCTGTGAATCTTACGAGCTTTGCCTCTCTCGAACGACCGCTGTTCTTTCCGTAGAAGCTTTCATTGCTTCCTCCGCCGATAGCAGAGCTAAGTCCTGGCTGCTTTGTTTCCTGAAGAAGATTTGCGATGATGATGATTACAGATGCAAGAAGAAGCACTGCACCACCGATGATTTCGTATATTGACATATTACCTGTACCTCCGAATAATTTTATAACTAATATAGTATATCACATTTTTTTCGTCAATGCAAGAGGAAAAAACTATTTTTTATTATAAAAGTGCGTTTATTTCCTCTGCGGTTGCAAGCCACGGGCTGAATGCCGTTGCACTTCCTGCCGCAATTCCGAGCTTGAAAGCGTGGTCAATGTCTCCCGTATTGAAAAATCCTGCGAGAAATCCCGCAATCATACTGTCGCCTGCACCGACGGAGTTGAGTACTTCGCCTTCGGGAACGGGGGAGTAGAGCGCTCTTCCGTCTTCGGTGATGAGCACCGCACCGTCTCCTCCGAGGGAAACGAGAACATTCTGTGCGCCTTTGTCACGGAGCTGCTTTGCATACCACGCAACTTCCTCACGGGAGTTTATCTTCACCTTGAAAATCTGTTCAAGTTCGGGAAGATTGGGTTTTATCAGGAACGGCTTGTACTTGAGCACATTCATGAGGAGCTTATCCTCTGCGTCAACGACAAACTTTATGTTTCTGCCACTGAAGGTCTTGAGGATGTTTTCGTAGAATTTTGAAGAAAGCGATTTCGGAACGCTTCCTGCAAGAACGAGAACATCGCCGTCACCGAGGTTGTCGAGCTTTCCGTAGAGCTTGTCGACCTCGTTCTGATTGACCTCAATACCCGAGCCGTTTATTTCGGTTTCCTTTTTGGAGTGGATTTTGACATTTATTCTGTTTGCGCCCTCTGAAACACGTATGAAATCCGATGTACAGCCGTAGGAACCGAAAAGTCCTTCTATGGCGTCACCTGTTGTACCTGCAATAAAACCGAGAGCCATACTGCTGTATCCGAGGGAATTGAGAACGATTGAAATATTTATTCCTTTTCCGCCTGCGTAGAGGTTTTCACTTGCAGTGCGGTTTACTTTACCTTGAGTAAAATTCTTTACATTTACAACATAATCGAGAGATGGGTTAGGGGTAAGTGTATATATCATTCTGAAAACACTCCTTTATATATTAATAATAATACATTGCAAGCCCCGTGTCAATGAAATGCAGTAAAAAAACCGTTCCGAATATACTTCGGAACGGTGATTTGTCTGTTATGCCTTGCCGAGTCTGTTGCCTATCGGGATGTAGGTGTTTTTATCTTCGTTGCGGATTTCTTTTTCTTTCTTTTCGAGGATTTCTTCAAATGTGGTGTATCTGCGGTTATTGTTTCCTCTCTGACGCTTTGACTTCATCTGAGGGGTTATATCCATAACTGAAGACAGCCCGAGCTGAGTTTCAACAGCAGGTGAGTAGTTAATTGTGTTATAAGTAATTACCATAACCTCGCCTCCCTTTATATAACGGAGGGTTTAACTTCTTCTGTTATATATATCGGCGAAAAATGGTAAAACTTTAGTATTTATTGTTATTTTTTCTTATATAGTGGAAGAGGTACTGTTGCGCAATTCCTGCGGTTTCCTTGTATTTTTCGGGGAAGCCTTCGGGGTAGTAGTCTGTCATTACACGCTTTATCCAGACATCAACAGGGAAAGCTTCCGTGCGATAGCAACCGTAGAGGAGTACACACTCCGCAACCTTGGGGCCGACACCTGTAATGGTCATCAGCTTTACTCTTGCGTCAGCTATGGGGAGAGTTTTCAGTTCGTCTGTATTGATTTCTCCGCTTGCAACACGTTTTGCGGCGTCTATGATATACTTCGCTCTGAACCCCGAGCGTATAGGCGAAAGGTCATCGGGAGTAAGTACAGCAAGCCGCTTTGCCGTCGGAAAACCGTCGAACATTTCACAAAGGCGGGAGATTATTCCCTTTATGCGAGGAATGTTGTTGTTCTGCGAGATGATGAAGGAAATAAGTGCCTCCCAGCAGTCCTGACGGAGAAGGCGTATCCCTCCCGCAAAATCGCAGGCAAGTCGGAGGGTTTCGTCGTCGGAGTAGAGCTTTTTAAGTGCCCCGTAATCTGTATCAAGGTCGAAATAATTATTCCAGAACGAGATGAAATCCTCCTCGGAAGTATCGTGCAGGGTGATTTCGTCACCGTGCTTTGAAATCGTCAGCGGTCGGTTGAGAGCAATCCCACGGTAACCGCCGTCACATTCTTCCCAGCGGAATGCCTGCCCGCAGTCGAGGGTTTCGGAAAGCTCAAAATCCGCCGAAGAAAATATTATATTATTGTTTTTTACGATGTAGTCCATAATATATACAGTAAAGCCGAAACGCTTTACACAGGATAAATGCCCCTTTCCCTTGATTTTTTTCTTTAATTATAATAAAATATAATAAAAAAGTAAAGAAAATATTTTCGGAGGTTTTTATATGAGAGAAAGCATACTTACTATCCCGATAAGCGAAATTATGGACGACGAATGTGGCTGTCCCATATGCAGTATGAGAAATATGCTCGAGAACCGCACGGTAGAGTACATAATGGGCGCTGCAATGATGGAGCCCGATGTCCGTATTGAAACAAACCGTCTCGGATTTTGCCATACGCATTTCGAGATGATGAAAAAACAGAAGAACCGTCTTTCGCTTGCACTTATGCTCCAGACGCACCTTGACGAAGTGAACAAGGCAGTATTTTCGGGCAAGCGCCTTTTCGAGCCGAAGAACGCAAAGCAGAAAAAGCTCGGGGAAGTCAACACCTCCTGCTTTGTATGCTCCAAAATCGAATGGGGAATGGAGCGTCTGATGAAAACTTTCTTCGAGTGTTATCGTGACCCCGATTTCAGAAAGCGTCTTATCAGCGAAAAGTACATCTGCCTGCCGCATTACGAAATGCTTATGACGGTTGCACCGAATTATCTCCAGAAGGGCGAGCTTGACGCATTCCTTGCAGAGCTGCGCAACCTCACGGGGAACTACATCAAGACGCTTTACGAGGATGTATCGCATTACTGCGAGATGTACGATTACAGAAATTCGGGCAACAACGCCGATTGGGGAAATGCAAAGGACAGCATCGAAAGGGCGATAAAGTTCCTCACCTCACGGGAGGCAGAATAAAGCGAGCCATTTCGCTACATCGTAATTATAGAGGGGATAAAGATATGAAAAAAATTGTTTTGTTCTTGTTGTCGTCTGCATTTCTTTTGTCGGCAGTTCTGCCGACTCACGCAGTTCTCCCGAAAGAATTTTATGAAGAATACAATCTCGGCGCAGAGTATTATCTTGCGGGAGGGGTATATTACTCATCGTTTCAGGACTTTTCCGAGTTTGAGGAGTATGTTGACGGCAATGCCCGTGTTTGCAAGGACGAGAGTATAACGCTTGATGCTGTAAAAGAAAAGGGGGTATATCTCCCCGAGGCTTTCAGAAACGACGGGACGGCACTTGTGAGAATTGACGTCGGCTCGCAGTCTGTTCTTGAAATGACATACAAAAAGGACGGAAACTATTTCGTTTATCACATAAACTACGGTTATACATACGACGAGAAAAAGTATGATGTTGCCAGAACGTCGGGAGGTACGACGGTGTATTCGGGCAAGAAAGAAGTCAAATCCGACCTTCCGTATGACGAAAATCATTATTATATGAATACAGGAAGTTCATCGGTATCGCTGTCGGTATACGGTAATGACGGCGACTACCTCGAATACTGCGATATGTACGAATATAGCCTCAATCTCTCCGACCTTGCGGCAGGCGAGGGTGTTACGGTGAGGAAGCGGAGAATATTTGGGGAATTATCCTAATTCAACTATTGTAGTGTCTGGAGAAATAACAAACACCTATATGATGATATCAAATGTTTATTATTATGCAAGTTAATCAAAGGAGGAAAACACTATGATAAAAAAACACATTAAGA
>SVNT01000001.1 GCA_015066785.1 Ruminococcus sp.
CCTTACCAACGACTTTGGATGGTTCAGCAATGACGCAAAGGCATCAAAGTATTCATACCATTCATCGGTATCTTGACTTTCGGAAATGATTTTATCAGCAATGGCACAAGCATATTTGTCATCTTTTTCTGTTAACTTTGCAATTATACCCTGCATAGAAACTCGCCTCCAAATTCTTATTTATCGCTCAGTTTACTTTATCATATTTTTTCGCCGCTTTCAACGCATAGTGAAACTGACGAAGATAACATCCATCAGTCCAAAAGTAAATTGGGTCGGATAATCTTCCTACAACACGCCGAACAAGATAAATCCCACGGTATTTATCGCAAAATTCGCAAACATATGGACAAACCAGGAGGGATATATGTTGTCGTTTGACTCGTTGAGATAATTGAAGATGCATCCGCCTGCAATAAGTCCGAAAAGCAACAGCATTAAAGCCCATATGTCGAACATACCGACAAGCATACCGATATGATACACTGCAAATAAAGAGGAAGAAAATATGTAAGCTACTTTTCGGGATGTGTGTTTTTTAAGTGTTATAAAGCCAAATCCCCTGAAGAAGAATTCTTCGAGAAATGAATTCATAAGCGAAATATATAACGAAACATAGATGAAATTATTTGCTGTAATCCCCATACCTTCAGTCAGGCTGGAGGTTACATTGGAAAAATCGATTATGTTTCTTGTAAGGAAATAACCTCCCACTATAACCGCATATACGCCGACGCCGAGTAATAAGGCTTTGAAAATTCCGCCTTTTTTGAAAATGAACAGCTTTTTGAAATCATTGAACGCTTCCTTGTTTCTTGCAAAGAAGAGCATCGGCAGGGCTAAAAAGAAAAGAATTTTAATCGGTATCTTGACAAAATAATTGGGGTGTATGAAAGCGTCGATTAAAGTAATTGCAATCGAAAACAAAAGAACCGATAACATTATGGATATCTTCTTGCTCATAGTGGAATTCCTTTCGTTATTTATCGTTCAGTTTCACTTTATCATATTTTACCGTTCACGTCAACGCAGGCATGCGCATAAAAAATCCCCCGAAGTCATAACAGCTTCGGGGGATATGATTATTCTGTGATTTCGCTGTGGAATTCCTGAAGTGACTTGAGTGTCTTGTCCTGTCCGTTCTTGATGGACTTGATTCCCTCAAGGGTAGCCTTCGCGGCAGCCATTGTAGTCACATAGAACACACGCTTACGGATAGCGTTCTTACGGATGTAGCTGTCATCGTCTGTTCCTTCCTGGTCGTCGGGAGTGTTGATGATGATGTCAATCTTTCCGTTTGTGATAGCGTCGAGAATATTAGGACGACCTTCCTTGAGCTTGCAGATTTTTTCTGCAGGAATTCCGTGGCTCTTGAGGAGTGCGAAAGTTCCGCCTGTTGCGATGATGTTGAATCCGCATTCAGCAAAGCCCTTTGCAATATCAACAACCTCAGGCTTGTCGGAGTCGTTTACACTGATAAGCACTGTTCCCGAGAGAGCGATTTTTGTCTGTGTAGCTTCCTGTGCCTTGTAGTATGCTTCGCCGAAGTTGTCGGAAATTCCGAGAACTTCACCTGTCGAACGCATTTCGGGTCCGAGGAGGGGGTCAACTTCAGGGAACATATTGAAGGGGAATACAGCTTCCTTTACGCCGTAGTGGCTGAACTTCTTTTCCTTGAGCTCAGGTACGGGTGAAGGCGAATTTGTAAGAGGTGCTGTGATAATCTTTGTTGCAAGGTTTACCATCTTGATGTTGCAGACCTTTGATACGAGAGGAACTGTTCTTGATGCACGGGGGTTAGCCTCGAGAACATAAACCTTTCCGTCTTCGATAGCATACTGCATATTCATAAGACCACGAACGTTCATTTCCTTCGCAATCTTTGTTGTGTATTCCTTGATTGTTGCGATATTTTCCTCTGAAATGTTGAGAGAGGGGAGAATACAAGCAGAGTCGCCTGAGTGGATACCTGCAAGCTCGATATGTTCCATAACAGCGGGAACAAATACGTTTTCTCCGTCGCTGATAGCGTCAGCCTCACATTCCATAGCGTTGTGAAGGAATCTGTCTATAAGGATAGGTCTGTCGGGAGTAACTCCTACTGCGGCAGCCATATAAATTCTGAGGTTTTCGGGTGTGTGTACAACTTCCATTCCACGACCGCCGAGAACATACGAAGGACGAACCATTACGGGATATCCGATTCTCTCTGCAATTTCGAGAGCGTCATCAACGGTAACAGCCATACCTGATTCGGGCATCGGAATTTCGAGCTTGTCCATCATAGCACGGAACAAATCTCTGTCCTCTGCAAAGTCGATGGTTTCGGGTGTTGTTCCGAGAATATTCACGCCTGCTTTCTTGAGGTCAGCCGCAAGGTTGAGGGGAGTCTGTCCGCCGAACTGTGCGATAACGCCGATAGGCTTTTCCTTTTCGTGAATTGAAAGTACATCTTCGAGAGTAAGGGGTTCGAAGTAGAGCTTGTCTGAGGTGTCGTAGTCTGTTGAAACAGTTTCGGGGTTACAGTTTACCATGATTGTTTCAAACCCAAGCTCACGGAGAGCCTTTGCAGCGTGAACACAGCAGTAGTCGAATTCAATACCCTGACCGATTCTGTTGGGGCCTGAACCGAGAATCATAATCTTCTGCTTGTCGGAAGATTCTGTCTTATCTTCGATGTTGTATGAAGAATAGTAGTATGCAGCGTCTTCTGTTCCGCTTACATGGAGCTTGTCCCACGCCTCTGTAATGCCGTAAGAAATTCTTGCATTTCTGATGTCTTCTTCGGGGAGTTCAAGAATTTTTGCAAGGTAGTTGTCGGCAAAACCGTTCTTCTTTGCAGAGAGCATAGCTTCCTTTGAAGGAATCTTGCCCTTGTTTTCGATGAGTGCGTTTTCTTCGTCAACGAGTTCCTTCATCTGTTCGATAAAGTACTTCTTGATTTTTGTGAGTTCGAAGAGTTCGTCAACAGTAGCGCCCTTGCGGAGTGCTTCGTACATGATGAACTGACGTTCCGATGTAGGAACATGGAGCTTTCTGATGAGTTCCTTCTTTGAAAGCTCGTTGTAGTTGTTTGCATATCCGAGACCGAAACGGCCCTTTTCGAGAGAACGTATTGCCTTCTGGAATGCTTCCTTGTATGTCTTACCGATGCTCATTACTTCGCCGACGGCACGCATCTGTGTGCCGAGCTTGTCTTCTGCATTCTTGAACTTTTCGAATGCCCAGCGAGCAAACTTGATAACGACATAGTCAGCGTCGGGAACATACTTATCGAGAGTACCGTACTTTCCGCAGGGGATATCTGCGAGTGTGAGCCCTGTTGCGAGCTTTGCTGATACAAGTGCAATCGGGAAGCCTGTTGCCTTGGATGCGAGAGCGGATGAACGTGATGTTCTCGGGTTGATTTCGATAACGATGATTCTTCCTGTTTCGGGGTTGCGGGCAAACTGTACGTTAGTACCGCCGATAACTTCGATAGCGTCAACAATCTTGTAAGCCTGACGCTGAAGTTCCTTCTGAACATCTTCTGCTATTGTAATCATAGGAGCAGAGCAGAAGCTGTCACCTGTGTGAACGCCGAGGGGGTCGATGTTTTCGATGAAACATACTGTAATCATAGCGCCTGTCTTGTCACGGACAACTTCGACCTCGAGTTCTTCCCAGCCGAGTACCGATTCTTCAACGAGAACCTGTCCCACGAGAGATGCCTGGAGTCCTCTTGCGCATACTGTCTTGAGTTCTTCTGTGTTGTATACAAGTCCGCCACCTGTACCGCCCATTGTGTATGCGGGACGGAGAACAACGGGGTATCCGAGCTTGTCTGCAATAGCGAGAGCTTCTTCTACTGTGTAAGCAACCTCACTGCGAGCCATTTCGATTCCGAGACTGTCCATAGTCTTCTTGAATTCTACACGGTCTTCACCACGTTCGATAGCGTCAACCTTTACGCCGATAACTTCGACATTGTATTTTTTGAGTGTGCCGAGCTTGTCAAGCTCTGAACAGAGGTTGAGTCCCGACTGTCCGCCGAGGTTGGGGAGAAGCCAGTCAGGGCGTTCCTTTTCGATGATTTCTGTAAGACGCTCTGCGTTGAGAGGCTCAATATAAGTAATGTCTGCGATTTCAGGGTCTGTCATAATCGTTGCAGGGTTTGAGTTTACGAGCACGATTTCGTGACCGAGAGCCCTGAGCGCTTTACAAGCCTGTGTTCCCGAATAGTCGAATTCGCAGGCCTGTCCGATGATGATAGGACCGGAACCGATAATAAGTACTTTTTTGCGTTCATTTGCCATTTGCCAACACTCTCCTATAAGTTTTTTCGCTGATTAATTTTTATCTTTCCTATTATATCACAAAATGTTTGCTTTGAAAACTATTATTTTTTTTACTTTTTGTACTATTTTTAATAATAAACTATGTATTTTAGGCATTTATCGACGCTGTAGAAAATTTATCTGAAAATTTGTGCAAAATGACTAACGAAAAAATGGCAGAAAGTTGCACGTCTGCGTGCAACTTTTCGGCAAAACGGAATTGATATATGAGGGGACTTTTCAGCAGAGGAATATCCCCGTGGCGTTCAGAGGGCGCCGAAAATAAAAAAGGAGGAATAACGGATGAGAATAGACCTTGTTGGGAAGAAACTCATTACCGCACCTATAAAGGACAGGATTGTTCAGGGTGAAAACAACGCCGATGTTTTCGTGATAGCCCTTCCGAAGAACTACAACGGTAATGATTTGTCCCTTTTCTCGTTCAGAATGAGGGCGGTATCGAAGGAAAACGATACCGTTGCCGAGCAGATGCTTCCGCTTGCCGTGACAGAGGACGGCGTAGAGCTTTCGTGGGCGGTGACATCTGATTTCACGGCGGTTGACGGTGAAATTTATCTTGAGCTTATCGGCGTCGGTGCAGATGAGGAAACAACGATAAAATTCACGGGTGCGCCGATAAATGTCATCACCGATGTCAACGGAACATACGAGCCTCCCGCTGATGTTCTGTCGCAGGCGTTGCTTGAAATGCAGAACTATCTTGCAAAGGCGCAGGAGGCGGTTGAACTTGCGGAGGATGCCGCAAAGGGAGAATCCGCATATAAAATCGCAGTAGATAACGGCTTTGTAGGAAGTGAAGAGGAATGGCTTGCTTCTCTCAAAGGCGAAAAGGGAGAAAAAGGCGATACAGGTGAGAAAGGCGACAAGGGTGAAGTCGGAGAAAAAGGCGAGAAAGGTGACAAGGGTGATACGGGAAAATCGGGAACAAACCTGAAAATTCTCGGAAAGTATATCACCGCCGATGAGCTTTTTACAGCTATACCCGATGGAAGCGGTCTTGACGGAGGCTATATCGTCGGCACCGATTACTATTACTGGGCAGACGGCATCTGGAACAACGCAGGAAGTCTTGTAGGCCCTCAGGGTGAGAAAGGTGACAAGGGTGATACGGGAGAAAAGGGCGACGTCGGCGAAAAGGGCGATAAAGGAGACACGGGAGAAAAAGGCGATACAGGCGAAAAAGGCGACAAGGGTGATGTCGGTGAAAAAGGTGATAAGGGAGATAAAGGCGATGACGGTCTTACAGTATCGGTGAACGGAGTATCCCATACAGACGGCAATATTCCTCTGACGCTTGACGATATTCCCGATGGAATTGAAAGAGTGCTCGGTGCCACAAGCGGAGTTGATATGACCGTCACAACGCTTTATAACGGAAGTTATAAAGGCAATACATTCACGGAAAGCATTGGAAACTATGATATTGTCGTAGTTTCTGGAACAGGACTTTATTATGCTAACAACAATTACGGTTGGATATTATCTTCGCCGATTATGTTTTTCCCGAAATTGAGTCTGACATACTATACAGCAAGTTTTTCTATAGTGGATTACGAAGCTAGTAGTGCTAGTGGTGTTTTAAATAAGGACACAACATCTTATTACAGACTGAATGATAAAAGTCTTTCGATAGGCTCATCGTCAAGCAACCCTAGTCACGGAACAATCACCGTATACGGCATAAAGTTAGGGGGTTAATGTATGAAAATTCTTATTGATGAAAACGGAGTTGTAAGGGCGTGGCAGGTTGTCGGCAGTGGATTCGGCGAGACGAACTACACGACCGTCAGGGTGGATAAAATTCCCGAAGAGGTAAGGGAAAATCCGAGAAAGTATTGCTATATCGAAGGGGAGTATGTCGACAATCCCGATTACGCCGAACCTGCAAAACAGCTTTCCGAATTGGACAAGCTGGCACTTGCGGTTGCAGAGCTTGCCGAAATCATTGCTGGAGGTGTGTAGTATGGCAGAATTATATCGTATGCTTATGAAAAAAGGTCTTATGACAATAATCGATGTTCCGATGAGATGGCGTGAGGAAGTTCTTTCGATACTGGTGACAGAAAATGAAGAAAACCGAGTTCAGTAAAATCGTCATTATCTGCTTTTTCGTCGCAAGTCTTGTCTACACGGCGTTATCATACATCCTTGCGTTCTGTGGTCTGAACACCGTCGAGGGTCTTTCACAGACCATTGTCCAGACCATGTGGGGCGTGTCGGGAATTTCGTTCATCTGCTATGCAGGGCAGAACGGTATCCGTGCGTGGAGCAAGAACAAGTGGCTTGCAAAGGCACAGCTTAAAAGCGAGGAGGTGAGTGCGGTATATGGCAACAGCTACACAGCGACAGGAATTTCTTTCGAGGATTGTACCGTTAGCGACAGCCGATATGAAGACTACTAAAATCCTTGCAAGTCTTACGATTGCACAGGCAATTTTGGAGAGCGGCTGGGGACTTTCGGGACTTACAAAGCGTAGCAACAATCTTTTCGGCATCAAGGGAAAGGGAGTTGCCTCCAAGACTTTCGAGTATATCAATGGCAAGAGGGTTGATATAACCGATAACTTCAAAGCCTATCCCGACTGGGAAACTTCCGTCGCCGACCACAGCGGACTTTTTCTCCGCCTGCCGAGGTATCATAATTTAATCGGAGAAACCGACTACAAGGAGGCCTGCCGCAAGGTTCAGGCTGACGGTTACGCTACCGCACCCAACTACGCCGAGGTACTCATCAGGCTGATAGAACAGTACAAGCTCTATCAGTATGATGTTCAGCCAAAGCTGAAGAAATATCGTGTGGTATTCCCTTACATATCCACAAAGGGAGAATGTGAAAGCATCATCAGATGGGTGCAGAGGAATGCAAAATACACCGCAATAATCGAGGAGGAAAAGTAATGAAAATCGACTGGACAAAGAAACTTTCATCCCGAAAATTCTGGGCGGCGGTGGTCGGATTTGTGACCGCCGTTCTCGTTGCCCTGAATTATTCACAGCTTGAAATCGAGCAGGTTGCCGCCATAATCACAGGTGCGGGAACTCTCATCGCCTACATATTCGCAGAGGGATATGTCGATGGAAAGAGAGCCGAGAGCGAGGGGGAGTTTTCCGATGAATGACGAAAAGCAGTGCCCCTGCCAGACGGTAATCGATTTGCAGAACAAAACCGCCGAGCAGGAGAAACGCCTCAACGACGGGAATGTGAACTTCGCTGTAATAAACACGAAGCTCAATCTCATTATGGCAGTTATGGGTGCTATCGGAACAGCGCTTGTCGGCGTTATTGTCAAAATGCTGATGTAGCGCAATAAAAAAGCGGAAGGTGATAACCTTCCGCTTTTTGCGTTTAATCTCCGAGTTCGAGAAGAACTTCATTTGTACTCCAGTAGAAATACTTTTCACCGATGGTTTCGGAAAATCCGAGGCGTGAGAACATCTTCATTACATCCGGCTGAACGCAGGTAAAGTATACTGTCTTGCCCTCGTCGTGAAGCTGCATACAGAGGGATTCGAGCGCCTGCACTCCCGAAATATCGGCGAATGTAACGCCTCTCATCGAGAAGATGAAAATCTCCTTGTTGTCGTGTTCCGAGAGCTTTTGTTCGAGCTTGCCCGTTGTTCCGAAGTAAAGAGGCCCTGTTATATAAATAACGCTTGTCTTCTTGTGATTTTCATTGTATTTTGTAGCGTCGGAGAGCTTTTTCGGGTCGATATCACTTGTTGTAATCTGAATGTCGGAAACCTTGATTACAAAAAGTATGAGCGAGAACGAAATTCCGATTACAATAGCAATTGTAAGGTCGAATACAACCGTTGCCGCCATTGTTATAAGGAACTGCGAAATCGCAGACTTTATCTTCTTGCCGAAGATGTCCTTGATTACGTGCCATTCGTTCATTCTCCATGCTGTTACAATAAGAACTCCCGCAAGTGCGGAAAGAGGAATTTTTGACATTACTCCGCCGAGAACGAACATCGAAAGAAGAAGCACTCCCGAATGAACAACGCTTGTAAGACGTGTCTGTCCGCCTGCCTTGATTGCCACGCTTGTACGGGCAATTGCGGCTGTTGCGGGAACTCCCCCGAAGAAGGGGATTATCATATTGCCGATACCCTGAGCCACAAGCTCACGGTCAGCGTCGAGCTTTTCGTTTTTCATTCGTCCTGCCGAAGCACCGCACAAAAGGCTTTCGATGAGTCCGAGTGCCGCAATACTTATTGCAGGTGCTATCAACGATTCAACTGTCTTGAGGTCGAACATATCGAATGTAAGTCTGTCCTGAAGGAAGAGCGTTTTCGGAATTTCACCGACAACATTCACGTCAAATCCGACTATCATATTTACCGCTGTTGCGAGGATAATAGCCACAAGCGATGACGGAAGAACGGCGTTTGCTTTCTTTGGGTAAACAGCCATGAAAAGAATTACCGCAAGCCCGATTATCAGCGAGGTTACATTCACGCTCTGCGGAGTTGTGAAGTAGCTTACGATTTTTTCAATCGTTGTAGTTCCGCTTCCTGTAAGCCCCGAAAGATTGTCAATCTGTCCGAGTGCGATGATAATTGCAATACCCGAGGTAAAGCCTGTTATTACAGGCACGGGAATGAAGGATACCAGCGCCCCCATTTTGAAAAGTCCTGCGAGGAGCAATATCACTCCCGATATAAAGCAGGCGATGAACACGCCTTTTATCCCGTATTTTACAACGAGTGTTGCGAGGATTGCAGTCATTGCTCCCGTAGGGCCGCTTATCTGATACGAGCCGCCCGATAATCCGCCGATTACAACACCTGCGAGGATTGCGGTTACAAGACCTGCGGCTGCGGTAGCGCCCGAGCTTACACCGAATGCAAGCGCAAGGGGGAGAGCAACTGCGGCAACAGTAACTCCCGCAAGGAGATCCATACCGAATTTTTTTCCGTTGTATCCTGAAAATTCTGACTTGAGTGATTTTCCGAAATTCTTGAAAAGTGACACAATAACCATTCTTTCTGTATAAAGTAGTAAATAACCTTAATAATTTTACTCCCGTGATAAAGAGGTGTCAAGTAGAAATATGACGGTTGAAAACTCTTAAAAATGTTGAAAATACATAATGCCGCACCCACAGAAGAGGATGCGGCATATTTTTATGTGAGTACATGCTTTTTCCAGTGACCCGAAAGATAAAATCCGACGGACATAATTGCTGCGATAGTCCAGCCTATCGGCCAGGAAATCCATATTCCGAGAGTGTCAAAGAACGCTGAAAGGATATACGCAAGGATTACACGGAGCAGCAGGTCTGTAAAGGTTGCGACCATAAACAGACGCATCGTGGCTGTTCCACGCAGGATTGCGTCTGCTACCAGTTTCAGCGCAACCGAAATGTAGAACGGTGATACTACCCGCAGGAACTGTACGCCGATATCTATGGCGGCGGTGTTTCCTGCCTCTTCGGAGTCCATAAACAGACTTATCATTTCACGGGAGAAGATGTTGTATATCAGCGTGAACGGCACGACAATGCAGATTATCATAATAACGCCGTGTCTGAATCCTGCCTTTATACGTTCGATATTCTTCGCACCTGCATTTTGCGCCGTAAAACTGGATACACTGTTAGTGACGGTTGCGACTATCGATACTGCAAAGGTGTTTAGCTTTATAGCCGCCGAATAGCCTGCGATCGTATTGTCGCCGTAGCTGTTGATAAGTCGCTGAATAAGCAGATTTCCGACAGAAACAAAGCTCTGCTGCAATATGCTCGGTATTGCTATGCGGCAGATTTCCCTGAGCATCGGGAAGGAGAAGATTTCATACTTTTCGTCGGTTTTGATTTTAAACACCCGTCGGAGTGCAAATACAAGTGCAACGAGAGAGCACACACCCTGACAGATGAAGGTCGCCCACGCAACTCCCGCAACGCCCATTTCAAAGACGATTACAAAAAGCAGGTCAAGACCTATATTCGAAAGCGACGATATTATCAGGAACACCAGCGGAGTAGTCGAATCTCCGAGTGCGGTGAAGATGGCGTTACATATATTATACAGGAACATGAAGAACAATCCCCATATATAAATGTCAAGATACAGCTTTGAATCATTGAAGATATTTTCGGGCGTTTCGAGGAAAATCAGCATAGAATCGGAAAATACCAGCCCTATTGTTGTGAGAACTACCGACAGCCCGAAAAGTGATATAAGTGAAGTGAATACGGAGGTTTTCAGCCTGCCGTACTCCCTTGCTCCGAAAAGCTGGGATATAATTACGGCACAGCCTGCATTTGCTCCCGTTCCGATGGCAATGAAAATCATCGTTATCGGATACGATGCACCTACTGCGGCAAGAGCGTCCTTATTTATGAAATTACCTGCAATTACGCTGTCACAAACGCTGTAAAGCTGCTGAAAAACCATACTCAGCAACATAGGCAGGGCAAATGCCCACAACAGCTTTGACGGCGAGCCCTTTGTCATATCCTTGTTCATACTGAAAATGTCCCGAAAACAATGGGGACGGCTCCTTTCCGAATAAAACTTTTTATATTATACACCCGAAATGTTAAAAAATCAAAACTTTTGACTGAAAAATATTTATACTGAATATATACAGTAATTCTTGACTTTTTGTGTTATAAAATGTATAATAAATTATTAAAGCATCAGAGTGTTATGAAAGGAGTGCGTGCGAATATGAGATTTTTCAACATCGACAGTCTCACAAAGGGAATGGTTCTTGCACGAGATATCAACTATTTCGATACCGAAAAGAACACCATGTCGAAAGTCCAGCACAGCGAACCTCTCACTGATGCGATTATCGCAAGACTGAAAAAGTCGGGAGTTGAGGGTGCATATATCGCAAAGGTTGTGGATACCGAAAAGATGGAGCATACCATAAGCGAAGAAGTCAAAACCGAGGCGGTAAAGGGAATTCAGGAGCTTACCAAGGGCTTCATCGGCGGAAACATCACCAACGAGCAGATAGACAGCGTTAATAATACAGCTGAAAGTCTTGTTACAACGATTTCCTCAAACAAGGATGTAATGGTAAATATCCTTGACCTCAAAAAATACGACGACTATACATATCATCACTCTCTCAGCGTATCCGTAATGTCAATGGCAATAGGAATGGAAATGGGACTTTCCAAACCGCTGCTGAAAGACCTCGTGTCTGCGGCACTTCTCCATGACATAGGCAAAATTGCGATACCGATAACGATTATTTCAAAGCCCTCACGACTTACATCAGAGGAATTTGAGATTGTAAAGCGCCACCCCGTTACAGCGGCGGTAAGCCTTATGAAGCGTAATTTTGTATCGGAAAATACATTCAGGGGAATAATAAGTCATCACGAAAAATGGGACGGCACAGGCTATCCCAACGGTCTTGAAGGAGAAGACATCCCGATTTTCGGGCGTATTCTGGCTGTTGCCGATGTTTACGACGCACTTACCTCAAACAGACCTTACCGTAAGCCTGCTCCCCCCAACGAAGTAATCGAATATATAATGGGTAACTCGGGAACACATTTCGACGTTGATGTAGTATCTGCATTCACAAGAAGGGTTGCGCCCTTCCCTGTGGGAGCGCATGTTATTTTATCAAACAAGGAAGTTGCCGTTGTTCTCAGGAACTATCCCGACCAGCCGTTGAGACCACTTGTTGCGGTTGCCGAAACGGATAAGTTCTACGACCTTTACCACGATGAAAAGTGCCTCAGCATTACAGTTCTCGGGGTAGTGGAACAGCAGAGAGAAAGACCCCCCGTTACCCGTTCGTAGTAAAAATAGAAGGTGTTCAATTGTACGCAGTAATTACAGGTGCCAGTGGCGGAATAGGCCGTGATATGGCAATAATGCTCAGCAATAAGGGCTATGACCTTATTCTCGTGGCAAGAAGCAAGGATAAACTCGAAGGTCTGAAAGCAAAGCTCCCGACAGAAGTGGAAGTTATATGCGCAGACCTTTCGGAAGAAAAGGCTTGCTATGATGTATACGAAAAATGCAAGGACAAGGATGTAGAAATCCTCATAAACAACGCAGGATACGGCGTTTTCGGAAAGTTTGCCGAAACCTCGCTTGAAGACGAAGTCGGAATGATTGAGCTTAATATCAGGGCACTTCACATTCTGACAAAGCTCTTTCTCAGGGATTTCAAAGAGAAAGACAGAGGATATATCCTCAATGTGTCGTCGATGGCAGGGCTTATGGTCGGCGGGCCGAATATGGCGGCTTACTATGCGACAAAAGCGTATGTTTCAAGCCTTACAAGAGGAATATATGAGGAACTCCGTGCAAGCGGAAGCTCCGTTTCTGTAAGTATGCTATGCCCCGGCCCCGTGGATACAGGCTTCAACGCCCGTGCAGGACTGAAGAAGTTTTCGGCGCCGTCACTTTCAAGCAAATATGTTGCGGCTTATGCGCTGAGAGGGATGTTCGACCGCAAGCTTACAATAGTCCCCGGCGTTGCAATGAAGATGGGCGTTATGGGCGCAAGACTCGTTCCCGATAAGCCTGCACTCAGGATTGCGGCAAAAATTCAGGAAAGCAAAAAATAACGGTATGATATAAAAGGATGCTGAACGACAATGCTCCACCACAGAGGAACACGACAGCTTGACACGGAAAGACTGCGGCTTACAACGCTCACCGTAAAAAATGCTGAGGAAATGCATAACGGCTGGGCCAGGGATGAGGACGCAACGAAATACCTCTCGTGGCCTGCGCATAAAACCGTCGAAGTTACCCGTATGGTTCTCGGCGACTGGGAGAAGAAATATCTCCTCGCAAACTACTATAACTGGGGGATTTTCCTTAAAGGTAGCAGAAAGCTCATCGGCACTGTCAGTCTTGACGGAATAAACGAATACAAACAGACCTGCGAGATAGGTTATGTCATCGCAAAGGAATACTGGAACAAAGGCTACGCTACCGAGGCTGTACGTAGGATAATCGACTTCGGTTTCGGTGAAGTCGGCTTCAGGCAGATTTTCGGGTTCCATCAGCTCCGCAATTTCAATTCGGGAAAGGTTCTTGAAAAAGCGGGAATGCGTCGTGACGGCTGTCTGCCGAGGTCAAGAATGGACAACAAAGGTCATATATGTGACCTTACACAATACTCAATCACCCGTGAGGGATGGTTGGAAATCCAAGAGAGAAAAGAGGAAAAAAACAATGAAAATTGAAACACAATGCATCCACGAAGGCTACCATCCTAAAAATTCCGAGCCGAGAGTTGTACCGATAGTACAGAGTACAACCTATGTCTACGACTCAACAGAGGCTATTGCGGACGTATTCGACGACCCCACAAAGAGCCTTATTTACTCACGCTTTGAAAACCCGACAGTAATGGCTGTCGAAGATAAAATTGCCGCTCTCGAAGGTGGCATCGGCGCAATGTGTACATCATCGGGACAGGCGGCGTCGCTCCTCTCAATCCTCAACATCTGTAAGGCAGGCGACAGTTTCATCAGTACTCCGCAGATTTACGGCGGAACAATAAACCTCTTCGCATTTACATTCAAGCGTCTTGGCATTGAATGTATCTTCGTTGACCCCGAGGCTTCCGACGAGGAAATCGAAAAGGCTTTCAAGCCGAATACAAGACTTGTTTTCGGCGAAACAATTGCAAACCCCGCACTCTATGTATTCGACATTGAAAGATTTGCGAACATTGCTCACAAGCATGGAGTTCCGCTTATCGTTGACAATACATTCGCAACACCTATTCTCTGTCGCCCGATTGAACACGGCGCAGACATCGTAATTCACTCCACATCGAAGTACATGGACGGTCATGCCGTTCAGGTCGGAGGAGTGATTGTCGACAGCGGAAAGTTCGATTGGACAAACGGAAATTTCCCCGAGTTTACAGAGCCCGACGAGTCATATCACGGAACAATCTACACAAAGGCTTACGGCAAGGCAGCATACATCATCAAGGCGAGAATGCAGCTCATGCGTGACTTCGGAACATACCCCGCAGGTACATCTGCATTCTATCTCAACCTCGGACTTGAAACGCTTGCACTCAGAATGAAGCAGTACTGCGAGAATGCAAGAGTAGTTGCAAAATTCCTTGCAGAATCGGATAAAATCGAAAGCGTGACATACCCCGAATTTGCTACGGGAGAGCAGAAAAGACTCTGCGACAAGTATCTTCCCGACGGATGCAGCGGCGTAGTTACATTCACAATCAAGGGAGGAAGAACGAATGCTGTAAAATTCATGGACAGCCTTGAGCTTGCGTCGAATGTTGTTCATGTTGCAGACATCAGAACCTGCGTTCTTCACCCTGCATCTGCTACACACAGACAGCTCACAGACGAACAGCTTGTTGCCGCAGGAATTAATCCCGGACTTGTCCGCTTCTCAGTGGGACTTGAAAATGTCGACGATATTATCGCTGACATAAAGCAGGCGCTCGACAAGGTATAAACATAATCACCCCATCGTGATAATTCACGGTGGGGCAGATTTATGTATTATGTTGAATATAAATCCACGAACGGAGAACTGAAGATGAATACCGAAATATCAGCAAAATTTGAACGTATAAACAACCTTATCGGCAACACCCCGATGATTGAAATTTCGCTTGAATACAAAGGAAAGAAGAGAAAAATCTACGCCAAGGCGGAATATTTTTCGTTGACGGGAAGTATCAAGGACAGAGTTGCCTATTACATAATGAAGAAGGCATACGAAACGGGAACAATCGACAAAAACGATATTGTTGCCGAGGCTACAAGCGGAAATACGGGAATTGCATTTTCCGCAATGAGCAGCTACCTCGGACATAAGGCTGTAATTTATATGCCCAACTGGATGAGTGCCGAAAGAATAAATCTCATGAAGAGCTTTGGTGCAGAGGTAAGACTTGTATCTCACGAGGAAGGCGGATTTTTAGGCTCAATCGAGATGACAAGAAACCTCAGGAAGAATGGGGGAGTGTTCCTTCCCGAGCAGTTCACAAACGAAGATAACTGCGACGCTCATTTTTACGGCACGGGCGAGGAGATTTCCCGTCAGCTCAAATCCATAGGTCTTACAGCCGATGCGGTTGTTGCAGGTGTCGGTACGGGCGGTACTGTAATGGGCATCGGAAGAAGACTCCGTGTTGACAATAAGGACGCAAAAATCTATCCGCTTGAACCTCTCAATTCCCCGACGCTCTCAACGGGTTACAAGGTTGGAAATCATAAGATACAGGGGATTTCAGACGAATTTATCCCCGACATACTCAAGCTCTCCGAATGTGACGGAGTAGTTTCCGTTGACGATGTGGACTCCATCATTGTTGCACAGCGACTTTCCCGTGAACTCGGAATAGGCGTCGGAATTTCGTCGGGTGCTAATCTTATCGGTGCTATTATGGCGGGCGATAAACTCGGAGATGATGCGGTTATTGTCACAACTTTTGCAGATGATAATAAAAAATATCTTTCAACCGATTATTCAAAGGAATTTACTCCCGAAAAGGACAGCATTTCGAGCAATATTGTTTTCGAGGGCGTAAGAATTATAAAGTAAGGAGCTTCTGATGAAACGAATAGTTTCTCTTGCAATGGCGGTTGTTCTTCTCTCGTCCTGCACATTGAAAAGCGACAGCGACAGATTTAAAGAATACACCGACAGCTATTTTCAGGCGGCGTTGATGTCAAACGGGATTACCTTCAACTATACGCTGAGAAATCCCGAAAATTACGGGATAACCGTCTATCCGACGACTCTCGGCAGGTATTCTGTCCCCGATGAAGAAATTGAAAATACTGACGAAAAAACCGTTCTTGATGAACTGGCGGAGTATGATTACGAAAAACTCACCGAAGAGCAGAAAATCCTCTACAATCTGATAAAGTATCGCTATGAGCTTTCTTTGGAGGCGGAGGGACTTGAGTATTACAGCGAGCCGCTTAAAGCGTATTCGGGAACACATACTTTACTTCCGACGCTGTTTTCGGAATTCCGTATAGACGATATGAACGACGCCGAGCAGTATCTGTCGCTCGTGGCGGATATTCCGCTTTATTTTGACAGCATTATTGCGTTCGAGCAGAAGAAATCCGAAAACGGACTTTTTATGAGCGATGACAATGTCGATGTGGTAATTTCCGATTGCGAAAATGCTATAAAAAATATCGGGATTATGTACACTTCATTCGAGGACAGAATAAATAATTCCGACTTTACCGAGGAGGAAAAATCCGACCTTATCGCTCGCAACAAGGCGGTTGTCGATGAGGTGTTCGAAAGTTCCTACAAAAAGCTGATTACAGAGCTGAAAAAGCTTAAAGGTACCGGGACACACTACGACAGCATAAGCGAACTTCCCGAGGGGAAAAGATATTACGAGTATCTTGTGAAAAGCTCGACGGGTACGGAATATTCCGTTGACGAAATCATAGAAATGCTTGACGAGGATATAGAAAAATATCGTCAGGATTTTTTTGCGATTGCCACTGAATATCCCGATGAGTACCGCAGTGAAAACTACGGTATGGAGTATGCAGTCAGCGACCCGTACGAAGTGATGGACTATCTTTACACCAATATGGGAAAGGATTATCCCGTGGTGCCCGATTACTCCGCAAATATAAAATACACTGACGGCAAAAGCAGTACAGCTCCCGCATACTATATCAAAGCGCCTATTGACAGTGCAGATGAGGCTGTAATCTATATCAATCAGGAGCGTTACGGCTCCGACACATATAATGTTGTGGCGCACGAAGGCACTCCAGGGCATATGTATCAGAATTTGTATTTTTCGGGAGTGTGCAATGAGCCTTTACGCTATCTCTTTTCGTTCGACGGATATACGGAAGGCTGGGCGGCTTATGTCGAGCGTGAAAGCTACTACTACGCAGGAGAAAACTCCGACGCAGCGGTAGGGCTGACGGTTTCGAATTCGATGTATACACTGGCGCTTATCACACGCACGGATATAGGTGTGAATTACGAAGGCTGGACGATTGACGAGTGTGATGATTTCTATGAAAAGTACAATCTCACGCCCGCAACCTCCGAATACTACTATAATATCGTGCGAAAAAGTCCTGCGAATTATCTTTCGTACTACCTCGGCTATCGCAAGATTACCGATATGAGAGCGTGGGCAGAGGAGGAACTCCGCAGTTATTTCAACCTCCGTGATTTCCACAAGGTTATACTTGACGCAGGCCCCGTTCCGCTTGAATTTCTTGATGAAATTGTCGGGGAATATATCGAAACCACACTTGCTGAACACAAAAGAGAAAATTAAAAAACCGTCGGGAAGGCGTTTTGCTTTCCCGACGGTCTTGTTTTTATCAGTGCTTTTCACGGATGTGTTCCTTGAGCTTTTCAAACGATATTTCGCTTATGTCGTGTTCCAGCTTGCAGGCATCTTCTGCGGCAGTTTTTTCGTCAACTCCGATTCCGATGAGCCAGTCCGTAAGAACCTTGTGTCTTTCGTATATTCTTTCGGCAATTTCGTTTCCGGCGTCTGTAAGTGTGATAAAGCCGTCCTTGTCGACTTCGATAAATCCGCCGTTTTTGAGAATTCCGACAGCCCTGCTTACGCTCGGCTTGGAGAGATTCATTTCACGCACGATGTCGATTGAACGTACATCTCCGCCCTTGCTTTTGAGTATAAGTATTGTTTCGAGGTAATTCTCGCCTGATTCGTAGAGTTTGGACATTTCTTCACCGCCTGTAAATTATGTTTTATTGTGCTTTGCAGAAAGGAACATTACCGTAAATCCGAGCATAACAACCGCTATCGGTATAAGAATACCCGTCTGCTTTGAAGTACCGTCTGCATTTGTATTTGTGTTGATTACCGTATCGTCATCGTTGTTGTCGGAGGAAGTGTTTCCGCCGTTCTCACGGTTTTCGTTGCCCGAGGCTGAATTTCCGCCTTCGGTCCGGCTGTTATTTGTATCGTTGCCCTGATTGTTCTGCTTGTCGGAATTATTATTCCCCGTCCGCGGAACAGTAGGCTTGTAATTTTCGAGGTCGGGAACATTTCCTGCGGGGTCTGAGCCGAAAATCATAGTGCCGTTGTCGTAGAGTGCAAAGCCTTCCGCACGGATAAGTCCGTTGGGTGATGACGCCTCAAGCCCCTTCATTGAAGGGCTTGCCATGTAGTTCCACTTGCACGGAGCCGCTACCCTGAACTGAAGCTCACTCTTATGCTCGCTCTGTCCGCCTGGGTAGAGGAGTGCGCCCGTCATGTCTATTTCGGCAAAATAAATTCCCTTTGCCTCATCAAACGGCTGGAGCGCCGACGACTTGGCGTTATGCTGGCTGTAATTTGCCGAAACTGTCATATCCGCTGCGGAATACCCCTGTGCGATTACATCGGAAATGTCCACAAAGAATCTGTATGTCAGCTTGTCGGAAACTCTCGCAGGCCACGCCGAACGGTTATATACAACCGCCTTGATTTCAACGAAATTGATTGTGTTCTGGCTGTCCTGTGCATTGATTCCCGCTTCAATCCAGATTTCATCGCCGACTGGCTCAAAAGCGTCAACCTGAGGTTTTTTGGTGCCTCCGTGGTCTTCATACATCTTCGCCATCAGTCCGACAAAGCCTGCGTTGTAGTCACAGGCAACCTCGTTTGAAACATAGTCGCTTATCGAGTCTGTGTAGTTGTCGTTTGCGTCGGGGCCGCCGACAAGCGCTCCGACAAGAACGTGTCTTGATTCGGCAGGTGCGCCCGAACAGTTGTTTTCATACGCTCCGTGTGCTGTACGGTGGTGAGGGTGCTGAGGATAATTCTCCCCGTAGCCGATTACAAAGCTGCGGCCCGTACTTCCGAGCATATATTCTGCCTGCGACTGAGCAAAGTCGCTGTATTTCTTGCTGTTTGCCTTACTGCATTCATCGGAGTCTGCATACACGCTTGCAATGAACGATGTTGTTGCAGAGTATCTGAGCGAGCCCCACGAGTCGAGCCATGCAAGTCCCTTGGGAGTGTAGGTTATACGCTCTCCGTTGACGCCTGTTGTCCAGTAGTCAAGGTGCTTTTCAAGGGTGGATTTGTATTTTTCCTCTCCAGTAAGCTCTGTTATGAGCAGGCATGTTCCGATATGCACATCGTCCCAGCCGTGCGCCCACTTGTATTCAAAGCCGCCGTCCTGACCCTTGTTCCAGCTGTCAGAGTATGTTTTCGACTTGTCGAGATACGCTTTATCTCCCGTTGCTTTGTAGAGCCATATGCTGCCCCACGAAAGCTCGTCATAGCATCCGCTGAACGAGGAGTAAAATCCGCTTGCCTGTTGCATATATCCGCTGTCGCTCTTGTTCTGCTCCGCAAAATCGAGAAGCTCCTTTGCGTGTCTGAGACATTCCTCGGAATACGCCTTGTCTATATCCTTGTAGATTATCGAGCAGGCAGCGAGTGACGCCGCTGTTTCGGCGCATACTGCGGCCCCGGGGCTGTCAAGTGTTACCTTGTATGACGGTCTTTCCATCTGGAGTATTTCCGCAGAGCCCCAGAAAGCGTGGTCTGCACCGCCGTTTCCTACTTGATAGTAGTATACATATTTTTCGGGGTGACATTTTATGAAATAGTCGTTTGCCCACTTGATTTCGTCGAGCATATACACATCCTGACCTGTTGAGGTGTATACATCCTTGCTTTCAAGGTATGACCACGCCAGCATAGTCGAGGTGTAAGCCATAGGAAGATTGAACTTCACATGGTCGCCTGCGTCATACCATCCTCCCGTAAGGTCAACACCGTTGTCTGCACCGTCGTTGAGGCAGGAATCCCCACGCCAGTTGTTGCGGAGAGTGGATTCGTCAAGGTCGCCTGATTTCTGGAATTCGTAGAAAAGTATTCCCTTTGCGAGTGCATCGCCGTAGTCGTATTCAACCGCATTGACATCAATGCGGGGTAAAGCGTTTGCAAATATACCGACAGCGAGCAATGCCCCTGCAATTCGTTTAATAGTTTTCATTTTGTTTCCTCCAAAATACATATCATTAACATTTTAACACACAAAAAACTTGCCGTCAACAAAGCATTGCAAAAATCGGAGATTTATACTATAATAAAAGTGAACATAAGTGATTTCACCGAGAAAGTGAGGGTCTGCATTGAAATACAATAAGCTTGAAAAAGAAATTGCCAAGGCTATAAACGATGACAGAAAATACGGCAGGGTAAATCCCTACCGTTTTGATGACGAGAATGTTATCCGCCGTTACGATACGGACAAGTCTACGCTTGTAAGACCTGCATTTGTCCGTGACAGTGAGAAGATACTCCATCTTCCCATATACAGCAGATATGCTGACAAAACGCAGGTGTTCTCGTTCTATAAAAATGACGACATTTCCCGCCGTGCGCTCCATGTTCAGCTTGTGTCAAGAATTTCGAGGAATATCGGCGCATTGCTCGGACTCAACTGCGAGCTTATCGAGGCTATCGCTCTAGGTCACGATATGGGGCATACTCCTTTCGGGCATGCGGGAGAGAACTATCTCAACGACTGCCTTTATGAAGACACGGGATTGTATTTCAACCACAATGTCCACAGTGTGCGTGTTTTTGATACTGTCTATGGGCGCAATATTTCTCTCCAGACGCTTGACGGAATTCTCTGCCATAACGGAGAGTTTGAGGTCAGGGAATTTCATCCCGTGCCACTTACTGACTTTGACGAGTTTGACGAAAAAATGCGTCGTTGCTATACCGAGGGAAAATCTTTTATAGACACCCTTGTGCCGTCAACTCTAGAGGGGTGCGTTGTAAGAATAAGCGATATGATTGCCTATATCGGAAAAGACCGTCAGGACGCAGTCACAGCCCGACTTATTGACAACGATACCGATGGCTTTACCGACAGCTTTATCGGTGCAAGAAACGCCGAAATCATCAATAATCTTATTGTAGACATAGTGAACAACAGCTACGGCAAGGATTATATCTGTATGAGCGACGAAGGCTTCAATGCCCTGAAAATCGCCAAGAAAGAAAACTACGAGCAGATATACAAGAACAAAGCGGTGAGTGAACAGCTCGACACTATCATAAAGCCGAAATTCAAGGAAATATACAAAATCCTCTCCGACGATTATGTGAACGGCAACGAGAATTCCCCGATATTCAGACATCATATCGCAATGATAGAAAAATATCCTGCGAAGAATACTGAAAAATCCTACCGTGACGAACTGACGGGAATGATTGTTTCCGACTACATCGCAAGTATGACCGACGACTACTTCATCGAACTGTGCGATTATCTCGGAATTGAAAAGGGCGGAAAGGTTGATTACAAGTCGTATTTCGATGACCTTAAAGGTTGACAAACAGGCGTAAATAATATAAAATGAATATATCTTGACCAAGGGGTGTCGTAATGGAAAAAACAGAACTCAATACCGAAGAAGTTGAACTTGATGTTTCAAAAGAGGCCGATGAGGTTGTTGACACATTAGAAGTTTCAAAGGATAAAAATAAAAAACGTGAAAAATATGCACCTGTGCAGGCTATGCCCGATGTGCCTCTCCCGAAGGAATTACAGCCACGGAAGCTCCTTCCCGAAGAAATTCTGAAAATCATCATCGGCGTAATACTTGTGCTTCTTTTCATCGCACTTTTTATCGGAATCGTGTGGTATTTTATGATACAGCTTGATTCCACACTGTTCGATGAGGTTCTCGGTACTGCCGAAAACTGCATCGGGACTTACTTGACAAACTAAAGCGCAAATGCTATAATAATTCAGTTGCATCAGCCGGTGTGATGGAATTGGCAGACGTGCTGGACTCAAAATCCTGTGGTAGAAATACCGTGCGGGTTCGACCCCCGCCACCGGCACCAGAAACCTCTTTTGTCCTGATGGATAAAAGAGGTTTTTTGTTAAGCACTCCTTTTACGATACAAAAACAGCGGAATTCCGTATATAAACCGACACTAAACTGACGGTCGAGAGAACTAAACTACGGGTCGGTTGAGCGTATTTGAGAGAGTATGATAGAATGTACCCATCAAATACAAGGAGGAATAAGCGTATGAAAAAACAAACGCTTGGTATGATGATTTCATCTTTAAGAAAAGAAAAGGGAATGACACAGCTTGACCTTGCCGAGAAAATGGGCGTGACGGACAAGGCTGTTTCAAAGTGGGAAAGGGACTTGTCCTGCCCTGATATTACTTCACTTCCGAAGTTGGCGGAGATATTTGAGATTTCGGTTGACGAGCTTATGCAGGTGAAAACCGAAACCAAAGAAAAATCCGATGAAAACAAGGTGCAGAAAATAATTTCGGTTGCTCTCAAGGGAACAGGCGTCGCAATGGGTATTGCGGTGACGGTGCTTTCAGCCCTCGGAAAGCTCGAAAACGGCTCAGCATTCGTTATGCTCGGAATAGGTCTTGCGGCTGTATCGATTTCACTTTTAAACAACAAATCGGAAGAAAATTAAATATACACTGCCACCGGGTAGGAAATGCAAAAGCATTCGTTTACACATCGTTAGGTCTCAGAAGATGTGTATGCGGATGCTTTTTTTCAGGAGGTTATTATGTTCGGCTCAAAATCATATTTTTCAATAGGGGAGATACTGCTATGGTCGCTCTCCGTCATTTTTATCGTTATTTCGTTCTTTGCTTTTGACAGGGAAAACTATCTTGTGCTGACAGCCTCGCTGATAGGTGTTACATCGCTGATATTCAACGCAAAGGGAAATCCTTTCGGGCAGGTGCTGATGATAATATTCAGCATTCTGTACGGAATAATCTCCTTTGCCTTCGCTTACTACGGCGAGATGATTACATACCTCGGAATGACGATGCCTATGGCTGTTTTTGCGCTTGTATCATGGCTGAAAAATCCGTACAACGAAAACAAATCGGAAGTAAAGGTCAGTACCCTTACAAAGAAAAATGCCGTATTTATGTGGATAGCTGCGGCGGTGGTCACGGTGTTGTTTTATTTTATCCTTGAATATTTCGGCACGGCGAATTTACTGCCGAGTACACTTTCGGTCACGACGAGCTTTGTTGCGGCGTATCTTACATTCAGAAGAAGTCCGTATTTTGCCCTGGCTTATGCCGCAAACGATGTTGTGCTTATCATTCTCTGGGTTCTCGCAACCATTGAGGATATGCATTACGCCTCTGTCGTTGTCTGCTTTGTCGCTTTTCTCGTGAACGATATATACGGCTACATAAACTGGCAGAAGATGAAGGCAAGACAAAAAGGATGATTATTCCTTGATTTTTCGGAAGTATAGTGCTATAATCGTAAAAGCAAAATACGGAATTGTCGGAGTGAGAAAATGAAAATTGTAATTATCAACGGGCAGAATCATAAAGGCTCTACTTATCATATTGCAAGAATGCTTGCCGAAAAAATCGGCGGAGAGATAACGGAATTCTTCCTTCCCCGTGATTTCGGAGAGTTCTGTGTCGGCTGTACGAAATGCTTTTCGGAGAGTGAGAAGAAATGCCCGCATTTTTCTTCACTTGAGCCGCTGACCAAGGCAATGGACGCATCCGATGTCATCATTCTCGCAAGCCCCGTGTATGTTTACCACTCAACAGGCGCAATGAAGGCGTTTCTCGACCATTACGGCTATCGTTGGATGGTGCATAGCCCCGAAGGCTCTATGTTCAGAAAGCAGGGAGTGTGCATTTCAACTGCAGCAGGTGCGGGAATGTCCTCCACTAACAAGGATATGGCAGACAGTATGTTCTTCTGGGGCATTGCCAGAATATACAAGTACGGAGCGGCTGTTGCGGCAACCGACTGGAATTCCGTAAACGAAAAGAAGAAAAAAGCAATTGACAAAGCCACAAGCGCAATGGCACGGAAGATTTCACGCAGGGCAGGGAAGATAAAGCCCTCTTTCAAGACCCGTGCGATGTTCTTTTTCATGCATCTTGCACAGCGTAATGGCTTCAACGAAAGAGACGCTCGCTACTGGAAGGAAAAAGGCTGGACAGAAAGCGTCCGTCCGTGGAAATAAGGCAGAAAGGGTATGTTTCAATGCTTAAACTGAAACCCGCATACAAGGATTATATCTGGGGCGGTCAGAAACTCCGCACCGATTTCAATAAAATAAGTGACCTTACCGTTCTGGCTGAAAGCTGGGAGCTTTCCTGTCACAAGGACGGAGAAAGCGTAATAATCGGCGGAGAATATGACGGTTTGACTTTTTCGGAATATACAGACAGGGCAGGAAAGTCTGTCCTCGGTACAGCCTGCGAGAAATTCAGGGAATTTCCCGTACTTATAAAGCTGATTGACGCCGCCGACAATCTCTCCGTTCAGGTTCACCCGAATGATGAGTACGCACGCAACAACGAGGGCGAACACGGAAAGACGGAAATGTGGTACATCGTCGATTGCGAGGAAGGTGCGACCATAGCTTACGGTTTCAACAGAGAAATCAGCAGAAAAGAGTTTGAAAAAGCCATACGCACCAACACCCTTACGGATGTTATGAATATAGTCCCCGTGAAAAAAGGTGATGTCTTTTTTATCGAGGGGGGAATACTCCACTCAATCGGCAAGGGAATAGTCATTGCCGAAATTCAGCAGAATTCCAACACGACATACAGAGTGTACGATTACGGAAGACTCGGTGCAGACGGAAATCCACGCCCGTTGCACATCGAAAAAGCGCTTGAGGTGACAAAGCTCACTCCACCCGAGGAATATCCCGTTTACGCCGAGGAAGTCTACGGCGGCTATACTGCACGGCTTCTTTCGTCTTGCGGGTATTTCACGGTTGAGGAGCTTGTTGCAACCGAGGGCGTTTCGATAGACGGAAGTGACAGCACATTCCGACATCTTCTCATTATCGACGGCGACGGAAATGCCGACGGCGAGCCGTTTGCAAAGGGCGACAGCCTGTTCTTTGCGGCAGGAGAGGATATAAACCTTGAGGGCAGATTTACGGCAATAGAAACATATATCTCGGAATAAAAAATCCCTGAGTGTTCAGCTCAGGGATTTTCTTATATTCTTTCATTATCCGAAATCTGCAACTTTTGGTGTACAGCAAAGGTTTAAGTCCTGTTGCTGTAATGATTTGATATCACTTTACTTCAACCCATCTTATTTCAAGAAGTTCAAGCGTTATGTCATCCAAATTATAATCATCTTTGAGTTCTGCATAAAAAACATATCCATCTGTAAAAGCATTTACGGGGTTATTTTCATCGCAGATAACAGGCATTCCGTCAGACCGGCAACAATACAAAATATTTTCAGCAAGAAAATCGTTTTCTTTGAATCTTATTGCAACATATGAAGATTCATCAGATATATGACCATGCATTCTGAGTGTTACTTTAATTCTTTTTTCATCAACTTTCTCGTATTCTATAAAATATTTTTCATCTGTATACGTTTCACCAAAATAACTGTTTTCTCCGTCATATTTGCTGACAGTATCCCTATAAGTCAAAACCATAAAATCGTTAAGACCATTTGTTTTTGTCGAAAGAATATAATCTTTTGCATACTGAACATAAGCATTTCTATCTATTGCTTTATAACCACCTTCTGAATCCGCAATATATATCTTATATATTTTCCAGTGCATCGGAGAATTAGGTTCGTCAGAATAAGAACCTTCAGAAATAACCTGTGCCTGAGTGATTAAATCTGATATCCCGTCTCCACTCAGGTCGTATTCCATAATCCCAATCCATGAAATACTGTCCCCGTTCATATAATAATCAGATTTTTTCAATGTGTCCGTCATGTCAGAAACAACAAAATCATCAACATATTTCCCTATTTCACTATCGTTTCTATAAAATGTATATTCCACTTCACAAAGTATATTTTTAGAGTCCCATTCGATTTTTTCAACACATTCAGGAATCTGATATACATAATCATCTGAAGTGGTGAAAGTCGGTTCTGTTATCTGCTTTGTGGTTGTTTCAGAAACAGTTGTTTTGATGGTGGTTGTGAAATTCTGTTCTATCGTCTGTGTTGTAGTTATTTCAGTATAAAAAACATCAGAAAAACATTCTTTTTTACACCCCGATATCAACACCATTGATAGTAATATAATACTTAAGAGTATCTGTTTTATATTTCGATTCATAAATTATTTCCTCTACAATCAATTTAGCAAGTGTATTTCTATAAAAAATATCTTCATACGCCTCATACATCTCACCATTAGGAAATTGAACACTACCTATCATAATCTGCAACTTTTGGTGTACAGCAAGGGTTTAAGTCCTGTTGCGGTTAGAATCTGCGATGGATTTATTACAAATAATCACTTCTAGCCCACTGCATTTCTATCGGATAGACATTTACCAACTCACATTTGGCTATATTGTCTTTAGTACGCTTAAATGCTTTATCCATTTCGATGATTTCCTCGTCGGAACAATTAGCTTTTTGATATGTAATAACATTTACATCACAGGGAAGAGGTGCTCCATCCATTTGGTAATATGCTGTTATTTCTACTCCGTTTACAGAAGCAACATCTTTTATTGAATATGTTTTTTCTGCACAGTAAAAAGATATTCCGTTATCTGAATATACCCTTATTTCAGGACTTATTTCCTCTTTGTTCATCCAATATCCGAAGTAATATATTTCGCCTGTTTTAATCAATTCGTTATTAACAAAATAATTAATTGTATACATTATTCCCATAGGAGTATCAACCGAAAAAACCACCTCGTCTATACCATCTGAATTCAGATCCGCAAACATACCTCCGATTATGTCGGGGTTTTGCTCAAGTTCTGCTTTTACAACTTCTTCAAATGAAACTGGTAAATTTATCTCGGTTGTTGTTTTGACAGCAGTTGTCGTTTTTGCTATTGTTGTTCCTTCTTTTTGAATAGCTGTCTGTTCTTCTGTATACTGAATATCAATTCTA
This sequence comes from Ruminococcus sp., assembly GCA_015066785.1. Lineage (GTDB taxonomy): Bacteria > Bacillota > Clostridia > Oscillospirales > Ruminococcaceae > RGIG4131. The sequence goes on from SVNT01000001.1 coordinate 27,195, forward strand.
TCATCAGATGTGTTTTCAGCAACACATCCACTCATAGAAATTATCATCACAAGCAATACAATAAACATCATAAATGGCATATATTTTTTCATATCATCACCCCATCATACCAACATATCCAAACTGTTTTATTCTCTTCATCGCAGATAACATATTTTTTGTTGTCATTGTCAAGTTCACCGACAAACGCCTCATACATCTCACCATTTGGAAATTGAACACTGCCTATCATAATCTGCAACTTTTGGTGTACGGCAAGGGTTTAAGTCCTGTTGCTGTGAGGATTTGAAAAACATAATCTACGATGTAATATCTTCAAACAATTTTTCAATATTGTTGCAATATGTAACCAATTCATCCGACAAGCTTTCGGGAATATCTGCACAGGTTACAAGGTATGCCTCTGTATTATTATAATATATTATCGGCGTCCACCATTCTTCTGTCTGTAATCCGCGTATACCGTCATCCTCTAAAACAGAATACTCTATAGTTTTTTTGTTGATAATATCCATACTATAATCTGTCTTTATTTTCAGAGTATAGTATGTTCTGTATCGTCCTATATTTTCTGTCAAAGAAATTATTTCAAAATCAGCATTTTCATTAAGTCTGTATGTTTTTACTATACTCGTAATTTCATTTTCATCAAATTCCGAAACGGTTGTATACGAGTTTTTAGGAAAGTATGCATTTATCAGAAAAGATGGCAGAAATACTATTCCACATATTATCACAATTCCTGCTACTACTGCTATTACATTTCTTGTTTTATGTTTTTTCATATCTATCGCCCCATCATACCAACATATCCAAACTATTTTATTCTCTTCATCGCAGATAACATATTTTTTGTTGTCATTGTCAAGTTCACCGACATACGCCTCATACATCTTACCATTTGGAAATTGAACACTACCTATCATCACCTGATTTTTATTCGTTTTTCCGAAAAATTGTATATTTTTTTAATAATATCATATTTTTGGCATAAAAGCAATATTTTCCTTGAACAACCGCCGTTTTTGTGGTATAATCAGTCTGTTGAAAATAAATTCTAAGGAGGATAAGATGTCAACAAACGATATTATTATGCTTGTCACTATTCTTGCTTATCTTGTGGCGATGGTTACCGTAGGTATCCGTTTTTCCAACAAGAACAAGAATGTAAGTGACTTTTACCTCGGGGGAAGAAACCTCGGCCCGATTGTAACCGCAATGAGTGCGGAGGCGTCCGATATGAGCAGCTGGCTCCTTATGGGTCTGCCGGGGGTTGCGTATTTAAGCGGCGTCGCAGAGGCAAGCTGGACTGCAATCGGTCTTGCAATCGGTACATATGTGAACTGGCTTATCGTTGCGAAAAAGCTCCGCAATTACTCGCAGATATGCAACAACTCAATCACAATTCCCGAATTCTTCTCAAACAGATACAGGGATAACAGCCGTGTTATTATGGGAATTTCGGCGGTTATCATCCTCGTTTTCTTCGTGCCTTATACAGCTTCGGGCTTTGCGGCTTGCGGAAAACTCTTCTCGTCGCTTTTCGGTATAGATTATCACCTCGCAATGATTATCAGTGCGATTATAATTATGTGCTACACGAGTATAGGTGGATTCCTTGCGGCAAGTACAACAGACTTCGTTCAGAGTATTGTAATGACTATTGCACTTGTTTCAATCGTTATTTTCGGAGTGAATGCAGCAGGCGGACTTGACGCCGTTGCCGCAAATGCGGAGTCACTTGCAGGTTACCTTTCGTTCGACAAGCTGCACGACGCTGTTACCGGAGGGACTTCCGACTACGGCGCACTCAAGATTGTTTCTACACTTGCGTGGGGACTCGGATACTTCGGTATGCCCCATATACTTCTTCGCTTTATGGCAATTCAGGACGGCAACAAAATCAAGATTTCGAGAAGAATTGCTACTGTATGGGTAGTTATTTCTCTTGCGGTTGCAATCTTTATCGGAATAATCGGTAACGCCGCTACAAAGGCAGGGGTATTGCCCCTCCTTGAAGGCGCAGATTCCGAAACTGTCGTTATCCAGTTTGCAAGTGCGTTGACAAAGCTCAGCGCAGTGGGTGCTATTCTGGCGGGTATAATCATTTCGGGAATTTTTGCAAGTACAATGTCAACTTCCGACTCACAGCTCCTTGCGGCGTCCTCAAGCGTTTCCGAAGACCTTTTCCGTGGCGTGTTCAAGAGAAACTTCTCCGAAAAGGCGTCAATGCTCACAGCAAGAATTACTCTCGTGCTTATTGCTGCAATCGGTGTTGTCATTGCGTGGAATAAGGACAGCTCCGTATTCCGTATAGTTTCGTTTGCGTGGGCAGGCTTCGGTGCTACATTCGGCCCCTCGATGCTTGCGGCACTTTTCTGGAAGCGTTCGAACAAGTACGGAATTATCGCAGGTATGCTTGCGGGCGGAATTACCGTTTTCGTATGGAAGTACTGCATAAGTCCTCTCGGCGGTGTCTGGAACATCTACGAGCTTCTTCCTGCATTCATCGTGGCGACTCTGTTTATTGTAGTGGTTTCACTTCTTACAAAGGCACCCGAAGATGAAATTACGGAAGAATTCGAAAAAGTAAAAGCTATTAAATAATAAAAAATGCCTGTGAATTTATTTTCACGGGCATTTTTATTTTTGTATTTATTTTTATTTTTTAAAATAAAACAGATTTTTTATACAGTTGATTTTAAATTGAAAAAATGATATAATTATCGTAATTACTAAAAATATTCGGGAAGAGTTGGAATATGATTTATATTTATGTTATAGAAATTGAAGGTAAGTACATATTCAGGCGTACAGCAACTGTTTCGGATATAAATCTCGCACGCAAATTCAACACACGGATACTTGCTTTGAATTACGCCAGAAGATATCTTCCCGATAAGGAATATAAACTCGTGAAAATATCCACGGGAATATCCGAACCCGAATATATCTGGAAATAAAGGAGAAAAAATGAATATATCAGAAGAACTGAAAAAACTTAAAATAAAAAACTTTCTGTTGCTTACACTTGCGGGAATTATAAATGCCTTTGGTGTAACGGTATTTATCGCCCCCGTGAAGCTCTACGACAGCGGCGTGTCCGGCACCTCGATACTTCTTTCGCAGGTCACACCTTTATCGCTGTCCGTTTTTCTTCTTATTCTGAATATTCCGCTTTTTCTTTACGGATTAAAGCGGCAGGGCGTTGCGTTTACCGTGTACGCTATTTATTCCGTTGCGATATACTCTCTCGGTGCGTGGCTGATTAACGATGTCCTGCCGATAGATGTAAGCGTTGCGTCTCCGCTTGCAGGCTCCGATTTACTTCTGTGCGCACTTTTCGGCGGAATTATTTCGGGCGTCGGAAGCGGTATGGCGATCCGTTTCGGCGGCGCTATGGACGGTATTGAGGTTCTGGCGGTAATCTTTGCGAAAAAGCTCGGTATTACCGTAGGTACATTTGTTATGATATACAATGTCGCTCTCTATATCGTCTGCGGCTTTGTAATCAACAGCTGGATTCTTCCGCTTTATTCGATTGTTACATATGCGGCGGCACTCAAGACCGTCGACTTTATCGTTGAAGGTTTCGACCGTGCGAAAGCCGCTATGATTGTCACCGAAAGACCCGAAGAGGTATGCTCTGCCATTTCGGAGGAGTTTGAGTGTGGAATGACCACAATGAACGGCCACGGATTTTACTCCTCAAAGCCCAAAAAAGTGGTTTATGTGGTAATCAACAGATACCAGGTGATAAAGCTCAGGGACCTCGTCCACGAAAAAGACCCGTCGGCATATATTTCCATTACAGAAGTGGCTGACGTGTTTATATCAAACCAGAAATAATGGCTTAAAATCGGGCTTGCACGTAATTCGTGCAGGCCTTGTTTTTATTTCTGTAAATCGGAATTTTTTTGCTTTTACTGTCGGTAAATAAATTGCCGTTCACTTTCGTCCTTGAAAGTGGTGTACAGTATTTCGGGACTTTTCAACCTTTTCAACAGAGTTTTCAACAATCGGGTGATTGACAAACCGCTATTTTGCGTAGACTTTTCAACAGCCATAAGCGTAAAGTAAAAACTACCCCCTGTATAATTTCTTTGAAAATGTCAATAATTAGCACATAAAATGACATTTCAGAAAGGTGAAGGAATTATGATAAAGGGCGTAAATAAGCGGATTGTTGAGATTAACAGGACAAACGACGAGTATTTTGACAAAGCCATTCTGTTCGTGAGTGACGGCGTAGGCGAGGTGTCGCCGAAGCAGCTTTCACAGCACGCCGAAAACTACCTCAAAAAAATCGGCAGAAGGAAGAATGACACCTTCAAATTCTTTTTTACTGCGATAATTTCCGCAATTTCCACATTGTTGCTTACTGCAATAATTATGCTTATACTGCTGTAAAATGGCAAAACAAGATTTTTTGTAATAAAAATTGCAAAAAATCTTGTTTTTTTTCTTTATAAATGTTATACTGTATAAGTATATGTGATAATTGTTTTTGATAGGAGATTAAAATGGCATTTACAGCTGACGGACAGGAATTCGAAAAGAACATAATAATCGGGAGGAATCCCGTCACCGAGGCTCTCAAGGCAAAAAAATCCATTGACACCCTTTATGTGTCAAAGGACGCCACGGGGAGTATAAATCATATCTGCAAAATGGCGAAGGACCAGGGCATCGTTGTCAAGAATGTCGACGACAAGAAGCTCTCGATGATGTCGAACGGTGCGTCGCATCAGGGCGTTGTGGCAATCGGCGGCTGTGCGGAATATGTCTCTGTTGACGATATTCTTGCCGTGTCGGAAGAAAAGGGCACACCTCCTTTCATCATCATCTGCGATGAAATCGAAGACCCGCACAATCTCGGTGCGATAATCCGTACCGCAGAGGCAGGCGGGGCAGACGGCGTAATAATCCCGAAGCGTCACAGCGCATCGCTGAATTTCACGGTAAATAAAACCTCGGCAGGTGCGGCAAGCTGGGTTCCTGTTGCACGGGTACCGAATATTCCGTCGACTATCGACTACCTCAAGAAAAAAGGCGTGTGGATATACGGCACAGACGCCATAGGCGAAAACTATACGACTGCTGATTTCAAGGGCGCTGTTGCACTCGTAATCGGCTCGGAAGGCAACGGCATAGGCCGTCTTGTAAAGGAAAAATGCGATTATCTTTTAAGCCTTGATATGAAGGGCAAAATCACCTCGCTTAACGCCTCTGTTGCGGCGGGGATATTCATCTACGAAGTTGTACGCCAGAGGGGATAATCCTGCGGCATTAAAAAATAATTCGGAACAGGAGGGTTTTAATGTCTGACAATCGTTTCTCGTTAGAGGATATTCTGAACGAGCATCCAAGACGCTCATCAGAAGGCAGCTCCGATTCGTCGTTCGACCTTGACAGTATTCTTTCGGGTCGTTCATCGGGCAGCAGCACACGCTCTTCAAGAGCGTCGTCATCAGATATAAGCCTTGAAGAAATTCTCGGAACAACCGGCAAAAAATCCGGGACAACAACTGAAAATAAACCCGCAAAACCAACACCTGAAATAAAGTCTGAACCCGTTCCTGCAACAAAACCGGCGGTTGAGACTAAAAAGAATACGGAAAAAACATCGCCCAAGCCACAGGCAAAGCCTGCTGAAAAGTCGCATGTTATCGACAGGTCGGGCATAACTCCGATAGGAATGCAGGAAAAGCCGAAGAAAAAGGCAGAAAATACTGCATTCGCAGACAGTCGCACGGGCGAACTTTCTCCCGAACTCAAAAAAGCCCTTGCGGAGAGTTTTGCGCCCAAAAAGAAAACGCAGTCAAGCGGAAAACTCGGCACGGCTTATAAGGACAGCGCTCCCGCAGAGATAAAGTCCGACGAAAAGCTCGGCGAATTTTTCGGCGGAGGGAAGAATTCCTTTGAGATTTCCGAGGAAGAAGAAAAAGGCGGAATCCTGGATTCTTTCAAAAAGCTTGCAAAGAAGAAAACACGGGAAAAGCAGACACGCAAGATGGAGGATATGTACACCTCCGAACTGCCGACGCCCGACGCAATAATGGAGGAGAGCAGAAAAAACTCTCCCGCATACAGAAAAAAGGACAAAGTAAAGCCAAAAAAAGAGGCGCCGGTAGAACCGGCAGAAGATAAAAAGCCTTCGGCACAGGTTGAAAGCAAGCCGAAGCAGGCTAAAGTTTCTCTTGAGATGACAGGCCCGCTCGTTGAAGAAAAGCCTGAGAAAAAAGTCAAGGAGCATACAGGCTTCTTTGACCGCCCGAAGAAAAACAAGGATTACCAGACGGGAAGACTTTCGTTTGAGGGCAAGGACATAAAGCCTATTCAGCCTTCAAAGATATCGGGAAACACCGAAATCATTGAAAATCTCATCCGTATAAAGAAGGAAAGAGGACAGCGTACCGCTGTAATTCCCCCTATTTCGAGGAAGAGCATTGCGGACATTGACCTTAATCTTGACGACAAGATTCTCCCGAATACCGAGCCTATTCCGATAGACGAAAATGCAAGCGAAATGCAGAAACTCCGTGAGCTCAAGGAAAGGCGCAAGAAGAAAATCAACGATTTTGTTCTTGTCGGTGACGAGGAAGAAAACGACGAGGACGAGGTAATCGACGAAGAAAAGGAAATCACCGATTTCGAGAGCTTTGAAGATGCACCCTCGGTACTCAACGATATTCTCCAGCTTAAAAGCTCGCTTGTTGTAAGGCTTTGTTTCCTTGCATTTGCGGCTGTTATAAGCTGTTACATTTCCTTTGCAAATGACTTTAATCTTCCGATTATCGAAATTCTCAGCAAGGGAACACAGCCGACGACATATCTTTTCATCAATGTAATTCTCGGACTTCTGTCTGCGTTTGTATCCTATACGGTAATTTCCTGCGGTATTACAAAGCTGATAAGATTCCAGGCTGACTGCGACAGTATAAGTGCCGTTGCGATGATAGCTACACTGCTTTCTGCGATGGTGACTCTCGCAAATACAAGTATGGTATCGATAGGTCTCGTTAATATCTATATTTCCGTGGCAATCGTTTCGCTGTTATTCAACACAATAGGAAAGCTCCTCATTGTCGGAAGAACGGAGAAGAGCTTCCAGTACATCGCAGGCGACTATGAGCATTATGCGGTCTTCACCATTGACGATGAAGACAAGGCAAGTCAGTTCACGAGGGGAGCACTCAATGACTTCCCGATGCTTGCGTCAATGAGAAAGACGGAATTTATTTCAGACTTCCTCAAGAACTCATATTCAACTGATGTTACCGATAATTTCTGTCGAATTGCAACACCGATTATATGCGTAGGTTCGCTCCTTGCGGCACTTCTTGCGCTTATATTCAACAAATCGGCAGAGGGTATAAACGGCGTGTTCGTGGCACTTTCCACATTTGCGGGAAGCGTATCGGTATGCTCCTGCTTTGCGATTATGCTAGTCGTAAATATGCCGATGTATAAGGGCACAAAGAAATACCTCAACAGCTCGGCGGCTATGCTTTCGTATCAGAGCGTCGAGGAATTTTCCGACACCAACTCAATACTCCTCGATGTGTCACAGCTTTTCCCCGAGGGTATGATAAGCCTCTCGGCTATAAAGATTTTCTCCGACACCCGTATCGACGAGGCAATCGTCGAGGCGGCAAGCCTTACGAACCATTCGGGAAGTATCCTCAAGCATATGTTCTACGACATCATTGCAGGAAAGACAGAGCTTCTCAACCCCGTTGAAAGCTACATCTACGAAGATTCAATGGGACTCTGCGGATGGATAAACAACAAGCGTGTCCTTCTCGGAAACCGTGAGCTTATGACAAACCACAGCATCGACGGTATGCCGACAAAGGCTCGTGAAAAGGAATACACCGATGGCGGAAAAATGGCGGTTTACCTCTCAATTTCGGGAGAGCTTTCTGCTATGTTCGTAATCGAAATCAAGGCAAATGCCGATGTGAAGCATTGGCTCAAGCAGCTTGAAAGGGAAGAAGTCTGCGTTACTCTCCGTACAGTTGACTCGGTAGTGAGCATAAACAAGCTGGCTGAAATTTTCGAGATTTCACCCGATATGTTAAAGCTCCTTCCGTTCAGACTTCACCCGCAGTTCGAAGAAATCACAAGCTATGTACCGAAGCAGTCTGCGTCGCTTGCGTGTATCGGAAGATTTCCGTCGTTTGCGTCGCTTATTATCGGCACAAAGCGTATCAGAAGAACAGCCCATCTCGGAGTTACATTACAGGCGGCGGCAGGCATTCTCGGAATGTTGATGGCACTTGCATTCACTCTGCTTTCCACATTCTCGCAGATGACGCCTTCACTTGTTCTTGTGTATAATCTTGCGTGGGCAGGGCTTACGGTACTTCTTCAGATGTTCAGAAAAACTTAAATGCAGATGGGATAGGAATTACTATCCCATTTGTTGTATATGATACCGAAAGGAATGATATTATGAGAGCGGCAGGAATTCTCCTTCCCGTGTTTTCTCTACCGTCGGATTACGGAATAGGCACGATGGGTAAAGAGGCGTATAAATTTGTGGATTTTCTCGAAAAATCAGGGCAGAAGTACTGGCAGGTACTCCCGATAGGGCCGACGAGCTACGGCGACTCACCGTACCAGTCGTTTTCTACCTTTGCGGGAAATCCGTATTTTATCGACCTTGATATGCTTGCTGAAATCGGACTTCTTGAAAAAAGCGATTACAAAAATCTCAATTGGGGAGATAATCCCGAAAAAATCGACTATGCGTTGATTTTCGAAACAAAGTTCGGCGTACTCCGTAAAGCGTATAAGAATGTCGAAAAAATCTCCGCTGACGAAATAAAAAAATTCCATGAAGAAAATTCCTCATGGATTGATGATTACGCACTCTATATGTCTGTCAAGAATGAGTTTGAGCTTAAATCCTGGCAGGAATGGGACGAGGGCATAAAATTCCGTCGTCCCGAGGCAGTTGAAAAGTACAGGAAGAACCTTGCCGACGAAATCGGTTTCTGGATTTTCGTGCAGTATCTTTTCTTCTCGCAGTGGACGGCACTCCGCACCTATGCAGCAGAAAAGGGAATAAAAATTATCGGTGACATTCCGATTTATGTTGCCGAGGACAGTGCGGATGCGTGGGCAAATCCGTCGCTTTTCCAGTTTGACGAAAACCTCAGACCGACAGCCGTTGCAGGTTGTCCGCCCGATTGTTTTTCCGAAGACGGACAGCTCTGGGGCAACCCTCTCTATCGCTGGGAAGTACATAAGGAAACGGGCTTTGCCTGGTGGATTGACAGAATGAAAGCCGCCGCAAAGCTGTTTGATGTCATCCGCATCGACCACTTCAGAGGGCTTGAAAGCTACTATTCAATCCCATACGGAATGGAAAACGCAAGAGTCGGAGAGTGGGTAAAAGGCCCCGACATCGACTTCGTGAAAACGATAAAGCGTGAAGTCAGAGGCGTTGACATCATCGCAGAGGACCTCGGTTTCCTTACTCCCGAAGTGGAAAAGCTGCTGAAAAAATCAGGCTTCCCCGGAATGAAAATTCTGGAGTTTGCATTTGACCACAAGGGCGACAGCAACTATCTTCCGCATAACTACGACAAAAACTGCGTTGTCTATACGGGTACTCACGATAACGAAACTCTCGCAGGCTGGCTTGAGGGAATTTCACGCAAGGACAAGGCGTTTATCAGAAAATATCTCAATGTTTCACGCAAGGAAGGACTTTGCTACGGTATTATCCGTGGGGCGTGGGCAAGCTGTGCAAATCTTGCCGTGGCACAGATGCAGGATTTTCTGGAGCTTGACAACTCCGCAAGAATAAACGAACCGTCAACACTCGGTATCAATTGGCAGTGGCGTCTTGAGAAAAATGCTCTCACGGATGGGCTTGCCGAAAGAATAAATACACTTACCAGACTGTACAGAAGATAAGGAGGAATAACTATGCCGCACATTTCACTCAAAATGCTCAAGGGAAGAACAGACGCACAAAAGAAACTCGCAGAGGAAAAGCTCGTAGCCGCACTCAAGGAGGCAATCGGGGCGTCGGATGTTCACATTTCAATGTCAATCGAGGACTACACCGCTGAAGAATGGCAGGAAGTCTACAAGAAGGAAATCACCGACAATCCCAATGTCGTGAAGTATCCCGGTTACAAGCCTGAAGATCTGCTCTGAAAGAAAAGGGTATCGAGTTTTTTACTCGATACCCTTTTTTCATTCTATCAGGCATACTGCGTGAACGGCTATGCCACTTCCGTCGCCCGTAAATCCGAGCTTTTCCTCGGTTGTTGCCTTTACGCTTACAAGAGAAATGTCAATTCCGCAGGCTTCGGCAATGTTCTTTCTCATACTGTCGATATGTGGCGCCAGCTTTGGAGATTGGCAGAGAATTGTGCTGTCGATATTCCCGATTTTATATCCGTTTTCGCAGAGAATTCTGCACACTTCCTTCAGCAGTTCAATACTGTCTGCATCCTTGTATTTTTCATCATTATCGGGGAAATGCTTTCCTATGTCACCGAGTGCGGCAGCACCGAGAAGTGCATCCATTACGGCGTGTGCGAGAACATCAGCATCGGAATGCCCGAGAAGTCCCTTTTCGTGCGGGATTTCCACACCGCCGAGTATCAGCTTCCGTCCTTCTGCAAGCCTGTGAACATCATATCCGTGTCCTATACGCATGGGTTTTCCTTTCCGAGCAATGCTCTTGCGATTATAAGGTCTTCGGGGGTAGTGATTTTTATGTTGCGGTAGTCACTTTCCGTTACTGCGATTTTGCCGTTTACAGCCTCTACGAGTTGACAGTCATCGGTGAAGTCAAGCTCGTGGTCGAGTGCGAAATTAACGCCCTCGAAATATATCTCCTTGCGGAAGACCTGCGGAGTCTGTATCAGCCACAGTTTTCTTCTGTCGGGGGTGTCGACGATAAGTGCGTCGTCAACGATTTTTACGGTATCCTTTACGGGAACGCCGAGGGTCGCACCTCCGAAAACACGGGCATCTGCAATAACCCTTGCGATTTTCTCCGAGGATACAAGCGGTCTTGCACCGTCGTGTACGGCAATGTATTTTGTTTCCTTTGAAACGCATTTCAGACCGTTCATAATTGACTGCTGTCGGGTTTCACCGCCTGCGACAATGTGGGTGACTTTGCTCGCTCCCGCTTCTGCGGCGATAAGCTCGTACTGCTTTATACTGCGTTCTTTCGTGACGATTATAATTTCAGAAACGCTGTCGCACTGCTGAAAAGCGAGAATAGCGTGTGCAACCACGCATTTTCCGTCAAGGTCGGCGAGCAATTTATCTGTTCCGCCCATTCTCGACGCATTTCCTGCCGCTGCGATAATTACCGATGTATCCTGCATAAAAACCCCTCCAGTTCCTTTTATTCCAGTATACAATTTTTTCTCGATAATTGCAATAAAAACTTGATATTTTCTATATAATATGTTATAATAAATCGTTAATGTATAATAGGATAATTATATACACAGAAACAGAGGTTTTATATGCGGATTTTAGGAATTGACCCCGGTTATGCAATAATCGGATACGGCATACTTGAATATGACGGAGCGAGGTTTCAGACCGTTGCTTTCGGTGCGATAACAACTCCCGCAGGCAAACCTTTTACGGAGCGTCTTGATATAATCTACCGTGATATGTGCACGGTTCTTGATACATACCGCCCCGATTGTATGGGGATTGAAAAGCTGTTCTTCAACACCAACCAGAAAACAGGTATTGATGTTGCGCAGGCGAGAGGGGTTACAGTTCTTGCGGCTGTGCAGAGGGGCATTCCGATTTCGGAATACACGCCGCTCCAGGTAAAACAGTCCGTTGTAGGATACGGAAGAGCCGAAAAGAAACAGGTTATGGAGATGACACGCCGAATACTCGGGCTGTCCAAGGTTCCTAAACCCGACGATACAGCCGACGCACTTGCAATAGCAATCTGCCACGGCCACAGCTCAAAATCGCAGAGACTTAATCTCAGATAAAGGAGAAAAATATGATTTACAGCGTAAAAGGCGAGCTTATACATAAAGAACCCAATCTTGCGGTTATCGAAGCGGGGGGAGTGGGATATGCCTGCCGCACAACCCTTATGACATTGTCGCAGATAGGAAATATCGGTGACACGGTAAAGCTGCTGACATATATGAACGTCCGTGAGGATGCGGTAGAACTTTTCGGTTTCAAGACCGAGCGTGAGCTTGACTGTTTCAAGATGCTCATATCCGTTTCGGGTGCAGGCCCGAAGACAGCACTTGCAATCCTCTCCGACACTACGCCCGAAAGATTTGCCCTTGCGGTAGCAACAGGCGACACAAAGGCATTCACAAAGACAAAGGGCGTAGGGCCTAAGCTTGCACAGAGAATTGTACTTGAGCTCAAGGACAAGGTAACAAAGGAACAGCTTACCGCTGAAAGCGGCGGAGAGGAATTTGTTCCGATAGCGTCGGGCGGCTCAGCGGGAGAGGCGATATCCGCACTCGTTGTTCTCGGATACTCGCAGACAGATGCGGCGGTTGTCGTATCAAAGCTCGACCAGAGTCTTCCTTCTGCGGAACTGATACGCCTTGCTCTTCAGACGATAGGAAAAATGAAGGGCTGATATAACGAAAACATAACAAAGGAAGTGTGAAAATGCTCGAAACGGGAGAATTTGATTTTGAAAACCGTATGGTATCGCCCGAGGTTACAAGAGACGATACTGACATAGACTTTTCACTGCGTCCCAAGACGCTGAATGAATATATCGGGCAGGAAAAGGTGAAGGAAAATCTCCGCATCTTTATCGACGCCGCAAAGGGAAGAGGAGAGCCTCTCGACCATGTTCTTCTTTACGGCCCTCCGGGTCTCGGAAAGACGACGCTCTCGGCAATTATCGCTCACGAAATGGGCGTTAATATACGCATTACCTCGGGCCCTGCAATCGAAAAGCCGGGCGACCTTGCGGCACTGCTGACAAACCTCAGCGACGGAGATGTACTTTTCATCGACGAAATACACCGTCTTTCCCGTGCGATTGAAGAAGTGCTTTATCCTGCACTTGAAGATTGTGCGCTTGACATAATCATCGGAAAAGGCCCGTCGGCACAGTCGATAAGAATTGACCTTCCGAGGTTTACGCTTGTCGGTGCAACAACGAGAGCGGGACAGCTTACGGCACCGCTCCGTGACCGTTTCGGAATGGTTATGCGACTTGAAATGTACACGCACGATGAGCTTTGCGACATTGTAATGCGAAGTGCGACGGTACTCGGAATTTCCTGCGAGCGTGAGGGCGCTATGGAGCTTGCAAAGCGTTCAAGAGGAACTCCTCGTATTGCGAACAGACTTCTCAAGCGTGTGCGTGATTTCGCCGAAGTTATAGGCGATGGAAGAATTACCGAGGACATTGCGAAAATCGCACTCGACAGACTTGAGGTCGACGCACTCGGACTTGACACTCTCGACAAGAGAATGCTTGAAATGATAATCAAGGGCTACAACGGAGGACCTGTCGGTCTTGAAACCCTTGCGGCAGCAATCGGAGAAGAGGCTGTTACTCTCGAAGACGCCTGCGAGCCGTATCTTATGCAGCTCGGTTTTATTTCGAGAACACCTCGTGGCCGATGCGCTACAAAGCTCGCATACAGACATCTCGGCTACAAGACCGATGACAGCGATGACGACGGGCAGACCAGCCTGTTATAATACATGAGAAGGAGAGAATGAAAATGGCCAGACTTTTCGGAACAGACGGCGCAAGAGGCGTTGCAATAACCGAAATAACCTGCGAACTTGCGATGCAGATAGGACGTGCGGCGGCACTTGTCCTCACAAAGCATCTTTCACATAAGGCAAAGATTTTTGTCGGAAAGGATACCCGTATTTCTTCCGATATACTTGAGGCGGCACTCGTAGCGGGAATATGCTCCGTCGGGGCTGACGCAGTAGTACTCGGAGTTATTCCGACGCCTGCCGTTGCAACACTCGTACGCAAGGAGAAAGCCGATGCGGGAGTTATGATTTCTGCGTCACACAACAGCGTTGAATTCAACGGCATAAAGCTCTTTGCAGGCAACGGATACAAGCTCTCGGATGAAATTGAGGAAGAAATTGAGGCACTCATCCTCGACACCCCCGAAATCATCGAGCAGAATCTCAAGAGTGGTACCGAAGTCGGAAGAATATGCAGACACAGAACTGCTCACCGTGATTATGTGGATTATGTCAAGAATACAATTGCGGGAGATTTAAGCGGAATAAGAGTTGTCGTTGACTGCGCACACGGAAGTGCAAGCGCAACCGCAGAAAAGCTCTTCACGGAGCTTGGCGCAAGGGTGTTCCTCATAAATGCAACACCCGACGGCACGAACATCAACGAGCGTTGCGGTTCGACACACATAGACGCACTTTCAAAAATTGTAAAGGAAAACAACTGTCACCTCGGAATTGCTTTTGACGGCGACGCAGACAGATGTCTTGCGGTTGATGAAAACGGCGTTATCGTTGACGGCGACAAGATAATAGCAATTTTTGCGAAGGCGATGAACGAGGACGGAATGCTCCGCAATCACACGGCGGTAGTGACGGTTATGTCAAACCTCGGATTTAGAAAATTCACGAAGGAAAACAACATCAATATGGAAGTCACAAAGGTCGGTGACAGATATGTTCTCGAAAGAATGCTTGAGGGCGGTTTCAACCTCGGAGGAGAGCAGTCGGGACACATTATTCTTCTTGATGAGGCGACAACGGGCGACGGTCAGCTTTCAGCTGTAAAGCTCCTTTCGATACTCAAGAAATCGGGTAAGAAGATGTCTGAACTTGCAGGCGTGATGGAGCGCTATCCGCAGGTACTTATGAATGTAAAAATCGCACCCGAATGGAAGAACAGAATCGATAAGGAGGGTGACATTCAGCGGGTAATTGCGAAGTTCCAGGAAGGACTCGGAGAGGACGGAAGAATTCTCGTGCGTGAAAGCGGAACAGAGCCTCTTGTCAGAGTTATGGTTGAAGGCAAGAACTTCGAGGCGATAAACAACATTGCCGTTGAAATCACCGATATGATAAGAAAAAGAATGGCATAGGAGAATTTGATGAGAGCTGCAGAAAACTGGAAAGATTATCGTCTTATAGACACGACGAACTCGGAAAAGCTCGAGATATGGAAGGATATAATACTTGTCCGTCCCGACCCGCAGGTTATCTGGAAAACTCCGAAAAAATCACCCTTGTGGAAAGAGGCACACGCACATTACAGGCGTTCATCGCAGGGCGGAGGAAGTTGGGAATACCGCAAGAAATTCGCACAAGAGTGGCAGATAAACTACGGTGAGCTTACATTCAACATAAAGCCTACGGGCTTCAAGCATACAGGACTTTTTCCCGAGCAGGCAGTCAACTGGGACTGGATGAGCGAAAAGATAAAGAATGCAGGCAGACCGATAAATGTCCTCAACCTCTTTGCTTATACGGGAGGGGCGACCCTTGCCTGTGCCGCAGCGGGAGCGTCTGTATGCCACGTTGACGCATCAAAGGGAATGGTGCAGTGGGCAAGGGACAATGCGGCGGCATCGGGGCTTACCGAAAAGCCGATACGCTGGATTGTCGACGACTGCGAAAAGTTCGTTCAGCGTGAAATAAAGCGTGGCCGAAGATACGATGCGGTGGTTATGGACCCGCCTTCATACGGCAGAGGGCCGGGAGGAGAGGTCTGGAAGCTGGAGGACAGCGTATTCGACCTTGTGAACCTCTGTTCGCAGGTGTTGTCGGATAAGCCGCTTTTCTTCCTGCTCAACAGCTATACAACGGGGCTTTCACCCTCGGTTATGTCGTACATAATCGGTGAAACGGTAGGAACAAAATACAGCGGAAAGATTTCCGCCGATGAAATAGGACTTCCCTGCGAGGAAAGTAAAATGGTACTTCCCTGCGGAAGTACTGCAATATGGGAGGAATAGGGTATGAAACTCTATATCAAGCAGAAGGTTTTTACAATAGGCGATAATTTCGAAGTCTTTGATGAAAATCAGAATACAGTCTTCAAGGTGAACGGAGATTTGTTCAGAATGCTCAGCAAGTTTCACCTCAAGGACAGCAACGGGAATGAAATCTTCACTATCGAAAGACGATTTTCTTTCGGTTACAGCTATGAAATCAAGACGGGCGGAAGAACGGTTGCCATTATAAAGAAGCAGATGGCTTTCTTCAATGCAAACTTTGATATTCAGGCGTTCACAGGGGATACATTTCTTGCGGACGGAAATGTTTTTGGCTGGGATTTTACCATCACCAAGAACGGAGCGCCCTATGCAACACTTTCGAAGAAGCTGCTTTCATGGGGTGACAGCTACGAAATCGAAGTCTACGACAATGCGGAGCTTGCCTTTGCAACTGCCATTGTTGTTGCAATCGACAACTGCATACATAACGAAAACCGATAAAAAATCAACAATCGGAAGGAAAAACGATGGAAAATATAATCACTGCGAACGGCGTCTGGTTTCACTATCAGAATGAATATATGGATGAGGACGCTCCGATAAAGGAAGTGCTCAAGGGTGTTTCCCTCAATGTGAAGAGGGGAGAGTTCCTTGCAATTCTCGGGCATAACGGCTCGGGAAAATCGACAATCGCAAAGCACTTCAACGCAATACTTACCGCAACGAAGGGAAAGGTCACCGTTGAGGGAATAGACGCCTCCGACGAGAGCAGGCTTTTCGACATCCGTCAGCATGTGGGAATGGTATTCCAGAACCCCGACAACCAGATAGTTGCAACTATCGTTGAGGAGGATGTCGCATTTGCACTGGAAAACCTCGGCGTTGAACCGAAGGAAATGCGTGAAAGGGTAGACGACGCACTCAAATCCGTAGGGATGTATGATTTCCGTGAGCATGCGCCGCATCAGCTTTCGGGCGGACAGAAACAGCGTGTCGCAATCGCAGGAATTATTGCGATGTGCCCCGACTGCATTGTTCTGGACGAGCCTACGGCAATGCTTGACCCGAGAGGGCGCAAGGAAGTTATGAAAACCATACGACGCCTGAACAAAGAAAACGGCGTGACGATAATCCTCATAACGCACTATATGAACGAGGCCGCACAGGCAGACAGAATAGTCGTTATGGACGAAGGGCAGATTATTATCGAGGGGAAACCGAAGGAGGTATTCTCTCAGGTGGAAAAGCTTAAGGAAGTGGGACTTGATGTTCCGCAGGTGACTGAGCTTGCGTATCAGCTCCGCAAAAACGGGGTGGATATTCCGCAGGATATAATCACAGAGGAAGAATGTGTTGACGCACTCGTGAAAATAATTGAGAAAGCAGGAAAGTAAATTGGCAATGATTAAGACGGAAGACTTGACCTATGTTTATAGCGCAGGTACTCCCTTTGAAAAAACTGCAATCAATAAAATAAATCTCGAAATCGAAGAGGGCGAACTGGTGGGAGTTATCGGGCATACGGGCTCGGGTAAGTCCACGCTGATACAGCACCTCAACGGACTTCTGAAACCGTCGTCGGGCAAGGTGTTCATCGACGGAGAGGATATCTGGAAGGACAAGGCAACAACCGTTGCAACAAGATTTAAGGTGGGTCTTGTTTTTCAGTACCCCGAATATCAGATTTTCGAGGAAACGGTATACAAGGATATTGCTTTCGGACCCAGGAATATGGGACTTTCCGAAGAAGAAGTCGATACCCGTGTCCGTGAAACAGCAAGGCTCGTCGGCATAAAGGAGGAGCATCTCGAAAAATCTCCGTTTGAGCTTTCGGGAGGGCAGAAAAGGCGTGTAGCCATTGCGGGAGTTATGGCAATGCGACCAAAGGTACTTATTCTCGATGAGCCTACGGCAGGACTTGACCCTAAAGGACGGGACAAGATACTCGACAAAATCCGTGAGTATCATCACGAACAGAAATCCACGGTACTTCTTGTAAGTCACAGTATGGAGGATGTTGCAAAGATAGCATCAAAAATACTCGTCATGAACAAGGCGGAGGTTTTCTGTTACGATGAACCGCCCGCAGTTTTCGGGCAGGCGGCTGAGATTTCAAAGCTCGGTCTTGATATACCGCAGATTACAAAGGTGTTCAATATGCTCGGTGAAAAGGGCTACAATGTCGCTGACGATGTATATACAATACCTTACGCAGTCAAAAAGCTGCTTGCACACCTCGGAAAAGGGGGTGCGGAATAATGCTGAAGGATATTACCCTCGGGCAGTTTTTCCCCGGGGATTCCGTGGTGCATCACATTGACCCACGATTTAAAATCATCATCACCGCACTTTTCATCACAATGCTTTTCTGTACCGATTCATTTGCGGGACTCGGCGTTGCGGCGTTCTATGCGCTGATGTCAATCCTGATTTCAAGGATACCGCTGAAGATGATAATAAAGGGGCTCAAGCCGATTGTTCCGCTTATTATTTTCACTTCGGTGCTGAATGTATTTTTCATCGACGGTGAAACGCTTTTTGCGTGGAATTTCATCCGCATCACATACGAAGGCGTGCGTACTGCGGCATTTATGATAATCCGTATCGTGTGTCTTATCGCAGGAACTTCCCTGCTGACATACACGACCTCGCCGATTACTCTTACCGATGCTATTGAACAGCTTCTGGCACCGCTGAAGAAAATCGGCGTGCCCGTGCACGAGTTCGCAATGATGATGACTATTGCGCTGAGGTTTATCCCCACGCTTATCGAAGAAACCGACAAGATTATGTCTGCACAGAAGGCTCGTGGTGCCGACCTTGAAACAGGCGGTCTTATGAAGCGTGCAAAGGCGCTTGTGCCGATACTCATTCCGCTTTTCGTGTCTGCTTTCAGGCGTGCGGAGGAGCTTGCCGTTGCTATGGAATGTCGTTGTTATCACGGCGACGAGGGGAGAACACGCCTCAAGCAGTTGAAATCAGGCTTTAAGGATTACGCCGCACTTGCAATCACAATGTATTTCTTTGACATAATTATTTTTATCAACTGTATTTTTTAGGAGAGTTTTATTTTTATGAGAAACATAAAGGTCACGGCGTGTTACCGTGGCACAAAATATCACGGATTTCAGCGTCAGAACAACGCTGTCACAATCCAGCAGATAATAGAAGATAATCTCTCCGTAATTCTCGGGGGGCAGAAGGTTGTGATACAAGGGTGCTCACGCACGGATACGGGCGTTCACGCACTTGAGTATTGCTTTTCCTTTCAGACGGAGCGTGAAATTCCACTCAAAGGGATTGAACGTGGACTGAATTCCGCACTCCCGAAGGATATATCCATACTTTCCTGCGAGGAGGTTGACGAGGATTTTCACGCACGGTTTTCCTGCAAGGGAAAGGAATATATCTACAAGCTCCATTGTAGCGAAAGCCCCAATCCGTTTATGCAGGACCTTGCATACCACTACCGTAGGAAATTCAATCTTGCTCTTATGCAGGAGGAATGCAAGGCGTTTATCGGCACGCACGATTTCAAGGCGTTCTGTTCGACGGGCTCGGACAAGGACATCACCGTGCGCACGATATACGATTTCACCGTTGAGCAGAACGGCACCGAGGTTATAATGCGTGTGTCGGGCGACGGATTTCTTTACAATATGGTAAGAATAATGGTGGGAACTTTACTCTGGATAAACGAGGGGAAAATTCCCGCAGGTACTCTTGCCGATATAATCGAAAGCAAGGACAGAGGACGTGCGGGAAAAACCGCACTTGCCTGCGGACTTTATCTTAACAAGGTTTTTTATTGAGAGGGTGAAAGGATTTGGCAACCGAATACGATCTGATTGAACTGCAGAAACGCCGCCGTGCAAAAAAGCGCAAGCGTTTCATAGTCAAGGTCATTATTGTTATACTGATTGTTGCCGCAGGGGTTACGGCGTATATTCTCCGTGACAAATGGCTTCCGTTTTTTGAAGGGATAGGCACACGCTATCATTCAACTGTCAATAAGAATAACGGAGAGCTTGCCGAGGGTAACTTCCCGATAAGCGTTTCGGGAAATTCCGATTATCAGACGGCAGTTGTCGGCTCGTACATAACATACCTCGACGATACGCATTTCTATATGTACTCCTCTGACGGTGAGCTTGTTGCCGACAGACAGCATACCTACTCAAAGCCGATAATGAAAGCGGGCGGACAGAGGGTGCTTCTCTACGATAGTGGCGGAAAGAAAATAAGCGTCGAAGGAAAGCAGAAAACCGTATATACAAAGACGCTTGAAAAGAATATAATTCTTGCGAGAATAAGCTCAAACGATATGGTTGCGGTCGTTACCGAGTCGGACAACTTTGCCTGTGAGCTCAAGGTCTTCAAATCCGATGGAACGGAATGTTATTCTCTCAAGAACGCAGACGAAAGAATTGTGGATGTCTGCTTCAAAAACGCAAATGACGGTTGTATAGTCACAACAATATCAGCGTCGGGCGGAAAACTGGTGTCTACGCTTTACAGCTATGACTTCAACCGCTCCGAGCAGAACTGGAACACCGAAAAAATACCGACAATGGTTATGAACGTCGATGTTATGAGCGACGGAACTATCATCGCATTCGGCGATGACAGATGCGTTTATGTCGGAAAGGACGGAACGGTAGGCGGAAGCTACGAGTATCCCGCAAATCTGGTGGATTACGAGTGCGGTTCGGGAACGGTAGCGCTTATTTTCGAGAACGAGGAACTCCGCAAGCACACGCTTGTACTTATGACAGATGTCGAGCAGGAGAGTAAGGTAATTGAACTTGACAGCTCTGCGAAGAGTATTCATGTCGCAGGCGACCACACGATGCTCCTGACGGACAACAAGCTGGTGGAATATACTCAGAACGGCACTGTTGTGGCAACCGCTGATGTCAGCGACGATTATTTCGATTTTATAAGACTAGGGAAGTATATGTTCCTCAAGGGTTATACCGAGATAAACAGGATTGATTATTCATATTAATGTAAGGAGATAATATTTTGGGAAGTCAGTTTGCATGGTTTTATGATGTTTTCACACTTGCAATTATCTGTATATGCATCTATGTCTGCGGAAAGCGTGGGTTTCTCCGTTCGGTGCTTATGATGCTCGGATACATTGTGGCGATTGTATTTTCGTATTTCTTTTCGGGGTGGGTATCTCCCGAAATCTACGAAAGTGCAGTAAAGCCCGTCGTGATTGAATATATCACAGAAAAAACAGAAAACATAGATCCGATAGAGGAAATTCAGAATACACTCAACAGTAAGTACGGTGTGTTCGGCATAAACTTCGGAAAAAGCAGGATAAGGTCACTTCTTTCTGAGGACAGGGAAGAAACTATGGCGAATATCTCCGACTACATTTCGGAAAAGTCGATGGTTGATATTACAAGCAACGGCGGAGACGAAATCATCGGAAATATGATAAGCGACGAAATCAACGAAAAATTCCGTCAGTTCCTGCCGACCGAATTCGGTGCAATCAATATAAATCTTGACGATAACGAAGTCTGGGCGGATGTTATCCGTGCAATAAAGGGCGAGGAATCTTCCCTTGCAATTTTCGTCGAGGAATACATAGTACGTGGCATAGTCATCTCAATCGTAAGACTTGTGGTATTTATCCTTGCGTTCTGTATCCTTGCGATTGCGGTAAAGGTGCTGTCAAAGGTACTTAAAATTGTTGACCACATACCGCTTGTCAATTCGGCAAATACTATTCTCGGCGGTGCGATAGGACTCATACAGGGTGCTATGTCGGTGTATGTGATTTCGCTGGCGGTAAGACTTCTCATTTCAATCGGCGGAAACGATATGATTTTCTTTAATATCTCAACTATCGAACAGACATATCTGTTCAGGTTATTCTATAACATTCGCATATTCTAACGGAGGTAAAACAGATGCTTTGTACCAGATGCAAAAAGCGTATGGCGGTGGTGTTCATTACCGCTATGCAGGGAAATGAAAGAAAAAATGAGGGACTCTGCCTTGTCTGTGCAAAAGAACTCGGAATACCGCAGGTCAAGGAATATATGGACCAGATGGGGATTTCCGACGACGATGTAGAGCAGTTCTCTGAGCAGATGCTCGAATACGGCGATGATATGGGCGACTATGGCGAGGACTTCGAAATGGGCGGAGCGGGTACTGCTATGCCCGAATTCATACAGAATTTCTTGTCGGGCGCAAATCATTCCGAAAATGACGGAGAGTCGGGCGGAGAAAAGAAGAAAAAGAAAAAGGAAAAGAAGGAAAAGCAGAAAAAACTTAAGTTCCTTGACAGCTATTGTACGCATCTTACAAAGCGTGCAAGGGACGGCGAGCTTGACGCTATAATCGGTAGGGACAAGGAAATCTCGAGAGTAATACAGATACTCTCACGACGCACAAAGAACAACCCCTGCCTTATCGGTGAGCCGGGTGTCGGAAAAACTGCGATTGCCGAGGGTATCGCCCTTCGTATCGCAAGCGGAGATGTGCCTTTCAACATAGCAAACAAGGAGCTTTATCTTCTTGACCTTACTGCGCTTGTTGCTGGTACGCAGTTCCGTGGACAGTTTGAGAGCAGGGTGAAGGGACTTATTGACGAGGTAAAGGCAGAGGGGAATGTAATTCTCTTTGTCGACGAAGTTCACAACCTTGTCGGAACAGGCGACAGCGAGGGTACAATGAACGCTGCGAATATCCTCAAGCCCGCACTTTCAAGAGGCGAAGTGCAGGTAATCGGTGCGACGACATTCAAGGAATACAGAAAGTACATCGAAAAGGACAGCGCACTTGAAAGAAGATTTCAGCCCGTAACGGTTACGGAGCCTACGATAGACGACACAATAAGCGTACTTTCGGGAATAAAGACGTACTACGAGAAATTCCACAAGGTTGTTGTTCCCGATAATATTGTAAGAGCGTGTGCGGTGCTTTCGGAAAGATACATCAATGACAGATTTCTTCCCGACAAGGCAATAGACCTTCTTGACGAGGCGTGTACACGTACATCCATAAGAAGTACGGAACTTGAAGAACACCAGAAAACAGCTGAAGAACTCGAAAAGCACAGAAAGCTCGTTGAAAGCCACGAGGCAAGCGAAAGCCCCGACTACGAAGTAATCGCAATGGAAAAGTCGGAGGTTATGCGTCTTGAAGGCAGACTTGCAGAGCTTGACGAAAAGGTGAAGGAAATCAAGGTCACCGAGGAGGATTTGTCGGCGGTAATCGAACTCTGGACGGGAATACCTGCAAACAAAATCCTTGAGAGCGAATTCAAGAAAATCGCAACTCTTGAGGACAGACTGAAAGAAAAAATTATCGGGCAGGATGAGGCGATAGAGCTTGTCGCAAAGGCTATAAAGCGTACAAGAGTACAGCTTACAAAGCGTCGCAGACCTGCGAGCTTTATCTTCGTAGGGCCGACAGGTGTGGGAAAAACAGAACTTGTAAAGGTTATCGCAAATGAGCTTTTCGACAGTGTTGACCCGCTTATCCGACTTGATATGACCGAGTTTATGGAAAAGCACTCCGTGGCGAGAATTATAGGCTCTCCTCCGGGATATGTCGGCTATGACGATGCAGGTCAGCTTACCGAAAAGGTAAGAAGAAAGCCATACTCGGTAATCCTTTTTGATGAAATAGAAAAGGCACATCCCGATGTTATGAATATTCTTCTCCAGATACTTGACGAAGGCAAGGTAAACGATGCGCAGGGAAGAACGATAAACTTCGAGAACACAATAATTGCGATGACATCGAACGCAGGCTCAAGCAACAGAACGGCAATGCTCGGTTTCAACAAGACTGAAAACGATGTTTCCAAGGAAAAATCAATGAAGGCGTTGCAGGAATTCCTGCGCCCCGAATTCCTCAGCCGTGTTGACGAGGTTGTTGTCTTCGGCAATCTCACAAAGGACGACTTTGCGAAGATTGCAGGTCTTATGCTTGAGGAAATGCGTGAGCCTCTCCTCGAAAAGAATATCACACTTGAATATGACGACAAGGCTCTCGAAAAAATCGCCGAGGGTAGCTACGGCGGAAAATACGGCGCCAGAGATATCCGCAGATATATCCGCAAGAATATCGAGGATAAGGTCGCAAATATCATCATTGACAGCGGAGTTGTCGGCGTAGGCAAGGTGATTATCACCGCAGAAGAAGAATTAATCGTAAAAGGCGAATAATTTTTTGAAAAAGTGTTGACAAGGTATATTTTATATGGTATAATAAATATCGTCTTAGAGAGGACGGTATTTATTATACATATGCGGGTGTAGTTCAATGGTAGAATCCCAGCCTTCCAAGCTGGTTGTGTGGGTTCGATTCCCATCACCCGCTCCAACTCGGTTAATCCGAGTTTTTTTCTGCGCCTTTAACTCAGTTGGATAGAGTAACTGCCTTCTAAGCAGTAAGCCACTGGTTCGAGTCCAGTAAGGCGCGCCATTCCGCAAATTGAGTTTTGCGGAAATATGGTGGATATAGCGTAGCTGGTTAACGCGTCAGTTTGTGGCACTGAAGACCATGGGTTCGAATCCCATTATCCACCCCACGAAAAAAGACCTGTACAAAAGTACAGGTCTTTTTTATTTTCTTCTTAACTTTTCAATCTGTTCATCTGTCGTTTCGGGAATATCGCCGAATGGAAATACAATCCCCATGTTTTCGTATTTCGGTGAACAGATTTTTCGGAACTTCAACAGCTCCGTCTTTTCTACACAGGGGTGTGCGTCTGCGAGTGCGTATAACCGCCCTACGCTTTCGGCGGTGTCGTTTATTCCGCTGACGATAACCTGCCTCAGCCATGTGCGGATGTTACGTTTCTGCAGTTCGCCGAGGAAGTTTTCCACCCTTCCGATGTCACAGCCGATGTGCCTGAGGTAGCTTTCATTGTCCGTCATTTTGTAGTCGAGAAGGCACATATCCGTTACGGAGAGCAGCTTTTCGACCGAAGAATTCCATACGCTGCCCGATGTGTCAAGAACTGTATGTATTCCGTTTTGTTTGCAGAGAGTAAACAGCTTCGTCACGAATTCTGCCTGCGAGAGAGGCTCACCTCCCGAAACGGTGATGCCTCCGTCCTCGCCGAAGTATTCACGGTAGCGCAGGACTTTCCCCATAATTTCATCGGGAGTTACCTCCGTACCTGCGGAAAAATCCCATGTGTCAGGGTTGTGACAAAATCCGCAACGCAGGGGACAGCCCTGCATAAAAAGTACAAAACGCACCCCCGGGCCGTCAACGGTACCGAGGGTTTGTATTGAATGTATACGCCCCGTCATCATATTCTTTCGTGGAATGTACGGCTGATAACTTCACGCTGTTGCTCCTTTGAGAGCTTGTGGAAGTTTACGGCATAGCCTGAAACTCTTATCGTGAGGTTGGGGTACTTTTCGGGGTTTTCGTACGCTTCGATGAGGGTTTCCTTGTTCAGTACATTTACATTTATGTGGTGTGCGTGCTTTCCGAAATAGCCGTTGAGTATGGTTACAAGGTTGTTCACACGGCTTTCGGCGTCGTTTCCGAGAGCGTCGGGAATAATCGAGAATGTGTTTGAAATTCCGTCACGACAGCAATCGTACGGCATCTTTGCAATAGAGTTGAGTGACGCCAGCGCACCGTTTGTTTCACGGTTGTGCATGGGGTTCGCTCCGGGAGCGAAAGGCTCGCCCTTCTTTCTTCCGTCGGGAGTAGAGCCTGTCTTCTTGCCGTACACAACATTTGAAGTAATGGTAAGTGCCGAAAGTGTGTGGATTGCATTCTTGTATGTGGGAGTTTTGCGGAGCTCTGTAATCACAGAGTCGAGGATTTCCTTTCCGATGCTGTCGACATCGTCGATGTCGTTTCCGTACTTCGGGAAATCTCCCGTTGTTTCGAAGTCAACGATGTAGCCGTTTTCGTCACGGACAGGCTTTACATTCGCAAACTTTATAGCGCTCATAGAGTCGGTGATAACCGAAAGTCCTGCAACGCCGAATGCCATAAGACGCTCAACATCTGTATCGTGGAGAGCCATCTGTGTTTTTTCGTAAGCGTATTTATCGTGCATATAATGGATGACATTCATCGTGTTTACATACAGCTTGCAGAGCCATTCAAGGTAAATCTTGAATCTTGCACGTACTGCCTCGTAATCGAGCTTATCCGAGCCGTAAGGCTCAATCTGGGGGCCGATTTTCATTCCCGATACCGAGTCGTATCCGCCGTTGAGAGCGAGGAGCATCAGCTTGGGAAGGTTACATCTTGCACCGAAGAACTGCATCTGCTTTCCGATTTTCATTGCGGATACACAGCAGGCAATTCCGTAATCATCGCCGTAGGATACACGCATGAGGTCGTCGTTTTCGTACTGGATTGAGTCTGTGTCGATAGAAATCTGCGCACAGAATTTCTTGAAGCCCTCGGGGAGATGGTCTGACCAAAGCACCGTGAGGTTAGGCTCGGGTGCGGGGCCGAGATTATAGAGTGTGTTGAGTATACGGAATGATGACTTTGTTACGAGAGTTTCACCGTTGATGCTCATACCGCCGACGCTTTCTGTAATCCACATCGGGTCGCCACCGAAAAGCTCATTGTATTCAGGCGTGCGGAGGTGTCTTGCCATACGGAGCTTCATTACGAAATCGTCAATAAGCTCCTGAGCGCCTTCTTCGGTGAGAATACCACGCTTTATGTCTCTTTCAATATAAATGTCGAAGAATGTGCTTACACGGCCCATTGACATAGCGGCACCGTTCTGCTCCTTGATTGATGCAAGGTATGCAAAATATGTCCACTGGATTGCCTCACGGGCGTTGCTTGCGGGCTGGCTGATGTCATAGCCGTACATAGCAGCCATCTCCTTCATCTTCTTGAGGAAGTTGATCTGCTGGAAAAGCTCTTCGAGCAGCCTGATGTTGTCGGAGTTCATAAGGTTCTCTCCGACCTTTTTCTTGTCGTTTTCCTTCTGTTCAATCAGGAAGTCTGTTCCGTACAGAGCTACACGACGGTAGTCGCCGATGATTCTTCCTCTGCCGTAAGCGTCGGGAAGACCCGTCATAATTCCGATATGTCGTGCGAGCTTCATCTCGTCGGTGTATACACGGAAAACTCCGTCATTATGGGTTGTTCTGTAATGGAATTCCTCTTCGATTTTTTCCGACAGCTTGTAGCCGTATGATTCACAGGCAGAACGTGCCATACGGATTCCGCCGAAGGGATTTACTCCACGCTTGAGGGGAGCGTCTGTCTGGAGTCCGACGATAAGCTCGTTATCCTTGTCGAGATAGCCTGGGGCATATGTTGTAAGCGAAGAAACATTGTCTACATCAATGTCGAGAACGCCGTTCTTTTCACGCTCTTTTGCAAGAAGGACATTCAGCTTGTCCATCAGCTTTTTTGTTCTTTCGGTAGGGCCGCAGAGAAAACTGCTGTCCTCTTTGTAGGGAGTGTAGTTACTCTGGATAAATCTGCGGACATTTACTGCGTATTTCCATGAGTTGCCCTTGAAATCTTCCCATTGTGTGAAATTCATATTTCTTCCTCCTTTTTATACAAAAGGGCAGCCCCGAGTTTTTCAGGACTGCCCAGACGGTCGGCAATAAAATGCGGAATTTCCGCACTGATACCGCACTGTGTTAAATCACTTTTACCGTCAGCGGTATCTTATATATAAAGTATAGCCTATCGCAACGCTTGTGTCAACTGTGATTTTTGATAAAAAGGATTGAAAAAGGGCATATGTTTTTGCATACTGTCAGGTGATGACGACGAAATCGGAAAAATCTACCGTGATATCTTCATCCGTCAGGTTCACCGCCGAAAGATTACCGTCGGCGTCTGTGACGATTTCGTATGTGCCGAGTTCGTTCTGCCCGCTGAATGTCATCACTCCGTCCTCGCTGTCGCACGGCATTTCTGTGAGAAGTGCGCTGTCGTCGATAGCGTCAAATATCGCCCCCAGAAGATTTGCCTGCGGTGCGTTTTCTTTGTCGAGGGTGAATGACATTCCGTGATATGTCGCTGTTATTTCGTCTGCGGAATAGTTGAGGGTTATTCCCGCAAGACTTTCGGGAGCTGTGATTTCAGCACACCACATATTGTTCCCGAGCCGCTTTACCGTTGCGGAAATTTCCGTTTGTGCGGTGCAGACAACGGCGTCTGCCGAAAACAACCTGTTCGTTTCGGGGGATGCCACTTCAGGCTCGGCGGAGCAACCGCAGAGTAAAATCAGGGCGGATGAGAGTGCAAGTATCTTTTTCATAAAATAAAAACGCCTCCTGTATCCGAACAGAAGGCGTATATGTACCCCTATCTGTTCATATCTTTGAACAACAAGGGGAGTTCGTTTATTACATCGCTTGGAAGCATTCCCTGCATAGACATCTTGTCGGAGGTTCTGTCCGCCGCAACGCCGAAGAGGTATGCACCTGCAACCGCAGCCTCGGTTGTTGTGAGTCCCTGTGCCGCAAATGCCGCAATAATTCCTGTAAGAGTGTCGCCGCTTCCGCCACGGGCAAGACCTGCGTTACCGCTGTCGCTGATGAACGAAAATCCGTTGGAGCCTGCGATTATAGTCGGTGTGCCCTTTGATACAACTGTAATTCCGTACTTGTCGGAAAGTTCTGTGACGAGGTTGTATCTGTCGGCAGAAACCTCTGCCACGGATATTCCAAGGAGTCTTGCAAGCTCTGCTATATGCGGGGTGATGATGACGCCCGCCCTTGCGTCCTTGAATATATCTATGTTTGTACCGATGCAGTTTAGACCATCGGCGTCGATAATTACAGGGCAAGTTACATTTTTGAGTATGGATTTGATAAGCTCGAATGAATCCTCGCTTGTGCCGAGACCGCATCCGAATGCGATAGCATCAGCCTTCTTGCAGGCCTTGAGGATTTCCTTTTCGTTTGTAGCCGAAATGCATCCTGCGGTGTTTTCCTTGAGGGGAAGATACATAGCCTCGTAGATGTTTGAAGCGTGAAGCTCCGTTACCGACTTTATTGACGCCAGAGTACATAATCCCACTCCCGCACGGAGTGCCGAAAGGGTAGAGAGGGCAGCCGCACCCGGCATTGTCTTTGAGCCTGCAATGTTGAGCAGATGACCGTAGTGTCCCTTGTGGGATTTCGGGTTTCTGACATTTATGATTTTTTTCATAAACTCCATATCCGCACGCATGATAAGGCGTGTTACGGATTTATAGCATATCTTGAGAATTCCGATGTCAACCTCGAAAATTTTTCCGCAGTAATCCTTCATCGGATAGAATTCCATACCGATTTTTCTGTTTGCGAAGGTTACCGTGTGGTCGCAGAGCATTGTGCCGTCGGCAACATTTCCGTTAAGGCAGTCACATCCGCTGGGGCAGTCAACTGCAAGCTTCTTTGCGCCTGAGCGTGAGGCAAACGAGAAACAAGCCTTTACCTGAGGCGGAAGGTCACCGTGGTATCCCGTGCCGAAAACTGCGTCGACGATAAGTGACGCCGATGACAGCTTTGAGAAAATCTTGTCGTTGTTGTCGTAGAGGTTGAGGACTTCGACAGCTGTTCCCGAAAGTTCCATATATGCCTTTGTGGAGCTTTCTGTCATAGGCTCACCGCACATAAGAACTACCGTGACGGGATAATCCGACTCGGCAACGAGCTTTGCCGCAACAAATCCGTCACCGCCGTTGTTTCCGTTTCCGCAGAAGAATACTATACCGTGGGAAAGCTCACACGGCATCGAGAGGATAAAGCCTGCAAGCTTTTCTCCCGCATTGCTCATGAGAGTGTAGTCGGAAACGCCATTTTCATTTGATGCTCTTTCAAGTTGTTTCATCTGGTCTGGAGTGACGAAATACATTAAAAATCAGCCCCCGTAATTTTAATTATTTATTCTTGTTGATGTTTCTCATGTAGGGTTCCATAGTTTCTCTGGTGCGTTCGTTGGGTGAGAATATAAGTCGGCAGTCGCCGTGCTTTGCGTGCTTGAAGTCAGCGTAATAATCGCTTTCTCCCGAGCCTGTTACCATAAATATCGTGCGGTCGCCACGGTCGGGTTCGTCTGTAATTATTCCGAAATCGGTGAATTCCGTTACCTTCACGGTGAGAAGTCTTTTTCTTGACCTTTTTGCGATGATTTTGTCTACATCAAGCTCTCCGTTGGTGATGATGTATTCATACTCAATGTCGAAGGATGAAAAGAGGAAATACCCTCCGTAAACACATCCGCCGCCGAGCAGAAGACCTATCGGGAGAAGACCGATTATCGTGAATACGAGAAATAGAGCGACAGCCAATATAACTGTCAGGAAAATCACCGCAAATTTCTTCACGGCGATAAATCCGCCTGCTTCTCTTGTTACAATCTGTTCTGAATAGTTGTCCATAAAATAACTCCTTTTAAAATAAGATGCCCCTATTTAAAATAATTGTATCAT
The DNA here is from genome assembly GCA_015066785.1 of Ruminococcus sp. GTDB lineage: Bacteria > Bacillota > Clostridia > Oscillospirales > Ruminococcaceae > RGIG4131. The sequence goes on from SVNT01000001.1 coordinate 57,549, forward strand.
AAATACAAATAAATTTCAAGAAAAAGCTTGCAAAAATAAAAAATATAGTATATAATGTGAAATGCAAACACGATGACTGAGTACAGTAAGTGTTCCGACAACGGCATATACAGAGAGAAAAGCGTCTGCTGAAAGCTTTTTTGTGCTGCGGGATAACGAAATTCGCTCACGAGTGGTACTGTTGAATTCAGAGTAGGCAGTAACCGTATGACTGCGTTAAAGTCGAGGAAGTGATAGCTTCTTTAACAATAGGTGGTATAACAAGGTTATCCTTGTCCTGATTGTTGCGGGACGGGGATTTTTTTATTGTTAAAGAAAAACAAAACATACATGAGGTGATTGAAAATGTTGAAAGAGGCACTCGAAAAAATCGAGGAACAGGCAGGGGCTGAGCTTGCATCGGTTTCTGACGCTAAACAGCTTGAGGAAATAAGAGTAAAATTCCTCGGCAAGAAGGGAGAGCTTACTGCAATCCTTAAGCAGATGGGCGGACTTTCCGCAGAAGAGCGTCCCGTTATCGGACAGCTTGCAAACAAGGTGAGAGCAGACATTGAGGAGAAAATCGAAAAGCGTAAGAACGAACTCAAGGACGAGCTTCTCTCAAAGAAACTCAGGGAGGAAGTGCTTGACGTAACTCTCCCCGGAAAGACAAGAAAGATAGGAAAGCTCCATCCGCTGACAACTGTACTCAACGAAGTAAAGGATATTTTCGTGGGTATGGGCTTTGATATTGTTGACGGCCCCGAGGTTGAAACAGACCACTACTGCTTCGAGGCACTCAATATGCCGAAGTCACACCCCGCAAGAGATACACAGGACACATTCTACATCAACGAGAATGTCGTTCTCAGAACACAGACATCCAGCGTTCAGATAAGAACAATGGAAAACCGCAAGCCCCCGATAAGAATTATCTCCCCGGGAAGAGTTTACCGTTGCGATACTGTTGACGCAACACACTCTCCGCTTTTCCATCAGATTGAGGGACTTGTTATAGACAAGGGGATTACAATGGCAGACCTCTGCGGTACGCTTGAACTCCTTATGAAGCGTCTTTACGGCGATGACTGTAAAATCCGTCTCCGTCCGCACCACTTCCCGTATACAGAGCCTTCGGCTGAAGTCGATGTAATGTGCTACAACTGTAACGGTGAAGGCTGCTCACTCTGTAAGAACGAGGGCTATATCGAGCTTCTCGGAGCAGGTATGGTACACCCCAAGGTTCTTGAGGGATGCGGAATTGACCCGAATGAATACAGCGGCTTTGCGTTCGGTGTCGGACTTGAAAGAATCGTAATGCGTCGTTTCGGCATCACAGATATGAGAATGCTTTACGAAAACGACCTCAGATTCCTTGAACAGTTCTAAATTACAGTCGATTAGGAGGATATACAAATGGATTTGTCAATGAAGTGGCTCGGCGACTATGTAAAGGTCGATGAGCCGATAAAGAAATTCTGTTATGATATAACAATGAGCGGTTCAAAGGTTGAACGCTACGAAACAGAGGGAGAGGAAATTACCAACGTTGTTGTCGGAAAGGTACTTTCCGTTGAACCACATCAGGACTCAGACCACCTTGTTGTGTGTCAGGTCGATGTCGGAAAGGGAGAGCCTATCCAGATTGTCACAGGTGCGGCTAATATCCACGGGGGAGAGATTGTTCCCGTTGCACTCGACGGCTCAACACTTCCCAAGGGTATAAAAATCAAGAAGGGCAAGCTCCGTGGCGTTGAAAGTAACGGTATGCTCTGCTCACTCGGTGAGCTCGGACTTACGGTACACGATTTCCCGTATGCTATCGAAGACGGCATTTTCGTTCTCGAAACAGAAGAAGGCTGCGAGGAATTCACTCTCGGTCAGGACATCCGTGAGGCAATCGGCTTCAACGATACAAGCGTTGAATTTGAAATCACATCAAACCGCCCCGACTGTATGTCGGTTATCGGTCTTGCAAGAGAGGCTGCCGTTACATTCGGTGTACCCCTCAATGTAAAGGCTCCGTCATACAAGGGTGTTGACGGCGACATCACAAAAGACCTTTCGGTTGAAGTGAAGAACACAAAGCTCTGCAACAGATACGCTGCCGCAGTTGTAAAGAATGTAAAAATCAAGACATCTCCTCTCTGGATGAGAGAAAGACTCCGTGCGTGCGGTGTAAGACCTATCAACAACCTCGTCGACATCACAAACTATGTAATGCTCGAATACGGTCACCCGATGCACGCTTTCGACCTCCGTTATGTAGAGGGTAATTCAATCGTTGTAAGAAACGCTGAAAAGGGCGAGAAGATTACAACTCTCGACGGTATCGAGAGAGAGCTTTCCGAAGAAATGCTCGTAATCTGCGACGCCAAGAAACCCGTTGCCGTTGCAGGCGTAATGGGCGGAGAGTACAGCGGAATTATGGATGACACAACAACCGTTGTATTTGAGGCTGCATGCTTTGACGGTGCAAGTGTAAGAACTACCGCAAAGAAACTCGGCATGCGTACAGATGCCTCATCACGCTTTGAAAAGGGACTTGACGCAAAGAACTGCTACGACGCTCTTATGAGAGCTTGTGAGCTTGTTGAAATGCTCGGTGCAGGCGAAGTGCTTAACACTACAATCGACTGCGATTATTCCGACAAGGCGCCCAAGACTGTAAAGTTTGACAGCGAGTGGATAAACAAGTTCCTCGGAACAGATATTCCCGAGAGCGATATGGTCAAGTACCTCAACGACCTCGGCTTTGAAATCAAGGACGGAAACGCTGTTGTTCCGAACTGGAGAATTGACATCGAATGCGGCTCCGACCTTGCCGAAGAAGTTGCAAGAATTTACGGCTACAACAACATCACTCCGACAATTATCAAGGGTGTGGCTAATGCAAAGCTCACTCCCGCACAGAAGTACGCAAAGAAACTCGAGAATACAATGCTTGCTATCGGCTGCAACGAAATCGCAACATACTCGTTCATTTCTCCCAAGTATTTCGACAAGATAAGACTTCCCGAAAATTCCGCACTCAGAAAAACGGTTGTCATCACAAACCCTCTCGGTGAGGATACTTCCGTTATGAGAACAACTGCAATCCCCTCAATGTGTGAGGTACTTGCAAGAAACTACAACTACCGCAACGCAGAGGCTATGCTTTACGAAATCGGAAACGAGTATATCCCCGTTGAAGGACAGGAGCTTCCCGACGAACCTTCACGCCTTACAATCGGTATGTACGGTGCGGATATCGACTTCTTTGATATGAAGGGCGCTGTTGACGAAATCCTTTCCGAAATGGGAATTTACGATTACGATATTGCGGCTTGCACAGATGACAGCGTGTTCGGAGAGGCAACAGCATTCCATCCCGGAAGATGCGCAGTTGTCACAAAGAACGGTGTTGCAATAGCAATCTTCGGTGAGCTTCATCCCGAAACTCTCGAAAACTACGAAATCGGCGTGAAGGCATATGTTGCAAAGCTCAATGTTCCTGAAATGATGAGCGTTTCGGAAACTGAAAAGACATACAAGCCTCTTCCGAAGTTCCCTGCAACTACAAGAGACCTTTCTGTTGTCTGCGACGATACAATCCCCGTTGCAACTCTCGAAAAGGCAATAAAGAAGGCAGTCGGAAACACACTCGAAAAGGTAACGCTTTTCGACGTATACAAGGGCTCGCAGATTACAGAAGGCAAGAAGAGTGTATCATTCTCGATTTCTATGCGTTCGCACGACGGTACTCTTACCGACGAGCAGGCAGATGCCGCAATGAAGAGAGTTCTCAAGGCTCTTGCAGAGTTCGGCGCAGAAATCAGAGCGTAGAATTAACAAAAATCAACTGCAAAAATTGTGAAATGTAACCGATTTGTAATTTTTCTATTGATTTTTAGAATAAGCTGGGGTATAATTAAAATATACTTTAAACAAGGAGGGGATTTCTATGAATGAACAGACAATGACATTTTCGGTTCATGGCGAAAAAGAAGACGAAATGAGAAAGACCCTCGTTGCAGTTTATGACGCATTGAAGGAAAAAGGTTACAATCCGATAAACCAGATTGTAGGGTATATCCTTTCGGAAGACCCCACATACATCACGACTTACAATAATGCAAGAAGTCTCATACGTCATATCGACCGTGACGAGCTTCTTCAGGCGCTTGTCAAGTCATATCTCAACGATAATTAATTTTTCGGGCCGACGGATTTTTTATCTGTCGGCTCATTTATTTTACAGAATTGTAAAGCATTTGTAATGCTATTGTAGTCGAAAAATGAGAATAAAGATGTTAGAATATTTACAGGAATATATCTAGGATTAAAAACAAAAATAAGGTTGTGGCTGTGCGCCATAAAAATAGAACGGAGGGATAAAATGAAGAAAAAAATCGCAATGATAGTGTGTATTTCCATGCTGTCGGCAGGGTGTTCGACATTTTATCAGGGGCAGGAAGTTGACTATTCCAAATGGGCGGCTACCGAACCGGGAGAGAGTGTAATGGCTACTCTTCCGCCTGAAACAACGCCTGATGAAACATCATCGTTGACAGAGGTGACTACGACGGAAACCACTCCCGAGGTAACAGTTCCGTATATTTCGGATGAGGAGCTTATGTGTCTTGACAACACCGAAATCGGCTACGGACAGGGAGTGCAGTTTGACGAAAACGGCGTGCCTTACGGTGCGACTGACTTCAACAGCAAGTACAGCAAATATTCTTCGTATGCAGTGGCAGAAACAGATGTAAAGGAGATATACCTTACATTTGACCTCGGCTACGAAAACGGATATACCGAGAAAATCCTCGATACGCTGAAGGAACACGATGTCAAGGCTGTGTTTTTCGTTACGGGCGGATACTGTAAGTATGCCGACCCTGCGATAATTCAGCGTATAATCGACGAGGGTCATGTTCTCGGAAATCACGGGCAGAACCACAAGTCGCTTTCGGACTTGCTTGAGGTTTCTGTTGCCGACGCCGAGGCAGAGCTTACCGTTCTTCAGGACTATATCCGTGAAACCTATGACTACGAAATGGTCTATATGCGTCCGCCCGAGGGCGTTTATTCGGAGCGTTCCCTTGCTCTTGCGCAGAGAATGGGTTACAAGACGCTTTTGTGGAGTTTTGCTTATGCCGACTGGGATACGGCAAATCAGCCTGACCAGTTTGAAGCGTACCAGAAGATTACCGCACATCCGCATTGCGGTGAGATAATGCTGCTCCACGCAGTTTCATCGACGAATACGGCAATCCTCGGGGATGTAATCGAGGAATACGAAGCAAAGGGGTACACCTTTACAACACCATCGTTATAACAAAAAACGGAGAACAGGGCAGAAATCCTGTTCTCCGTTTTTCTTATTCCTTGCAGAATGAGTCACATTCTGTGCAAGCGCACTGTGTAGGATTTTTTTCGGGAGTACCTACCTTGATGGTATCGAGTGTGCAGTAACCGTCGGTCTTGAGGTTGTACTTACAGCTTGTTACTGAACACTGGATGCTGGAATTTCTTTGTTTCATGGCTTATTCCTCCGTTATTTTCGTTACTCTTATGAGTACGGTAATAGTATTGACGGATATGCGGAAATAATACTGTCTGGAATATTTTTTTAAAAATATCAAAAACCCCTTGTATTTTATTTTTATATATAGTATAATATTTTATGAACAGATTGTTTATTTGATTTGGTTGTTTTGTATAAATTACATTCGGAGGTTTTAAGATATGAGACTTGTTACTCGTTCTGACTTTGACGGACTTGCTTGCGCCGCACTTCTCAAGGAAGTTGGCATAATCGATTCCTGGAAGTTTGCACACCCAAAGGACCTGCAGGACGGACTTGTTCCGATTGACGAAAACGATGTTCTTGCAAACGTTCCGTTCGTTGAGGGGTGCGGACTCTGGTTTGACCATCATTCAAGCGAATTTGAAAGAAATCAGCTTGAAGGCAAATACAAGGGCGAAAGCAGACTTGCTCCTTCCTGCGCAAGAATTATTTACGAATATTACGGAGGGGATGACAGATTCCCGAATTTCGGCGAAATGATGGAGGCTGTCGACAAGGTAGACTCAGGTCACCTTACTCCATATGAAGTACTTCATCCCGAAGGCTGGATACTTATCGGATTTATGATGGATCCACGTACAGGCCTCGGTCGTTTCCGTAACTTCAGAATAAGTAACTATCAGCTTATGGAAGAGCTTATTGAATGTTGCCGTACTATGTCAACGGCTGAGATTCTTGCACTCCCCGATGTTCAGGAAAGAACTGAGCTTTACAGGGAACAGGCTGAACTTTTCACAGAAATGGTACATAAGTACACAAGAATTGACAAGGATGTAATCATCACCGACCTTCGAGGAGTTTCTCCGATTTACGCAGGCAATCGCTTTATGATTTACAGCCTCTATCCCGAGCAGAATATTTCTGTATGGATTGTTGACGGTAAGGGTGGCAAGGGTTGTTCCTGCGCTGTCGGATACAGCATCATGAACCGCACATCAAGAGTAAATGTCGGAAAGCTTATGCTCAAATACGGCGGAGGAGGACACCGCAATGTCGGAACCTGCCAGTTTGACGACGAAGACCAGGATGTACTTGTTCCCAGACTTCTCGACGACCTTGCAAATTACGATGATATTTACGGCGCTATGTGGGATAAGGACGAATAATAACCGAAAGCGATAAAAAGTTCTGCTTTTTATCGCTTTTGTTCTAGAATCTTCTTTCGGAGGGAAATATGGCAAAAATCATTACAATAAGCAGAGAATTCGGCAGCGGCGGAAGAAAAATCGCTGAACTTACTGCGCAGAAACTCGGCTACAACTATTACGATAAGGAAATTATCAATTCTGCGGCTGAAAAAAGCGGACTCTCGAAGAATATAATCAACGAGGTGGGGGAGTATGCGAGCAGTACGAACAGCCTGCTTTTCAACCTTTCTATTTCGAATAGTCTCGGCGGCGGAAATATGTCGATGTACGACCACGTTTTCACAGCGCAGACAAAGGTGATAAAGCAGTACTCCGATGAGGGCAACTGCGTGATTCTCGGAAGATGCGCCGACTATATCCTTCGTGACAGAGAAGACTGCCTCCATGTTTTCATTCACGCTGATATGGAAAGCCGCATAAAGCGTATCGTCGAGGAATACAAGGAGGATACGGCATCCCCCGAAAAGCTCCTGAAAGAAAAAGACAAGCGCCGCAGGGTGTACTATAAAAACTACACGGGTCAGAACTGGGGAGACATCAACAACTACCACATAGTTCTGGACAGCGGATATATCGGTATAGAAGAGTGTGCGGAGATTATCGCACGCCTCGCAAAGCAGTAAAGAATCATCGGTTTGCGGGATAATGTCTGTACATGATTTACATGTACTACCCGAGGAAAACCCTTTTGAAAAAGGTTTTTCCTCAGACTCCTTTCCTAAAACTTCAGATTAAAAACAATTCCCACAGGGTAACACCCTGTGGGAATTGTTTTTAGCTTGAAAGTCTTTGAAGGGGAGTGCGAGGGGAACCTTTCTTCAGAAAGATTCCCCTCGATAAATACATATAAAATTCTGTACGGTCGCTATCCCGCAGACCGATGGCTTATACGAACTTTTCTGAAAGTTCTATCATACGGTCGAATTCCGTAAGTCCTCCGACAAGCGTCTTTACCGAGCCAAGACCCGAAGCGTTTCCGAGAACGGAGCGTATTCTGTCCTGAAGAATTGCAGGAATTGCGCCGATTTTGCAGACGTTCGATGCGTTGAATTTCACTCCGAGACCGCCTGAAAGGATAATCTCGTCGATTTCGTCCATTTCGATTTCAGCCTTTTCGAGAAGTGAGAGTATTGCGGAGTGAATTCTCTTCTTCTGTTCAAACAGCTTGTCGAAATCCGCCTGAGTGAGAGCAACATTTTCGTTTATGCGGATTTCGCCGTCTGTAAGCTCTCCCTTGGATGTGAGTTTGCCTGCCTTTATAGCCTCTGCGGCGATATTTACCATACCTATACCGCATACGCCCTCTGCGACAACTTCGTACACTGTTGAAAATCTCATTTCGCCGTCCTTGACAACTGCGTCGTGTACAGCGCCGCTTTCGGCAATCATACCGCAGGATATTCCGACACCGTCAAATGCAGGTGTTGTTGCCGCTGTTGAGTAGTATCTGTCCTTGCGCTTGAGTACAATTCCCGTTTCTGTGCCGATGTCGAGGTAAAGGGAATTCTTGTCGGATTTGTCGATGTTGCAGTATGTCATTCCTGCGATGATATCTCCGCCTATGTTGTAGGATGCGCAAGGGGAGATATAGCACTTCAGCGACACCTTGAGGTTGATACCGAGAGATGCAGCAAGTTCTTCGATACCGAAAAGACTCTGCGGAATGTGCTTTTCGTCAAACATGGAGGTAGCGTCGACAGCACAGATGAGATGCTCCATAAGCGTACTGCCCGAAACGAGTATAGTTGTTATGTCCTTTTCGTAAACGCCGTATTCACGACAACCAGAAACGATTATTTTGTAGAGTGTTTCAACAAGCGCAGTCTGGAATTCCGATTTGTCTTTCGAGTTGAGGTGTGCAACGAGTTCATCCGTTGTCATATCACCCATATATGCCAACGGGTTTTTCTCTGATTTTATCGTGATGATTTCTTTTGTTGTAAGGTTGCATATATAACATACAACAGACGCTGTTCCGATATCAACAGCAACGCCGATTGTCTTTTCTTCTTCTTCCTTGAGGGAGTTATAGAGGAGGGAGAGAATGTCGGTGCTGTCTTTCTTGATGGCGTTGTTGCAGGAAATCTCTCCTATCGGGATAAATCTCTCGACAGAAACATCCTTGTCCGAAACGGATTTTACCGTTCCGTTTTCAAGGGAGTTACCTGAAACGATATGTACCTTTACAATTCCATCAACAGGAATGTCATTGTCTTTAAAAATTTCAAGAAGATTTTTATGCTCGGAATCGTTATATTCGAGCACGTTTTTTTCGTAATAAATACAACCCATAATGAAAAACCCCTTTAAAATATAGTTGTTTTAAAAAAGTATACAGTTCAACAATTATATTATAACATATAAATCAAAAAAATACTTGTATTTTTTTTAAAAAATTGCTAAAATAATAATTGAAAATAAAAAAGAAAAGAGAATGGGTATATGATTTCAAAATTCCAGAACCTTATAGACCTTAATGATTACCCTGTTTCATGGTGGGACGAGCTTATTGAGCTTGGCAAGAAAATAAAGAAAAATCCCGAAGAATACGCACACAAGTGCGACGGGAAGATTATGGGTACGCTCTTTTACGAGCCGTCAACCAGAACGCAGATGTCTTTCCAGACGGCAATGCTCCGTCTTGGCGGAAGAGTTATCGGTTTTGACAATCCCGAAACCTCATCTGTTGCAAAGGGCGAAAATCTCAAGGATACAACAAAAATAGTTTCCAGCTATGCGGATATTATGGTAATGCGTAACCCTCTTGAGGGTTCTGCGAAGGCGGCGGCACTTACGGCTGACTGTCCTATAATCAATGCGGGCGACGGAAAGCATCTTCACCCGACGCAGACGCTCACCGACCTGCTTACACTTTCCGAAAAAAAAGGAAGACTCGGCGGACTTACAGTCGGAGTGTGCGGTGACCTCATAAACGGAAGAACGGTGCATTCGCTCCTCAAGGCACTGTCGTGCTATCCCGATAATACATTTGTACTTATTTCCACGAAGGAGCTCAGGCTCCCGTCGTACATCAAATCAATCCTCAAGGCGACAAACTCAAAGTACATCGAGGTTGAATCTCTCGAAGAGGCAATGCCTATGCTTGATGTACTCTATATGACAAGAATCCAGAAGGAGCGTTTTGCCTCTGAAATCGAGTATCTTTCCCAGAAGGATATTTATATACTCGACAACAGAAAGCTCTCTCTTGCAAAAAAAGACCTTATAGTTCTTCACCCTCTGCCGAGGGTTGACGAAATCGCTGTTGAGGTTGACGACGACCCCCGTGCGCTTTATTTCGAGCAGGCGAAAAACGGTGTTTTCATCAGAATGGCACTTGTGCTTACAATGATAGGCAACACCAATCCGCAGGTTCTTCTCAAGGGTAAGACTCACGCAGGTGTGTGCTGTAAAAACCCGAAGTGTATCACAAACCACGAACAGTATCTCCCGAAGAACTTTATCGGAAACGGCGATACACTTGAATGTGAATACTGCGACGAAAGACTCCTCAGGGAATAAAAAGGTGTCCGACTTTAAGGTAGTACCCGTACAGGAGTTTTATGTGTACTACTGAGGAAAACCCTTTTGAAAAAGGTTTTTCCTCAGACTCCTTTCCGAAAACTTCAGATTTAAAAACAAGCCCATAGGGATTAATCCCTATGGGCTTGTTTTTAGCTTTAAAGTCTTTGAAGGGGAGTTTGAGGGGAACCTTTCTTCAGAAAGATTCCCCTCAATAAATACATATAAAGTTTCTGTATGAATATTACCCTTAAAGTCGGACACCTTTTAATCTTCTTCTGCGGGGTTTTTAGGGATTTCCTCGGTATTTTTCAGTGAAAGGCTGACAATCTGCCAGTAGAGTCCCATAGGGTTGAGCATTATGTTTTCCCTCAGAAGTTCCGCCTGACCTTTGTCGGGGGCGTAGAGCTTGAGGCTTATAAGTTCCATCGTGGCGTCGGGAACTGAAAATTCCACATAGTAGCCGTTTTCCGCCTCGTTGATTTTGCAGATGACTTCCTTTTCACGCTTTCTTCTTGCAAAAAAGAGAAGAGCCGCAGTCATCAGCTTGTCCCTGAACGAACGGGGGACATATCTCTTGAATTCGTCTACGCTGAAACTTCCCTTCGGGGTGATTGCGAGGTATTCCGTGCCGTTTTTTTCGACTTTTTCAATCGCTCCCGTCTTGAAGAGGGTTTCCATAGCCTCGGAATAGTGGAAGTAGTTTATGATTTCGCCTGCAACGGCAATTTCGTACAATTCATCTTCGGTGATGTCTTCCACGAGATATTTCAGCAGGTAACAGATAAGAACCTTTACTGCGTGGTTGTCGTTGAGTTCGAGGATGAATTCCTCCTGAGTCTTTGCCATCTGTATTCCTTTCGTTTAGAAGTTGGGGTAATCAAGCATATGCGAGAGTATTGCAACGTTCATTGCGGCTTCTACGCAGGGAACAGCTCTCGGCACTATGCAGGGGTCGTGACGGCCCTTGATGTTTATTCTTTCGTTGCGAAGAGCGCTGTAATCTACCGTGTCCTGCGGTTTTGCTATCGACGGAGTAGGTTTGAACGCTACATTGCAGATGATAGGCATTCCCGATGAAATACCGCCGAGAATTCCGCCGTGGTTGTTTGTCTTTGTAACAACGTGACCTTCGCCGTTTACATAGAATTCGTCGTTGTTTTCGCTGCCCATGAGAGTTGTGCAGTCAAATCCTGCACCGAATTCAATTCCCTTTACAGCGGGAATTCCGAACATAAGCTGTGCAATTGTATTTTCAAGGCCGTCGAATATCGGTGAGCCGATACCTGCGGGAACGCCGAGCGCTATACACTCAACCACGCCGCCGACAGAGTCCTTTGCGAGCCTTGCGTTGTTTATGCATTCGAGCATTTCCTTGCCCTTTGCGTCGTTGACAACGGGGAATTTCTTTTCCTTGATTGCAAGGAGCTGCTCTCTCGGAATACCGAGGGGAGAGAATCTTGCTTCTGATACATTATGGATTGAAAGAATGTGTGCGCCTGTGTAAATTCCTCGTCTTTCGAGAATCTGTGAGCATACTGCACCTGCGAATACAAACGGTGCTGTAAGGCGTCCCGAAAAATGTCCGCCACCTCTTGCATCATTGAACCCTCTGTATCTCATAGCGCCTGTGTAGTCTGCGTGACCGGGGCGTGCGAGCTTTGAAAGTGAAGAATAATCCGCCGAATGAACATCTGCGTTTTCGATTATAGCGCAAAGGGGAGTGCCTGTTGTTCTTCCGTTATAAAGACCTGATATGATGTGGGGAATATCCGCTTCCTGACGGGCTGTGGAAATTTTCTTGTTCTGCGAAGTGCGTCGTGCCATGAATTTTCTGAGCGCAACCTCGTCGATATATTCTCCCGAAGGGAGATTGTCCATTACCACACCGATGGCAGAACCGTGAGATTCTCCGAAAAGTGAAACGGTTATGCGGTTATTCCATATTGATGACATGTGATTTTCCTCCAAGTTTATTGAATTCCGTGAAGAAATCGGGGTAGGATTTTGTCACGGCGTGCGCATTTGTTATAGTTATCGGGGCAGAGCTTCGTGTAGACGCAACCGCAAGCGACATAACTATACGATGGTCGTTGAAACTGTCGGCTGTTCCGCCTGTAAATTCGGAAACAGGCTCGATTATAAGACCGTCATCCAGAGCGGTGACTTTTCCACCGATGTTGTTGAGAGCCTCCGAAATTGCGATAAGACGGTCACTTTCCTTGATTTTAAGCCTCTTGGCACCTGTTATGCGGGAAGGCTTGTCCCCGAAACTTCCGAGCACGGCAAGTATCGGCACAAGGTCGGGAATGTCCTCTGCGTTGACCTCGAAATGCGACAAAATATTCCGTTTATCATTATAGCACATATTTTTTATTATTTCAAGGATTTTTTTGTCACCCTGAACGCTGTTTTCTGCAAGATTTTCGATTTTTATGTCCGAACCTATCGCATTTGCGGTGAAGAAGAATGCCGCCTGCGAATAGTCGCCCTCAACCGCCGAAGAACAGGGAAGATAGCGCTGATTTCCGGGGATGATATATCCCGTCGGGGTTTCGGTTACAGATACGCCGAATTTACGCATACAGTCGATTGTCATATCGGCATACGGCTTTGACTGTAAAGGTGAAAGCATTGATATTTCGGACTCTCCGTCACAAAGAGGAAGTGCGAGCAGAAGTCCCGTGATGAACTGCGAGGATATGTCGCCCTCAAGCTCGTATTTTCCGCCGCAGAGTTTTTCCGATACCGTGAACGGCATGGTGTTGTTGTAGTCGAATTTTACGCCGTATTTCTGCATTTCACGGACATAGGGAGTGATGGGACGCTCGGGCAGTTTTCCCTGACCGAGAAAGGTTGCGGTCGTTCCCAGTGCCGACGCAATCGGGATAAGAAAACGGAGGGTAGAGCCGCTTTCACAGCAGTCAAGAGTTGCTGAAAAAGAGGGCGTTTTTATTCCGTTTACCGTTATTATTCCGTCTTTTGCGGAAATATCCGCACCGAGAGCGGCAAGGCAGTTTATCGTCGCCTCTATGTCCTTTGACATCGAAATCCCCGAAATGTCGGATTTTCCGTCAGCGAGAGCCGCACAGATGAGCATACGGTGGGATATACTTTTTGATGACGGGATTTTTACCGTTCCCGATAATTTTGAAGGTGTTATTGTGATGTCCATTACATTTCTCCGTTGCAGAATTTTTCGATGTCTACTCGCTTTATTGTGGAGGCTCCCGTTTTGGTGCATATTACGAGATTTATCGTTTTGCCGCTGCGCTTTTTATCGTTTACGCAGTGCTTTTTTAGTTCGTCGGCAGAGAATTTACATTCCGTGGGGAGTGAATATTTTTCGACGCACTTTTTCAGTCTGTCGAGAGTGCCTGCCTCAGTAATTCCGAGATTTTCGGACATTTCCGTGATCATGCACATTCCGACGGCGACAGCACTTCCGTGCGTTATTCCTGTATAATTGTAGAGCTTTTCTATTGCGTGACCGAGGGTGTGCCCGAAGTTCAGGAGCATTCGCTCACCCGTGTCGAATTCGTCGTTTTCTACGATGTCACGCTTTATTCCGATACATTCGTATATAACATCATCGAGAATGTCATTTATGTCCGAATTCATCAGCTTTTCAAATAAACTTCCGGAGGTTATCATCGCATATTTTATCACTTCTCCCATGCCGTCCGCAAAGGTTTCGGGCTTTAGTGTAGAGAGTGTGTCCACATCGCATATCACGAGCTTCGGCTGCTTGAATGCCCCGACAAGATTTTTTCCTTCGGGAATATCTATTGCGGTCTTTCCGCCTACCGAGGAGTCGACCTGCGCCAGAAGTGTCGTGGGAATCTGTATGTAGTCTATTCCACGGAGATATGTTGCGGCTGCATATCCCGTGAGGTCGCCGACAACCCCTCCTCCGAGGGCAACGAGGCAATCAGAACGGGTGATTTCGCAATCCGTGAGAAAACCGTAGAGCTTGTTCAGCGTTTCTGAGCACTTTGAAGACTCTCCGTTCGGGAAAACGAATTTTTCTGCCGAAAATCCCGCCGAAACGAGAGAATTATATACCGTGTCGGCATAAAGTGAATTTACGATGTCGTCTGTGACGATGACAGCTTTGTTCGCTTTTGTCACCGATTTTATCATATTTCCGCTGTCGGAAAGAATATTTCTGTCAATAATAATATCGTAGGATGTGCTTGCGTGTACGGTTAATTTTTCCATAATAATCACCTTCGCAGAATTTCATTCAATATAAAATAAATTATATCATCTTTTAAAGTGTTATGCAATAAGTATAAAATGATAAATTTATAATTTTTCCTAAAATAAGTAGATATTTTTTCTTATTTGTGTTATACTGAAAAAATAACGGCTTTATTCAATCAGGCACGATTTTATTTTTACAGGAGTTGATATAACTTGGCAGTATCCTTCAATCAAGAAAAATTGTATGACGGAGTTGATTTTCTCACTATCAGCGACTCACGCTTCAAGACAAACTATATCTCTGTGAAGTTTGTTACGGACATATCCGCCAAAACAGCCTCACAGAACGCAGTTTCGGCGTCGGTGATTTCAAAGAGCAGTGCGGATTATCCCGATATTTCACAGCTCAGCAAGGCACTTTCTGCGCTTTACGGAGCAAGCATAAACAAGAGTGTTTCCAAAATCGGAGACAGTCAGGTGGTTTCTGTTTCGGCATCGTGTATTGCGGATAAATACACATTCGACGGCGAAAAAATCACCGAAAAGCTCTGCGATATTCTCATCGGATGTATTCTCCGCCCCGACCTTGAGGGTGAGGCGTTTGAACCTAAGAAATTCGCACTTGACAAGCAGGAGCTCCTCGACGACATTGACGCTGAAATAAACGAAAAGCGTTCCTATGCACTTCAGCGTGCGGGAAAGAAGATTTTTGTCGGCGAGCCTGCGGAGATTTCTTCTTACGGCGACAGGGAAGAGGCGGAAAAGCTCACCCCCGAAAGTGCGTACAAGCAGTACAGAAATCTGCTCGAAACGGCTGAAATAAACATAATTTTTGCAGGCTCTGGAAATCCCGTCTGCGTAAAGGAAAAGTTTGCGGAGGCTTTCGGAAATCTCAAGCGTGATTTCGGCAAGAAATCGACAACAAAGAGAAGTGCCCTCAAGTCTGAAGTATGCAACGAAACCGAAAAGCTCGACATTGTTCAGAGCAAGATGGTAATTGCATTCAAGACGGACTGCAATAACCCCGAGGCACTCAAGATGCTGAACTCTATTTACGGTGCTACTCCGTTTTCAAAACTGTTTGAAAATGTCCGTGAAAAGATGAGCCTTTGCTACTATTGTGCGTCACGGGTTGACAAGCACAAGGGTGTTCTTCTTGTTGACAGCGGTGTTGAGCATACCAACATCGAAAAGGCGAGGGAAGCTATTATCGCTCAGCTTAAGGATATTGCAGATGGTAATTTCACCGATGAAGATATGCAGAACTCTCTCCTCAGTATAATAAACGGAGTCAAAGGCTTCAACGACAGCGGATACGCAATGGCAATGTGGTATTTTGCCCAGAAATACGACGGGGAGTCGTATTCTCCCGAGGAAGAGATTGAGCGTATATCTGCGGTTACAAGAGAGGATATAATTGCGGCTGCGAAGTCGATGAAACTCGATACGGTATATGTTCTCACGGGGAAAGGAGAGCAGTAAGCGATGGAAAAGAAGATAATCAGAAACGACAGAATAAACGAGCAGTATTATTACATCAAGCACCCAAGCGGTCTTACAATCGTTGTGTGGGAGATGGAAAACTACTCTACCTGCCACGCACTTTTCGGCACGAAATACGGCTCGATAAATACGACCTTCAAAACAAGCAGGGACAAGGATTTTGTGACAGTGCCCGAGGGTATTGCGCACTACCTTGAGCATAAGCTCTTCGAGAATGAGGACTGCGATGTTTTCAGCCTTTACGCAAAGACGGGAGCGTCGGCAAATGCCTACACATCATTTGACAAGACATGCTATCTTTTTACCTGTACCGACAATTTCGACGAGTCGCTGGAAATCCTGCTGGATTTTGTGCAGAAGCCTTATTTCACGAAGGAAACCGTTGAGAAGGAACAGGGTATCATCGGGCAGGAAATCCGTATGTACGAGGATAACGCAGGGTGGCGAGTATTCTTCAATATGCTTACGGGAGTGTACAAGTATCACCCCGTGAGAATTGACATTGCGGGAACGGTCGAAAGCATTGCGAAAATCGACGCAGACCTGCTTTACCGCTGCTACAACACATTCTACAACCTCAACAATATGGTGCTTTCCGTTGCGGGAAATGTCAACGTTGACAAGGTGCTTGAAATTTGCGACAGAATGCTCAAGCCGTGCGAGGATGTAAACCTCGAAACTGTATTCACGGAAGAACCCGACGGCGTTGTTGAGCATGAAGTTGTACAGAAGCTCGATGTTGCGACACCGCTTTTCAATATCGGATTTAAAGCAAAGCCCGAAACCGCACTTGCGGCTCTTCGTGCGGAGGTTGAAACAAACATCGTACTTTCTCTCCTCGCAGACGAAAGCTCATCGCTTTACAAGAAAATGTACGATAACGGACTTATAAACACAACTTTCGGTACGGAAGTTTTCAGCGGCGACGGATATTTCTGCTCGATATTCAGCGGAGAAAGCCGCAATCCGCACGATGTCATGAACGAAATCATCAAGGAAATCGAAAATGCAAAAATCAACGGTCTTGACAGAGAGCGTTTCGAAATTATCAAAAAGGCTTACTACGGCTCAAAGATAAGGGAATGCAACAATGTGGAGTCCGTTGCGACTTCAATGATTAATTCGTATATGGCGGGCGTGACTCCGTTCGACGAAGTTGAAACGATAGCGGCGACAACATTCGAGGATGTACAGAAGCGTCTCAATAAGCAGTTCAACACCGAAAATGTGACGATTTCGATAATCGAACCTATACAGTAACGGAGGAAAATGAAATGACACCCGAGGCACAGTTTTATATGGAAAGTCCTACACGAGTGGGCTTTCCCGAGTTGAATCTTGTTTTTGACATAAACCCTACCGCATTCACGATATTCGGGCTTGAAATACGCTGGTACGGAATAATTATCGCAGTGGGAATGCTCCTTGCGATGCTTTACTGTTTCAGGCGTATGACAAAGTTCGGTATAAGCGAAGACAGGGCGATAGATGTTGTAATTGCGGGAGTTATCGGTGCGGTTTTCGGCGCACGCCTGTATTTTGTGGCGTTCAACGAAGATGTCACGATAGCGGAATTCTTCAAAATCCGCAATGGCGGTCTTGCAATTTACGGAGGGATTATCGGCGCACTTCTTTTAGGCGTTATAATGATGAAGATACGCAAGGTTAAAATCGCCCCGATGCTTGATGTCGTCGGACTTGGTTTCCTTATAGGTCAGGCAGTCGGACGCTGGGGAAATTTCGTCAATCAGGAGGCGTACGGCTCTATAACCACACTTCCGTGGGGAATGTCAAGCTTCAACATTCAGGTTGAGCTTGGCGGAGGAATGTACAGCGAGGGTCTTGTCATGGCGCACCCGTGTTTCCTCTATGAATCGCTGTGGTGTATTACAGGCTTTGTAATTCTCCATTTCCTTTCAAAAAAGAGGAGCTTTGACGGGCAGATTTTCCTTTCATATGTTGCGTGGTACGGTGCAGGAAGATTTGTCATCGAAGGTCTGCGCACAGACAGTCTTATGCTCGGAAGACTCCGTGTGTCGCAGGTACTTGCGGGTATTCTTGTAATTACAGCGGTGGTGCTTCTTATTGCGATTTCATCGAAGTACAAGAGAAGCGGAGAGCCTGCGGTACTTTATGTCGATACCGAAGAATCAAAGGCGATTATCGCTGAGGACTCGGCAAAGGGTAAGAAAAAAGAAAACGACGAAACAGAGGATACAGAAGAATCCGAAGAA
This sequence comes from Ruminococcus sp., assembly GCA_015066785.1. Taxonomy (GTDB): domain Bacteria; phylum Bacillota; class Clostridia; order Oscillospirales; family Ruminococcaceae; genus RGIG4131. Next base: position 75,713 of record SVNT01000001.1, read on the forward strand.
AATACAGAAGAAAGCAACAATGAGGAGGAAGTTACAGATGGCGAAGATAATTGATGGAAAGGCAGTTTCACAGAGCGTTAAGGACAGAGTAAAGGCAGAGGTTGAAAAGCTCAGAGAAAGCGGAATCGAAGTAGGACTTGCCGTTGTAATCGTCGGCAACAATCAGGCATCAAGAGTATATGTAAACAACAAGAAGAAGGCTTGCGAGGCGTGTTCAATCAATTCGTACGAATATGCACTTCCCGAGGAAACAACACAGGAAGAACTCCTTGCGCTTGTTGACAAGCTCAACGCAGACGACAAGGTTGACGGAATTCTCGTTCAGCTCCCACTCCCGAAGCAGATTGACGAGCACGCTGTAATCGCAAGAATTTCAGCGGCAAAGGATGTTGACGCATTCCACGCTGAAAATGTCGGAAAGATTATGATAGGCGACTATAATTTCCTGCCCTGTACACCTGCAGGCGTAATGGAACTTATTCACAGCACGGGCGTTTCCGTTGAGGGTAAGGACTGCGTTGTTATCGGACGCAGTAATATCGTAGGAAAGCCTATGGCGATGCTCCTTCTCCACGAAAGCGGAACGGTGACAATCTGTCATTCGAGAACACAGAATCTTGCTGAAAAGTGCAGAAATGCGGATATTCTCGTTGCCGCTGTCGGCAAGGCTGACTTCGTTACAGCCGATATGGTCAAGGAAGGCGCAGTTGTTATCGATGTCGGAATGAACCGCAACGCCGAAGGAAAACTCTGTGGTGACGTCAGGTACGACGAGGTTGAAAAGAAGGCGGGGTATATAACTCCCGTTCCCGGAGGAGTAGGCCCTATGACTATCGCAATGCTCATGCAGAATACACTTACCGCTGCAAAGACAAAGCATAACATCGATTAGCAGAATATACGATATATAAGAATAATATTATACAAAATTGCCAAAATCGAATTACATAGATGTATTTTATATTGAATGAAAAACAATTTTATGATATAATTACAGACACATAATTTGAATTTTTTTGGGGGTGATTATAATGCGTTTTCATGGCGGAAGTGTTATGAAAAAGATTATAGTCACCTTTTTGTCTTCTCTGCTTATGCTTGCGTTCTGCGCAGGGGTTTCTGCGAAGGAAGTGCATTTCGTCTATCTTGAGGAATGCGCACCATTCCAGGTTATGGAAGACGAAACAATAAGCGGATTTGAAATAGAAGTCCTCGACAAGATTTTTGAGGGTACGGATTACAAGGTACACTACATCTTCTCCGAAGACATTCCCGAAGACGCACTTTTCAGTGAGCTTGTATATTATTCGGGAAGAAAGACCTATGACGAGCATTATGTGAGGTCAGACCTTGTTTATTACAGAGCTTATTCGGCGTTTACATACGACGGCGGTCACGATGAAGAATTGAGTATCGCCGACCTCAAGAATATGAAGGTCGGTACGCTCAAAAAACAGTACAGTAATTTATTCCTCGAAGAAAACGGCGTCGAGGTAATGACTTACAGCTCGACGCTTGAACTTCTCGACGCTCTGCGTTCGGGTGAGATTGAGGTTGCTTATACAGCCGTTGAAAGTACGATGAGAACGGCGTTTGATGAGGATATTCTCTCGAAACTGGTGTATCATCACGAACTTACATTAAACGAGCCTGTTTACCTCTGGATGCCGGGGGATGACGAAGAACTCCTTGACCTTGTCAACAAGCGGATAAAGGAACTTTACGAAAGTGGCGAGCTTGAAAGCATGTATCAGTCGTATTTTATGGCTGAGTCTGTACGCTCGCAGAGAGATTACGCAAAAAGCCGTGTAATTGCGGTTTCGATTTCGGCTGGTCTTGCGCTTTTCGTAATCGGAATTGCCATTACGATAAAGGTTTATTCTTCTTACGAAAAAACAAAGCTCTCGAACAGTCTTATAGAAGGTATTCTCGATTACGGAAACAGATTTATACTTATATGGAAATCCGACTATTCGTATTACGAGACCAACAAATACTTCAAAAAGACTTTCTATGACGATGAAGAAAACGGAAAGCTGGCGGAGTTCTTTGAAAGCAATGCCGATGAAACCAAGAACGGCGATGTTGCTTCGCTGAAATCGGCAGATAATTTTATAGAAAAAGAAAACTATGTAACATTACTGAAGGATAAGGTCGGTGTACTTCGTGAAGTAATATGGAATTCCATTATCATCAACGAAAGAAACGGGGTAAAGACCATACTTTCAATCGGCTCGGACGTTACTGAAAAGAACCAGCTCCGCCGTGAGCTCAGTGAGTCTGATGCACGAAGTGAAATCATCCTCGAAAATGCGGGAGTTGCGTATATGACCGTCGAGGACGATGAAACGATTTCGTATCTTTCCGACTATGCATATGAACTTATGGGAATAGACTCCATTGACGCATACAGCTTTGTCGAGAAAATTCATCCCAGCGACAGACGAGGATTTTTCGACGCTGTAAGCGACGCACGCAAATGCGATGATGTGGTCAAGCTTGAAATCCGTGTAAGCGACGGCGACGACGCTTACAGATGGTTTGTCTTCAAGTTCAGAAAGCTTGAAAATCCGTCGAAGAAGACCTATTCCGTTGCGGGACTTTTCTACGACAACACCGCTGAGCGTGAAAAAGACCTTAAAATCGAAAAGCTGGCGTTCCGTGATGACCTTACGGGAATTTACAACCGCCGTAAGTTCCTTTCTATCGTTAAGGACACAATACGCCGTGCAGAGAACGAAAGATTTGCGATTATCACCTTCAATCTCGATAAGTTCCACCGTTTCAACGACCTTTACGGCGTTGAAGTGGGAGACAATATTCTTCAGCTTATAGCAAAGACACTGCTTAATCATCCGTATTCCGCAAACTGCTATTGTGCACGACTCGGAAGTGACGAATTTGCGGCGTTTATTCCTCTTTCAAAAAATAAGGAGGAAGACGAACTCGAAGAATATGTAATCGACCTTTCGGTAAAGTTCAAAAATCAGGTAGCTACCGAATGTGACGATATAAAGTTCACTATTTCTGCGGGAGGATGTATCTATCCCGATAACGCAAATAATTATCGTGAGCTTTATGAACGTGCGATTTACTCAATGCGAATTGCAAAGAGTGACACGAAAATACTCTTCAAAATTCACGACGATGAAATCATGCAGCAGATTATCAGCCGTGAACTTCTTGAAAAGAAAATCTACGACGCTGTCCGCAAGGAAGAGTTTGAGATTTACTATCAGCCTAAAGTATCCGCCGATGAAATGTTCATCACCTCGGCGGAGGCTCTCATCAGATGGAATGACCCCGAAAGAGGAATTGTCAGTCCGGGAGAGTTTATTCCGATTGCCGAAGATATCGGCGTGATAAGCGAAATCGGAACATGGATGCTACGCAATGTGTGCATCCAGAACAAGAAATGGCAGGACGCAGGCATAAAGCCTATCAAGATTTCGGTAAATGTTTCGGCTATCGAATTCTACCAGACCGACATAGTTGCAAATGTAAAGTCAATCCTTGAAAGCACGGGACTTGAACCTGAGTATCTTGAGATTGAGCTTACCGAATCAATGGCGCTTGTGGATATTGAAGCTACAATCACGAAGATGACAGCTCTGCGTGAGCTTGGCGTCGGAATTTCGATGGACGATTTCGGTACGGGATATTCATCGCTTTCGTATATACAAAATCTTCCGATTGATGAGCTTAAGCTCGACAAGTCGTTTATCGACAAGATTTCAGAGGACGAAACAACGAAGAACATCACCACAGCTATGGTTTACCTCGCAAAGACAATCGGTCTTACCGTTGTTGCGGAGGGCGTAGAAAAGTGGGAACAGTTCGACCTCCTAAAAGAAATGCAGTGCGATCTCATTCAGGGCTATCTTTTCTCAAAGCCTGTTGCGGCTGATGTGTTTGAAGAACAGCTCCGTGCGGAAACATTCCCGAGAAAATAAGAATAAATCCCTCGTCGGTGACAATAATCATCGGGGAGGGATTTTTATTATGTTCAATCGTCTTGCGGTGATTTATGCGATACTTGCAATATCGCTTTCGGCGGTTTTTATGCGCCTTTACACAATTTCAACTGACGGAGGGTACTCCGAGGCGGCAGCGGCGCAAAGCAGCTATACGCTCACGGTAGAACGCACCAACGGTACGATCTATGACTGTAATATGATACCGCTGAATAACTGCAATTACAGCTATACTGCGGCGGTTTCTCCCGATACGGAAAGTATTTCGGCGGCACTTCGCTACGCTGTGGATAAAAACGAAGTCCGTGAGAAGATGAAAAGCAACCTGCCGTTTCTCTGCAAGGTCACAACCGATGAAATATACGCAGACGGGGTAAGGGTGTTTTCGACCGTTTCACGCACCGACGAAAATCAGCTTGCGACACATATCATAGGCTACACCCGTGACGGTGAGGGAATAAGCGGCCTTGAGTATGTCTATGACGACATTCTGCGTTCTTCCGAGGCGGTGACGAAGGTTACCTTTGAAATCGACGGACTCGGAAAAACCCTCGGCGGATATGACATTACAACGGATTATCATGGAAATTCCGCAAACGGAATTGTGACGACAATCGACAGCGACATTCAGCGGATAACCGAGGAAGCGATATCGGAGGTTACATCGGGTGCGGCAGTTGTGATGACAAAAACAGGGGAGCTTCGTGCGGTGGTGAGCGTTCCCGATTACAATCCGCTTGACATTGCGGCGGGAATGGAGGATGACTCTCTGCCGCTTATGAACCGTGCATTTATGTCGTACAATGTCGGCTCGATATTCAAGCTGGTGACGGCGGCAACGGCGATAGAGCAGGGGATTTCCCCCGAAAGTGAATACGAGTGCCAGGGTTACATTGACCTCAAGGGACAGCGTTTCCGTTGCCACAAGCTGTCGGGGCATGGGGTAATCACAATGGCGGAGGCAATGCGTGATTCCTGCAACACATATTTTATTGCTCTTTCCGAGGGACTTGATTCGGCAGGCTTTGTCGATACGGCAAAGAGGTTCGGGTTTGGCACAAAGACGAACATCGCCAACGGAATGACCTCTGCGGCGGGAAATCTTCAGACGGCGGAGGAACTTTCCGTTCCTGCGGAGAAGGCAAATCTTTCGTTCGGGCAGGGAAAACTGACGGCAACGCCCATACAGATAACGCAGATGACAGCCGCCATTGCCAACGGCGGCAAGCTGTACGAGCCGAAACTCGTCAGCGGAATTATCGAAGACGGTGAGTTTTCCGCAGTCGGAGGGGAAGTTTTCACCAAAGCGGTTGAGCCGCTTACCGCATACGAACTCCGTCGGTTTATGGAGCTTGCAGTCGAGGAAGGAAACTCTGACAACGGAATGCCCGACATTGTAACGGCGGCAGGAAAGACCTCTACTGCGCAGACGGGAAGATATGACGAAAACGGCAATGAAGAAATGGTCTGCTGGTTTACGGGATATTTTCCTGCGGAAAATCCTGAATATATCGTCACCGTTCTTGTCGAGAACGGTGAAACGGGGAATACCTCTGCGGCACCTGTTTTCAAAGAAATTGCCGAGGAAATCGTGTGGCTTGAAAGAGGAAATGTTGCCGTTCCGACGGAGTAATGACGGGAGAAAAAAGTTGAATTTTCCGTTGACAAAGTGTAATTGAGGTTATATAATAAATATGTATATTATAAAAGCGTTGACGGGAATGACTGCAAATGTTTCCGATTGAAGAGAGAGGGCGGTTGGTGCAAGCCTTTGTCGGAATATGCAGGTGCTCCCCCCGAGCTGCACGGACAAAATCTGTGCCGTATTTTCTGCGTTAAAGGGATTGAGTGGCGGCTTATGTCGCAATTTGGGTGGTACCACGGAACTTTGCCTTCGTCCCAGTTGAGAGTAATCTCAGGGGCAGGGCTATTTTTATTTATTGAAAGAGGTAAGAAAAATGAAATGGACAGGACTCAACGACCTTAGAGAAAGCTATCTCAAGTTTTTTGAAAGCAAGGGACATCTTCGTATGGAATCTGCACCGCTGGTGCCCCAGGGGGATAACTCTATCCTTCTTATCAACGCAGGAATGACCCCCCTCAAGAAGTACTTCCAGGGGATTGAAACACCTCCCTGCAAGAGAGTTACATCTTGCCAGAAGTGTATCAGAACTCCCGATATTGAAAATGTAGGAAAGACAGCACGTCACGGAACATACTTTGAAATGCTCGGAAACTTCTCGTTCGGAGATTATTTCAAGCGTGAGGCTACTGCGTGGGCGTGGGAATATCTTACGAAAGTACTCGAAATCCCTGAGGACAGGCTCTGGATTACAATTTATGAAGAAGACGACGAGGCTGGCGACATCTGGGCTAATGAAGTCGGTGTTTCCCGTGAGCGTATAATCAAGCTCGGCAAGAAGGATAACTTCTGGGAGCATGGAAGCGGCCCCTGCGGCCCTTGCTCCGAAATTCACTTCGACAGAGGTGAAAAGTACGGCCCGTTCGAGAGCTTTGAGCAGGCTTCAGACTGCGACAGAATCATCGAAATCTGGAACAATGTATTCACACAGTTCGACAACGACGGAAACGGCAACTATACTCAGCTTGCAAACAAGAACATAGACACAGGTATGGGTCTTGAAAGACTTGCGTGCGTAATGCAGGATGTTGACAACCTTTTCGAAGTTGACACTGTACAGAACATAATGAAGAAAATCTGCTCGCTTGTCGGCAAGACATACAAGCAGGACGCAACAGACGATATTTCTATCCGTGTAATTACAGACCATATCAGAAGTACAACATTCATGGTAGGTGACGGCGTTCTTCCTTCAAACGAAGGCAGAGGCTATGTCCTCAGAAGACTTCTCCGCCGTGCAGCAAGACACGGCCGTCTCCTCGGTAAGAAGGAACCTTTCCTCTACGAAGTGTGCGATACTGTAATTGACGAAAACAAGACGGCTTATCCCGAACTTGAAGAAAAGAGAGCGTATATAAAGAAGGTTATCAAGCAGGAAGAAGACAGCTTTGCAAAGACTGTTGACAAGGGAACTGAAATCCTCAACGGAATGATAGAGGCACTTATCGCAAGCGGCGAAAAGAAGCTCTGCGGTGCAGATGTGTTCAAGCTCCACGACACATACGGATTCCCGCTTGACCTTACAAGAGAAATCCTCGAAGAAAAGGGACTTGAGGCTGACGAAGAAGGCTTCAGGGAGCTTATGCAGAATCAGAAAATCCTTGCCCGTGAGAACAGAAAACTCGGCGGCGGCTGGGATAACGCAAAGAACTCCGAGCTTGACAATTTCACAACTGAATTTGTAGGATATACAACACTTGAGAGCGAAACAAAAATTCTCGCAATCGTAAAGAACGGCGAAATCGTTGAAACCTGCGAACAGGGCGACGCTGTAAGCGTTATCATCGAAAAGACACCTTTCTATGCAGAAATGGGCGGTCAGGTAGGCGACTGCGGTACAATCGTATGCGGCGACAGCGTGATGGAAGTTCTCGACACACAGAAGCTCGGCGGCGGTCAGTTCATGTGCAACTGTGAGGTTGTATCGGGCGGATTCTCAACAGGTGCAGAGGTTACTGCAAAGGTTGACGGAGAAAAGCGTTCCGCTACCGAAAGAAACCATACCTGTGCACATATTCTTCAGGCGGCGCTCCGTGAAGTGCTTGGCGACCATGTTCATCAGTCGGGTTCGTATGTTGACCCGTACAGATGTCGTTTCGACTTCTCACATTTCAGTGCGGTAACTCCCGAAGAAATGAAGAAAATCGAAGAATATGTAAACAAGGTTATCTTTGCGGGAGTGCCCGTTGTAACGGAAGAACTTCCCATAGAAGAGGCAAAGAAGAGAGGGGCTATGGCTCTCTTCGGAGAAAAGTACGGCAAGGTTGTAAGAGTAGTTTCGGTAGGTGACTACTCAACAGAATTCTGCGGAGGAACACACCTCAAGAATTCAGCTTGCGCAGGTCTTTTCAAGATAGTTTCGGAATCCTCCGTTGCGGCAGGTGTAAGAAGAATCGAGGCCGTAACAGGTACGGGAGTTCTCGGACTTCTCGAAGAATACCGCACGATTGTTTCCGAGTCTGCGGCAGCCCTCAAGATTGCAAACAGCAACGAACTTCCTGCACGCTGCAAGGCTGTTACTGATGAAGTGAAGGCACTCGGCAAGAAGATAGACGAACTCAACTCAAAAATGGCGGCGTCTGAACTTTCAAGCGTGACCGACAACGCAAAGACAATAGGAAAATTCAGCGTGGCAACTGCAAAGGTAAATGCCGCTCCCGATGTTCTCCGTTCAATGGGTGATAAGCTCAAGGACGCAAATGCGGATATAGTTGCAATTCTCGCATCGGATACAAATATGCTTTGTGTCTGCGGTAAGGACGCAGTTGCAAACGGCGCTCACGCAGGCAAGCTCATCAAGGATATTTCCGCTATTGCAGGTGGTAAGGGCGGCGGACGTCCCGACAATGCTATGGCAGGCGTAGGCGACAAGTCGAAGATTGACGAGGCACTTGCAAAGCTCGAAGAACTCGTTTCACAGCTCGGATAGGAGGATAACTATGGATTGTTTGTTCTGCAAGATTATCGCAGGGGAAATCCCCTCAACAAAAGTATACGAGGATGACAAGGTTTATGCCTTTAATGACATAAACCCTGCCGCTCCCGTGCATATACTCATAATCCCGAAAGTCCACATTGCATCAGCGGCTGAGGTTACTGCCGAAAATGCGGATATTGTAGGCCATATCTTCGAAGTTGCGGCAAAGCTCGCAAAGGAGAAGGGACTCGACAACGGTTACCGTATAGTTACAAACTGCGGCGATGATGCGGGACAGAGTGTGCATCATCTCCACTTCCACCTTATAGGCGGAAGGTTCCTCGGACTCAAGATGGTTGAAGATTAAGGAGAGAATATTATGGCTGAATTTTACGAAATGACCATTGCGGGCTGTAAAAGACAGCTCCCGATATGCCCCGTGAACGATAAGCTCGACATTGCGGGATTTATTATGTTCAACGATGTTGAAATCACGGTGGCGTGCGCAAAGGCACTCCTCGAAAAGTGCCCTGAATTCGACTACATCATAACGGCGGAGTGTAAGGGTATTCCGTTGGCGTATGAAATGGCAAGACAGTCGGGAAAACCGTACATAGTTGCCCGTAAAGGCAAAAAACTTTATATGCGTGACCCGATAGTCGTGGAGGTTCAGTCTATAACAACCGTTGGCGTACAGCAGCTTGTTCTTGACAGGAACGAGGGCGATATGCTCAGCGGCAAGCGTGTGCTTATAGCAGACGATGTTGTAAGCACGGGCGAAAGTCTGAATGCTGTTGAAAAGTTGGTTGAAGCTGCGGGAGGAAATATCGTAGGTAAGGCGTTTGTACTTGCAGAAGGTGACGCCGCTGAACGTGACGATATAATCTTCCTTGAGCCGCTGCCGCTTTTCTTCAAATAATCGGAGGGGAATTGTATGACACGGAAAATGGCGTACATAGGGACAGCTTATTTTGTCGGACTGTTTTTCGTGTCCTTTTTATCCCTTGAAACCGCATTGGCGTCGGCGTTTGTTCTTATGGCGCTTGCGTTTCTTTCTGCGGTTTTTATGAAACAGAAGAAAATTGCCGTTTCCGTATGTTTTGCGGTGACGGCATTTGCCGTATGTTATGGTGCGTTGTACAACGCTTTCGTCTATGACAAGGCGGTGACATCTGCCGATACTTTTGTTGAGCTTTATGGCACGGTGGAGGAACGCCGTGATTACAGCGAGGACAGGAGCAGCTATGTCATCAGCACGGTTGTTGGCGGAGCGCCGTGCAAGGTGCTGATTTACTCCGACAGTGACGATATTGGTTGTGGGGACAAGGTGGAATTCAGCGGAGAGGCGGAAATCCCGAAGAACAGCTATACCTTCCCGTCGTATGATTACTACAAATCAAAGGGAATTTTTCTTGTTCTGTACAGCGCCGAATGTAATCTTGTTGATGACAGATTTTCGGTGCGTGATATTGCAATGCAGTATCGTGAGCATATATTTTCGGTCATCGACCGTTATCTTCCCGGCAACGAGGGTGCTCTGATGAAAGCGCTGTCCTTTGGCGACAAATCAGGGATTGACGACGAAATCAACGAAGATTTTTCACGCACGGGAATGAAACATATAATTGCAGTATCGGGATTTCATCTTTCGGTGGTGTCTTCAATTATTTTTATGTTGCTTAAACCGTTGGGACTTCCACGCTGGGTACGTCTTGCCGTGACGGAGGTTTTTCTCATCGCCTTTGCGATAATGGCAGGGCTTTCGATGTCGATTATCAGAGCGACTGTTATGATGACGGTTTTCTTCCTTGCGGAGATTTTCTCAAGGAGAAGTGATGTATTCAACTCCCTCGGAATTGCGGCTGTGGCTCTTACGATAACTGCGCCCTATGCGGTGCGTGATTCGTCGCTTTTGTTATCGCTTACAGGCGTTTTCGGGATAGGAGTTGTGGCGCCGTATTTCACTTCAAAGGTTAAGAACGGAATACTGAAGGCGTTTCTTTCGGTGGCGGTATGCTCACTTGTGACGGCGCCTGCGGTAACTCTGCTTTTCGGTGGGGTATCATTGGTTTCTCCGATAAGCAACATACTTATAACTCCGTTCTGCTCATTTGCACTTATGTGCGGAGTGCTTGTTGCAATGACGGGAGGGATTCCGTTTATTGCAGTACCTCTTTTAATTCTCGGAGGGTTATCGGCAAAGGTGGCACTCTTCATTTCCGAACTGATAGCAAAACTTCCGTTTGCTTACATAAACATATCGGACGGTCACATCCGTGCGCTTATTGTATTTTCGGCTTTTGCGGTAGTTATGGCATTTGTTGTTTTCCGCACACGGAAAGCAGTAGCTTTTACTGCGTTGGCATCGGTTGCGGTTATGCTTGTGGCAAATTCGGTGTATCTTCACAAGATGTCCGATGTCGTTACGATTACAGTATTTGATGGTAACTGCGACAGTTTCGTTCTGCACGACAGACACAATGCGATAGTTGTCGGCGGTGACGGCAGGAAGCAGGCTGATGCGGTGGCGGAATATCTTTCGTCGGAGGGTATAACCGATATAGATGTACTCGTTCTGACAGACAATGCCCCGAGGTATGTTTCGGCGTACGAAAATACGCTGATATCGTGTAATGTGAAAAACATACTGATAGGTGAAGACGATTATTTCCTCGAAGGTACTGAGGTTTTAGGGGTTACTCCCCAAAGATACCCTGACGGAGAAATGATTCTGCAGGGCAACGGATATTCGGTGACGATTGACAAAGAAAACATCTGTGTGGACTATGGCGGATTTTCGTTTGCGAAAATCAGGGACGGAGTCTGCGACAAAGACTGCACGGTTATAATAAATGATACGGGAAAACCGCTTGAATGTAACTGCGGATACCTGCTCGACGGAAATTCCGACGGGGCAGGTTATTCGATAAAATTCAGGCAGAATTCACAGACAAGGGTGGTGGAAATCTAGTGGCGTCAATATCGGTGAAAGACCTTGTAAAACAGCTTAAAAATCAGGAATATTCGCCCGTGTATTACTTTTACGGCAAGGATATAATGACCATCGAAAAGTATACTATGGGGCTTGCAAAAAAGCTCCTTCCGGACGGAGATGACACATATAACCTCCACACCTTCAACGGCAAGGAGCTTGACCTCGGAGAGCTTGCCGAGGTTGCGGAATCCCTACCGATGTTTGCGGAGTATGTGTGTATTCTGATAAACGACCTCAACGCAGAAAGTCTTTCTGCCGACGACCTGAAATATCTTATGGGGATTGTGGACGGTCTTTCCGACGGCACGGTGATGATTTTCTACAACACGGGAATTGATGTCTGCGACGGAAAGAAATTCCCGACAGCGAAGAATAAAAAGCTGATTGACGCAGTTTCAAAAAAGGGAACTGTTGTTGATTTTGCATATAAAACGCAGGGCGAACTCGTCAAGGAGATTACCGCAAAGGCGCAGAAAAACGGTTGTGATATTTCACGAGGCAATGCGGAATATATCATAGCACTTTGTCTTTCAAGCACGATGATGATAAACAACGAACTCGACAAGCTGACGGCTTATGTCGGAAACGGCGAAATCACCCGTGAGGCGATAGACGCTCTCGTTCCGAGACAGCTTGACAGCAGTGTGTTCGACCTTTCCCGTGCGGTTGTGCAGTTCAACACACGGCGTGCGCTTGAACTTCTCGACGAGCTTTTTGTACAGCGTGCAGAGCCTCTTTCGGCTCTCGGTGCCATTTCCATGGCGTTTGTGGACTTGTATCGTGCAAAGCTCGCAATTTCACGGGGAGTATCGCAGTCGCAGGTTATAGAAGATTTCGGATACAAGGCGAACAGAAGATTTGCGGTGGAAAACGCCTTCCGTGATGTTTCGAGGGTGTCCGTCGAGCATCTGCGCAGGTGCGTGAGAATTCTCTCGCAGACTGATGTTGCGCTGAAATCAACACGGACAGACGGAAAACTACTCATAGAAAAGGCGATTGTCGAAATGTCCACAAGGCGATAGGAGAGAATAAATTGCTACACATTGAACAAGCTATTATCGTTGAAGGAAAATATGATAAAATAAAGCTCTCCTCAATCGTTGACGCAGTAATTCTGGTTACTGACGGTTTTCGGATTTTCAAGGACGAGGAGAAGATGAGCGTTATACGGTACTACGCCGAAACTACGGGAGTTCTGATACTTACAGATTCCGATTCGGCGGGGTTCAAGATACGGAATTACCTCAAGGGTTCCGTCGGCGGAAAGGTGACGAATGTATATATCCCCGATGTTTTCGGAAAGGAGCGTCGGAAGGTGCATCCGTCAAAAGAAGGGAAACTCGGCGTTGAGGGGATAGACCCCGATGTTATTATAGACGCTTTCAGAAAAGCGGGCGTGCTGTTTTCGGAGCGTGACGAAAAGAAGGAAAAAATTACTCGTCTTGACCTGTATACCGACGGTCTTTCGGGGGGAGAAAATTCTTCGCAGAAACGCAGGAAACTGCTGAAAACAATAGGACTTCCCGAACTGCTGACAACAACGGGAATGCTTGAGATACTCAACACCATGTTCACCGTGGAGGAGTACCGTGAGCTTATAGAAAAAATAAAGAAGGAGGAAATGTAACTTGGTTTTTTCGAGCCTTACATTCTTGTATATATATCTCCCGATAGTAATGATACTTTATTTCATCTCACCGATGAAGATAAAAAATCTTATTATTCTCGTTTCGGGATTGTTCTTCTATGCGTGGGGAGAGCCTGTCTGCGTATTTATAATGCTCTTTTCAACCGCCATTGACTACACGGCGGGTATTGTAATGAACAAATATGACGACAACCAGAAGATACGCACAGCCTGTCTTATCGTGTCGGTTGTAATGAACATAGGACTTCTTGCAGTATTCAAGTACAGCGATTTTATTATTGCAACGATAAATTCAATCCCGGGGGTTGATATAACAAACCCTGTGCTGTACCTCAACCGTGCGATAAACGATGTCATTGACCTTAACCTCAACGAAAAGAGAGTGGAACTTCCGATAGGAATTTCGTTCTTTACATTCCAGAGTATGTCCTACACCATCGACCTTTACAGAAGAAACATCAAGGTGCAGAGAAACTTTTTCAGCTTTGCATCGTATGTTTCGCTTTTCCCGCAGATTGTCGCAGGTCCTATTGTCCGTTACGAAGATGTACAGAAGGAAATCGACGACAGAAAAATCGAAGTCGGAATGGTTTCCGACGGTATTTCGATTTTTGTCAAGGGACTTGCAAAAAAGGTACTCCTTGCGAACAATATCGGACTTATATGGACGAACATCAAGGCTATGGATTATTCGGAGCTTTCGGTTGCTACCGCATGGATAGGAATACTTGCGTTTACATTCCAGATTTACTTTGACTTCTCGGGATATTCCGATATGGCTGTCGGCCTCGGAAAGATGCTCGGCTTCAACTTCCCGAAGAACTTCGATTACCCGTATATGTCGAGAAGTATCTCTGAATTCTGGAGAAGATGGCATATCACCTTAGGTAGCTGGTTCAAGTCGTATGTGTATATTTCCCTCGGCGGAAACCGCAACGGTACGGCAAAGACAATCCGCAACCTGCTCATTGTGTGGATGCTTACGGGTCTCTGGCACGGTGCAAGCTGGAACTTCATTCTCTGGGGACTTTATTTCGGTATCCTGATTATTATCGAGCGTCTCGGCTGGGGCAAGGTGCTTGAAAGACTTCCTGCCCCGATAAGCGTACTTTATACCTTTGTTCTCGTTGTGTTCGGCTGGGTGCTTTTCGACACGAATACGCTGACAGAGTGTTTTGCTTACTTCGGAGCTATGTTCGGTGCTGGCGGAATAGGAATAGACGCAACCGCAAAGTATATCCTTGCTTCCAATATTCCGATATTCCTTATATGCATACTTGCATCGACGAATATCGTTACAACAATTCTCGGAAAGATAAAGAACAAATACAGATATGCAGTGAGCTGCGTTGCCCCTGCTGTCCAGCTTGTTCTTATGCTTATGTGCACAGCATACCTCGTTGACGCAACATATAATCCTTTCCTCTACTTCAGATTTTAAGGGGGTGTCGTTATGAAAAAAAGAAAAAAGCTAATGCATAAGCTGCCGCAGAAAATAAATTTCCTCGTGTTCTTCGGACTTCTTGTCTTTTTGCCGATAGCGACAGTCGTTTCCCCGAAGCTGACATTTTCCGAAACCGAAAACCGTGTGCTTGCAAGTATGCCGAAGCTCACATTCGACAATGTTGTTGAGCGTAAGTATATGAACGGCGTCGAAAGCTATTTCGCTGACCATTTTGCAGGCCGTGACGGCTGGATTTCCGCAAAGACGGGAATGGAGCTTGCTCTCGGAAAGAAGGAGAGCAACGGGGTGTATATCCTCGACGATATGCTTATACAGAAAATCGAAGGCTATGACCCTGCAACTCCCGAAAGGAGCATAACGGCGATAAACAATTTTGCAGAGGATAATCCCGACATAAAGACATTTGTGATGATAGTGCCGACTTCGGCGGAGATATACAAGGAAAAGCTCCCCGAAAATGCACCGAATGTCGAGCAGAAGGAAACAATAGAGGAATTTTATTCGGCAATGTCGGGGAAGATAACGACCCTCGACGCATATTCGGCACTGAACGCTGAAAAGGAT
Source organism: Ruminococcus sp. (assembly GCA_015066785.1). GTDB lineage: Bacteria > Bacillota > Clostridia > Oscillospirales > Ruminococcaceae > RGIG4131. Next base: position 90,918 of record SVNT01000001.1, read on the forward strand.
GGATATATCTATTACCGAAACGACCATCACTGGACTACTGCGGGTGCGTATTGTGCATATTCCGCAACTATAAAGAAGATGGGACACACCGCAGTACCTATGTCGGAATTCAACATCGAACACGCATCGTCTGATTTCAAGGGAACGCTTTATTCCAAGGCGGTTTACGACGGCGTAGATGCCGATGTCCTTGACATCTATTACTGCAACAGCGGAAATCCCGTTGACAGCGTGACGGTACAGACAGGGCTTTCGGAAGATGTTTACGACGATTTGTACTTCAGGGATTACCTTGAGGTCAAGGATAAGTATTCCGTATTCTGCGGAAGCAATCAGCCGATAGTCACCATAAAGACAAACAACGAAAACAGCGGAAAGCTGCTTGTCATCAAGGATTCATATGCAAACTGCTACGTGCCGTTCCTTGCACAGCATTACAGCGAAATAACAATGCTTGATATGAGATACATCGACACGAAATATGAAAATATCGTCAATATCGATGAATACGACCAGGCACTTTTCCTCTACAATTTCGCAACATTCATCGAAGACGAAAATATCAAGAAACTTGACTTTTAGGAGATTTCTATGGCACAGAATGTGTTTGTCCAGGTAGCAGTAATGTTCATCATTATGCTGATAGGACTTTTATGCTATAAAAAGAAAATGATTTCGGAGGAGGTCGGGGCACAGCTCTCGAAATTCCTTCTGCTTGTGGTAAATCCGTGCGTAATACTCCGTGCTTTTCAGCTTGAGTATGAGCCGTCGCTTGCAAAGGGACTTCTCATATCGGTTACGCTTGCGGCTGTCAGTCATTTTGTGAGCATACTTGTCGCTACCGTAAGCATAAGAAAGAACAAGGAACGCCGTGAATATATAGTCGAACGCTTTGCGATTGTTTTCAGCAACTGCGGTTTTATGGCAATTCCGCTTATCGAGGCTGTTCTCGGTTCTGAGGGTGTGTTTTTCGCAAGCACCTATGTTGCGGTGTTCAACATATTCACATGGACATACGGCGTTTCGATAATGAAAGGGAAGATGTCAAAATCCGATATAATCGGGGTGCTTAAATCAGCGCCGATTATCAGTATCGCTGTCGGACTTGTGATATTCTTCTTCTCGATAAAACTTCCGTCGATTATAACACAGCCTATCAACTTCATTGCGGATGTGAATACTCCGCTTGCGATGGTAGTTACGGGAATATATCTTGCCCGTACAAATATCATTGAGGCTGTGAAAAATCCCCGTATATATCTTGTCACTGCTATGAGACTTATCGTGGCACCGCTTATAATGATAGGGATTTTTCTTTTCTTCGGCGCAGAGGGGAATGTACGCACAATTCTTCTTGCAAATCTTATAGCGTCTGCCTGCCCTACGGCGGCGTCAACCCTGATGATGTCGAGAATGTTCGGCAACAACGCTGAATACGCCTCGACGATAATCACCGTGACAACGCTTTTGTCGATAGCTACCATACCCGTGATGATATACATCCTTGAGATGACTATGGGAAGTGTGCCGATATTTATTTTTTAGACGAACAGACATCAATCAGCTCCGTTTTTCTTTTGAGAGAGAGAAACGGGGCTGTCTTTTTCTGTATTTCGGGATTTGACATATTTCGTCACGGTTGCCATTTTTCTTTTGCCGCATAAACTGTACTGTAAGCGTAAGACCCGATATACAGTGGCACGGGACTGAGGCTCTGTCCCTGCCCATAGGGGAGCTGTATACGGCGTACTGACGCTTTTATATATTCTGCGGAATACTCCGCAATAAAAAATCCCGATGTCTGAATTGTGGCGGCATCGGGATTTTTCGTCGTATTATATATTGACTTGAAAATAATACTGTTATATAATATTATAGAGTATCTATGTGTTATGAAAGGATTTTTGTAATGGCAATAAAAATTTCTCCGTCGGTTCTTTCGGCTGACCTTGCAGATCTGAAAAAAGACATAAAGCGTATCGAAGAATCAGGTGCGGACAGAATTCATTTTGATGTTATGGACGGTATTTTCGTTGATAATATATCTTTCGGTATTCCTGTGCTCAAGAGCGTTTCTGAATGCACCGATATGTTCCTTGATGTACATCTTATGATTATCGACCCGCTGAAATACATTGACGCATTTGTTGACGCAGGTGCGGATATGATTACATTTCACGCTGAAAGCGAAAGTGATATTTCAGCAACGATAGAAAAAATTCTCTCACGGGGGATAGGTGCAGGTCTTACGATACGCCCGAAAACTCCCGTTGAGGTTATGTTCCCGTATCTGTCTAAGCTGTCGAATGCGCTTGTGATGAGTGTTGAGCCCGGTTTCGGCGGACAAGGCTTCATAGCGGAAACAATGTCAAAGGTGACGGCACTCCGTAAAGAAATCGACAGGAACGGATACAAATGTCAGGTTCAGGTTGACGGCGGAATAAATGCCGAAACTGCAAAAATCGCAATAGCCGCAGGTGCGGACGACCTCGTTTCAGGCTCGTATCTTTTCAAGGCACCCGATATGGAAAAGGTCGTCGAAGGATTACGCTTACCTGATTGATGCCAGAATTTCTATTGCGTTCTTTGCAATTACAGGGGAGTAGTGTTCCCGTGTGGCAGCGGCGATTATCTCTCCCGTTCCCGAAAGAACGCCGTACTCGTTCAATGCGTTTGAGAGCTTTTTATCCGCTTTGGAAAAGGCTTTGACTATAAGTCTGTAATTCCTTTCGGAACAGTAAAGCTCACTGCTTCTGATGAGATGGCTGTACATATCCCACAGTCTTGTGCTGACGGAAATCATCGGCGATAAATCGTCGAACTCGTAAATCATCTCGCAGAAGAGCTTTTCTTTGGATTTGAATTTTTCTCCGCCTATGGAAATGTATAAAAGACAGCCGTCGTCACGCTTGAAAGCCTCGATATACAGCTTTTCGTGCGTAAGGTCGATGTTGTTGCTGTCGCATATTTCGTCAAGCAGTTTTATAAGAAATTGCCGTGACGCATAACTGCTCTGGTTTATCTGGGCAAATTCTATATTGTATTTTTTCATATCGTCATTATTCAATGCAACTTTCACGGTTGTGTTGCTTATGAGTGAAATTGTCAAGTTATCACCTCGGTTTGTACAAATTAAGGGAAAGGATACCGTAATGCTTAAAGTTAAAGGTTTGAAAAGTGAAAAAGCGGTAAATATAGACACACTTCTCGTCTTGTCCGTGTTGATATTCATGTCGTGGTTCTACTATGGCTGGCGTGTTGTTATCGTTACGCTGATTTCCGTTGCGAGTGCATATATTTCAGATATCATCTGCGTGAAACTCTGCGGTAAAAAATACGAGAAGGACGACCTCTCCGCTGTTGTGGGGGGAGTGTTGATGGCACTTATGATGCCTGCGTCCGTTCCGTACCACATAGTTATTTTGGCAAATATTTTTGCAATTACACTTGGAAAACAATTTTTCGGCGGAAAAGAGCATAATATTTTCAATCCCGTTATAGTCGGATACCTTCTTTCCGCAATATGCTGGAAAGACCTCGTGCTGAAATACCCTAAGCCCGAGGAGATGCTTCCGCTTACTTCTGCGGTTGAAAATCCGCTGTCTGTATCATTGACGCAAACGCTTACATACGCACCTACGCCGTCGAACACGATAGTTGATATTGTACTCGGAAAATTCTACGGCCCTATGGGAACAACGCATATATTCCTGATACTTATATGCGCTTGTATTCTTTCGTTCAGACATTCGACATCGGGACTGACATTTTTCTGCGGAACGGTAACTATCGCTGTACTTGCGTATCTTTATCCCGCTTTCGGTATAACGAGAGCAGAGTCGGTTTTCTATGAGCTTTCCAGCGGTACAGTGCTTTTCTCACTCCTTTTCTTTGCGGGAGATTATTACACCGTGCCGAAAACAATATCCACCCGTATTGTCTACGGCGTGCTGATAGGCGTCGTGACGGTACTGTTCCAGCGTCTCGGAAATACTGAAAATGCAATACTCTATGCGATACTTATATCCAATCCGATAGCGATTTCTCTCGATGACAACGCTTTTTCGTTCAGAAAACTGTGGGATGAAATCGTAGAGGATATGAAAGCCTCGAAAACAAAGACCGTGGAGAAAAAGAAATGAAACAGATGAAAGAAAAAAAGCCGTTTGATAAAACTATTTTTGACGGTATGTTTATGAAAAATACTGTGCTTGCAAGCGGACTTGTAATCGCCCCCGTTGTTATGTCGGCGACAACCCTTGCAAACGGAATTGCCATTGCTGTGGTGTTCAGCTGTATAACATTCTTTACTATAATGATTTCCAGTTTTGTGCCAAGAGATATGGTTTATGCCGTCCGTATTATATTATATACATTTATAGCGTCGCTAGTGTATGTACCCGTGACCGTAATTTTCGGCCCTGTGTTTGAAACGGAATTCAATTCGATAGGCATAATGATACCGCTTCTGATAACGAATTCGCTCATTGTAATCCGCTCGGAACTGCACTTTTTCAGACTTGAGCGTCTTCGCATGATAGCTGAAGTAATATTCTACATCATCGGCTTTGACATCGTCGTGATACTCGTCGGATTTATCCGTGAGATTTTTGCTTACGGCTCAATCGGGGACAAGATTATCGGCATTCCGCTGACATTCCCTGCGCTTTCGACGACATTCGGCGGATTTATGCTTTTGGCGGTGCTTTCCGCAGTTCTCAAGAAAATCAAAATTATTGTCAGGAGTAATTCTAAATGAGTTTTATCACAAGAGTAATTATGCTCTCGTTTGCGGCAATACTTATAGAGAACATAGTCTTTACCTATGCAATCGGTACAAGCACGATGTTCCTTGCTGCACGAAGTAAGAAACAGTTTGTAAGTTTCGGATTGTGCATAACATATTTTTCGGTTGTATCGAGTATGCTTGCGTATTTTGCAAACAAATATCTGCGTGATTACGATTCGGTATACCTGATTACTCCGATAATTTATGTTCTTATTGTCGGTGCGGTATATACGCTTACATTACTTGTATTGTGGAAGCTTGCAAACAAGGCGTTTATGGCACTGAAAAAGTATATCCATGTTTCTGCATTCAACTGTGCCGTTCTCGGCTCGGTATTCATAAATGTCGAAAGAGGGGGGACTCTCATCGACTTTGCGGCTTACGGTCTCGGAACGGGAATAGGCTTTCTCCTTGCGACATATCTGATGTCGATAGTTTACGAAAAGCTGTATTCCGAGGATATCCCCGAAAGCCTCAGGGGAATGCCTGCGACACTTCTTTATATCGGAATACTTTCAATGGCGTTCTACGGTCTTGTGGGACACCAGACCATACTTTAACGAAAAAAAGGGGGGTAACAAATGTCTTATCGTCAGGCAAAGAGAAGAAAAATCAAACGAAGCAAGAGCCTTTATGGTAATCGCCGCAAGGAAAAGCGCAATCATGTTGTTGCCCTTGTTGTGACGCTGTTTGCGGCAGCAGGACTTGTATTTTTCGGGTACAGCATAGGCAAGCCGATACTTGACTACATCAACAATGATGAGTATAACAAGGCTACCGAGGGTACTGCGTGGGCACCTCCTGCCGAAACTACTTTGCCCGAGGAAACCACGTCGGTGACTACTCCCGCAAAGAATACAGCCACGCTCTCAAAATTCGGCGCGTATGAGCTTGAATCCTACAACCTCACTTCGCTTGAAGCACTTGAAATGGCGGTGACAAAGGCAAAATCCGAGGGGTATACGGCGATATGCGTTCCCCTGAAGGAAAGAGGAGGACACATCTACTACGATACAAAGGCTGAAATAGCCGTCAACGGCGAAGACATCATACTTTCGACGCTTTCTGCAAAGACAATAGCAACGAAGATACAGGAACACGATATGCTTGCAATCGCAAAGGTGAGTGCGCTTTATGACAACGTCGCTCCCTTCTCGGAAAAGGAAGCGGGCTATCTTTTCGAGGGGCAGATAAGCTCGTGGTATGACAACAGCGTTGACCAGGGCGGAAAGCCGTGGCTCTCGCCGTTCTCCGAACATACAAAGACCTATATGACTCAGCTTGTGGGCGAAGTAGATACCGCAGGCTTTGATGCGATAATCTGTGCGGATGTGGTATTCCCGACGCTCAGAAATTCCGATATTGAGTATATCGGTGAAATTGTACGCAGTCCCGAAAGATACAAGGCACTCCTTGACATTGTTGCGATATTCGAAACCGCTGAAACAGACCTTATGCTTGAAGTATCTGCGGCGAAAATACTGACGGGAACGGAGGAAGTTTTCAAACTTGGCGAAATTTCCGAAGAAACGCAGATTGTCGTTGAAATGAACTACGCAGACCTTATCGGTACTGTCGTTATCAACGGTGAGGAAGCAAACCTCAGCGGAATGTCGGTTTACGACAGGACAACCACTGTTCTCGGCGAAATTTCACGCAGATGCGGTGACAGAAAAATCATACCACATATAAACACAACGGGAATTTCCGAAGTACAGCTCGAAGAAGCACGCAGGGCAATCAGGGAAATGAAATTCGACAGTACGGTATACGACGGGGCATATATGACCCCTGCGGCGACTACCGCACCTGAAGAAACACCCGCCGAAACGACTGCCGACACGACGGTGACTCCGTAAAATCAAAAGATAAAAACCTCCTTGAAAAGCTGTTTTACGACAGCCTTTGCGGGAGGTTTTTTATTTGACTTTTTGCCTTTGATTTGGTATAATGATTATTATGTATAATTATGCTTTATTGAGATTATTATTTAATATCTGAATTTTATTTGGAGGGTGATATTATGACAATTCTGGAGGCTATACTTCAGGGGCTTATCCAGGGGTTTACGGAGTTTTTGCCTGTATCAAGCTCGGGACATCTTTCGTTGTTCCAGCACTTTTTCGGGCTTGACGGTGAGGGTGCCATGCAGATGACGCTTGTTCTTCACCTCGGAACGCTTGTTGCGGTAGTGGCGGCATTCTATAAGAAGTTCATCGTCCTTATAAAAGAGGCTCTTCTTATGGTGAAGGATATATTCACGGGTAAATTCAAATGGAAGGAAATGAACGGCGACAGAAGATTCATAATGATGCTTATAGTGTCAATTCTTCCGCTTTTTGCATTCTATATCTTCAATGACTTTTTTGAAATGCTCGCATCCGACGATGACATCATCGTGGAGGGGTGTGCGTTTCTCTACACAGCGGCGATATTGTTCCTCTCCGACAGATGCGTAAAGGGAAATAAAACCGAGGGCGAGGCGACAGTTCCCAATGCACTTACGATAGGAATATTCCAGTGCATAGCGCTTGTACCGGGAATATCCCGCTCGGGCTCGACAATAAGCGCAGGAATATTCAGCGGACTCAGGCGTGAGTCTGCGGTTGAATATTCATTCATTCTCGGCTCTCCGATTATTCTTGCGGGCGCACTTCTCGAAATGGGAGATGTCGGAACTGCTGTTGATACGATAGGTCTTGTTCCTATGCTTGTCGGATTTGTTACTGCGGCAGTTGCGGGAATAGCCGCAATAAAGCTGATAAAGTGGCTTGTCGCAAAGGACAGATTCAAGATATTCGCTTATTATACCTTTGCACTCGGAATTGCGGTGCTTGCAATCGGCGTATGCGAATATGTATACGACTGGAGATTGATTATCTGATGCTTGAAAAGGAGATAGAAATCAGTGGCAACGAAAAAGAAAAAAACTACTGCTAAAAAGAAAAACAATTCAAATAAACAGCTATGGTCGGTACTTCTTTTTTCTATGGGCGTGTTGATGCTCTTCATGTCCATAATAGAAGGCTCGTCGGCGTGGCTTGCTCTTCATAATTTCGTGAGAGGGCTTTTCGGTATTGCGGTATTCCTTGTTCCCGTAATACTGATTTATGCGGCGATAATGATAGCTACCGACAAGTCGGAAAAGGCTGTTGCAGGTAAGGTAATACAGGGCTTTATACTTACTGCGCTTATATGCGGTACGGTATTTATATTCATGTATGGAAACGAAGACCTTTCTGCGTGGGAAAACATACCGCAGCGCCTTTACGATACAGGCGTCACTCTCAACGGAGGGGGATTTTTCAGTATCATTATAGGTGTACCGCTGCTTATGATTTTCGGTAAGGTCGGTGCGTCGATAATAATTCTGGTTCTTCTTTTCGTATTTGTTATGCTCCTCACAAACATCAGCCTTATTTCGTTCCTCGGATTTTTCGGAAAGCCTTTCAAGAAGGCGGGCGAGGCTATGAAGGCGGCAGGTGAATCAGACGCTGAAGAACAGCAGCGCAGAGCAGAGGAAAGAGCAAAGCAGCAGAAGACAGCGAAGAAGCTTCCGCCGAACGAGCCTCTGCCGCCCGAGGCGAGAAAGCCTAAGCTTGAAAACATTGATATTCCTATACCCGTTGAGCCGAAGTCACAGCCTACGGTTGACAGCGGTTGCAATGACGATATGCCTGCGCATCCCGTTGAGTCACCCAAGGAGGCTGTTGCAGAGCCGAAGAAGGAGCCTGCAAAGAAGTCGGCGGTTGACCTTGATGCGATAATCAAAAAGGCGGCGGGAACTCCTCCGCCGACAACACCTCCCGCAGATGCGGTATCTACCGTAAAGACGGAGGATAAGCCCAAGGAACCAGAAAAGCCCGTTATCGAGGACGAAAACGGACAGACTATGCTTTTCGAAAAGCCTGAGCCTGTAAAGGTGTACAAGTATCCTCCTACGTCGCTCCTCAACGCACCTGCGGGAAGAGCGTCGGGTGAGGGTATGGAAACCGAGCTTAAGAACAGTGCCGATACTCTCGTGAATACGCTCAAGAGCTTTGGTGTACAGACAAGAATCGTCGATATTCACAGAGGCCCCAGCGTTACGAGATATGAACTTCAGCCCTCGGCAGGAGTAAAGATTTCAAAGATTACAGGCCTTGCAGATGATATTGCCCTCAATCTTGCGGCGGCAGGTGTTCGTATAGAAGCACCTATTCCCGGAAAGGCCGCTGTCGGAATTGAAGTTCCGAACAAGACCAAGGACATGGTAACTCTTCGTGAGCTTCTTGAAAGCGAAGAATTCAGAAACTCCGAAAGCAAGCTGACATTTGCTCTCGGTCGTGATATTGCAGGAAAGACTATCCTCGGAGATATTGCAAAGATGCCGCATGTTATCATTGCGGGTACTACGGGTTCGGGCAAATCCGTATGTACAAACTCGATTATCATGAGTATTCTTTTCAATGCGTCACCCGATGAGGTAAAGCTCCTGCTTATAGACCCGAAGATGGTTGAATTCACTACATACAACGGTATACCTCATCTTCTTGTGCCCGTTGTCACAGACCCACGAAAAGCGGCAGGTGCTCTCAACTGGGCAGTTCAGGAAATGCTCAAGAGATACAAGCTGTTTGCTGATAACAATGTCCGTGACCTCAAGGGTTATAACGAAATGGCGAAGGAAACAGAGGACGTCGCTCCTCTTCCGCAGATTGTCATTGCGATAGACGAGCTTGCCGACCTTATGATGGCGGCTTCCAACGAGGTAGAAGACGCAATATGCCGTCTTGCACAGATGGCACGTGCGGCCGGAATGCACCTAATTATCGCAACACAGCGTCCTACCGTTGATGTTATTACGGGTCTTATCAAGGCGAATATTCCCAGCCGTATTGCGCTCACCGTTTCATCGCAGATTGACTCGAGAACAATCATTGATGTCGCAGGTGCGGAAAAGCTCCTCGGTAACGGAGATATGCTGTATAATCCTCAGGGTATTCCGAAGCCCGTGCGTGTACAGGGATGCTTCTGTTCAACAAAGGAAGTCGAAAAGGTTGTTGCCTTCCTCAAGACAGAGGCTCAGGCGGATTACGACGATAAGATTATCAAGGAAATTGAAGAAAACCTCCCTGCTGTAAAGGGAGAAAAGTCATCGGAGCCTTCATCTTCCGGAAGTGCGGAGCAGGTTGACGAAATGGTTGAAAAGGCGATAGAAGTCGTTGTCGAGAACGGACAGGCTTCAACTTCGCTTTTGCAGAGAAAGCTCAAGCTCGGATATGCCCGTGCGGCGAGAATTATCGACGAGCTTGAAGAACTCGGCGTTGTCGGGCCTTTCGAGGGCGCAAAGCCGAGACAGGTGCTTATATCAAGAGAGCAGTGGTATGAGAGAAGACTGAGAGTGCAGTCCGAAAACACGGAAGACGCACCGAATACTGCTGAATAATACGAAAGGGGTGGAACTATGCCGTTTCTGCCGATATCAAAAAGCGAAATGATAGAACAGGGTATTGACCGTTTTGATTTCGTATATATTATAGGTGACGCATATGTTGACCACCCGAGTTTCGGAGTGGCAATTATATCGAGAATGCTTGAACACTACGGATTTTCCGTGGGGATAATATCACAGCCCGACTGGAAGTCCGACCGTGATTTTATGCGTTTCGGTGAGCCGAGGCTTGCATTCCTTGTAACCTCGGGGAATATCGACTCGATGGTGGCACATTATACCGCCGCAAAGAAAAAACGCTCCGACGACGCATATACCGCAGGGGGAGTGGCAGGAAAACGCCCCGACCGTGCGGTTACCGTATACTGCAATAAAATACGGGAGATATATCCCGATGCAACGATAATGATAGGCGGACTTGAGGCGTCTTTACGCAGATTTGCACATTATGATTACTGGAAGGACGAGGTTATGCCCTCCGTTCTTGTTGACAGCAGGGCTGATATTCTTATGTACGGAATGTCGGAGCATCAGATAATCGAGCTTGCGCAGAGGCTCAGGGACGGAGAAAAGCCGTCGGATATTACCGATGTGCGTGGAATATGCTATCTTACCGAGCCGAAGAATACCCCTTACGGTGCGGCGGAATGTCCGTCGTATTCGCAGGTGTGCGAGAGTAAGGAGGCTTACGCAAAGGCTACAAGAATACAGTACGACCAGCAGGATGAAATCTACGGCAAGACGGTGATACAGCGTCACGGAGACAGAATGCTCGTACAGACGCCGCCTGCTTTGTCGCTTACGAGAGAAGAACTTGACGAGGTTTATTCCCTGCCGTATATGAGGGCGTATCACCCGATATACGAGTCGCAGGGCGGTGTACCCGGTATAAAGGAAGTTGAATTTTCACTTACGCACAACAGAGGGTGCTTCGGATACTGCAACTTCTGTTCGATTGCACTCCATCAGGGGAGGCGTATAGTTTCACGTAGCGAGGAGTCTGTAATCAGCGAGGCTGAAAAACTTACGAAAATGAAGAATTTCAAGGGCTACATCCACGATGTCGGAGGGCCTACGGCGAATTTCAGAAAGCCGTCGTGTCAGAAACAGATAGAACACGGACTTTGTAAAGGAAAGAAATGTCTTGCCCCTGAGCCTTGCAAAAATCTTGAGGTTGACCACACGGAATATCTCGGACTTTTAAGAAAGCTCAGAAAAATCGAGGGTGTGAAAAAAGTCTTTATCCGCTCGGGAATAAGATATGATTATCTCATCCGTGACAAGAACAAGGATTTCCTCAATGAACTTGTAAAGTATCATGTCAGCGGACAACTCAAAGTTGCGCCTGAGCATTGTTCGGCAAAGGTGCTTGACAAGATGGGAAAACCGCATATCGAGGGCTACAAGGAATTCCAGAGGGAGTTTTATTCCGCAACAAAGCGTGCAGGAAAGGAACAGTATCTTGTACCGTACCTTATGTCGTCGCATCCCGGAAGTACGCTGAAAGAGGCGATAGAGCTTGCGATGTTCCTGAAGGAAAACAAGATACATCCAGAACAGGTACAGGATTTCTATCCGACGCCTGCAACGATTTCGACCTGTATGTTCTATACGGGACTTGACCCTTACACAATGGAGGAGGTATATGTCCCGAAAACTCCCGAAGAAAAGGCAATGCAAAGGGCGTTGTTGCAGTATTTCAAGCCTGAAAACCGCAGGATAATCATTTCTGCGCTTATAAAGGCAGGAAGAACCGACCTTATAGGCAAAGGTCCGAAATGTCTTGTCGAGCCTGACGGGGAATATCTCAGAAGGCAGAATAACCGTAGCAATACGGCAAAAAGAGGACAGAACGATAAATGGCAAAATGGAAAACAAAAGCGAAAGCGTCGCTGAAAAGAATACAGTATATAATCGCCGCCGTTGTGGTTGTGATTTGCCTTACATTATGGGTACTTGACTATACGGGTATAGTGGAGTATTCCGAGTTGTTCGGCGGAGTCGGGCTTTCGGGTGACAATGGTTACAGTGGAAACGCAGAGGTTGCCGTGCATTTCGTTGATGTAGGGCAGGGCGACTGTCAGCTTATAGTGGCAGGAGACAGCGTTGTTCTTATAGACGGAGGAGAGTATGAGCAGAGCAGTAAGGTGCGCTGGTACCTTCACTCCCTCGGAATAACAGAGATTGACTATGTGATTTCGACGCATCCGCATTCCGACCACTGCGGAAGTCTTTCCGATGTAATACGGGAATTTAAGGTGCTTAATGTAATAGCGCCCCGTGTACCCGACGAGCTTGTTCCGACGGGCGGAAGTTATCCGTATTTCCTCGAGGCTGTTGCAGATGAGGGGTGTGGGCTTACTCCCGCAAATGTCGGGGATGTATATACCCTTGACAAAGGTGCAACGCTTGAGATACTCGCTCCGATAAACTATAATGTGGACGAGCTTAACAATCTTTCGGTAGTGTGTATGCTCAGATACGGCGAGGACAGCGTTCTCTTCACGGGTGACGCCGAATACGACGAGGAGCATGACATCATCTACGCAGGGTATGATATTGACGCCGATGTGCTGAAAGTCGGACATCACGGAAGTTCAACATCTTCCTCATACGATTTTCTCAACGAGGTTACTCCCGAGTACTGCGTGATAGGCGTAGGTGCGGACAATGATTACGGTCATCCTCATCAGAAGGTTATGGGAAGGCTTTCGGATTTTACAGACGAAATATACCGCACAGACCTTCAGGGAGATATAGTGTGTGAGCTTGACGGCAAGGGCGGATATGTTTTTGTATACGACGGAGGAAAATAAATTGACTTTTGAACGATATGAAGGAGATTTCGCCGTGATATATGATGATAACGGCAGAAGAACCGATGTCGACAGAAAACTTATGCCCGACGGAATAAAAGAGGGCGACAGGATAGAATCTGCCGATGGCGGATATATCATAAGCGAAGAAAACGAAAAGGCAAGGGAGAGGGTAGCAAATCTCCAGAACAGCCTTTGGAAATAAAACGGGAAGTGAAATAATGAGTCAGGATTTATTTGCGACCATAAAGGAAAATATGCCGCATTTTTCAAAAGGGCACAAGCGTATTGCCGAGTATATCATAGGGCATTACGATAAAGCGGCGTATGTAACGGCGGCAAAGCTGGGAGCTACTGTCGGGGTAAGCGAATCAACGGTTGTAAGATTTGCAACAGAGCTTGGATTTGAGGGTTATCCCGAATTGCAGAGAGCGCTTCAGGAGGTTATGCGCAACAAGCTGACATCTGTGCAGAGGATTGAGGCGACTTCCGACAGAATAGCAAATGACGATGTTTTCGGGACGGTGCTGAATTCCGACATAGAAAAGATAAAAAAGACCTTAGAAGAAAGTAGCCGTGAGGAATTTCAGGCGGCGGTGGACACAATAATCTCCGCAAAGAGAATATACATAATCGGTGCGAGAAGTGCGGCACCTCTTGCGAGGTTTATTGCGTACTACTTCAACCTTATGTTCGATAATGCGAGGTTTATCAATACCGCAAGTACGAGTGAGCTTTTCGAGCAGGTTATGCGTATCGGTGAGGGCGATGTGATGATAGGCGTCAGCTTCCCGAGATATTCGACGCAGACGACAAAGGCATTCAGCTTTGCGGCAAGCAACGGCGCAGACACAATTGCAATTACCGACAGCTATTCTTCACCGCTGGCGCAGAGTGCAACCCATGTACTTATGGCAAAGAGCGATATGGCGTCGTTCGTGGACTCTCTCGTTGCGCCGATGAGCCTTATAAACGCACTCATTGTCGCTATCGGAATAAAAAAGCGTGAAGAAATTTCGGCAAATTTCGAGCGTCTTGAAGATATATGGGACAAGTATGATGTGTATGAAAAGCACAAGGACGAGGAACAATGATGGTATATGACGCAATTATAGTCGGCGGCGGTGCGGCGGGAATGATGGCGGCGATAACTGCCGCAGGACTCGGGAAAAGCGTGCTGTTGCTTGACAGAAACGGCAAGCTCGGAAAAAAACTCGCAATAACGGGAAAAGGCCGTTGCAATGTCACGAATAACTGCTCCGTCGACGAGCTGATAAAGAACATCCCCGTGAATTCACGATTTTTATACAGTGCGTTTTCGCAGTTTTCTTCCGAGGATACGATGAGCTTCTTTGAAGGACTCGGCGTACGGCTTAAAACCGAGCGTGGAAACCGTGTTTTCCCCGAAAGTGATAAAGCTGCGGAAATTGTATCGGCACTTACAAGAACTGTATCGGATTACGGCGTTACGGTGAGGAATGAGCGTGTAACCGAAATTCTCTCCGAGAACGGAGAAATAAAGGGTGTTGTCACGGAAAAATCCCGATTTTACGGGAACGGCGTGATTATTGCAACTGGTGGAAAGTCTTACCCCTTGACAGGTTCGACGGGGGACGGCTATGACTTTGCGAAAGCCTGCGGACATACGGTGGTTACGCCTACGGCGTCGCTTGTGCCGATTGTCACGGAGGAAAAATATCCTGCGGATATGATGGGGTTGTCGCTGAAGAATGTGACGCTGAATATCACCGACAAAACAACGGGCAAGCGGATTTTCTCCGAGCAGGGAGAGATGCTGTTCACGCATTTCGGCGTGTCTGGGCCTATCGTTCTGTCGGCAAGCTCTCACATACGGGAAAGCGAGAGGGGAAGATATCTCCTAACGATTGATATGAAACCTGCATTGTCGGAAGAAAAGCTGGACTTGCGACTTCAGCGTGATTTTGCCGAAAGGATAAACAAGGATTACATCAACTGCCTCGGTGGATTGCTACCGTCGAAGATGATTCCCGTGTTTGTAAAACTTTCGGGGATCGCAGGCGACACAAAGGTAAATCAGATAACCCGTGAGCAGAGAAAAAGCATAGTTTCTCTACTGAAAGCGTTTCCGATGACGATGAAATGCTTTCGTCCCGTTGACGAAGCTATCATAACAAGCGGCGGGGTTTCGGTAAAGGAAATTTCCCCGAAAACAATGGAATCTAAACTTGTAAAGGGACTTTACTTTGCAGGTGAAGTCATAGATGTTGACGCCTATACGGGCGGATTTAATTTACAGATTGCATTTTCTACCGGCTATGTTGCCGGAATGAATGTATAGGAGGGGTTTTATGTCAAGAAATATTGCCATCGACGGCCCTGCAGGCGCAGGAAAAAGTACAATTGCCCGTGAGGCTGCAAAGCAGCTCGGGTTCATTTATGTTGATACAGGTGCGCTTTACAGGTCGATAGGGCTTTACGCACTCCGTAACGGAGTGGCAACAGATAATGCGGCGGAGGTTGAAAAGTTACTTCCTGCAATAAAGGTGGAACTTAAATATCTCGACGGGGTGCAGAAGGTTTTCCTCAACGGCGAGGATGTTTCCGAGGCAATAAGAAAGCCCGAATGCTCAATGGCGGCATCGGATGTGTCGGCTATTCCGTCGGTACGCAGTTTTCTTCTTGAGCTTCAGCTTAAAATGGCCCGTGAGAACGATGTCATAATGGACGGAAGAGATATCGGCACGGTAATTCTTCCGAATGCCGATGTAAAGATATTCCTTACCGCAACTCCCGAGGAGCGTGCAAACAGACGCTTTAAGGAGTTGGTCGAAAAGGGCGAAAATCCCGATTACGACAAGCTGCTGGATGAGATAAATCAGCGTGATTACAACGACAGTCACCGTGAGGTTGCACCTTTAAAGCAGGCTGACGACGCAATTCTTTTTGATACGACAAAGCTCGGCAAGGAAGAGGTTGTTACGGAGCTTCTGAGAATTATCGCTGAAAAACTGGAGGGTGAATATTAATATGTGGTTTTTGTACGGACTTTACGGCATTCTCCGTAAAATAGTGTGGTTTATACTCAAGTGCAACTACAAGTTGAAATTCGAAGGGCTTGAGAATATCCCGAAAGAAAGCGGATATATTTACGCCTCAAATCACCGCAGTTATTTCGACCCCGTGTGGATAACCCTTCCCGTAAGAACTTTTATGTCATATATGGCGAAGGAAGAGCTTTTCAAGAAGAACATCTTTTTCACACTTCTCATAAGAATGATGGGTGCATTCCCCGTTGTGAGAGGTAAGGGAGATACCGCAATTATCGACACTTCAATCGAAAAGCTGAAAAAGAGAAATCTTATTATCTTCCCCGAGGGTACACGCTCGTACGACGGAAAGGTCGGCAAGGGCAAGACGGGAGTGGCGTTGATTGCGGCGAAGGCACAGCGAGATGTAATTCCCGTGGGTATTGTATTCGAGGGGGCAAAGCTCAGAAAAGGGCAGGAAGTTACCATTAAATTCGGCAAGCGCATAAGTGCGTCGGAACTTGCGGTTTCCGACGAGCCTACGCCGAAGGAACTCAAAGTCCTCAAGCAGAAGATTATGTCTGCGATAACGGTGCTTGTTGAGGGCGAAAAGGAGAATGTTGAAGTTGAAACGGAAACCTAGTATCACAGTTGCGAAAACAGCGGGATTCTGTTTCGGGGTTGACAGGGCGATAAAACTTACATACGACGCATTGGCGGAAGGCAAATCCGTGGCGACTCTCGGGCCGATTATCCACAACCCATCGGTTGTAAAGGAGCTTGAAAGCAAGGGCGTCAGGATAATCTCCGCACCGTCCGAGGCAAAGGCCGGTGAAACGGTTGTTATCCGTTCGCACGGAGTGGGAAGCAGAATTACAGACGAGCTGGAAAAACAGAACACGGAATATATCGACGCTACCTGCCCGTTCGTTGCAAGGATACACAGGATTGTCAGGGAAAAATCTTCCGACGGGTATGTAATTCTCATTGCGGGGGATGACAGTCATCCCGAGGTGCAGGGCATCATCGGTAACGTTGTTGAAAATGCACAAGAAGGTGTGTTTGTTTTTAAAGACATTGACGAATTGCAAAAGATTTTTGAAAAAAATCAAAATTTTTTCGAAAAAAAGGTTGCAATTATTGCTCAAACAACATATAATAATACATTATGGGGTAAGTGTATCAGGTTCATAAGTGAAAACTGTGAACACCCACAGATATATGATACAATATGCAGTGCAACTGCGGACAGACAAAGCGAAGCGAGAGAGCTTGCCGAAGCTTCCGATGTGATGATAATCGTCGGTGGAAAGGAAAGTTCAAACACACGTAAGCTGTACGAAATCTGCAGGGAGTGTTGCAAAAGCTATCATATCGAAGATGCCTCCGAAATTTGTGGGGAGGATTTTTCCATGGCTTACTCAATAGGCATCACCGCAGGGGCGTCAACTCCTGCACATATAATCAAGGAGGTTCAAACACAAATGAGCGAAAATGTAAAAATTATGGATGAGGAATTCGATTTTGAAAAGGCGCTTGACGAATCATTTAAGAGAATATATACCGGTAATCGGGTGAAGGGATACATAACTGCTGTTAATGACGCTGAAGCTGTTGTAGACGTAGGCACAAAGCATACAGGTTATGTTCCTCTCTCTGAGCTTACAGACGATCCCAGCCTCAAGCCCAAGGATGTTGTAAGCGTTGGTGATGAAGTTGAGCTCATCGTTATCAAGGTTAACGATGCAGAGGGTATCGTTACTCTCTCAAAGAAGAAGGTTGACGCACTCGTTGGTTTTGACACTATCGTCAAGGCAAAGGAAGAGGGCACAGTACTTTCAGGTGTTGTTGTTGGCGTAATCAAGGGCGGCGTACTTGTTTCATATAACGGAACAAAGGTATTCGTTCCCGCATCACAGGCTACACTCCGTCGTGATGACAAGCTCGAAGAACTCGTTAAGAAGACTGTTGAATTCAAGATCATCGAAGTTAACGAGCAGAGAGGAAGAGCAGTCGGCTCAATCAAGGAAGTCGCAAAGGCTAACAAGACAGCTGCACAGGCTAAGTTCTGGGAAAGCGCTAACGTAGGCGATGTAATCAAGGGACAGGTTAAGTCAATCACAGACTTCGGCGTGTTCGTTGACCTCGGCGGTATCGACGGTATGGTTCACCGCACAGAACTTTCATGGACAAGAATCAAGCATCCTTCAGATGTTGTCAAGGTTGGCGACACTCTTGAAGTTTACATCAAGGAACTCGACAAGGAAAAGAACAGAATTTCTCTCGGTTACAGAAAGGCTGAGGACAATCCCTGGGAAACATTCAAGGCTAAGTACAATGTTGACGATGTAGTAAAGGCAACAGTTGTATCAATCACACCTTTCGGTGCATTTGCTCAGATTATTCCCGGAATTGACGGTCTTATCCACATTTCACAGATTGCAAACCAGAGAGTATCAAAGGTTGCAGACCTTCTTTCTGTAGGTCAGGAAGTTGAAGCTAAGATTACTGAAATCGACATCGAAAATCAGAGAATCAGCATCTCTATGAGAGCGCTTCTTCCCGAAGAACCCGCAGCAGAAGAAGCAGAAGCAGCAACAGAAGAAGCTGCTGAATAATTTAAGCTATAATAAAAATCCACGGTGAAAATTCACCGTGGATTTTTTGTTTTGAACTTATGAGCCTGTTCCGCTGTACCTTGTTGCGCCGAACATCCAGAATTTATAACTGAGGAAGAAGAACAACATTCCTATAAGCGGCGAAATCCACGAGAGTATCGGGATTTCATCGGGACGCAGGATTACAAGGCTCGGGTAATACGCAATGAATGCAATCGGAATTATGAATGTAAATATGAACTTGAAAACGGGACTGAAAATCGTTATCGGGTATTTTGCGTAGTCCTTGAATTTCAGCACAAGGTCAAGCACGAAAAACGAATTCTGTATCCAGAAGCAAGTCGCCGCAGCGGCGTTCTGGAGAGCTATCATAACAAGCGACGCTGTAAATAGGAATACTATCGTTTTTACAATGGCAAGGAATGTGACATCAAGCTCCAGCTTTGCCCATGAGTAAACCAGAGTTCCGATTCCGAAAGCAAGTTGTCCCAGACCTTTTATATCGAAGATTTCCGACTGATAGTAGAAAAACAGATTTATCGGTCTGAAGCAGTACTTTATGAAGTCGCCCGAATAGACATACATACGCAGACTCCAGTTGTTGTCGAAAAGACATTGTACGGGAGTGAGGGCGATAAGCGAAAATCCGTACAGGAAGAGCATTTCGTAGTAGCCCCAGCCGTTTATCGACGGGAAGTTGCGGAAAAGTATCCAGAAGCTGATGAAACCTGCAAGGTTTGTGAAAATCATTCCTATTGTTGATATGATGAAATCTGCACGGTAGCTCATCTTGCTTTTTATGTCCTGCGTGAGTATTTTTCCGTATATGCGCAGATAAAATCCTAATCCTTTTCTTTTTGTCATAGCTTAACCTCCGTTCACTGTAATCTGGCGGAGGGATACCTTCCAGAAAAGCGTGCTTACGAGCATCATTGCAACGCACCAGAAAAGCTGTGTTCCGAGAGTCGTCAGTATCGTGTATACATCAGGCTTGGCGGTGAGCAGGAATGTCAGTGGTGCGTTATAAATCGACTGGAAGGGAAGATACCCTACAATTGTTCTGAGAGGCTCGGGGAAAAACGGCAGGGGAATTGTCGCCCCTGAAAGCAGAAGAACGATAACCTGTTTCATTATGTTTATACCCCATATAGACTCGGTATAAAGGCAGATTGTTCCCGTTATGAAGTCTATGCTGTAATTTATCGCTACTGCCATAATTACGGAAACCACAAAGAACAGAAGGTTTGTTCCGAGTGGGATTGCGCCCTTTGTGACAACGCAGACGATAATGAATGTCGGAAGAAATGTATAGAAGAAATTTGTGACGAATGTGCCCGTGAATGACCAGAAAAGATAACTCCTGTACTCCATAGGCTTTAAAAGGTCGAGGACTATTTTTCCCGACTGGATGCTACGCCCCATTTCCCATACGGTGTACATTTCCATGAAGTTGAAGAGCGCAGTCGCAAGAACGAGGTATATCAGCGTGTCGGAGAATGTCATTCCGTTGACGACATCGGTTCCCGCCGAGGCATAGATTGCTTTCCAGAGGAAATAGACAACTATGAGGTAGAGGATATTTCCTGCAACCATAACGGCTGTCCCGAGGCGGAACTGGAGCGACTCGATTATCCCTGCTCTTGTAAAGGCGAGATATTTTTTCAGCTTTAACATACGCCCTCCTCGTAGATTTTCTTGATTACTTCCTCCGTGGAGATTTCTTCGAGCTTTATATCACGGATTTCGTGCTTTGTCTGGAGTGAGGCGAGAACATCCATAATCTTCGCTTTATCCTCGTCAACGAGAATGGAAATCCATTCGTTGTCGCAGGAAACGGAAAATTCTCCGACTTCTTTGCGGATTACCTCTGCGTTTTCTTCGGGTGTACCGTCGATGCGGAGTTTGAGTGTTCTGTATGAGCCGAAAAATCCCTTGAGATGCTCAATATCGTTATCGTAAAGCATTTTGCCCTTGTCGATGATGACAATTCTGCGACAGAGTGCGTCGACATCGCCCATATCGTGCGTTGTGAGGATTACGGTTGTGTTCTTTTCCTTGTTGAGTGCATGAATGAGCGTTCTTATCTTCGCTTTCATAGATACATCAAGCCCGATGGTAGGCTCATCGAGGAAGACGATTTTCGGGTTGTGCAGAAATGCGGCAAGTATATCGCTGAGTGTACGCTGACCGAGCGACATCTGTCTTACGGGCTTATGTAACAGCGGTTCTATATCGACGAGAGAGCTGTACAGCGCCATCATATCGTCGTAGTCCTTGTCGCTTATCTGGTATATGTCCTTGAGGAGCCTGAATGATTCAATAAGCGGAAGCGCCCACCACAGCTGAGAACGCTGACCGAAAACAACGCCGATTTCCTGAGCGTTTTTTGCCCTGTTCTTGTAGGGGATATTTCCGCTTACGAGAATTTCGCCCGATGTCGGCTGTAAAACGCCCGTCATCATTTTTATCGTGGTGGATTTTCCCGCACCGTTAGGGCCGAGGTAACCGACGATTTCCCCTTGCTCGACGGTCATCGAAATATTGTCCACTGCGGTGACGATGTTGTAGTCCCTTGAGAACAAATCCCTGATGCTGCCCTTCAGCCCTTCGTGACGGTTCAGTACCTTGAATTCCTTGGTTACATTCTTTATTTCTATTATCGGTGACATATTATTTTCCCCCTCCCGATTTTTTACATATCAATTAGTTAATTAAGTATACTATCAAACAATATAAATGTCAAATCAGGTGTTTTATTGTTAAAAGCCCTTTTATTCGGACAGTAAATATGTTATAATATAAGTTGGAATTTTATATACAGCACAAAAAAGGAGAAACTATGGAAAATTTCATTCAGTTAAAAAGAAAAGCACTTGAAACATATTTCGGCCGTATGAATCCCGAACAGAAAAAAGCAGTTTTCACAGTTAACGGCCCTGTACTTATACTTGCGGGTGCGGGAAGCGGAAAAACTACCGTTCTTGTAAACAGAATAGCAAATATGGTCTATTTCGGAAACGCCTACAACAGCGATTATGTCCCTGAAGGAGTTACGGAGGACGACCTCGCTTTTTTGCGTGATTTTACCCGTGACGGAGACAAGGAACGCCTCCGTGACCTTGTGTGCGACGCTAAAAGCCGTATAAATCCCTGGAATATCCTTGCGATTACCTTTACAAACAAGGCGGCGGGTGAGCTTAAGGCAAGACTTGCGGATATGCTCGGTGACGCAGGTGTTGAGATTACTGCGGCGACATTCCATTCGGCATGCGTAAGGATACTCCGCCGTGAGATACATCAGCTCGGCTACAACAACGAATTTGTCATTTACGACAGCGACGACAGCCAGAGGCTCGTCAAGGCGTGCCTGAATGAGCTTAATATTTCGGATAAAATGTTTCCTCCGAAAACGGTTGCCTCTGTGATAAGCAAGGCAAAGGACAAGTTTATGAGCCCGTCCGACCTTGCGGCTACCGCAGGCACGAATTTCAGAATATCAGAAATAGCAAGGATTTACGAGCTTTATCAGCAAAGGCTTTTCAGCGCAAATGCCCTTGATTTTGACGATATTATCTGTCTTACGGTACAGCTTTTCGAAAAGTATCCCGAAGTACTCCGTCACTACCGCAACAGATACCGTTACATAATGGTTGACGAATATCAGGATACGAATATGGTTCAGTACAGATTGGTGAGCCTTCTTTCCGCAGAGCATAAAAATCTCTGCGTTGTAGGAGATGACGACCAGAGTATCTATAAATTCCGTGGTGCTACGATAGAAAATATCCTGAATTTCGAAGACCAGTTCGAAGAGTGTACAACTATCAGACTTGAGCAGAATTACCGTTCCACCCAGACGATACTCGACGCCGCAAACTCGGTTATCCGCAATAACAGAGGAAGAAAGACCAAGTCCCTCTGGACAGCAGGCGATAAGGGAAAGAATATCTGTCTGTACAAAGCGCCTGACGACAGGGCAGAGGGGGCGTATCTTTCAAACGCAATTCTTGACGGAGTGAAGAACGGCGGTAACTACTCGGACTATGCGGTGCTTTACCGTATGAATGCGCAGTCCAACAGCGTGGAACGTGCGTTCACAGCTGCAGGAATACCGTACAAGGTTTTCGGCGGAATGAGATTCTACGACCGCAAGGAAGTCAAGGATATGCTGGCTTACCTCAGCTTTATCAACAATCCGTATGACATTGTGCGTATGAGAAGAATTATCAACGAGCCGAAAAGAAACATCGGTGACGCAACTGTTGCGGCTGTTGAGCAGATTTCTCGTGATATGGGTATTTCTCCGCTTGAGGTTATGCGTAATGCGGGAAATTACGCTCCGCTTTCACGAAAGTCAACAGCGCTTGAAACAGCGGCGAAGATGTTTGACGGCCTTTGCGAAAAGTCAAAGACTATGTCACTTGACGAGCTCCTTGACGAGCTGGTTGATGATACGGGATACAGGCAGTATATGGATACTCTCGGAGAAGAGGGTATAACCCGTATGGAAAACATCGCCGAACTCAAAACTACGATGAGACAGTATTCCGAAACGGCGGAGGAGCCTTCGCTTTCGGGATTTCTGGAGGAAATCTCTCTCTACACCGACACCGATAAGTACGAAGAGCAGACAAATGTCGTAAGTCTTATGACGATACATACGGCAAAGGGGCTTGAATTCCCGATAGTGTTTGTTGTCGGTATGGAGGATGGAATTTTTCCGTCGGCGAGATGTATGGACTCCGAAGACGACCTCGAAGAAGAACGCCGACTTGCTTATGTTGCGATAACGAGAGCTAAGAAGGAATTATATCTTACGCATTGTGCCCAGCGTATGTTTTACGGCCGTATAAACAGCAATATGGTGTCACGCTTTGCCAAGGAAATAACAACAGAGCTTGTTGACAAGGTTGACGGCACAATAAAGCTCACGAAGAACACAGGCACAGTTTCACCTATGGGATTTTCCGCAAAATCGAGTGGCTCCGTTTCGCTTGAGAGTCAGATTGCGACACAGAAAAAAGCCTCTGCTGTCAGCAATGTTGTTTTCGCTGTCGGCGACAGGATAAAGCACAAGGTTTTCGGAGAGGGTACGGTTATTTCCGCAAAGAAAATGTCCAATGATACAATGCTTGAGGTTTCTTTCGACGATGTCGGAACAAAGAAGCTTATGGCGAACTTTGCAAAGCTCGAAAAAGTATAAGGAGAATTGATATGATAGATTTCATTTACAGTTTTGATGAAACAATCCTTATGTGGATACAGGAAAATCTCCACAACGGATTTACCGACAAGTTTTTTTCGGTAATCACTTATGTGGGGGAAAAGGGAATTTTCTGGATTTTACTTGCTATAGTACTGATTTTTATTCCTAAAACGAGAAAATGCGGAATTATGATGCTTACAGCGCTCACTATCGGTTTTCTTACAGGGGAATGTCTTACCAAGAATCTCGTCTGCCGTGAAAGACCGTTCATCTATTTCGGCTGGGATACCGCCGACCTGCTGATAAAAGCACCAAGCGGATATTCATTCCCGTCGGGACATACCTGCTCCTCGTTTGCGGCGTCGACTTCAATCTTTATGAATAATAAGAAGTGGGGAACAGCGGCGCTTGTTCTTGCGGCTTGCATAGCATTTTCGAGAATCTTCCTTTTCGTTCACTTCCCGAGCGATATAATAGTCGGAATCCTCTGGGGACTTACAGCCGCATTTATCTCAAAGCTGATTATAGACAGAATATACCGTTCACGCCTTGAAAAAACCGCTTAAAACAGGAGGACAGTATGACAGTACAGGAAGTTTCTGCGAAAATCCGTGAAAATATCGGCTCGGTAATCATCGGAAAGAACGATGTTATCGACAAGGTTATAGTGTCGCTTTTCTGCTCGGGACATATTCTGCTTGAGGATATTCCGGGTACAGGAAAAACAACTCTTGCGAAAGCCGTCGCAAAGTCAATCGACTGCGATTTCCGCCGCATTCAGTTCACACCCGACCTTCTTCCGTCGGATGTTACGGGAATAAACTACTTCAACCGCAAGACAGAGGAGTTTGAATTCCGAAAGGGTGCGGTGTTCACGAATATTCTTCTTGCCGATGAAATCAACCGTGCAACTCCCCGTACACAGTCGAGCCTACTTGAATGTATGGAGGAGCGTCAGATTACCGTTGACGGAACGACATACAAGGCAGAGGAGCCTTTCCTTGTAATCGCTACACAGAACCCCGTGGAAACGCAGGGGACATTCCCGCTGCCGGAGGCACAGCTTGACCGTTTCTTTATGCGCCTTTCTCTCGGCTACCCCGAAAAAGAGGATGAACTTGCAGTTCTCGGAAATTTTGCAAACGCAAATCCTCTCGATGAAATCGGCGCTGTTGTTACATCGGAAGATGTCACGGAGGCTGTGAAAAAAGTCCGTGAAATAAAGGTTTCTGATGATATACGCAGTTATGTCCTCGACATTGCTGAGGCTACACGAAACGATGACAGAATACGCCTCGGCGTCAGCACCCGTGGGGCGATAGCACTTCTTCGTGCTGCACAGGGATACGCCGCAGTTTCGGGGCGTGAGTATGCTATTCCCGATGATGTGAAGGCAATGGCCGGCGCAGTTCTCTCGCACAGAATTATAATAAAAGGTGCACACCGCAAGGTGAGTGCCGATGAAATAATTTCAGACATTCTTGACCGTGTTGCAATTCCCAGGGAGGAGGCTGTATAAGCCTTGGAATTTCTTGCGTTTATATTGATTATTCTGGCGGCAATGGCGATTGAAACATTCGTGTATATGAGATTTTCGCTCGACAGAATAACATACAACTGCCATTTCGAAACTGACATTGCAAGTGAAGGTGATGAGATAATACTCGTCGAGGAAATTTCAAATGCAAAGTTACTTCCTGTTCCGTGGCTGAAATCGGAAATAACAACTTCCAAATGGCTTGAGTTTGCGGAACTGCAATCGAATGTCACCGACAATGCACGCTTTGCATCCAGCTTTTTTATGCTCAAAAGCTATCACAAGATCGTCCGTCGCTGGAAGGTGAAATGCCTCAAAAGAGGTGTATTCTCGATAGAAAAAATCGTGCTTGTCGCAACAGACCTTTTCGGTACGGCGAACAATTCGATACCCGTTGAGGTTGATGCGACGATAACAGTTCTTCCGTCGCCGATTGACAGCGAGGATTTTCTGCCCGTCAGTATGCACCTTTACGGTGACAGAGTGGTCAGACGGCATATTGTTTCCGACCCGTTTTACTATAATGGGGTGAGGGAATATTCCGACGGTGAGACGGGGCGTATAAGCTGGACTGCTACTGCAAAGCAGGGCGACATTATGCTTTTCAACAACGAATTTACATCGGGGCAGAGCATTGCCATTGCCCTGAACATACAATCCCGTGAAACCGACAGAGGAACGGTACTGAACGAAAGAATTGTCGAAAACTGCATAAAGACGGCGGCAACGATTTTCTGCAACGGTGCGGAAAATTGCGTGCCTATGAAGTTTATGACGAATTCCGTCACATATGACAGCGAATCCGACGGAAACGAGGGTGCAGGCGAGGAATTCTGTCAGCAGGTGCTTGAAACGCTTGCAAGGCTTGAGCTTTCCGAAAAATGCAGTTTTGATTCCTATATAAATGACGAGCTTTCAAAGGTTGCGTCAACCGATATCTATATCGTTACATCATATGTGACTCCCGCTATGACGGAGTTTGCAGAAAGTCGTGACGGCGTGCGGATTTTCACGCTTGGCGGCTCGGGCGATGATACCGACGATGTGATTTATATGGGCAGATTTTTCAGCGGGAGGGATAAGAATGACAGGTAAATTTTCTTCCGTTATGCGTGCGCTTGCGTGTACGGCGTTGTTCCTTGCGTTTTCTCCCGTGCTTATCGTAAAATGCGGCGTTATGGGGCAGAGCGAATTTATCCTTGCACTTGAAATTTTTCTCGTTGTCCTTACGGGGCTTGCGGGAATGTTGTTCAGCTTTTGCTTTTACGGATTTTCAGCTCTCCGACCCGTGTTATTCAAGATTATCTGCATACTTTCGGTAGTATTACCGCTTTTTATATTCGCAGGGATACTTTATCTTATCCGTGATTTTTCGTTGGCGACGCTTATTCCCGTCGGAATTGTCGGTGCCGCTGTATATTACATCGGTGCGGGAATGTACTTCCGTGATTACGGAAAAATTCTCGGGGCGGTGTTTATTCCGATATGTATATGCTCTTCGGTGCTTGCGGGTGCGGTACTGTTCCTGACGGATGCAACTCTCGACGGAACGCCTATGCTTATAGTGCTTATAATGATTTTTGCGCTTAACAGTATCGTGAACAATCAGGCGAACATTGACGCACTTATGAACAGACGGCACTACGATATGAAAAGTCTTCCGAAGAATATACGCCTTTTCAATCTCGGACTATTGGCGGTGCTTTTTGCGTTCGTACTGGTGCTGTTACTTCTTCGTGACTATATCGTTGCACTTCTGAAGTTGATTTTTTCTTCACTTATGCGTGTGATAAATTCGGTTATGAATTTTCTTGCCTTATTATATGAGAATGTATTTTCAGGCGGCGAGGATGTTATCGCAGAGGAAGAAGGTATCATTGCGGGAGATGAAAGCGCACTGAACGAAACAACGGCGAATATTCTTCTTGCGATAATGATTGTTGTGCTGGCGGTTATTATTTTCCGCAAGCGGCGGGAAATCTTCACGGCAATAAAATCGGGAATACTTTATCTTATACGGATTATTTCGGACTTTTTTGCCAGGTCGTCATCGCATGCGGAGGCAGTATCGCAGTATTATGTCGATACTGAGGAATACATTGAAATCGCAAAGCCGTATTCTGAGAAAAAGCACAGAAAAATGCTGAAAAAAGAATACCGTAATTATATGAAAATGAAAAACAGCGACGAAAAATACCGCAAGGGATACGCCCTGGCACTTGCCTTTGTCGGAAAAAATGCGTCGCCTGCCGATACTCCCAACGAAATATGTCAGCGACTTTCGGGGGAGTATGCGGATGTTGTTCCTGTGACCGAAAACTACAACGCTCTCCGATACGGCGGAGAGGGGTATGGCGGAGATTTTTCCGAGATGGACGCTTTTCTGTCGCAGCTTATAAGAAAAAGATAACGGAGAGGAGGGCTCGTGGTGAAAAATGCATTTCTTCTTACCGTGCTGGGATTTACGCTCATCGTGAGCCTTGTTTCCTTTCATCTGGCATGGGAAAGCTATTCCGAAGAAAGAGAAGCAGAGCTTCGGATAAAAGAAATCAGTGGTGAAATAAGACCCAGGGAATTTGTTTTTCTCAAGGAAAACGATATTCTCGAAATAAGCAAGGGGTACGATTCGCCGTCGGGATTTTTCGGTACCACGAAAATAAATGTTCCCGTGGTAAATCAATATCCTGAATTGCCCGTAGGCTGCGAAATTGCGGCGGCTACGGCGTATATGAATTACATAGGCGTCGATGTCGACAAAATGGAATTCAGGGAGTATATTTCGGACAGCTACAAGTTCACCTACAAGGACGGAGTGCGTAAAGGCCCTGACCCGTACAGAGTCTTTGTCGGTAATCCCGAGAAAAACGGCTTCGGGTGCTATGATATGGTTATCGTCCGTGCAATGAACAAGTATTTCGAAGAAAACGGTTACACATACACCGCAATGAAGGTCGAAGACGCTACCCAGACAGACCTTGAAGGAATGCTTGACGCAGGCGTTCCGATTGTTGTGTGGGCGTCTCTGGATATGCGTCCGTTTGAGTATCCCGACAGCAACAAATGGGTACTTGAAACCACGGGTGAGGAATTCTGCTGGCCAAAAAATTCGCACGCACTTGTTCTTTGCGGATACGATGACAAGGACTATTATTTTTCCGACAGTAACGACAAGGACGAAATAGTGAAGTACAAGAAGTCGGATTTTCTCGACAGGTGGGAAGAATTCGGCTCGCAGGGAGTGATAATCCTGCTTTCTTAAAAAATATCGAAAATGCACAAAAAATATCGCAAAAAACTATTGACAAAGACGATACGTTATGATAAAATAATTAAGCCGCATATTATCGGTTCAAGTTATACATATATTTGTATACACCGCTGATAGCGAGTTTTAAAGAAAAGGCAGGTGCCGGATATGTACGCAGTTATCGAAACAGGCGGAAAGCAGTATCAGGTTAGCACAGGTGATGTTCTCTTCATCGAAAAGCTTGATGTTGAAGCTGAAGCTGATGTAACATTCGACAAGGTTGTTCTTGTAAACAACGACAGCGCAGTAACAGTTGGTAAGCCCTACGTAAGTGGCGCAACAGTAAACGCAAAGGTTCTCAAGAACGGCAAGGCTAAGAAGATTACTGTTATGACTTACAAGCCTAAGAAGGGCGAAAAGAAGAAGCAGGGTCACAGACAGCCTTATACACAGGTTCGTATTGAAGCAATCAACGCATAGTAACTAAAACACTAAGTACGGTGAAATACCGTTACTGTACCGAAAATACACAATTTGGAGGTGTAATTATGGCTCATAAGAAGGGTATGGGTTCCACGAAAAATGGTCGTGATTCCGAATCCAAGCGTCTTGGCGTGAAGAGAGCAGACGGACAGTATGTTCTCGCAGGTAACATCCTCGTTCGCCAGAGAGGCACACATATTCATCCGGGCGAGAACGTAGGTATCGGCTCTGATGACACACTTTTCGCAATGGTTAACGGAAAGGTTAAGTTTGAGCGTAAAGGCAAGGATAAGAAGCAGGTAAGCGTATACGCTGACTAATTCCGAAAGTCCGAGGGGTAGAATTTTCTACCCCTTTTTTGTTGCAAAAATCAAAAAAATATGGTATACTGTATAATAGATAACTATGGCAATAAGGGGGCGTAAAAATTGTTTGCAGATAAGGCTAAAATCACAATAAAAGCGGGCAACGGCGGAAACGGCGCCGTATCATTCCACCGTGAAAAATATGTCGCAGCGGGAGGGCCTGACGGCGGTGACGGCGGCAAGGGTGCGGATATAATTTTTGTGCCCGACGACAATATGTCCACGCTTATTGACTTCAGATACAAGAAAAAATATATAGCACCAAACGGCGGTGACGGTTCTTCAAAGAACTGTACGGGCAGAAGTGCAGAGCCGCTTATTATAAGAGTTCCGAGAGGGACGCTTATCCGTGACGCAAATTCGGGAAGGCTTATGGCGGATATTTCAACCGATGAGCCGAAGATTATCGCAAAAGGCGGAAAAGGCGGAAAGGGTAATGCACGTTTCGCTACCCCCACAAGACAGATTCCGAGGTTTGCAAAGCCGGGTTTTCCGGGGGAAAGCTTTGAAGTTCAGCTTGAACTCAAGCTCCTTGCCGATGTCGGACTTGTAGGATTTCCGAATGTCGGAAAATCCACGCTTATTTCAGTTGTAAGTGCGGCAAAGCCGAAGATTGCGAATTATCATTTTACAACGCTTACTCCGGTTCTCGGGGTGGTGAAGATTGCAGAGGGTAAATCCTTCGTAATGGCGGATATTCCGGGGCTTATCGAGGGTGCGTCGGAAGGTGTCGGTCTCGGGCATGAATTTCTTCGTCATGTTGAACGCTGTCGTCTTATAGTTCACGTTGTCGATGTTTCCGGCATTGAGGGAAGAAATCCCGAGGAGGATTTTGAAACCATAAACCGTGAGCTTCACAACTTCAGTGAAGAACTTGCAGAAAGACCGCAGATAGTTGCGGCCAACAAGTGTGATATGGCAACTCCCGAACAGATTGAGGCGTTCAAGGCGTTCATATCTGAAAAGGGACTTCCGTTCTTTGAAATATCAGCGGCGACGACACAGGGCACAAAGGAACTTATAAATACTGTTTATGAGCGTCTTGCCGAGCTTCCGCCGATTAAGGAATACGAGCCTGAGCCTATCAGTCAGCAGGAACTTGACGAGGCTATCGGCGCAGACAGAAAATTTGAGGTTGAGTTTGAAGACGGCGTTTACTATGTTGAGGCGCCGTGGCTTGAATACATCATGCGAAATCTCAATATGGACGACTATGAGTCGTTACAGTATTTTCAGCTTACACTCCGCAGCAGCGGAATTATTGACAAACTTGAAGAAATGGGAATACAGGACGACGATACCGTTGACATCTTCGGTTTCCGTTTCGACTATCTGAGGTAGTATATGGAGAAAAAGGACGCATTACAATACAGCCCCCTGACGCTTGCTTTTCTGGGTGACAGCGTGTACGAACAGCTTGTCCGTGAAAGGCTTGTACTTACGGCAAATATGCCCGTCGGAAAACTGCACAGGCTTGCAGTTGAAAGGGTACGGGCAAACTATCAGGCACGGGCGTATGAGGAGATACTTCCGATTCTCGATGAAACCGAGGAGAGCATACTCAAAAGAGGGAGAAATGCAACGGGCAACACCGTTCCGAAAAGCTCAAACCCTGTTGAATACAGGAAGGCAACTGCGATAGAATGCCTTTTCGGATTTCTTCATCTTACGGAAAACAAGTCAAGGATAGATGAACTTTTTGAAATCATCTGGAATATAGAAAGCATTTAAAGGAGAGAGCAAAATGTCAGGACATTCAAAATGGAGTACAATCAAAAGAAAGAAGGAAGCTACCGACGGCGCAAGAGCTAAGGTGTTCACAAAAATCGGCCGTGAAATTATGGTGGCAGTAAAGGAAGGCGGCCCCGACCCGTCATCGAACAGCAAGCTCCGTGACCTTATCGCAAAGGCAAAGTCAAACAACGTGCCCAACGATAACATCGACCGTGTAATCAAGAAGGCGGCGGGAGAATCCGACAAGACAAACTACGAAGAAAACGTATACGAAGGTTACGGCCCCAGCGGTGTTGCTGTAATTGTTGAATGCCTTACAGACAACAAGAACAGAACAGCGGCAGATGTCCGTCATTATTTCGACAAGTTCGGCGGTAATATGGGAACATCGGGCTGTGTATCGTTCATGTTTACTTCCAAGGGCGTAATTGTTGTGGAAAACACAGGCCTTGATGAAGAAAAGGTAATGGAAGATGTATTCGACCTCGGAGCAACAGACTTCAATATCGAAGGTGACAGCGTGGAAATCACAACAGAGCCTGCCGATATGGGAACTGTCCGTGACGGTCTTACAGAAAAGGGATACAAAATTCTTCAGGCTGAAGTTGAGAAGGTGCCTTCGACATACACAACACTTACAGACGAGGACGCAATCAGGAAGATGGGACTTCTTCTTGAGCACCTCGAAGATAACGATGACGTACAGAATGTATGGCACAACTGGGATATGCCCGAAGAAGCTGAATAACAAAAAACTTATGCCGATGAGCGTTATGCTCATCGGCTTTTTTTATTGCTTGTCAATTTATAGTCATACAACCCCTCCGAAGTGAATAACTATGTAAAAAAGCCTTTGGCTGAACGGAGGAACGATATGGATTTTAAAATCAACAGGGAAAGCCTTTCCCTCAACGACATTGTCTATGACGGTATTCAGGAACAGTCCGTCGAACTTGATTATGTGATGCCCGATTACTATCCCGATATTTTCAAGCTGGTGAAGTGCATGCTCTGTCCGTCGGTGGTATCGCACAGCGTTTCTGGCGACAAGCTGACATACGAACTGCTTGTGAAAATCAAGATTATGTACTGTGCGGAGGAAAGCAATTCCATCAACTGCGTTGACCAGCGTATGACATTCACGAAAACGGTGGATTTCGGAGCGCCGTGCGAAAACGCCGACATTACATTCAACACAGCGGTGGATTATGTCAACTGCAGGGCGGTAAATCAGCGCAGACTTGATGTGCGTGGAGCAGTCTCGATAAAAATCCGTGCAAACTGCGAAAAGAAGGAAGAAGTCATCTGCGACGCATTCGGCGGAAATATCCAGCTCAGGAAAGAGAATGTTTCCGCTGTCGGAACAAGACTCTGCCGTGAGCGTACCTTCGATGTTGACGAAGATGTGGACATAAGCTACTCAAAGCCTGCGATAAATTCAATTATCCGTGCAGATGCGGTGAATACGGCTATCGACCGAAAGATTATCGCAAACAAGCTGATTACAAAGGGCGAGGCAAAGGTGAATTTCCTCTATCTCGGCGGAGAGGATAACACTCCCGAAAGTATGGAGTTTACCCTCCCGTACAGTCAGGTCATTGACATTGACGGGCTTGACGAAAGCTACGACTGCGATGTTTCTGCGAAGATTGTCTGTTGCGAGGTGACTCCGCACGAAAATGACGACGGCGAGATGAGAACGGTAAGCTGTAAACTCGTTGTAAGCGTGAAGTGCAGGGCGTTTTGTGTGAAGAATATCCAGCTTGTAACGGACGCATATTCGACAACGAACGATTGTATCTGCAACATCAAGGAAACAACGCTTGAAACTGCGGTTACAAGGCTTTGCGACACAAGTCTTGTGACGCTGGAGGCTTTATGCGAGAATGACGAAATCGACAAGGTTTTTGATGTCTGGGCGAATGTGAAGAAGTGCAGTATCGTCAAGGACGAGGAAAGCAAAAATGTAAAAGCTGTGGGAACGCTTATCGCTTATGTTGCGGTCTGCACCGACGACGGAAAGCCTGCAATCATCGAGGCGGAAAAGAATTTCGAAATGGCATTTGACGCAGGAGATTCCGTGAGCGTAAGGGACTGTTGCGCCGAAATCGTATCGGTGTCGTATTCTATTTCGAACACAAACAGCGTTGAAATAAAGGCTGAGGTAAAGGCGTGCGTTTATGCCTCAAAGGTGTGCAGAAAGCATACCGTTACCGACATTAATCTCGATACGGAAACCGTCAAAAAAAGCGAGGGTTACGCTCTGAAGATGTATTTTGCCGAGGAAGGCGAGGAACTCTGGGATATTGCCAAGCGGTACTCCACTTCGGTTGAGGCGATTATTGAGGAAAACGAACTCGATACGGAAAATGACGGGGCTAGAATGCTCCTCATTCCGATAGTATCATAAATACGGAGGTACAAACTGATGACAGAAAACATCTATAACGATATCGCACAGAGAACTGACGGCAATATCTATATCGGGATTGTAGGGCCCGTCAGAACGGGAAAATCCACATTCATCAAGCAGTTTATGGAGAAACTTGTAATCCCGAATATCGACAGCAGATACCGTCGGGAGAGGGCAATCGACGAATTGCCGCAGTCTGCCGCAGGGAAGACGATTATGACGACAGAGCCGAAGTTCATTCCCGAAGAAGCGGTTGAAATCACGCTTGACGGCGGTACGCATTTCAATGTACGGATGATTGACTGCGTCGGGTATATTGTTCCGAGCAGTCTTGGGTACATAGAAAACGAAATGCCGAGAATGGTGATGACTCCGTGGTTTGACGAGGAAGTACCGTTCAATATGGCGGCAGAGGTCGGCACACAGAAGGTTATTCAGGAGCATTCGACGATAGGGCTTGTGGTAACATCCGACGGAAGTATCTCCGACATTCCGAGAGAGGAATACGAGGAGAGCGAGGAAAGGGTTATAAACGAACTCCGTGCAATAAACAAGCCGTTTGTTGTGCTGATGAACAGCGTTGACCCGACTTCAAAGGCGGTGAAGGAACTTTGCACGCAGATGTCGGAGAAATACGAAACTCCGGTAATTGCGGTGAACTGCCTTGAACTTGACGAGGACGATATGGAAAAGATAATGGGGGAGATACTCTACGCTTTTCCTGTCAAGGAAATCAATATCTGCTGTCCCGGCTGGATTACATCGCTTAAAAAGGGACATTGGCTCAAGGAGGAAATTTTCTCCGCAATAAGAGAGTCGGCTATGGGGGTTACGCACCTCCGTGACATCAAGGGTGTTGCCGACAAGATAAAATGCTGTAAAGAGGTAACTTCTGCGGAAATTGCGGGGGTAAATCTCGGCACGGGAAGCGCTACCCTCAATGTAAGCATATGCGACGAGCTTTTCTACAAGATTATCGCAGAGGAGACAGGCATTGACATCGCAAACGAGAGTGATCTTCTTTCAGAACTCCGTGAGCTTACACGGATAAAATCCTATTACGCACGGCTTGAAAGCGCACTTGAGGAGGCTGAGGCTACGGGCTACGGAATTGTTATGCCGTCGATAGAGGAGCTTTCCCTCGAAGAGCCTGAAATTGTAAAGCAGGGCGGAAGATACGGCGTAAGACTGAAAGCAAGCGCTCCCAGCCTGCACATAATGAAAGCAACGATAAACACCGAGGTTGCTCCCATTGTCGGAAGCGAAAAGCAATCCGAGGAGCTTGTGACATATCTTCTGCGTGAGTTTGAAGATGACCCCGTAAAGATATGGGAGAGCAATATCTTCGGAAAATCTCTCGATGACCTTGTGAACGAAGGCTTGCACAACAAGTTGTACCATATGCCCGTCGAGGCACGGCTCAAGCTCCAGGAAACGCTCGAAAGAATTATCAACGAGGGCTGTAGCGGGCTTATCTGCTTTATACTTTAATACTGAAAAAATCCGCATCTGTCGCAATAATGACGGGTGCGGATTTCTTTTGTTTCAGGGGCGTGAAATCGACATATTTAACGCAGGACTTGTATTACAATATATACAGGCGGTGATGATATGACAATTTATGTTGATGTTCTTCTGGTGCTGAATATATATGTAAACTATCTTCTTCTGATGGCGACGGCAAAGCTGAGGCATCTGAGGCTGACTTTTCCGAGGTGTATTCTGTCGTCGCTTTTTGGGAGCCTTTTTTCTCTTGCAATTTTCATTCCTGCGATGAATATTGTGACACTCAATATTTTCAAGATTTTTTCGGCGTTTCTTATTGTTATTGCGGCTTTCGGGTTCGGGAATTTTCTCGATTATTTCAAGAATACATTGTTCTTTTTTGCTGTGAATTTTGTCTTTGCGGGAGCTGTTTATGCGCTTATGCTGGCGATAAACTCCTCTGCGACATATTTCAATAACGCCTGTCTGTACATAGATTTATCTCCCGTGACGCTTGTTGTCGGTACGGCAATAGCATATTTCTCTCTCGGCGTTATACGACGGATTTTCGGGCGAAGTACCTCTGCCGACGGGAGATATTCGGTTATTGTATCTTTCGGGGGACGCACGGTTTCTCTCAGCGGAATTGCCGACACGGGAAACACTTTGACCGATGTTTTTTCGGGACTGCCCGTGATAATCTGCGACAGCGAAAGCCTTGGTGTCAGCGGAGGAATTTCTGCAATCGAAAACATACGGGGAGCGAGAATTCTTCCGTATAGCACAATAGGCAACGACGGATTTATTACGGTTTTCACTCCTGTATATGTGTGCGTGAAAAATGAAACCTCAAACCGTGTGAAACAGGTGAGCGCACTTATCGGAATTTCCGAAAAACACGGGGAGTACGAGGCAATATTCAATCCCAAAATACTTGTGTGACGAA
Organism: Ruminococcus sp.; assembly: GCA_015066785.1. Taxonomy (GTDB): domain Bacteria; phylum Bacillota; class Clostridia; order Oscillospirales; family Ruminococcaceae; genus RGIG4131. Next base: position 126,999 of record SVNT01000001.1, read on the forward strand.
AGGAAAAGAAAATGAAAATCAAAGAAATGTTCGAAAAGATAATTCTGCGACTGCGTTTATGGACAGCAGGCGGAAAGGTGTACTACATCAACGGTGCGGATACACTCCCTCCGCCGTTGACACGGGAGGAAGAAGAGGAGGCGTTCCGTCTTCTTGTCGAGAATGACGAGTCTGCACGGGAAACTCTTATTGTACATAATCTGCGGCTTGTGGTGTATATAGCCAAAAAATTCGAATCCACGGGGATAGGGATAGAAGACCTTATATCCATAGGGGCGATAGGTCTTATCAAGGCGGTAAATACTTTCAGTCCCGAACGGAATATCAAGCTCGCAACATACGCCTCACGGTGCATAGAAAACGAAATACTCATGTATATAAGAAAAACATCGCAGAGGCGGAGCGAAATTTCCATCGACGAGCCGCTCAATACCGACTGGGACGGCAACGAACTGCTGCTGTCGGATATACTCGGAACGGACGGTGACACGGTGAACTCCCGCATTGAAAGCGAGGCGGAAAAGAATGTTCTTCTTGAGGCGATAGAGAACCTTGAGGACAGGGAAAGGCTGATAATGAAGATGCGTTTCGGACTTATAGACGGGCAGGAGAAAACGCAGAAAGAGGTTGCGGATATTATCGGAATATCGCAGTCGTATATATCACGGCTGGAAAAAAGAATAATCAAAAAACTGCGTGCCGATATGGAGAAGATATAAAAGCCCCCTTTGTTTTAAGGGTAGTATCGGTATAGAATTTTATGTACTACTGAGGAAAAAACTTTTGAAAAAGGTTTTTTTAGACTTCTTTCCGAAAACTTCAGATTTAAAAGCAAGCTCATAGGGATTAATCCCTATGAGCTTGCTTTTAGTTTTAAAGTCTTTGAAGGGGAGTTTGAGGGGAACCTTTCTTCAGAAAGATTCCCCTCAATAAATACATATAAAGTTTCTGTATGAAAACTACCCTTAAATCAAGGGAGTTTTATTATTTGTAGTACATAAAAAGTTGACATTTAATCATTCCGTTATAGAGCTTACGGCGTTTGTCAGCCTTTTTGCCGAAGAATTTTTCGAATTCCTCGTGCGGAGAGATTATATAGCAGGGAGCGTCCTTATTCGCCTTGAATACAGTGCCCATAACCTTGTAAAGTTCTTCTGCCTGCTTGATTTCGAGGAGTCTTTCGCCGTACGGGGGATTACATATCGTTATCGTGCCATTTTCGTTCTTGTAGTTCTTTACATCGGCAACGCTTGTCGATATTCTTTTTACAACCCCTGCCTTTGCGGCGTTGTCCTTTGTGAGAGCAACACATTCGCTGTCGATGTCATATCCTGTCGCACGGAATGCTGTGTCGTGGCGGATTGCTTCGATTGCGGCGCCTCTTGCGTCGCTCCACACGGAAGAGGGGATACAGCCCCATTTTTCTGCGAGGAATTTTCTTCTCAGTCCCGGTGCGGTGTTGAGCGCCTTGTACGCCGATTCGATGAGTATTGTTCCGCTTCCGCAGAATGGGTCGCAGACTACACTGTCGCCACGGATACGGGCAAGGTCTACTATTCCTGCCGCAAGGGTTTCCTTTATCGGTGCTGCGTTGGAATTTCTGCGGTAGCCACGCTTGTGAAGTCCTTCGCCGCTTGTATCGAGGTAAATCACAGCCTCGTCCTTTATTATAGAAAACTGAATGGGGAAGGTGGCGCCTGTTTCTTCAAACCAGCTTATGCCGTATTTTGATTTAAGGCGTTCCACGGCGGCTTTTTTGATTATCGACTGACAGTCGGGAATACTGTGGAGTGCGGAATTGAGTGCGTGTCCGCTTTTTACGGGGAATGCGTCGTGCTTTCCGATGAAGTCTTCAAACGGAATTTTTTTTACGCCGTTGAATAATTCGTCGAAGGTTTCGGCGTGAAATTCACCGAGAACTATGAGTATTCTTTCTGCTGTCGATATGCAGATATTCGCCTTTGCGAGAGTTGAAAAATCTCCGTAAAACGTAACCTTTCCGTCGGATACGGAAATATCCTCTCCGCCGATTTTTGTTGCTTCGAATTTAAGTACGCTTTCCAGCCCGAAATGACACGGGCAGGAAAATTTAAGTCGTTTCATTGTATGCTCCTTGATTAGTATAGGGTAGAGAGGTCTACTGCCGTCGCCGCACCTACGGGAGATGTTTCGGGCGGGAGTGTTTCACTCGGTGCAACTGTTTCTTCTGCGTCGGAGTCGGAAGCGATTGTTCCGTGTACGCCGCTACAGGTTTCGGGAACATTTGACGGCTTGTAGTAGCCGACATCTACCGAATGAGGACAGTATTCGCTTGCAATAAGTCCTGTTATTGTGCAGTATTTAGCCTCGATTACATTTTCGTTGGCGGGGAATTCCGTAACCTCGCCTTCCTTCATTATATCTTCAAAGATGTTCTTCCACACCTTTGCAGATGAATAGTACGTGCCCTGTGTTGAGTTTGCGACCCATTCTTTCTTGTTTTCGTCGTACTTGTATGAGTCGTCGTATCCGTACCACACACTGCTGACGTAGCTTGGAGTACAGCCTACAAACGCAATATCCGCCCAGTCCTGAGATGTACCTGTCTTTGCGGCAATGGTAACGCCTTCGATTTTAGCGGCTGTACCTGTTCCGTTGGGGCCGTACACTACTGTCTGGAGGAGCTTGTTCATAACATACGCTGTGTCGGGGTCTATCGCCTGAACATACGACTCTCCGTCGTTCTCGAGGATTACCTCTCCTTCGGCGTCAACAACCTTGTAGTATGATGTCGGGTCGTGGATTTTTCCTTCGTTGCCGAATGCCTGGTACGCCGTTGTAAGCTCAAGGAGGGTGATACCGTTTGTAAGACCTCCTACTGTCATAGCGGAGTAGTCGGCGTCGGATGCAACAAGCGAAGTAATCTGCATATTGTTCTGTACGAACTTGAATACTTCCTGCGGAGTAGCCTGTTCAACAATCTGCGCAGGAATTGTGTTGAGTGAACGCTGAAGCGCCTGGAATGTGAAATAGGGGTCTTCCGTCCATCTGTTAGAGTAGTTTGCGGGCCACTTTTTCTTTTTCATTGTGTTCCAGTCTTCAACGACTTCAATCGGGGTGTCGTAGAAAATAGTTGACCATGTTATCTGGTCGGTGTACATTGCGTAACCGTAGGATGCAATCGGCTTTACCGTTGAACCGATTGAACGCTGTGACATTGTAGCTCTGTTGTAGCAGAGGGGATTGGGCTTTTCGCCGATACCGCCGACAACACCCTTGATATAGCCATTGTAGTCCATTATAATAGCCGCCGCCTGAGGAGGATTATTGAGGGTTTCAGCCGCAAAGGTTGTGTTGTCCTTGAACTTTTCTTCCATCTGCTGCTGGATGTTCGGGTCTACTGCGGCATAAATCTTGTATCCGCCGTTTGAAATTGCGGAAATGGCTTCTTCCTGTGTTTCGTAGCCGTATTTTTTCATCATATCGTCGGCAACTTCAAAGATTACCATATCGACATACCAGTTCTGCATTTCGGTTTCAGCCTCGACGATTTCGCCTGTTTCTTCGTCAATTTCCTGATATGCGTAGATTATTTCTTCGTTGAGAGCCTGCTCGTATTCTTCGGAGGAAATAACGCCGTTCTTGAGCATTGCAGGGAGAACGACATTGTTGCGACGCTCTCTGTTAGCCTCGGGGTCAACCTCGGGGTTGAGGGTGTTCGGGCTCTTGGGGATAGAGGCGAGGCAAGCAGCCTCGGCAATTGTAAGCTCGGAAACATCCTTGTCGAAATAGCGGTTTGCAGCCGCCTGAACGCCGTAGCAGTTTCCGCCGAAACCGATGTAGTTGAGGTACGCCTCAAGGATTACTTCCTTCGGGTATTCGTCCTCAAGATTCATCGCACGGAAGATTTCACGCATCTTACGGGTTGATGTCTTGTCTTCGTCGCCTGTAAGATTTTTTACAAGCTGCTGTGTGATTGTAGAACCACCCTGCTTTGTGTCCCAGAATTCAAGGAACATATTTGCGAAAGCTGCAAATGTTCTCTTGAAGTCAACGCCTTCATGCTCGAAGAATCTTTCGTCTTCGGTGCAGATGAATGCGTCCTGAACGTGCTGGGGAACTTCATCGAGAGTGACGAGAATTCTGTTCTGGTTCTGGCTCATACGATGGATTTCAACCCATTCGCCTGTTTCGGGGTCCTGAGCATATATGAACGATGTTGTGATTACATCAAGGTTGTAAAGGTCGATGTCAACATCGCTGGTGTTTTCCATGAACTTGATAACATAGACTGTGAGCGCTGTTGCAACTATCGAAAATGTGATAATGCATACAAGCACAAGCGAAAGTACCGTTGTTCCGATTACCTTGAGCGTCTTTACGACGGGGTTGCTTTTTTTCTTCTTTTTCTTTTTGTAAGTCTTTGCGTCGCTTTTCATAATTTCCTCCGATATATAGACAGTTGTCAGATGGTTTTATACATAACTATACATTATATATTATATCACACTTTTATTATAAAGATAATGGCGTATTTATACAAATTAAGCTGAATATTTATCTTTCTTTGGGCAAGAATACTAATATTATTGTCATATCTGCGCTGTGCAGTCAAAAAGCAAGAAAGGTTGAGGCTTATGGAAAAAATGACGATGTTTATACTTACATCTGCGGCGATAGTTTCGCTTGCTGTGATAACCGTGTTTGCGGTGAATAATGTTCCGTCGGAGGAAGTCTACGCCGAAACGCAGGTCACGAGTGCCGTTACCACGACGGTGAGATATACTCTTCGTGATTATAACGGGAAACTCGCACTTTTTATCGGCGATGAGGATATTCCTTCCGAGGTGTACGACGTGATGACAAAGTCCTTCGGCGAGGAGGACAGGGAAATGCTCCGACGGGGAATTATCGTTGATACCGAAGAGGAAATGCGTGGTCTTGTCGAGGATTATACAAGTTAAAAAAGGCATCGGAAAAAGGACGATACCCATAAAGAAGTTTTTATGCGTACTGTTGAGGAAAAACCTTTTTCAAAAGGGTTTTTCCTCAAACTCCTTTCCTAAAACTTTGAATTTAAAAACAAACCCATAGGGATTAACCCTATGGGTTTGTTTTTGACTTGAAAGTCTTTGAAGGGGAGTACGAGGGGAACCTTTCTTCAGAAAGATTCCCCTCGATAAATACATATAAAATTTCTGTACGGGCGTTATCCTTATTCCGATGCCTTTTGTTTGTATGATATGAAACATCTAAAGCGGCTCGCCTTTAGTCTGCGAAGTATCTTACGCCGCTTTCGAATATCTTCTGGTCCTTTTCGCCGGGAACATTCTTGCAGATGTCGCTTCCCATACGCTCGGAGTGTCCCATTTTACCGAGAACTCGTCCGTCGGGAGAGGTGATACCTTCGATACCCTCGATAGAACCGTTGGGGTTGTATCTGATGTCGAGAGTAGGCTCGCCGTTGATGTTGACATACTGTGTAGCAATCTGTCCGTTTTCAGACATAAGCTTGAGCTGCTTTTCGGTAGCGACAAATCTTCCTTCGCCGTGAGAGATAGCAACTGTGTGAATATCGCCGACCTCTGTACCTGCAAGCCAGGGCGACTTGTTGGATGCAATTCTTGTTCTTACCATCATCGACTGGTGACGACCGATTGTGTTGAATGTAAGGGTAGGAGAGTCGTCTTCCATATCGCATATTCTTCCGTAAGGAACAAGACCGAGCTTGATGAGTGCCTGGAAACCGTTACAGATACCGAGCATAAGTCCGTCACGGAAGTTGAGGAGTTCCATAACAGCGTTGCTGATTTTCGGGTTTCTGAAGAATGCAGTGATGAACTTACCGCTTCCGTCGGGTTCGTCACCGCCGCTGAATCCGCCCGGGAGCATAACAATCTGTGAGTTCTTGATTGACTGCTCAATCTTTGCGATTGATTCAGTGATAGCTGCGGAATCCATATTCCTGATAACAACAACTTCGGGGATAGCGCCTGCCTTTTCAAATGCCCTTGCTGTGTCGTATTCGCAGTTTGTTCCCGGGAATACGGGGATAAGCACTCTCGGCTTTGCAACCTTGATATTTGAAGAAGGTCTGTAAAGTGTTGTGTGTGTGTAAATCTTCGCTGCGGGGTTTTCAACGGGTACTTCAACGGGGAAGATAGGCTCGAGCTTGCCTTCCCACTTTGCCTGTACTTCGTCGAGGTTAACCTTGTAGTCGATGCAGTCGATTGTGTATTCTGATGATGTTGTACCGATTACTTCAAGGTCGGAATCAACATCGCCGTTGATTTCGATTACAAATCCGCCGTAGTTTGTTCCGAAGAGGTCGTCTACGCTGATTTTCTTGTCGAACTTGAAGCCAATCTTGTTACCGAATGACATCTTTGCAACAGCCTCGGCAACACCGCCGAATGAAAGCGCCCATACCGAAAGTGCCTTTCCGTCGGCAATGAGCTTTTCTGTACGCTCGAAGCAAGCCTTGATGCTGTCGAATTTCGGGAGCATATTCTCGTCAAATTCAGGCTTGATGAGGACAACCTTGCTGCCCTTGTTCTTGAATTCGGGAGAGATTACCTTTCTGCTGTCGGCAACGGATACCGCAAACGATACGAGGGTAGGGGGAACGTCGATGTTTTCGAATGTTCCTGACATTGAGTCCTTACCGCCGATTGAACCGCATCCGAGTTCAAGCTGTGCCTTCAATGCACCGAGGAGCGCCGAGAAAGGCTTGCCCCAGCGTGAAGGATTGTTCTGTGTTCTTTCGAAGTATTCCTGGAATGTGAGCCAGCACTTCTTGTATGAGCCGCCGACTGCGATAACCTTTGCGATTGATTCGATAACCGCAAGAATTGCAGAGTGGTAGGGGCTCTTTTCGCTGATGTTGGGGTTAAAGCCCCATCCCATAAGTGAGCAGGTGTTTGTTGTTCCCTTGAGTACGGGGATTTTAGCCGCCATTGCCTGTGTCGGTGTGAGCTGATATGCACCGCCGAAAGGCATGAGGACTGTGCCTGCACCGATTGTGGAGTCAAATCTTTCGATAAGACCCTTCTGCGAACATACATTGAGGTTTGACATGAGAGCATGCCAGCTGTCCTCGTTGTCGCTGTATTTCTTTATTGTTGTGAGTACAGGGACATTTACTGTGATGTCAGCGTGCTTTTCTGCACCGTTTGAGTTGAGGAATTCTCTTGAAAGGTTTACGATTTCGTTGCCGTTCCAGTTCATGCGGAGACGGGGCTCTGCTGTAACTTCGGCAACAACGGTAGCTTCGAGGTTTTCCTCGTCAGCGGCCTTCATGAATGCGTCAACATCTGTCTTTGCTACAACTACCGCCATACGCTCCTGCGATTCACTGATTGCAAGCTCGGTTCCGTCAAGACCGTCGTATTTCTTCGGTACCTTGTCGAGATTGATGATAAGACCGTCTGTAAGCTCTCCGATAGCAACGGAAACACCACCTGCGCCGAAGTCGTTACAACGCTTTATCATAAGTGTTACTTCAGGGTTTCTGAAAAGTCTCTGGAGCTTTCTTTCGATAGGGGGATTACCCTTCTGTACTTCTGCGCCGCAAGCCTCAAGTGAGGATTCTGTATGCGACTTTGAAGAACCTGTTGCACCGCCGCAACCGTCACGGCCTGTTCTTCCGCCGAGGAGAATAACAACATCGTCGGGAGTAGGAGCCTCACGAACGACGTTCTCAAGGGGAGCAGCACCTACAACAGCACCGATTTCAAGGCGCTTTGCAACATATCCGGGGTGATATACTTCAGCAACATGACCTGTTGCAAGACCAATCTGGTTTCCGTATGAGCTGTATCCTGCGGCAGCACCGACAGTAATCTTCTTCTGGGGGAGCTTTCCACGGATTGTGTCGTCAACGGGCACGAGAGGATTTGACGCTCCCGTTACACGCATTGCCTGATATACATATGAACGACCTGAAAGCGGGTCACGGATTGCACCACCGAGGCAGGTTGCCGCACCGCCGAAAGGCTCGATTTCAGTCGGGTGGTTATGTGTTTCGTTCTTGAACATGAGGAGCCAGTCTTCGTCCTTGCCGTCAACATCAACCTTTATTCTTACAGAACAAGCGTTGATTTCTTCACTCTCGTCGAGGTCGTTGAGCTTGCCGTCCTTCTTGAGCTTTCTTGCGGCAATAGTAGCGATATCCATAAGAGTGATAGGCTTGAGGCTTCTGCCGAGTTCTTCACGGATGTCAAGATATTCGTTGAATGTGTCTTCGATGTAGTCAGCGTCAATCTTGAAGTTGTCAAGGTGTGTGCTGAATGTTGTATGACGACAGTGGTCAGACCAGTATGTGTCAATCATACGGATTTCTGTGATTGTCGGGTTTCTTCTTTCGGTGTCTGCAAAATACTTCTGGCAGAACTTTATGTCGTCGAGGTCCATAGCAAGACCGTATGTGTCGATGAATGCCTTGAGTCCTGCTTCGTCGAGCTTGATAAATCCGTCGAGTGTTTCAACTGTTTCGGGAATATCGTATGTAACCTCAAGCGTGTCAACCGTTTCGAGAGAAGCCTCACGGCTTTCAACTGGGTTGATGAGGTATGACTTGAGCTTTTCAAACTGTTCGTCTGTGATGTCGCCCTCGATGATGTAAACTCTTGCGTTCTTTACCTTGCAACGCTCACCCTGCGTGAGAAGCTGGATACACTGCTCGCATGAGTCTGCACGCTGGTCGAACTGACCGGGGAGGTACTCTACTGCGAAAACACGCTCATTTTCCGAAAGCTCGGGAAGCTCACTGTAAATCTTGTCAACAGCGGGTTCTGAGAAAACTATCGGGATTGCAAGACGGAAATCCTTTTCGGTAAGACCTTCAGCGTCATAGCGGTTGAGGAGTCTTACATTCCTGAGTCCGTCAAGGCGGAGTGAGGTTTTTGCGTCAGAGAGGATGTTTCCAGCCTCTACTGCGTAGTCGGGTTTCTTTTCGACGAAAATTCTGAATACAGCCATCTTAAAAATCTCCTTGCTTTATAATTCGTCGGGGGAAATAATCTCTCCCACCGCACAATTATTTTCAATCTTTAATATTCTAACATAAAATATCATATTTCGCAAACTTTTTTCGCAACTTTTTTTCGGAACTTTTATGAACATATATTCGGGCGAGTGTCCGTTATGGAAATCGGGGGAGCTTTCACGCTCGAAAAGTACGGGAACAACCCGTCCGACCTGCGATGAAAGATACCTTTTCTGTGATAATATGGTAATTTCGCTCATCCTTTCGGCACGCTCACGCTTGAGCTTTTCGTCAACCTGATTTTCCATTGAATAGGCAACGGTGCCTTTTCTGCGGGAATATGCGAAGATATGCGCCTGCGAAAAGCCGATTTCCTCAACAAAACGACAGCTTTCGGCAAAATCGTCGTCTGTTTCGTCGGGAAAACCGACCATTATATCTGTGGTTATTGCACAGTTTTTGAATTTCTCACGCAACTTTGCGACGATTTCACGGTATTCTGCGGTTGTGTACCGTCTTTTCATAGCCTTCAGCGTTCTGTCACAGCCACTCTGGAGCGAAAGATGGAAATGCGGGCAGAGTTTTTTCTGCTCTGCCATTCTTTCTATAATTCCGTCGGTGAGCATTTCGGGTTCAAGCGAGCCTAATCGGATGCGTTCAATCCCTTTGACTGCGGCAACTGTGTCTATTGCGTCGGCGATTGTCAGACCTTCTTCTATACCGTATGAGGCAAGGTTTATCCCGACAAGAACAATTTCACGGTGCCCCGTTGCGCTCGCAAATTCGGTTTCTGCACGGATTTCATTGAGGTTGCGTGACGCCATACCTCCACGGGCTTTCGGGATTATGCAATAACTGCAGTATCTGTCACAGCCGTCCTGAATTTTGAGGAAAGCACGGGTTTTCTCGCCGTCTGTACAGCCGACCATACTTTCAAAATCGTGGGATTTTGCGATAGACGGTACCGACATAACGGGGGAAGGCAGAGTGAAATATTCCTTAATCATCGGCAGAAGTTCGGTTTTATTGCGGCTTCCCGTGATTATTTCAACTCCGAGAGCTTTTGCTTCGTTCGGAAAAGCCTGTGGAAAACAGCCCGTCAGGGCAATTATCGCCCCGGGATTTACACGGCGTATACGGTTTATCGTTTTACGGAGCTTTTTGTCGCTTTCGGCGGTTACCGTGCAGGTGTTTATCAGTACGATGTCGGCGTCTTCTTCGTTTTCGACGGGGTCAAAGCCTTCGCTTATGAACATATGTCGCAGATGTGCGGTTTCGTACAGATTGACCTTACACCCGAAAGATATATAATGTATGTTGTAATTATAGGCGGACATAAATTCTCCTTCGCAACACTTTGTACAAAAACATATATGCATATATAGTGCATTTGCACAAATGAAATTAACTTGATTTGATAAATTAATGCTATTATACAATATTTGAAAAAATATTTCAAATTTGCTTGACTATGAGGAAAAATGCGGATATATTAATGGTGTACCCAAGAGAAAGAGAAAAAAGACACATTAAATTTGGAGGTAGAAACAATGAAAACAACAAAGATCATGCTCGCAACAATCAACGATGTCAAGGAATTCGTAAATATCGTTATGGCTTACGATTTCGACGTAGACCTTATCTCAGGAAGATATGCAGTAGACGCAAAGTCAATCATGGGTATCTTCAGCCTTGACCTTTCCAAGCCTATCGAGCTCAACGCTCACACAGATGATGCAGACGCATTCCTCGGAAAGATCAAGCAGTTCATCGTTTAATTAAGGTACAGAACACGAAAAATACCGATAAGGCATTATGCTTTATCGGTATTTTTGTTTTATACGGGGAATTTCCTGCATATTATTTACCGTCAAGAAAACTTGTACGGGAGGAATAATATGTATATGAAGCGAATGTTTTCTGTTTTTCTGGCAATAATTGCATTGATGATATGCGGAATACAGTGTTTTGCCGACGGGGAGGACATCTCCGTTGATGCGAAGGCTGACTTTCCCGACGCCGAAATACTGATGGAAGCGTCGACGGGGCAGGTTCTGTACGACGATGCAGGGAATATGCCGTTGCCCTCGGGGACATTGAACAAGCTGATGACGGTGCTGATTGCGGCGGAGGCTATCGAAAACGGCGAGCTTACTGCGGAAACGGTAGTCACGGCGGGCGTCAACGCCTATAATGCGACAGGAGCGGTGATATGGCTCGAAAGCGGAGATAAAATTACGGTTGACGAGCTGCTCAAAGGAATAATAATCGGCAACGCAAATGATGCGTGTATTGCCCTTGCGGAGCATATCTGCGGTACGGAAGAGGAATTTGTATCCCTGATGAACACGAAGGCAAAGGAAATCGGTATGCGGGACACTGATTTTCACAACTGCACGGGATATGACAGCGACGGACAGCACACAACAGCGTATGATATGGCTGTTCTGGCACGCAGGCTTGTTTCATACGACTTTCTTATTCCGTATATGACGACCTATATGACCGATATAAAGAACGGCGAAACACAGCTTGTCAATACCAACCGTCTTGTGCGTGAATACAAGGGTGCGCTTGGACTGAAAGCAGGGTATTCCGAGAAATCGGGGCATTGTATTGTTGCGGCGGCGGAGCGTGACGGCGTGAAATACATAGCGGTGACTCTCGGAAATGGTGACAAGGACAACGCCTTTACAAGAGCAAAAAGTCTTTTGAATACAGGGTTTACGGGATATGAATCTGTTGTTCCTCAGCTTACAGCAGAATGTCCTAAAACAATACGTGTAAAAGGAGGTATAGGTCGTGAGCTTTACATCTCCTGCAACGAAATAGACAGGGTGATTATCCCCGTAGGTAAGGCTGAGGAGATTACAACCACGGTTGTTGTTCCTGAAACTGTAAATGCACCTGTCAATCAGGGCGAAATCATCGGGGAGGTGATTTTCTTTCTCGGAGAGGAGGAACTCTGCCGTACAGATGTGGTCGCTATGCAGAAAATCGAAAAAATGACATTTTTTAAGGCGTTGTGCATTTTGCTGAAAAGCGCAATTTCGTTTTAGTGCAACTGCACAAAACGAAAACCCGACTTGAAAATAACTTGCAAAGAAGTCGATTTTATAGTAAAATGGTCATAGTAAAAATCTATGGAGGCAACAAAGAAATGTATGTAAAATTAAATTCAAAGTATGCCGGTGAGTTTGTATCAGACGCTGAAATCGCAGCGATGAAATCAGAAACCGAAGCTGCCGCAAAGACGCTTGCTGACAAGACAGGTGCGGGAAATGATTTTCTCGGCTGGGTAGAACTTCCGACAAACTATGATAAGGACGAATTTGCAAGAATCAAGGCTGCTGCCGAAAGAATCAAGAAAAACTCCGATATTCTTATTGTTATCGGTATCGGCGGTTCTTACCTCGGTGCAAGAGCGGCTATTGAATTCCTCAAGTCCCCGTTCTACAACGACCTCAAAAAAGATACTCCCAACATTTATTATGTAGGTAACAACATCAGCCCTACATACCTCAACGAAGTGCTTTCAATCTGTGAGGGCAAGGATATTTCAGTAAATGTAATCTCCAAGTCCGGTACAACAACAGAGCCTGCACTCGCATTCAGAGTATTCCGTGAGCTCGTTGAAAAGAAATACGGAAAAGAAGGCGCAAGAGAGCGTATTTATGCTACAACCGACGCAAAGAAGGGAACTCTCAAGGAGCTTGCTGACGCAGAAGGATACGAATCATTCGTTATCGCTGACGATGTAGGCGGAAGATTCTCTGTTCTCACAGCAGTGGGACTTCTCCCGATTGCTGTTGCGGGCTGCGATATCGACGCACTCATGGAAGGCGCAAGAACTGCACAGAATGAACTCTGCGCTGATTTCGAAAACAACGACTGCTACAAGTACGCAGCAATCAGAAATATCCTTTACAGAAAGGGTAAGGCTCTTGAAATGCTCGTAACTTACGACCCCAGCTTCACAATGATGAACGAGTGGTTCAAGCAGCTCTTCGGTGAAAGTGAAGGTAAGGACGGAAAGGGTCTTTTCCCGTCATCCGTTACATTCTCGACAGACCTTCATTCACTCGGACAGTACATTCAGGAAGGCGAAAGACTCTTCTTCGAAACAGTTGTTGACATCAAGACTCCCAAGAAGGATTTCTTCCTCAAGGACGATGAGGCTAACGCTGACGGTCTTAACTTCCTCACAAACCAGAATATGTCGGTTGTAAACCGCAGAGCATTCCAGGCAACTGTTCTCGCTCATACAGAGGGAGGAGTGCCCAACCTCGTGCTCGAAATCGACGACACAACCGAAAAGACTCTCGGATACCTCATTTACTTCTTCGAAAAGGCTTGTGCGGTTTCGGGATATATTCTCGGAGTTAACCCCTTCAACCAGCCCGGCGTTGAGAGCTACAAGAAGAACATGTTCGCTCTCCTCGGAAAGCCCGGTTACGAAGGCGACAAGGCTGCACTCGAGGCAAAGCTCAACTAGTCAAAAACCAAAGTCCGCAGATACCGTAACGGTATTTGAAATATATTGCCTTAACAGGCGGAATGGAGTGTTATTCTATGATTAAGATTATCACAGGAAAAAAGGGTTCAGGAAAGACAAAGGTTCTTATCGATATGATAAATGAGGCTGCAAAGTCTACAAACGGTAATATAGTATGCATCGAAAAAGGTCTTAAGCTTACATACGACATCGATCACAGTGTAAGACTTACAGACATGGAAGACTACAACCTCGAAGGCGCAGATATGTTCTACGGTTTCGTGGCAGGTATGCTTGCAGGTAACTTCGACATTTCTGAAATCTATGTTGACGGTATCCTCAAGGTTGTAGGCAGAGATTACGCAGAACTCGGCGTACTCCTTGCAAAGCTCGAAAAGACAGCAGGCGCAGATGTAAACATCATCATCACAGTTTCTGCTGACGCAGAGGAGCTTCCCGACAGCGTACTCAAGTACACAAAGTAAATAATTAAAAGGACTATGTGGCGTAAAGAAATTTGCGTCACATAGTTATTAATTTGAGGAAAATTTTATTTTTCTATTGACAATCAGGGAAAATCCGTCTATAATATAATTTGTGATGTTCAGAGGTGCGACTATGCTTATCGATTTAAGACAATTATACGAAAATCTCGGAAAAAGCGTTGATTTTGACTATGAAATCGACAAAGATGTCTGCGATTCGTACATTCAGGTCGATTTTTCAAAGCGCCCTTCGGTAAAAGGGAATATCACAAACAGATCAGGCGTTATTGAGCTTAAGCTCAGTGCCACTTACGGACTCAATCACATATGTGACCGATGTCTGATAGAGTTTGAGCATGATTACACTTTCGACATGGATGTAATCGTCGTGAATACTGCAAAGGATTACAGCGATGGATACATTGAAGTTTCGGGGGACAAGCTCAACCTCGATGAACAGGTACTTTCTACCTTGTTATTGCATTTTCCGTCAAAAGTGCTTTGCAGGGATGATTGTAAAGGTCTTTGCCAGAGATGCGGTGCCGACCTCAATGAAGGCGACTGCGACTGTCAGGACTGAATAAAGTCAATAATTTTTTGTATAGATTTAAGGGGAGGTGCTTTAAAAATGGCAGTACCAAAGAGAAAGGTATCCAAGGCTAGACGTGATAAGAGACGTTCAGCTGTATGGAAGTTGGAGGCTCCTGCATTCAGCAGATGCTCTAACTGTGGAGCGCTTATGACACCGCACAGAGTTTGCAAGAACTGTGGTTTCTACAAGGGCGTAGAGGTAATAAAGAAGGAAGCGTAATAACACTTCTTTTGCAGAGAAGGTCAATCCTTCTCTGTTTTTTTATAGTTGTCAAAAAGGAGGGAAAAATAATGTCATTACCGATAGTAGCGATAGTAGGGCGTCCTAATGTCGGAAAATCCACGCTTTTCAACAAGCTTATAGGACAGCGGCTTTCCATCGTCAAGGATACCCCCGGCGTTACCCGTGACAGAATTTACTCCAGATGCGAATGGTGCGGGAGAGAGTTTATGTTAGTCGACACGGGCGGTATAGAACCGAAATCCGACGATATTATTCTTTCTCAGATGAAAAGACAGGCTGAGCTTGCTATAACAAAGGCAGATGCTATTATATTTGTAACAGACCTCAGAAGCGGCGTTACAGCAAACGATATGGAAGTGGCGTCGATGCTCCAGAAAAGCGGAAAGCCTGTGGTTCTTTGTGTCAACAAGTGTGACACGGTAGGAGAGCCTCCCGCTGAATTCTACGAATTTTACAACCTCGGAATAGGCGACCCTATCGGAGTGTCGTCGGTTCACGGTCACGGAACAGGCGACCTGCTTGACGCCGTGATGGAACACTTCCCCGAGGATTTCGAAAAGGGCGAATATGATGAGGAATTCATAAAGGTTGCCGTAATCGGAAAGCCTAATGTCGGAAAATCTTCACTTATCAACCGCATTGCAGGCGAAGAACGAGTTATCGTTTCGGATATTGCGGGAACTACCCGTGACGCTACCGATACAATCATCGAAAAGGGTGACGACAAGTTCGTATTCATCGATACTGCGGGAATACGCAAGAAATCCAAGGTTCTTGAGGATATCGAGCGTTACAGCGTTCTCCGTGCGTATATGGCAGTTGACCGTGCCGATGTCTGCGTTATCGTTATTGATGCAGAGGTTGGTTTTACCGAGCAGGACAGCAAGGTTGCGGGATATGCTCACGAGCAGGGAAAGGGTTGCGTTGTTGCGGTGAATAAGTGGGACGCAATAGAGAAAGATAATAATACAATGGACAATTACCGCAAGGAGCTTGAAGAAAAATTCAGCTTTATGTCGTATGTTCCGTTTGTGTTCATATCCGCAAAAACAGGACAGCGTATAGACAAACTGTTCGATATGATAAAGTATGTCAACGAGCAGAATTCGATGCGTGTTTCGACCGGTATGCTCAACGATGTTCTGGCTTACGCCACATCGAGAGTGCAGCCGCCTTCGGACAAGGGAAAGAGGCTGAAGATTTACTATATGACTCAGCCCTCGACAAAGCCGCCGACATTTGTTACCTTCGTTAACAAGGCGGAGCTTTTCCATTTCTCATACCAGAGATACATCGAAAACCAGATAAGACAGACCTTCGGATTAGAGGGTACTCCCGTACGCTTTATCGTAAGGGAGAGAGGCAAAAATGACAACAAGTAGGAGGCAACTCTTATGATAGATAATAATGTGAATTTTTTTGCGGCGTTGGGGATTACAGCGTTGATTTCCTATCTTCTCGGAAGTCTTAACAGCGCTATAATCGTCTGCAAGCTGTGGAAGAAAACCGACATAAGAACGGTAGGCTCAAAGAATGCGGGGCTTACAAATACACTCCGTGTATTCGGAAAAGGTCCTGCACTTCTCACACTTCTCGGCGACCTTTCAAAAGGCGTAGTTTCGGTGCTTATCGGGATTGCAATATTCAATCTTTTCGATACGGGTCTTGTAGTTGAAACAACTACTCCTCTCGGAACGGTAACTGAATATTCGACGATATTCGTGGGATATGTTGCGGGAATTTTCGCTATTCTCGGACATATTTTCCCAATATACTACGGTTTTAAGGGCGGAAAGGGAATACTCGTTTCCTGCTCGATATTGTTGGTAATCGACCCGATTACTTTCTGCATCGAAATCCCATTCTTTATTCTCGTGGTAATTCTCACAAGATATGTATCCGTTGCGTCGATTTCCGCTGCGGTACTGTATCCGTTCACCACATGCATCACACAGACACTCAGAGGCGATGTGCCTTATATCTGGCTGAATACAACGCTTGTTGTTATCACAAGCATACTCCTCATTTATATGCACAGAGAGAACATCAAGAGGCTACGTGCAGGAACTGAAAATAAATTCGGCAAGAAAAAAGCTAAGGAGGACTGATTATGGCTGATATAGTTGTACTCGGTTCGGGCGGCTTCGGACTCAGTCTTGCTGTTATGTCCGATGCACACGGGCATAATGTTACCGTGTGGTCTGCATTTGAAGATGAAATCCATCTTCTTCAGTCTGAAAGAGAACATAAAAAGCTCCTTCCCGGAGTGAAGATAAACGAGAGCATAAAGCTCGTGACGGATATTTCCTGCATAAAGGGTGCGGATATTGTGATTTTTGCAATTCCGTCGGCTTTTGTAAGAAAAATTGCAAAGCAAGCGGCACCGTTCATTTCCGAAAATACCATTATCGTAAATACGGGTAAGGGTCTTGAGGAAGGAACATACAAGCGTCTCAGCGAGGTTATTTCCGAAGAAATCCCCGATAACAAGGTCGTCGTGATTTCAGGTCCCTCTCACGCAGAGGAAGTCGCTCTCGGCGCACCGACAACGGTTTCTGCGGCATCGCTTGATACAGAGGCACTGTATTATGTTCAGGAACAGCTCTCGAACCATTGTTTCAGGGTCTATGTGAATGACGATATTATCGGTTGTGAGCTTGGCGGCGCACTAAAGAATATTTTTGCGCTCTGTGTGGGAATATGCGATGGTATGGGCTACGGCGACAACACCAAGGCGGCGCTTATGACAAGAGGAATGACCGAAATTGCCCGTCTCGGCGTAAAGCTCGGCGGAAAGGTGGAAACATTCTTCGGACTTTCGGGAATGGGTGACCTTATAGTAACCTGCACAAGTATGCACAGCCGTAACCGCCGTGCCGGAATACTTATCGGCAAGGGAACTCCCGCCGATGAAGCTGTTGCCGAAATCGGAACGGTAGAAGGCTACATCTGTGCCAAGGTTGCGTGGGAGCTTTCGCAGAAGGTAGGCGTTGATATGCCTATCGTACAGCAGCTCCACGAAGTTTTTACCAACGGCAAGGATGTAAAGCAGGCACTCCGTGACCTTATGGACAGACCAAAACGCCACGAAAGCGAAAAGGACTGGCTCAGATAAACAAAATACCCCTTCGGAAAGAATTTCTTTTCGGAGGGGTTTGTTTTATGTTGTTATCAGCTCAGTTCTGCTAAAGTAAACAACATTTTTGCCGATATATATAATGTTGACAGTGTGTATAATTTAAGGTATAATATAGTTATATTCTACAAAAAATGGACTGTTATTTATTTTAAAATGCTACAATTTTGTCATATATGGCTTTTGATTATGATGCTACGGGGATGAGAAGATGAGAAGATTTTTAAAGAAAAGTATCCTTGAGATTTTTGAAACAATTTACAACGCACATAAAATACTCAAGAACTGCATTGACAAAAAAGAATACGACAATGCGAGAAATCTTCTCGCCGATTGTCAGGATACCGCAATCCAGCTCGGAGGGCTTATCGAAGGCTCAGAGGGGGAGGGCTTTATTACTGTCTCCTATATTGAGGAATATTGCGAGGCTCTCTATGAAGTTTCTGATTCTCTTTCGGATGGAACTTCTGCGGGCAGAGTGCAGAAGGAACTCGACAAGAAGCTTATGAAGGCTGAAAGCAGCGTAAAAAATGATATCAAAACAAGGCTTGAGGTTGTATTTATGCCGTACAAGGCAAGTATGTGGGACTCCCTTGAAAGCGTATGGAAGGCAGCGGTCGAAGACCCCGACTGCGACGCTTATGTTGTCCCTGTACCTTACTACGACCGAAAGCCCGATCATTCTTTAGGGGAGTTTCATTATGAAGGCAGGGATTATCCCGACTATGTTCCCGTAATTCATTACGAGGCGTACAATCTTGAGCAGAGAAAACCCGATGTAATCTATATACACAATCCTTACGACGGGAGCAACTTTGTAACTTCCGTTGACCCGAGGTTTTATTCTTCCGAGCTGAAGAAATACACGGATTGTCTTGCGTACATTCCGTATTTTGTAGTGACCGAAAATGTCTCCGAAAATTTCTGCAAATATCCTGCGTGTCTTTATGCGGACAAGATTTTTGCCCAGTCGGAGCTTGTACGAAATACATATGTAAGAGTTTTTGATGAAGCTACCGAGGGGGCGTACAGCAATACCGAAGAACGATTTGTTGCCCTCGGAAGTCCGAAGTTTGACAGCATAATAAATGCAAGGAGAGAAGACTTCACACTCCCTGAAAAGTGGAAGAAACTCATCGGCGACAAGAAGGTTATTCTTTACAATACAAGCGTTGGCTCCATTCTTCAGGGAAACAGCGCATATCTTGAAAAAGTTGTATCCGTACTCAACTATTTTCTTCGCCGTGAGGATGTCGTTCTCTGGTGGCGTCCCCATCCGTTGAGTACTGCGGTGTACGACTCCATGCGTCATCAGCTTGTCGATAAGTATCTTAAAATTATCGATTGGTATAAAAAATCGGGATTCGGAATATATGACGATACCCCCGACCTTCAGCGTGCATTGATCTGTACCGACGCATATTACGGCGACAGAAGCAGTTCGCTCGTTGCGCTCTATCAGCTTACAGGCAAGCCGATTATGGTTCAGGATGCAGATATTACCGATTATTCGCACGACGGTTTCCGCCTTGAATTTGAGGATATGCACGATGACGGTGAATATATCTGGGCACTTGCACTCAATGTAAATTCCTTGCTGAAAATCCGTAAGGACACTATGGAAGTTGAGAGCGTGGGAGCTTTCCCGCAAGAAAATGCAAACGGTTACAGATTGTATGCATCAGTTGCGGAGTGTGACAACAAGCTGTATTTTGCACCTATGCTTGCTGAAAACATAGCAGTTTACGATAAGACAACAGGAAAGTTTGATACTATTTTCATTGAAAATAAATTGTCTGACTGGAATTTTTATTCGATAGAAAAAATCGGAGAAAATCTGTTTTTTATTCCCTGTAATTATCCTGCGATAATAAGATATAACACCGTTTCGGGCGAGATGACCTATTGCGATGACTGGGTTAATAAAACAGATAAAAAACAATGGATTTTCAAGAATGGGGTTGTCTTCGACGATAAGATTTATCTGCCCTGTATGAGTGAAAATAAAATGGTTATTTTCGATACAAATTCGCTTACTTCCGAGGTTATAACATTGAAGGAAATAAATTCGGGGGTTTGTGGTTGTTGTAAAGTAGGAAGAAAAATCCGCATGGCACTTGCGAACGGAAATACTGCGATTTTTGATATTGACACAAGAAAAACCGTGGTAACTGAATTGAAGGAAAACAGAAGTCACGGAAATTTTATGGCAGTGTGTAATTTTGGTGATAAGACATATCTGTTCCCGTGGATTGCTGATATGGCGTTTGAAATCGACGAGGTTACGGGAGAGGTGACTGCAAAGCAGGAGACTTTCTCAAAACAGTACTGGGTTGCAAAACTTATCGATAACACTCTGTACTTTTTTTCAAAGGATGATTTTACTCTTAATGTACTCGATGTTGTTACAGGAGAAGAAAAGCATTATCCGATGAGTGTTGAGAAAAATTTGTATACACTCAGAAATATTTTCGAAAGCTTCGAAAGAAATCAGCAGACAGCAAACGATACCAATATCACAGAAAGTTTTTGCGATATTTCAGATCTTCTTGATTATCTGAACAATTATTGCGGTGATGAGCGTTACAACAAGGCTGTTTCGGTGCGTTCGGAAGTAAGAAAAGTAACCATTTCTTCGCCCGACGGAACTGCGGGAAAGAAAATTCACGAGCATATAAGAAAGACGGTGAATCCGTAATGAACATATCTATGATACTTTCGGGCGGAAGCGGAAGTCGTTTCGGAAGCGACACCCCGAAGCAGTACAATATGCTGAACGGGAAAGAGGTTATATTCTATTCTATCGACGCACTGAAAAAATCCCGTAAAAGTGATGCTGTAATCGTGGTGTGCGACAAGGCGTACAGCGGATATCTCAGTACCGAATACGACGTTGTCTGCGTAGAGGGAGCAAACTCCCGCAACGGCTCGTTGAGGCGTGGCCTTGAGTATATAAAAAGCAATTATCCCGACTGCGAAAAGATATTTATCACCGAGGCGGCAAGACCTTTTCTCACAGCGGAAATTGCAGATATCTACTTTGATTATCTCGATGAGTATGACGGCGTTATCACAACACAGCACATTACCGACAGCCTCGGAAAATTCGGGCAGAAGGTGACAATGAGGGACGAGTATTATCTCGTTCAGGCGCCCGAGGCATTCAGGTTTGCACCGCTTTACGAGGGCTTTGACCCCGAATCGAAGATTACTGCGACATCACAGCAGCTCCCCGAAGGATGCACGGTGATGAACTATTTCGATTTCAAAAACAATATGAAGATAACCTATCCCGAAGATTTGGTTATCGCAGAACAAATTATGCTTATGCGTAACGGAGAAGATAAAAGTGAAGTATAAACTTATTGCAATGGATATGGACGGCACTCTTACACAGCATAAAAGCCCGCTTGAAGAACGGTGCCGCAGGGTACTCGAACAGCTTTCGGAAAAATATCGTCTTCTGATGGTATGTGCAGGAAGTTGTGAGAGGGTGTATAATCAGCTGGGACAGTTTCCGATTGATATTTCCGGATTTTACGGTATGCAGTATTCGGAAGTGCGTGACGGAAGGCTTGAAATCATCGAGAATTCTTCCGCCCCTGTAAATCGTGAGCAGGTACTTGAATACGGAAGGGCTATCCGTGATGAATTCGGTTTTTCGGATTATGTCGGCGAGGAAATTGAGTTTCACGCCTCGGGGCTGATTACATTTCCCATTCTCGGAACAAAGGCGTTGCTTGAGGACAAGCTGAAATACGACCCTGACAGAGCAAAACGCAGGGTATGTTACGACAGGGTGTGCGAAATATTCGACGGGTACAATGTCTTTATCGGCGGAACTTCGTCGTTTGATATTGCGCCTAAACCATACAACAAGCTGTATGCACTCGACAGATACCTCGAAAAGCACGGTTTGAGCCGTGAGGATGTAATCTTCTTCGGTGATGATTACGGAGTGGGCGGAAACGACCGTGAGGTTTATGAATCGGGCGTGGAATTTGTCTGCATTGATGATTACAGGGATTTTCCGAAGATTGCAGAAAAAATCTTATAAGGAGTAAGTGTTATGAAAATTGCGATTTACGGCACAGGGGAATATGCGCATAGGTTATTGAATTGTTTGAAATCGGATACAGAAATTGTTTATTTCGTTGAAAGTAATCCGTCGGAAAAATATTGCGAAGGAAAGAAAATACTTCGTGCAGATGAAATTAATACAGATGATTTTCAGTATCTTGTAATTGCGGTAGCGGCACATGATGAAATAGTTTCGCATCTTAACAGCGTTTTCGATGATTACAATAACACTGTCGGAAAAAAGGTTATAAATTTTTCGGATTTTATTTGTAATGTGTTGAATTATTTCGAATGTGAAATTGTATCTACAACAGAAGGTTTGCAGTATATATGCGAAAAAAATGATTTGGCTATGAGAAAAGCAATGCTTGAAACAGGAAAAACTTTTTCTTATGATCAGATTAAAAAATTCTTTGAATTGACGGATAGGCATTACGGAAAAAGAAAGAGAAATGGTATATTTTTGGATATCGGTGCTAATATAGGAACAACATCGATATATGTTAAAAAACTTATAAATCCCGACTTGCGCATTATCGGATTTGAACCTTGTAAAAGAATCTGGAAACTGTTTCGTGCCAATTGTATTCTGAACGATGCAGAAGATATTCAGGCTATGAATTACGGAGTAGGAAGCAAAAACGGAACAGAGCAATTTTTCTTTTCAATCGTCAATCCCGGTGGGTCAGGTTTGAAGAGAGAAATTGATCTTCCTGATAGAGAATATATAGAAGATGTCGATATAATTGCGCTTGACTATTATCTTGAAACAAATAATATCACCGCTGACGAGATTGATTATATATGGCTGGATGTTGAGGGCTTTGAAAGCGAAGTAATAAAAGGTGCAATGAAAACGCTCACAAGCAAAAAAATACCATTTATTCAGGAGTTTAATCCTTTAGACTATACCGATTGGGAAACGTATGAGGAAAACATAAAATCTGTATATGATAATTTTATTGTTGTTGATGAATGTGGTATTGATAATAAGGATACAGATATTATTTATTCCACAAGTCAGTTGAAGGAATATGCTGATAAGTTATTGGAATTTCAGAGCATTAAGAAAGCTCAGGTCTGGGCAGATTTGTTTTTCTTTTAATTTATCTTAAAATAATTCTTTGAAAGGAAAGAGCAAAATGATTTACGCTGGAATTTTAGCGGCAGGTCTTGGCAAAAGAATGAATCGTCAGGATTTACCGAAACAGTTTCTTCCGTTGGGGGATAAACCGCTTATCGTAAATACGTTGGAGCAGTTCTACATCAATCCTTCGGTCAACCGTGTTATTCTTGTTGTGCCTGAGGAATGGAAACTCTTCACGGAAGATATGATAAAGCAGTACGACAATATGAATACTGAAATACACATCATCACCGGCGGAAAGAACAAGGCACTTTCAATCAATATGATAGTTGATTTCATAAGCGAAACGTGGGGAATTACCGCCGACGATATACTTATCGCTCATGACGGCGTGCGCCCTTTTGTGACACAGAGAATCATAGACGAAAACATAGATGCCACAAAGGAATGCGGTATGTCGGTTACAGCGGGAGTTACGAATGACACCATACTCGTTTCCGAGGATGGAGATAATGTAAGCAGCTTTCCCGATAAGATGAAAATGCTTGCGGAGCAGACTCCGCTTACCTTCAGGCTTGAGCTTCTTCACGACCTCTACGAGCGTGCAAAGGAAGAAAATATTCAGCTTGAAAAGGAAACGGAGCTCGGAAGACTCTGCCTTAAATTCGGATACGATATGAAGATTGTATACGGCGACAGCTCGAATATGAAAATCATTACGCCGTATGACCTTAAAATAGCAAATGCGTTGTTATCGGAGAAAAAATTATGATAGGACGAATTTACAGGCTGATGGATATAAAGCGCATCGAAATGAATCAGCGTGAAATAAAGTTCGGCAAGGACGATATTATTGTCAGACCTGATTACCTTTCGATTTGTGCCGCAGACCAGCGATATTATTTCGGGCAGCGTGACCGTAAGGTGCTTGACGAAAAGCTCCCGATGGCGCTTATTCACGAGGCTACCGCTTCGGTGATGTATGACCCGACGGGTGCTCTTCCTGTCGGAACGAGAGTCGTTCTTATTCCGCTGATTGAGGAAGACGCAAACGACAGAATAAGAGGGAATTACAACCCGAAGAATAAGTTTGCCTCCAGCGGTGTTGACGGCTTTATGCGTGATATGATTTCGATATCCCGCAACCGTGTTATCCCGATTGAGAGTGAATATTCGATGGTCTTTGTTTTCAGCGAGCTTATAAGCGTTGTTATCAATGCGCTTGACGCTTTCGAGAAGAAAAGAGTGACCGATGTCGGCAGAATAGGCATTTGGGGCGACGGAAATATGGGCTTTATCGTAAGCCTTGTTATCCATTGTCTTTATCCCGACAGCGAAATTTTTATTTTCGGAAAAACCATGCGTAAGCTCCAGCATTTCAGCTTTGCAGATAAAGTTATGATGATTGACCGAATTCCCGAGAGGACAACGGTTGACCATTGCTTTGAATGTGTCGGCGGAAAAAACAGCGAGCTTGCAATAGAACAGATGATAAACATTATTTCTCCGCAGGGGTGCATCAATCTTATGGGAGTGAGCGAAACTCCCGTTGCTGTGAACACAAGACTTGTGCTTGAAAAGGGAATAACCCTTCTCGGCAACAGCAGGAGCAATTCGGAGGATATGAAAAAGGCTGTAAAACTCATTTCGGAAAACCCGTTGTGCAGAAAGTATCTTCAGATGCTTGTTTCCGAGGTGGTTGATATTTATGACGAATCCGATATGGCGCACTCCTTTGAACAAAGTATGCTGAACGATTTTAAAACGGTGATGAAATGGGAAGTTTAGGGAAAGAACGGCAGTTTGCAGAGATAGAGATTACTCCGTCTGTTCTGCGGGAACTCCAGCTTATACAGCTTGAGTGTCTTACAGAGCTTGACAGGGTGTGCCGTGAAAACAACATCAATTATTCGCTTGACGGAGGGACGCTTTTAGGCTCGGTCCGTCACGGCGGATTTATCCCGTGGGATGATGATATAGACATCATTATGCTCAGGGAGGATTACGAAAAATTCTTCAATATCTGCAAAACCGAGCTTGACACCGACAGATTCTTTCTTCAGGAGCACAGGACAGACCCGTACTATAATGTCGGATACTCCCGTCTTAGAAGAAACAACACCCTTTACCGCAGGGCAGGGCACGAGCATATGAAATACCACAACGGTGTTTTCATAGATATTTTCGTTCTCGATAACGTCCCTGACGGAAAAATTGTGCGTAAACTCCACAGATTTTCGTGTTTCTGCATAAGAAAAATACTCTGGTCGAAAACAGGGCGTAAGCTGGCACCGACTTTTCTTTCGAGAGTATGGTTTTCGATAGTGTCGCTCGTTCCGATGAACTTTGCTTTCCGGTGTAACGACAGAATTGCGAAAAGCTGTAACAAAAAGAAGACGGAGCTTGTCCGTCACAATACGCACCCGTATCCCAACCCGAAGGTGTGCGGATACGGTATCCCTGCAGAACTTGCAGACGAATTTACCGAGCTTGAATTTGAAGGAAGAAAATTCATGGCGGTAAAGGAATATGACAGATACCTTACAATGCTTTACGGCGACTATATGAAACTACCCCCGAAGGAAAAACAGAAACCGTCTGTTCATCTTTCGGAATTCAAGGGTATAAGGGAGGAAACGAAAGTTGAAGGTGATACTTGAGGCACAGCACGCAGTCGGACACCCCGAACTCAGAGGCGTTGGGTATTATTCCCTTGAACTTATAAATGCTCTGCTGAAAAGAAAAACATTCGACTACGGGCTGACATTCTTTGACTACAATAAAGAGGTCGGAAACCGTGTTCGTGCCGAACAGTATTTCGGAAAATACAATGTGCCGTTTTTTGAGTGCAACGAGCTTGATTATCGCATAGCTACCCGTGACGAAAGCGTTTTCGCTGAGAAAAGCTACAACGATTATACGGGAACAAACGGCGACATCTATCATTTTATGTGCCCTGTATCTATTCCCACAAATTTAAAGGGGAAGATGATTCTTACCATTCACGATGTTATCTGGAATGCATATCCCGGAATGGTACCTCCCCATACGGAAGAATTACATAGAATTGCCGAAAAGAGATTCAATACAATAAAGCCGTTTGTGATTGCGGATTCCAAAGCGGCGGCAGAGGATATACTTAATTATACCGATATTCCCGAAGAAAATCTGAAGGTAGTATATATTTCTTATGATGATATAAATATGTATCCCGAGGCTTGCGATGTTTCAGATATCGTTGAGGGAAGATATTTTCTTTTTATCGGCGCATTTGAAAGAAGAAAAAACATCGCCGCTATCATAAAATCATTCGATGCTGTTGCCGAAAAATACAGCGACATCAAGCTTGTTATCGTCGGCAAAAAGGTGTGGGATGATACTACTGATATGGACGATGCGATAGAAAAATCAAAACACCGTGACAGAATTATTTTCACGGGATATGTTGATAATTCCACAAAGCGAAGACTTTTGTCGAACGCAGAGGCGTTTGTATTTCCGTCCTTGTGCGAAGGTTTCGGAATACCCGTGCTTGAGGCAATGGCGTGCGGATGTCCCGTTATCACTGCGGATAATTCTTCTCTTCCTGAAGTAGGCGGTGATGCGGCAATTTATGTTGACGCAAGGAACACAGAACAGCTTGTATACGAAATGACGAGAATTCTCGACGACAGTCAGCTCAGAAGCTCAATGATAGAGAAAGGTTTTGTGCAGAAATCGAAATTCTCGTGGGAGAAAACCGCCGAACAGGTTGAAGAGATTTACAGAAAGGTGAGTATGATATGAAAGTAGTGCTGGAAGCACAACACGCCTGTACTCCTGACCCGAGAGGAATTCCCGTGTATACAATTGAACTTTTCAAAGCACTTCTGAGGAGAAAAACCTTCGATTATTCTCTTACATTTTTCGATAAGGACAAGGAAAGAAACAACCGTCAGTACATAGATAAATATTTCGGCGGGTTTGATGTCCCGAAGTACGAATGCAATACTATCAGTTACCGTGACCTGATGTATACTCCCGAACAATATAAAAATTGCTATTATAACGATATGACAGGCACGGAAGGTGATTTATATCATTTTACACATGTAAATCCGGTGCCGTCACTTTTAAAAGGGAAAATGGTGGTGACTCTGCACGATTTATTGCCGTTGTTGTTTCCGATGTATTTTTGCGATGCGGACAGAGAGGCTTTTTTAAACGGACTGAATACAGCACTTGATAACGACGCAATAATTATGGCCGATTCGCTTGCTACAAAAAAAGACATCATCAGAGAATATGGCTATGATGCCGATAAAATACATGTTGTATATCTCGGTTATGATAAGCAACTTCATTATCCCGACAAGGATGAGAAGTTTCTCGCAGAAATGGGCATAACCTCGCCGTATATGTTCTATTGCGGTGCGATAGATATGAGAAAGAATATCCTTTCGACTATTGATGCGTTTATGATGATTTCAAAGGATTTCCCTGAACTCAAGTTAGTTCTGGCAGGGGGAGAATGCCCGAATAACGCTCCGATAAAAAAACGACTTGAGGAACTGAAAGACGACCGAATAATTACTATGGGATATATTTCCGATGAGCAGAAACGCAAGCTGATGTCAGGGGCGACAGCGTTCCTTTTTCCGTCGTTTTACGAAGGCTTTGGCTTGCCGATACTTGAGGCTATGGCGTGCGGTTGTCCCGTTATCACTTCGGATGTTTCGAGTATGCCTGAGGTTGTTGGCGATGCGGGAATTCTTATAAACCCCGAAAGCACTCTTGAACTTGCAGAGGCAATGAATAAAGTGGTTTCTTCCGAAACTCTGCGCCGAGGAATGATAGAAAAAGGCTTTTTACAGGCGAAGAAATTCTCGTGGGACAAAACCGCCGAAGAAGTTGAAGAAGTTTATAGAAAAAAATATTAAGAGGTGTTATTATGGACAAAAAAGTGATTTACGGTGCAGGTGAGGATATGAGAAAAATAACTGTTATATGTATGTCCGGATCAATTGATACAAAATGCGGAAATGCAGAATGTCTTAAATTCTATTCCGCTCTTGCTGAAAAATACAGTATAAGATTAATTGTTCCGAGAATTGTGGATTTTGGCGATGATAACGCTAAGTTTCTGCATCCGAATATTACTGTAAAGTCTATCGCTACAGCTGATGACGCAATTAAAAAAATAGATCAAAACAACTTTTTTTCTCAATTTGAGCTTATAAATGATGATAAACTCTGTCAGGAGGCTTTGTATAACGAGGCAAAAGATTCGGAATTTATAATCTGCGAATCGATTTATCATGTTATGCTTGCCAGAAATACTTTTCCTGACAAAAAGATTATTTACAGAAGTATTGACCTGGAATACGATAAATTTATCTGGTTCAATAAATATACAGACTATAATCAAATAAAAAAAGACCAGTCTGAATATGCTTTTGCTTTTGAAAAAGCGGCGTGCGATGCGGCGGATTATATTTTTGCACTTACTTCGGCCGATGCAGAAAGAATGCAGGAATTATACGCTTTACCGAAAGAAAAATTAAGCGGTGTCATTCCGATTTGTTTTGATAAAGCAGAAATTCTCCGTGATTATGCACCCCGTAGAAAAGAAAAAAACGCAGTTACAAAAGGTGTGTTTTTATCTGCTACCAGAATTTCGGATGCTGAAAAAATGGTGGAGCATATGAAAAATCTTTCTGAGGTTGAATTTCATATTATCGGCGCAGGCGGATATGAACTCAGGGATTGTTCTTCGAATGTTATCATCCACGGCAGAGTGAGTGAAGAAGAAAAGAACAGAATAATAAAGGAATGTGATTTCGCACTTAATATCACGCCTATGACATTCGGCATGAATGTTAAAATGATTGATTATGTTTCTCTCGGAACGCCTGTTATTTCAAATGAATTAGGCGTCAGAGGGTTTAATGCTGTGGCAGGAAAACATTATATTCTCGCAGATGATGACAATTTCGAAGAAGCAATACGTGATTTTTGCGTACTTGACGAAGATGAACGGTACGCTATCGCATTAAACGCTTTTGACCTTATCTGCAATGAATACGATTACAAAAAATATATCAATTCTTTTGACGAATTCTGTTCCGATTCTCCCGAAGAAAAAGAAGACTCTTATTATATATTCGGTGCAGGTCTTTGCGGCGAATGGGCTTCGCAGGTTTTGAACGGTGAAGGAATTGAGTGTCTTGGGTTTGCCGACAACAATCCGTCGAAATACGGAACTGCTTACTGCGGTAAAACGGTTTATTCTCCTGCTGAGGTTTTTGAGGATATAAATAATTCCGACAATAAAAAGCTCATTATTGCCGTAGGTATATCGTATATGAGCGATATAGTAAAACAGGCAGTTCAGCATATTGATGCAGAGAAAATCGTTCTTTTTGAAAAATACGCTTTAAGTATCGAAGATATGAGAAGAAAAGTAGATATAGAAAAAATCAGAAGAATGAAGGTGTGATAAAATGTCTAAAGTATCTGTGATAATTCCTGTGTATAATGTCGAACCTTATCTTGAAAGATGCTTGGACAGCGTGATAAATCAGACACTGGAAGATATCGAGCTTGTAATTGTCAACGACGGTTCTACTGATGGATCTGCGAAAATATGCGAAACTTATGCAAGTAAGGATTCGAGAATAAAGTATATCTGTCAGGAAAATCAAGGCGTTTTTATGGCAAGAAAAAATGGATTTAAAGAAGTTACATCGGATTGTGTTACTTTTTTGGATGCTGACGATTGGTTTGACTTTGATTATCTTAAAAGACTTTATAAAGATATCGGTATCTGCGATATGGTGATTTCAAAAAGTTATAAAGGAAATGACGGAACTATTGTTTATTACGAGAATTTTTCGCTTGGTTTATATGATACACCTGAAAAAATGGATTATTTTATTGATAATATGCTTTATTCAAAAGAATATTCAGGTAAAGGTATACCACCTAATGTCTGTGGGAAAATCTTCAAAACTGATATAATCAAACAATGCATTGATGATATTGATACCAGGCTTGATTTTTTTGACGAAGGTGAGATTATACTGAGGGCTTATCTGAAATGCAAAGTCATAAAAATAAGCGATATAAGCGGGTATAACTATTTTCATCGTGAAGGGTCGAGCTGCAACTCTATAAAGCCGTGGTATCTCAGCACGGTCAATGAATTTTACAATTCAATGTCCCGTGTTTTTTTAAAACACGAAAAATCCGAGTCACTTATGCAGCAGTTGCAGGCATTTTGTATGGAATATCTGCTTTTGGCACCTAAATTCCTTGGATTTTCTCCGAATGTGTTTAATATCAGATATATAAGTCCGTTTTTAAATACAATGAAAGATAAAAAAGTTGTATTGTATGGTGCGGGAAATATAGGAAAGAATTATTATGCCCAGATGTTGAAATCCGAAGAATTGCCTGTTATATGGGTTGATAAACAATATCAGAAATACATACGGTATTTCCACGTAGAGCCAGTCGAAAGACTGACAGAGACTGAGTTTGATTATCTTATAATCGCAGTGCTTAATCCTGATGTTGCAGCAGCGATAAAGACCGACCTTATAAAAATGGGCATAAGCGAAGAAAAGATACTATATAAAACTCCTATTGAAGTGCAAGGTGTTTTATAAACTGAATACCCGCCCCGTGAAGAAAAATCTTCACCAGGAGATAAGCTGATAAGAGAAATATCGCCTTCGTGGGAAACTGTTGTAAAAACATTGACGGGAGAGATGTAGGTATGAATATTGCAGTCATTTTGGATTGTATAAGCGATAATACAACAGAACTTATTTAATAAACGAGAATTTATCATCTATGCCGGAATATGTGATGTGGTTCGACAGAACAGACAAAGAAATATTGAGCAGAATTCGCTCAATGGGGTTGGCAACTGAAAAAATTCTCGAAATATATCATCAAGTATATTCATATGATAAGGAGATATAAAAATGAATGTAACAAAGCTTGAAAAATGTCGTGTATGCGGAAATACGCACATTGAGGAAGTACTTAATCTCGGTGAGCAGGAACTTACAGGAGTTTTTCCGAAGAGCAAAAACGAAAAACTGACATCAGGTCTTCTTGACCTGTATTTCTGTCCCGAATGCGGACTTCTTCAGCTTGGTCACAGCTACTCGCTTGACGAAATGTACGGGGATAATTACGGCTATCGTTCGGGTCTCAATCCTTCGATGGTAGAGCATCTGTCTTCAAAAATCAATATGCTTGAAACGATGTATAATCTTAAAAGTGGTGATGTTGTCCTGGATATAGGCTCAAACGACGGAACATCTCTCAATTCCTACAAAACAGAAGGCGTCCGCAGAATAGGTATGGACCCGACGGGCAAAAAATTCCGTCAGTATTATAATGAGGGAGTAGAGCTTATTCCCGATTTCTTCTCTGTAAAGTCGTTTTCGGAAATATGCGACAAGAAAGTAAAAATAGTTACATCCATTTCGATGTTCTACGACCTTGAATCTCCGATTGATTTCGCAAAGCAGGTGAATGAAATCCTTGCCGATGATGGTATATGGCATCTTGAACAGAGCTATATGCCGACTATGCTTAGGAATAATTCCTATGATACGGTTTGCCACGAGCATCTTGAGTATTATTCGCTCGGTGCAATCAAATATATAATGGATGTCGCTGGCCTTCGCATACTTGATGTCAGCACGAATGACATCAACGGAGGAAGCTTTGCTATAACAGTAGCGAAGAAAGATTCTGCATATAAATCAAATTCGGGAATAATCAACTGGTTTCTTGGCCAGGAAAAAAATCTCGGACTCGATACACTCAAGCCGTATCTTGATTTTGCGGCAAGAACTGTCGAACACCGCATTCAGCTGAAATCATTGCTTGATTCGCTGGCTAAAGACGGTAAGCTGGTATGCGGCTATGGCGCTTCCACAAAGGGAAATGTTATTCTTCAGTACTGCGGTATAACCGAAGAAGAAGTCAAGGTCTTCGGCGAAGTTAATCCCGATAAATTCGGATCGTTTACGCCGTCTACATATATACCCATTGACGACGAAGAAAAAGTCAGGGCTATGAAGCCTGATTATTTCCTTGTAATGCCGTGGCATTTCAGGAACGGAATTCTCGCAAAGGAAAAGGAATATCTCAAATCAGGCGGACATTTCATCTTCCCGTTGCCGTTTATTGATATTGTGTAAAGTCGGTGGTTCTGACTGCAAGGTGTTTTATAAACTGAATACCATCCCCGTGAAGAAAAATCTTCACGGGGATTTTTTTATTCCTTGCAGGCGGGACAAACCGTTCTATACATCATCGGAAAAGCATAGACTTAACAAAAAGGATGTGATATACGATGGGAATAAAAGAAATCTACCCCTATCTTCCCGAGGGAATAGTATCTGAGCTTTCGAAAATCCCCGCACACGATGATATATGCGAAATCCGCATGAGGAGCGAAAAGGCGGTGGCTGTTACCATAGGCGGAGTACAGAAGTCCCTCTCACGCATTGTTACCGCAGGCGAGGTGGAATCCGCCTTCAACGCTGTGTGCAGACAGTCTGTCCACAGCTATGCACGGGAGATTTCCGAGGGTTTCGTCGTACTTCGTGGAGGGCACAGGGTTGGTCTTTGCGGAACTGCAGTTATCTCTTCCGATGGAATAGAGACCGTGAGGTACATATCGGGGTTAAATTTTCGCGTCTGCACCGAAAGAAAAGGCTCCGCCGATGTTATAGTCAAGCGTGTGTTTTCGGGCAAACCCGTCAGTGTTCTTATCGCAGGGGCACCGCTTTCAGCAAAGACCACGGTGCTCAGGGATTTATGCCGACAGCTCGGCAACAGAACGGGCGTCTGCGTAATAGACGAGCGTGGCGAAATAGCGGCGGCTTACAAAGGGGTAAGCAGTAACGATGTCGGTAGGTTTACCGATGTTTTCAACGGCTATCCGAGATACGACGGAATGACAACTGCACTCAGGGTAATGTCGCCCGAATACATCGCCGTTGACGAAATCGGCACGGAAAAAGACGCCGACGCTATTATGTCCTGTATGCACGGCGGAGCACATATTATCGCCACAGCACACGCAGAAAGTACGGACGAGCTTTATCGCCGCCCGCAGATAAAAAGGCTTATAGAAAACGGAGTTTTTTCATATATAATTTTTCTCGGAAACCGTGAAAATATAGGCAGGGTTATGGAAATACGGGAGGTCAGAATATGAAACTTACAGGCATACTCCTGATATTTTTTGCTTTCACATTTTTCGGGATATACAA
The DNA here is from genome assembly GCA_015066785.1 of Ruminococcus sp. GTDB lineage: Bacteria > Bacillota > Clostridia > Oscillospirales > Ruminococcaceae > RGIG4131. The sequence goes on from SVNT01000001.1 coordinate 160,365, forward strand.
GGCGGGGGAGTTGAAAAAACGCAGAATTATCCTCTCGGATGTTGTTCTTATGCTGGAAAAACTGACAACCTTTATACACTTCAGCAACGCCGATGTTTTCGAGCTTTGCCGTATGCTGATGTCGGACTCCTCGCTGTCTTCTCTCGGATTTCTTGAGGGGATACCGCTTGACGATACGGAGAATTTTTCGCATGGCTGGAAATCCTCCGTCACACGCTGGAACGCACCGCTTTCTGCCGAGGAGAAAAATCTCATATCCGACATTGGTGGCGTTCTCGGAAGCACCGACGCCGACGGGCAGATTTCCGTGCTGTCGGTGTATAAATCACGGTTTGAGTCACTTTCTGCGGCGGCAGATGAAAAGTACAGGAGTAACTCCCGTATGTACTGTATGCTGGGAACTCTCTGCGGCGCGCTGGTGTCGATAATTCTCTTGTAGCGGAGGAAAAAATGAATATTGATTTGATTTTCAAAATAGCAGGAATAGGAATAATCGTTGCGGTACTCAATCTTCTTCTCAAGCGTGCCGAAAGGGAAGAGCAGGCAATGATGACAACTCTTGCAGGACTGATTGTCGTGCTTATGATTATAATTGACGAGATAAGCGCACTCTTCGACGCTGTGAAAAGCGTTTTCGGGTTATGGTAGAGAGTGTTTTCGGAGTGGCGGCGCTGTGTATTGTCGTGACGATACTTTCAAAGGTTATCGGCAAGTACCACGGGGAGTATTCTCTCTTCATCTCGATTGTTGCCGTTTCGATTGTGGTCGTCTTTCTGATTACGCAGATTTCTCCCGTGACGGAGCTTATTTCACAGCTTTTTTCCTTTGCGGCTCTCGACGAGGTCTATATGTCGGTGCTTTTCAAGGCACTCGGTATCTGCTATGTCACACAGCTTGCCTGCGATATATGCAAGGACGGCGGAGAAACCGCACTCGCTACCGTGGCGGAACTGTCGGGAAAGCTGGCGCTTACGCTTGTCTGTGTTCCGCTTTTTGAGGTGATTATTTCGGTTATCGGGGAGCTTATCTCCCTGTAAGGAGTAAAAATGAAAAGGATAGTGACATTTTTTCTGGCAGTCGTGACGGCTGTTATGTTTTTCGGGATTTCCGTCTTCGCAGAGGACACGTTTTCTGCGGCGGAGGAAGAGCTTTCGGGGATAACGATACCCGAAAATGCGCAGGAGTTCATAGATGATAATGACATAGGAATATCCGAGCCTGACGGAGTGCTTGAGCTTACGCCGACGGCTGTTATAAAAACCGTGTGGGAGGAATTTCTCTCCGCACTTGCATTTCCGCTTAAAATGCTGGCGTCGCTTATTGCCGTGATACTCGTTTCGTCGGTTATGGGAGGTATGGGAGATGCCGCAAAAATCGGCGGGATGTCAAGGATATACGGCGTTGTCGGTGCGCTCGTCAGCGTGATTGTTGTTTCGGAATGTATCTGTACCTGCGTTCTCATAGCGTCGGAAACACTTTCTCTCGGCGGAGATTTTCTGCTTTCCTATGTCCCTGTCTTCACGGGGATTATCGCCGCCTGCGGAGGAATAAGCAGCGCCGCAGGTTATCAGCTCACGGTTATTGCCATTGCCGAGATTTTCACGCAGACCGCCTCACAGCTCCTTATGCCGATGATGACGCTATGCTTCTGCCTTGCCGTTGTAGAGGCGATAAATCCGACGGTTTCGCTTTCGACGGTAATCGAGGGGATAAAAAAGCTCGCAACTTTTCTTATAGGCTTGTTTTCCACGGTATTTACGGGCGTTCTTACTTTGCGGAGTGTCGTCGGGACATCTGCCGATACACTTACCGTAAAGGTCGGGAAATATATGACCTCAAACCTTGTGCCGATTGTCGGGAATGCGGTTTCCGACGCATACAGCACTCTGCGGAGCAGTTTCGGTATTCTTCGTGGCGGGGCAGGGGCGTTCGGGATAATAGTCATAGTAATGACTATGCTACCTGCATTGATGTCGGTGGCGGCAACAATGTTCTGCGTATTTGTCGGGAGGGCGACGGCAGACCTCTTCGCTGTGAAGTATATATCCACCTTTCTTAAATCCGTCGGGGATATTCTTGCTGTTGTTATGTCGCTGCTGATTAGTTTCACCATGCTTTTTGTGATTTCCACCGCCGTTGTAATGACAGTCGGAATGACTGCGGGAGGTGCCTGATGTCTGCTATGAGAATACTTGTGGCGTCGGCGTGCTTTATGTCTGTCGGGATATGCATTGCACAGACGCTCTTGCCTGAAAGGAAATTCGACCGCCAGATGAGGATTATATTTTCGTTGCTTTTTATTGCCGCAATAGCCTCTCCGATAATGTCGGGCAGGCTGAATTTTGACTTTTCGGAGCTTTCCGACAGCGTGACTGCGTTCGCCGATGTTTACGATATTGAGGAGGATATGCGCCGTGAAATCGGGAAGAACATAGCCGACGGACTGGCGGAGGAATTATCCGCAAGGGGAATACCTGCGGAAAAAATCTGCGTTGATGTTAATATTGAGGACGAGAACTGCATATCTATTACTAATATCGGTTTTATTCCGCTTTATGATAAAGACGCAGAGGAAATTTCAGCGACGATAAAATTCCTTCTCGGAGAAGATGTTGTTGTTGCGGAGGTGAAAACCGATGAAGAATTATCTTGATATAATAGTCGCAAAACTAAAAGAAAAAAACACCTCGAAAATTCTTGTGGCAATAGGAATTTTCGGTATGTTGCTCGTACTTCTGTCGGGGATGTTCACCTCAGGCGAAGAAAAATCCGTGACCTCCGAAAACGGCGAGATAAATCTTACAGCCTATAAGAAGAATATCGAGGATGAGCTTTCGGATATGCTCTCCGAAATTGACGGCGTGGGACGTAACAGGGTTATGGTGACGCTTTCCTCAGGCGAGGAATACATATTTGCGGAGGAAACAAAGACGGGTAATTCCGCAATGCAGAAAAGCTATGTCATAGTTGAGAAGAACGGCGAAAAGCAGGCGCTTGTCAGCCGTGTGGACAGCCCGAAGGTGAGCGGTGTTATCATTGTGTGCGAGGGCGGCGGAAACGCTGTTGTGCGTGAAGAGGTCTACAAAGCGGTGTCAACCGTGCTGGGAATACCACTCGGAGATATATATGTAACAAAAATAAGTTAAGGAGATGTTTTTATGAAAAAACCTACAATCATTCTCGGAAAAAAGCATATCATTCTTGCGTGCCTTACGCTTATACTCGGCGTTGCGGTATATATGAACTATGTCTTCGCAGATGGCGGGGTTCAGCTTGAGCCTGCGCTCGACGAGGCAGACGAGGTAGCAAATTACGGCGAGGCGGAGTTTGTCAGCACCGACGATTCGGACAGCTATTTTGCACAGGCAAGAATTGAACGCACAAAAAAGCGTGACGAGGCGAATGTTGCGCTCCAGACAATGCTCGGTGGCGGAGACCTCACAGAAGACGAAATCCTTGCAATGAAGCAGGAGGCTGTTACTGCCTCCAAGCTTGTTGAGAGTGAAAGCGTCATCGAAAACCTTATCAAAGCACAGGGATTTTCCGACTGCGTGGTGTATCTTGACGGCGACAGCGCAAATATCGTTGTAAAAACCGACGGGCTCGTTCCTTCGGAGGCGGCGCAGATAAAAAATATCCTTCTGGGAGAAGTTTCTGTTCCCACAGAAAATATTACAATATTTGAAGTAAAATAGTTGTGCGATTGAATTTTTTGTGGTATAATATCCTTGTATAAATGTATTTTGTGCAAAGGAGAATAACTATGGACGGAATAAAAAAGACTCAGCAGGGTACTCTCAAAGTTTCCGAAGATGTAATTGAGACAATTATCCGCCTTGCCGTAAAGGATACAGAAGGCGTGGCATCACTTCAGGCACCCGCTGTTGACATCAAGAAAATGATTTTCAGCAAATACGAAAAGAGCGACGCCATAAAGGTAAAGCTCGCAGGGGATTCTGTTCAGATTGATGTAAGCGTTGCCGCAAAGTACGGATATAAGATTTCCGCACTCGGTGAAAGCCTTCAGGAACGTATAAAGAATGATGTTCAGTCTATGACGGGAGTAATGGTATCACGAATCAATGTTACTGTTGCAAACCTCGTATTTGAAACAGCTGAGGAAAATAAATAATCTCACAAACAGCAAGCCTCATCTGTGGGGCTTGCTTGTTGTGCCTGAAAGGGAAGTTATTATATGACAAGAAGTGAAATCAGAGAGCAGGCATTCATACTCGTGTTTGAAAGTCTGTTCAGAGAAAATGAAATCGACGAAATTATAGAGCTTGCGAAGGAAACAGAAGAATTTGAAATAAATTCCGATGTTATCGGTCTTTTCAAAGGTACTGTCGAAAACCTCGGCGGAGCTACGGAAACCATCGCAAAATACAGCGAAAAGCGTCAGGTAGGCCGTATTCCGAAGGTCAACCTTGCGGTACTCGCCCTTGCAATATACGAAATCGAACATACGGATATACCGATAAACGCGGCTATCAGTGAGGCGGTAAATCTTTCGAAGAAATATACTTATGAAAACGATGTGTCGTTTGTCAACGGCGTTCTCGGTGCGTATGCAAGAGACAAGGAGAATGTATAAAAATGCGTTGCCTTGGGATTGACACCAGTAACTACACCACATCGCTTGCAATATATGATACGGATACCGACGAAGTTGTTCAGGCGAAAAAGCTCCTCCCTGTAAAAGAGGGGGAACTCGGCCTGCGGCAGAGCGACGCCGTATTCCATCATACAAAGCAGCTCCCCGATTTAGCGGAGGAGTTGTTTTCTGTCCATAACGGAAAAATCGACTGCATTGCAGTATCCTCACGCCCAAGAAACATTGAAGGCTCATATATGCCGTGCTTTCTTGCGGGCGAAGGTCTTGCCAGAACTCTTGCCGCAACGCTTGAAGTTCCGCTGTACAGAACTTCGCACCAGATAGGACATATCCTTGCGGCACTTTATTCTGCGGGAATGTTATCGCTCCTCAGAGAAAAGTTCATAGCCTTTCACGTGAGTGGCGGCACTACAGATTGCCTCGTTGTTGAGCCAGACGCTGAAAATCTCATCAGCATAACGGAAGCTGCGACATCGTCAGACCTCAAGGCAGGACAGCTTATCGACCGTGTCGGTCTTATGCTCGGACTTGCTTTTCCGTGCGGTAAGGAGCTTGAAAAGTTAGCGGCAGCATCGCAGGCGTCGTTCAGGGAAAAGCCTGTACTTAAAAACGGAAACTGTTGCCTTTCGGGTATTGAAAACAAGTGCAGAAAGCTCGTGGACAGTGGCAATCCGCCCGAAGATACCGCACTTTTCTGCCTTGAAAGTGTTTTTGCGGCAGTTTCGGGGATGACGGAATATGCACTCACCGAATACGGAAAATTTCCCGTTGTTTATGCGGGAGGGGTTATGTCCGACAAGATAATTGCGGACAAGCTGAAAGAAAAATACGAAAACATATATTTTGCATCACCTGAATTTTCGTGTGACAATTCCGCGGGTGTTGCAATTTTCGGTTCAATGGTATATGGAGGGGAATAAATGCCTTTAGCTACAGGCACTGTAAGAAGTGTGAATTCTCTGACCAATCCGATGACGGTTTCACAGATTGTGACCTATCTTTCGATGAAGGTCAAGGAGGATAACAGGCTTAAATCGAAGTTTATAAAAGGCGAAATATCGAATTTTGTCAATCATCAGAAGACGGGGATGTTCTTCTTTACCCTCAAGGACGGCGAAAGTGCTATCCGTGCCGTTATGTACCGTTCCTCTGCTGAAAAGGTCGCTTTCGATATACAGGACGGTATGACCGTTGTTGTCAACGCCTCGGTTGAGGTTTACACCCGTGACGGAAGCAATCAGCTTATCGTCAGGGAAATCCAGCCTGACGGAATAGGCGCTCTGTACCTTGCTTTTGAACAGACAAAGGCAAAACTTGCGGCGGAAGGTCTTTTTGATGAAGAAAGGAAAAAGCCGCTCAATCCGTATCCGTCGCATATCGGCATAGTTACCGCCCCTGACGGTGCGGCATCGCAGGATATTCTCTCGGTTCTCGGAAGAAGGTCGCCGTATTGCTCGGTTACGGTTTATCCTGCACTTGTTCAGGGTGAGAATGCTCCCGATTCAATCGTAAAAAGTCTTGCAAAAGCGGATTCTTCGGGGCATGACACCATTATCCTCGCAAGAGGAGGGGGTAGCTTTGAAGACCTCAACTGTTTCAACTCCGAAAAGGTTGTCCGTGCCGTTGCGGAGTGTGTTACTCCCGTAATTTCCGCTGTCGGCCACGAAACTGATACCACTCTTGTTGATTATGTTTCGGACAGAAGGGCGTTGACACCTACCGATTCGGGTGTTATTGTTGCGGAAGAAAAAAATAATTTGCTGAATATATTGCAAAAGTATAGTGATTTGTTGTATAATTATACATTACAGAGGATAAATTCACTTGAAAGTGATTTGAAATGCTCCGTTGCGGAATATTCACGCTTATCTCCGCAGAATAAGATAATCGTGGCAGGCGAACGGCTGAAAAACGCCGAATCGGCACTTAACAGCCTTACGGCGTCTGTTATTTCCGAAAAAAGCGCCGCACTCGATACACTTTCTGCGGTTCTTAAACAGCTCGACCCTGAAACTGTACTCCTCAGGGGATATTCAATGATATTCAGAAAAGATGAAATAATAACCACAGCAAAAAATCTGTCATCGGGTGATGAAATCACCGTGAAACTCTCGGACGGAGAGGTAAAGGCTGTTGTTGTATAACGGAGGGTTTTATGAAATTCGAACAGGGTATGGAAAAACTCGAAGATATTATAGAAAAACTCGAAAGCGGAAAACTCACACTTGAGGAAACCGTGGAATTATATAAAAGCGGCAACGATATTATCGCAAAATGCAAGGCTGAAATCGAAAAAGCCAGACAGGTAATAACCGTTGACGGCGGAGGGAATAATGACTAGCGAAAACAAACAGCGTTTTGACGCCTATGTTGCGGCTGTTGAAAACAGAATAAACGCTCTTTTTGACGGTAAGTATTCTTCCGAAACGGCACTTCGTGACGCAATGTATTATTCATTGTCAGCAGGCGGAAAGCGTATCCGTCCCGTGCTTGCGCTTGAATTCTGCCGTATCTGCGGCGGTGAATACGAAAAAGCACTCGATGCGGCTGTCGCTCTTGAGATGATACACACTTTCTCGCTCATACACGACGACCTGCCGTGCATGGACGACGACGATTACCGCAGAGGCAGAAAATCCTGCCACAAGGAATTCGACGAGGCGACGGCGCTCCTTGCGGGCGACGCACTCGAAAATCTTGCGTACAGGGTGATTGCCGACAGCAACGGAATTTCAGACGGTGCGAAGATAAAGCTCGTCGCTGTTTTTTCCGACTGCGTAAAGCGTATGATCGACGGTCAGGTAAACGACCTCGCTTACGAAAAATCGTCTGCTGTCACAACAGAACAGCTTATATCAATGTATTCGCAGAAAACCTGCGCACTCATTGAATGTGCGTGCCTTATCGGTTGTATATGTGCAGGTGCGGACGATGAAAAAATATCCGCAGCGAAGGAATATTCGCTTGATATGGGGCTTGCTTTCCAGATAACCGATGATATTCTTGATATTCTCGGCGATGAACAGACCCTCGGAAAACCAATAGGCAGTGACGCCGCTTCTGGAAAAACAACCTTTGCTGCACTCGTCGGGGTAGATGAGGCGTACAAAACGGCGAAAAAATATTCGGATGACGCAATAAATGCGCTTTCCGTTTTTGGAGATTATGATTTTATGGAGGAGCTTACAGATTTGCTCCTGGACAGGAAAAAATAAAGGGGTATCAGAAATATGAATGAATTTCCTTACAACTATGTACTGCTTTCTGCGGTAGTATCGTGGTGTGCGGCTCAGATTATCAAAACGATAATCCACGCTATACAGTACCGCACATTCAATCCCGAGCGACTTTTCGGCTCAGGCGGAATGCCGAGTTCTCATTCCGCACTCGTATGTGCGGCAACGGTATCCTGCTGTCGTCAGGAGGGGCTTGAGTCTGCGGTAACCGCTGTAATGTTCCTTATGGCACTCGTTGTAATGTACGACGCTATGGGAGTGCGCCGTGCGGCAGGACTTCACGCAAGGGAACTCAACCGACTCAACAAGATAATTATGGAAAAAAACAGCGTGAGCGAAAAAACAAAGCAGCTCAAGGAATATATCGGACACACCCCGTTTGAAGTTCTCGGCGGTGCGGTACTCGGTATAATCATTTCGCTCTTTATGCCGATGACAATATAGGATAAAAGTATGAAAGAAACTAACCAGAAATCAATTTTACGTTGCAGGCTCTCCGACCTGAGATTGCCGTCAGACCTGAAAAAACTGACACTCTCTCAGTGCAGGGAGCTTTGCGCTGAAATAAGGCGTATACTCATAGACACCGTATCCGAAAACGGAGGGCACCTTTCCTCAAATCTCGGCACGGTTGAGCTTACTATGGCTATACACAGGGTATTCAACTCTCCGAAAGACAAAATCATATGGGATGTCGGTCATCAGTCCTACACCCATAAGCTGTTGACGGGAAGATACAAGAAGTTCCCGTCTATCAGAAAAGAAGGCGGAATTTCGGGATTTCCCAAGCCGTCGGAATCTGTGCACGACAGTTTCATCAGTGGCCACAGCAGTAACTCAATTTCAGCGGCGTGCGGAATTGCAAGGGGAATGAAACTCCGTGGAAACGACGATAACTATGCAGTCGTCGTTATCGGAGACGGGGCTTTTACAGGCGGTATGGCGTACGAAGGCCTCAACAACGCAGGAAAAAGCAACGATAATATAATCATTATCCTCAACGATAACGAAATGTCCATTTCGAAGAATGTCGGTGCGGTTGCAAAATATCTCTCGCAGATACGCTCAAGACCCGAATATCTTGACACAAAGCGTTCTGTCGAGAAAATCCTCAACAAAACCCCGATAGTCGGCGAACCGCTTATAAAGGCGATTGTTGCGTCAAAATCGGCACTCAAAAGCGTGCTTTACCATAGCACGATGTTCGAAGACCTCGGTTTTGTATATCTCGGGCCTATTGACGGTCACAACCTTGCAGAGCTTGACAAAACTCTGCGTGCGGCGAAAAAGCTCAAGCACCCCGTGGTTGTTCATGTGAACACGGTCAAGGGCAAGGGCTATCTTCCTGCCGAAAAAAATCCGGGGGCATTTCACGGTGTTTCAAACCTTGATGTGCTGAAGAAAAACCCCGAATATGTATCCGACGACAGTTTTTCCGCTGTTTTCGGGCAGGAGCTTACGAAAATCGCAAAGTACGATAAGCGTATATGTGCTGTTACTGCGGCAATGAAGTACGGTACGGGACTTCAGTATTTCAGCAAAAATCACCCTGCGAGATTTTTCGATGTCGGTATAGCCGAACAGCACGCAATCACATTTTCCGCAGGGCTTGCAAAAACGGGATTTCTTCCCGTAACTGCGGTGTATTCGAGCTTTCTTCAGCGTGCCTATGACCAGGTACTCCACGATGCCGCTATCGGCAATGAGCATATAGTTATCGGTATCGACCGTGCAGGTCTTGTCGGCGAGGACGGCGAAACGCATCAGGGAATATTCGATGTTGCGTTTATGACGACAATCCCGAATGTTACTCTGTATTCACCCTCTTGCTATGAGGAACTTTCGCTTTGTCTTACCACGGCACTTCTTGATACAGACGGTGTAGTAGGGGTGAGATACCCCAGAGGAAACGATAAATCGGAATATGACAAGGAAAACCTCAACACAACCTATACATACGAAGAAAACGGCGCAGATACGCTTGTTGTGACATACGGAAGGATATACAACAACGCTGTAAAGGCTAAAAACATTACAGATGAATTTGACTTACTGAAGCTTACAAAAATCTTCCCGATTGACGATGAAGCGGCAAGGATTGCATCAAAGTACAAAAAGGTTATTTTCTTTGAAGAAGGTATAAGAAACGGCGGAATTGCGGAACATCTGCTTGCAAAGCTAAAAGGCTTTACAGGTGAATATCACATTGTTGCGATTGACGGTTTCGTAAAACAAGCGTCTGTTGAGAGCCAGCTTGACTCCGCAGGACTCAGTGCGGAGAAAATGGCAGAATTTATACGGAGTGTTAACAATGGCAAGGCTTGATCTGACGGTGTTTGAGCGTGGACTTTCCAAAAGCCGTGAAAACGCAAAGGCGATGATAAAGAACGGTTGTGTTTTCGTTAACGGAAAAGTCTGCACCAGACCCTCCGAAAATGTCAGTGAAACTGACGAAATCACCGCTGTCAGCGACAACGATTATGTCGGACGGGGCGGCGTAAAGCTCGCAAAGGCAATTGAATACTTCGGGATAACGCTTGACGGTGCCGTGTGCGTTGACATCGGTGCGTCGACGGGCGGATTTACCGATTGTATGCTCCGCAACGGCGCAAAAAAGGTTTATTCCGTTGATGTGGGAACAGGTCAGCTTGCCGAGGAACTTATAGCAAATCCTGCTGTCGTCAACCTCGAAAAAACAGATATACGAAATCTTCCCAAAGACTTTTTTGCGGAAGAAATCAACTTTATTGCAGTTGATGTATCATTTATTTCTCTGACGCTGATTTTACCGAAGGTTGCGGAGATTTTATCCGACAACGGTGAGGCGGTTCTGCTCATAAAACCTCAGTTTGAGGCAGGGCGGAAGAATCTCAACAAGAACGGCGTTGTAAAATCCCCGAAAATTCACCGTGAGGTTATTGACGGGATAATTTCGTTTTCGTCGGCAATGTTCGGCACGGCAGGACTTACATATTCTCCCGTTGCCAGAAAAGACGGAAATATCGAGTATCTTCTGCATCTTCGCAAAAATTGCGACACCGTTGCTGTTGATACCGCAAAAATTGTGGCTGACGCCGCAAAAAATGTAATTTACGATAAATAAGGAGGGAAAGTCGGTGAAAGTTTTTTTATATCCTAATTTCAGCAAAAAAAATGCGCTCGGCTGCGCAATTTCGGTATGCGATATACTTTCTGCTCTTGGGGCGGAGATTTTTGCCGACGAGAAGTACACTTCCGAGCTTGGCGGAAAATCCGTCGTTTTCGGTAAGGAAAATCTTGCATCCTCCGATATTGTCATAGCAATCGGCGGCGACGGAACAATCCTCCGTGCCGCAAAATACGCCTCGGTGTACGATATTCCCGTACTTGGCGTGAACAGCGGTCGCCTTGGCTTTATGGCGTCGCTTGAAATTGATAATCTCGACAGACTTTCATGCCTTGTAAGCGGAGATTATTCGGTGGAGGAGCGTATGACGCTTTCTCTCCTGCACAGAACAGCAGGCGCAGAGAAGGAATACTACGCACTCAACGACATTGTGATTTCACGCCCGTATTCAAAGCTCGGGGATTTCACAGTCCGTGCCGACGGAAAGGTCGCAAGCGTTCTCCGTGCAGACGGGCTTGTATTCTCGACGCCTACGGGCTCTACGGCGTATTCTCTTTCGGCCGGCGGCCCTATAATCGAACCCGATATGGAGTGTATTGAGTTTACGCCGATATGCTCGCACTCTCTCTTTTCGAGGACAATTTTATTTTCTCCCGAAAGGAAGATTTCGGTTAAGCATAATTCCGACGGTGAGGATATTTATTTCTGCACGGATGGTGGAGAAAGGATAGAATTCTCTTCCGATGACGAAATAATCATAGAAAAATCAGAAAAGAAGATAAAGCTCGTTGAAATCGGCGGAAACAAGTTCTTTGATTCCGTCAACAACAAGCTTATGCAGTCGATAAAGGGGGAAAGAGAGTGAAAAAAGCAAGACTTGCAAAGATGCTTGAGCTTATAGAAGAATACGAAATCGACACGCAGGAGGCTATGCTCTCTTACCTTCAGAGTTACGGCTTTAATGTCACGCAGGCAACGGTTTCGAGAGATATCCGTGAACTCAAGCTGTCAAAAGTCCTTACGGAAAGCGGCAAGCACAAGTATATTGCCGTGCCCGTTGATTCCAACAAGCAGGAAAGACTTGATTCTATCTTCAGGTCGTCTGTAATCAGCGTTGATTATGCGGTGAATACCGTTGTTATAAAGTGCGACGCAGGTATGGCCCAGGCGGCGTGTGCATCCTTTGACGCTATGAATTATGACGGCGTTATGGGAAGTCTTGCCGGTGACGACACTATTTTTGTTCTGACCAAAAGCGAACAGTGTGCGTCGGAACTTGTGAAAAATCTTTCACGAAACATAAAAAGCACATAGACTGAATTTGAATTTATACGGAAAGGCGGTGAAATAAATGCTTTCGGAGCTTTACATTGAAAATCTTGCGGTTATCCGTGAAACCTCGGTGAACTTCTGCAAAAACCTCAATATCTTTACGGGAGAAACAGGTGCGGGAAAATCAATCCTCATAAACGGAATAAATGCTATTCTCGGACAGCGTATAACAAGGGATTTCGTGCGTACGGGTGAAGAAAAGGCGTTTATTTCGGCTACCTTTACCGATATTCCCGAAAATGCCGTTAAAAAACTGGAGGAGCTTGGTTTCTCTTGTCCTGACAGAACGGTTATTCTTTCGAGGGAGATTTCTTCCGACGGGGGAAGTGTTGCAAGGATAAATCAGCGTCCTGCGACTGTTTCCGCAATGCACGATGTCGGCGGACTTCTTATAAACATTCACGGACAGCACGACAGCCAGGTTCTTCTTTCGCCTGAAAGACACCTCGGCATTATCGATAGTTTCGGTGAGCTTGACAGTATGATTTCGGAGTACAGGGAGAGTTTCCGTCAGTTGCAGGAGATTTCACGCAATCTCAAGAGCATTATGCTCGACGAGGCGAAGAAGTCGGAGCGCATTGAAAAACTCTCCGAAATAGTTGACGAAATCGGAAGTCTTGACCTTGAGGACGGCGAAGATATTGCTATCGAGGAGGAATTCCAGCTTGCAAAGAACAGCGACCTTATTCTCAAGGCACTTAATCTTTCGAACGAGGCACTCAACAGCGAAACCGAGGTATCGGCACTCGACCTTATAGGTCAGGCGTCGGAACAGCTTTCACGCTTTGCCGATGTTTCAGCGGATATAGATGCACTCTGCAAACGCCTTTCTTCCGCTGTTATCGAGCTTTCGGACATTTCCGACGAACTCTCGAAAATCGGCGACGGCATAGATATAAACGGCGAGAGATATGACTACCTCACAAAACGCCGTGACACGATAAACAGACTGAAGAAAAAATACGGCCCCGAACTTTCGGACGTTATAAAAACATACGAAAATTCCGCAGAGGAGCTTGCGGCACTTTCGTCATCCGATGAAGAAATAAAGCGTCTTGAGGGTGAGAAAAACCGTCTTCTTTCCGAAGTGACCGCAAAGGCAAAGGCACTTTCGGAGGCGAGAACAAAGGCGGGAGAGCGTTTTGTTTCGGAAGTCGGAAAGGAACTTGCATTCCTTGATATGCCGAATGTAAAGCTCGCAGTTTCGCACGAAACGGGAAAGCTGACAGCAAACGGTATGGATACTCTTGAACTGCTCATATCCTCAAACCCGGGAGAGCCGCCGAAGCCTATCGCAAAAATTGCGTCGGGCGGTGAGCTTTCGAGAATAATGCTTGCACTCAAGTGCGTTATCGCCGACAAGGACGATATTCCCACTATGATATTTGATGAAATCGACGCAGGCGTTTCGGGAAGAGCGGCACAGAAAATCGGCATAAAGCTCGCACAGATAGGAAAACTCCGTCAGGTGCTTTGTGTCACTCATCTGGCGCAGATTGCCGTTATGGCGGACAATCACCTTATGATTGAAAAGAAGGTTTCCGACGGAAGAACGATAACTACCGTAAAGCCGCTTGATTTTGAGGGAAGAAAACTCGAAATTGCAAGAATTATGGGCGGCGATAATATTACGGAGCTTATGCTCGAAAACGCCGAGGAACTTCTGAAAACCAAAAACAATACTTGACAATACACGTTTTGTATGCTATGATACAACCATATTTTAAAGGCTTTGACGAGAACAAGTAGCCACATCGGGTGCACTCAAAGAGAGCTTTCGGTCGGTGCGAGAAAGCAGGCACGGTTGCGGTGAATACATCTCTGAGCTGATTTCCTGAACTTACAGTAGGGGAATACGGACAGCGCCCGTTACAGCGCCACGAGGTCGGCATCTGCCGATAAACTGAGGTGGTACCACGATAATTCGTCCTCTGACTTTTGTCAGAGGGCTTTTTTATTTTGACAGGAGAGTGATTTTGTGATAAATTCGTCCATAGATAACGGAAAAGGCTTTGACTGGGGAAAAACATCCTCGGATTACGCAAAATACCGTGATATATATCCCGAAGAATTCTATCGTAAAATTCTTTCTCTCGGAATATGCACAGAGGGGCAGAAGGTTCTTGACATCGGTACGGGAACGGGCGTTATTCCTCGGAATATGTATCGCTTCGGTGCAGAATTTACGGGGACTGACATTTCGGAAAATCAGATTGAACAGGCGAAAATTCTGGCAGAAAATTCGGGTATGGGTATAGAATTTCTCTGTTGCCCGACGGAAGAACTCAATTTCCCCGATGAGAGCTTTGATGTTATAACCGCTTGCCAGTGCTTCTTTTACTTCGACCACAATGTGACGGCGCAGATACTTCACAGAATGCTTAAAAATGGCGGAAAGGTTGCACTTTTATATATGGCGTGGCTGCCTTTTGAGGACAAAATTGCGGGAGAGAGCGAAAGGCTCGTGCTTGAATACAACCCCGAGTGGACAGGCTGTAAGGAAACACGGCACGAGATTTTTATTCCCGAGGTTTACGACGGTTTCTTCAGGCGTGTTAACAGCGAGGTGTTCGATGTGAAGGTTCCGTTCACCCGTGAAAGCTGGAACGGACGTATCAAGGCGTGCAGAGGAATAGGCGCATCGCTTTCCGAGGAGGAAATTTCACGTTTCGATAAAGAGCATATTGAATTGCTGAAAAAAATCGCACCCGAAGAATTTGAAATACTTCATTACTGTGCGATTTCTGTAATTGAAAAAATATAATTATATAAAGGAGTAAAGGTTATGAAAATGTATGACGAACTCGTTGCCCGTGGACTTATTGCACAGGTAACCGACGAAAAGGAAATCCGTGAGATGATTGACAACGGAAAGGCAACTTTCTATATCGGGTTTGACCCGACAGCAGACAGCCTTCATGTAGGTCACTTTATGGCACTCTGCCTTATGAAAAGACTTCAGATGGCGGGAAACAAGCCTATCGCACTTCTCGGTGGCGGTACGGGAATGATAGGCGACCCCTCGGGTAAGTCGGATATGAGAAAGATGCTCACAAAGGAAGATATCGAGCATAACATCGAATGCTTCAAAAAGCAGATGAGCCGTTTCATCGACTTCTCCGACGGCAAGGCTATAATGGTCAACAACGCAGACTGGCTCCTCAACCTCAACTATATTGATGTTCTCCGTGAAGTAGGCGCTTGCTTCTCGGTAAACAAGATGCTCACTTTCGAGTGCTACAAGCAGAGAATGGAAAGAGGACTTACATTCCTTGAATTCAACTATATGATTATGCAGAGCTATGACTTCTATATGCTCTATCAGAAGTACGGCTGTAATATGCAGTTCGGCGGAGATGACCAGTGGGCAAATATGCTCGGAGGTACAGAACTTATCCGTAAGAAACTCGGAAAAGACGCTCATGCAATGACAATCACACTTCTCCTCAACTCTGAGGGTAAGAAGATGGGCAAGACGGAAAAGGGGGCTGTATGGCTCGACCCCGAAAAGACAAGCCCGTTTGAATTCTATCAGTACTGGAGAAACGTTGCCGACAGTGATGTTATGAAGTGTATCCGTATGCTCACATTCCTTCCGCTTGAGGAAATCGAAAAGATGTCCGACTGGGAAGGCAGTCAGCTCAACAAGGCGAAGGAAATCCTTGCTTACGAACTCACAAAGCTCGTTCACGGCGAAGAAGAGGCAAACAAGGCTGACGCATCGGCAAAGGCGCTTTTCGGTGGCAACGGAATTACAGACGATATGCCGACAACAGAAATCACAGAAAAGACAATCGGTGTGCTTGACCTTCTCGTAGCTACAAAGCTCACAGCGTCAAAGTCTGAGGCGAGAAGACTTGTTCAGGGCGGGGGAGTTTCAATTGACGACCGCAAGATTGCAGACCCTGCGGAAATCCTTGAAATCGACGGCTCGGCAATTATCAAGAAGGGTAAGAAGACTTACCACAAGGTAGTTGTGAAGTAAGAAAAATAAAAAAGGTATCGGAAATAAGGACGATACCCATAAAGAAGTTTTTATGCGTACTGTTGAGGAAAACCCTTTTGAAAAAGGTTTTTCCTCAAACTCCTTTCCTAAAACTTTGAATTTAAAAACAAGCCCATAGGGTAAATCCCTATGGGCTTGTTTGACTTAAAAGTCTTTGAAGGGGAGTACGAGGGGGACCTTTCTTCAGAAAGATTCCCCTCGGCAAATACATATAAAATTTCTGTACGGGCGTTATCCTCAACCCGATACCTTTTATTTTTTATGAAGTTGCCACAGCGAGAATGATAAATAGCACGATGAAGAACATAACGAGTGATATTACAGAAACGATTATTCCTGCAATGGCGATGTTTCTTCCGTCGCGCTTCTGCTTCAATGAAATATAACCCATAATTATGCTTATTACAGGCAAGGGGAGAGCAATCAGCGTGCATATCAGGAAAAGACCGCATATTCCGATTAAAAGAGAGGAAATCGCAAGGGAATTACTCTGCTTTTGCTGTTCTATTTCGTATTCATCATACAGCTTGTGATAAACCTCGTCTTCGCCTTCAAGATATTCGTCACGGGATTTTTTATCCGTGTCGTCGGGTCTGAAGTCAAAGACATCGATGTTGAATTCGTCCATCGGGTTATTCAATCGTCATTTCTTCCATAGCTTCATTGAGGGTTTCTATGATTTCGTTGAGCTCTTCATTGTACTCTTCTTCATCAATCAAACCTTCTTCATAGTCCTTTTCAAGCTGGACTATTTCGTTATAAAGCTCTGATGTTGAAATGCCTGCACTTTCAAATGCGTTGTGAGCAAGCGTCATGGAATAAGCCATAAACGCACCGGAAATAAGCGCAAGTGCACCGAGAACGATACCTGTGATAGCCATTCCTTTTCCTGCGCCCTTTGTTGCGAGGGAAGCAGTGCCGAGAACAATTGCAATTACAGAAATCACTATGGGGATGTACATAAGGGGCTTTGCGTAAAGTGACATTGACGAGAAGATACAACCTGTGAGGAAGATGAGAATTCCGACAATGAGAGATGCTATTGCAAGTCCCTTCTTGCCACCTGTCTGTTCTTCGCTGGGTTCGTAGGAAACATAGTTGTTTCCGCCTTCTCCGTAGGGGTTCTGGTAGTTATTTTCCATTGTTTTTCTCCTTTTACTTCAATTACTTAGAAATGAGTTCAAGTGTATCTCTTGCAATGAGAAGTTCTTCGTTTGTGGGTACTACCCAAACATCAACCTTTGAGTTTGCTGTTGAAATCTTCTGGAGCTTTCCGTGGATTTCAGCGTTGAGTGCGTTGTCGATTTCGATTCCGAAGAAGCTCATATCAGCGCATACTTTTTCACGGACGTCAGTAGCGTTTTCACCGATACCGCCTGTGAAGAGAACAGCGTCGAGACCGTTCATTGCAGCAGCATAAGAACCGATGTACTTCTTGATCTGGTATACAAGCATATCTCCTGCAAGAATAGCTCTTTCGTCGCCCTTTTCAGCAGCGGCAGTAACGTCTCTGTTATCTGAAGAAACGCCTGAAATTCCGAGGAAGCCTGACTTCTTGTTGAGGTAGTCGCTCATTTCAGAGGGTGAGAGACCGAGCTTCTTCTGTACGAATGTAACAGCAGAGGGGTCTACGCAACCTGAACGAGTACCCATAAGAACACCGTCGAGGGGAGTGAAGCCCATTGATGTATCAACTGACTTTCCGCCGTCAACAGCTGTGATTGATGAGCCGTTTCCGAGGTGGCAGGAAACAATCTTGAGGTCCTTGATGTCCTTGCCCATAGCGTCAGCGAGCTTCTGTGAAACGAAACGGTGTGATGTTCCGTGGAAGCCGTACTTTCTTACGTGGAAATCCTTGTAGCATTCATAAGGCATACCGAACATATAAGCCTTCGGGGGCATTGTCTGGTGGAAACCTGTGTCGAATACAACAACCTGGGGTACTGTTTCGGGGATAACCTTCTTACAAGCCCAGAGAGCGAGTGCGTGGGGGTGGTTATGTACGGGTGCAAGCTCCTGAAGGTCGTCGATCTGCTGGATAACTTCGTCTGTTACGAGAACCGACTTTGTGAAAATTTCAGCTCCCTGTACGATTCTGTGTCCTACTGCTGAGATTTCAGACATGTTCTTGATTACAGCAGCGTCGCCTGTCGTGAGAACTTCAACGAGCTTTTCGAATGCTTCGGTATGTGTGGGGAATTCGCAGTCCATATCAACCGATCTGCCGTCAAAGGTCTTGTGAGAGATATGTCCGCCGATGCCTATTCTGTCAGCGTTACCCTTTGCGATAACTTCCTCGTTTTCCATGTTGAGAAGCTGATACTTGAGCGATGAGCTTCCTGCATTGACTACCAAAATAATCATTTTTTAAAACTTCCTTTCATTTATATATAAAATATAACATATTAAATTATAGTACTTTCGCAGAGAAAAATCAAGGGCTTTTTTACTTTTTTCGCCTTTACAAGTAAAACAAAATAAAGTATAATTTCTTTATGATATTATTTTGCGGAGGGATTGCATTGAAAACATACGGTATAGTTGCGGAATACAATCCTTTCCACAACGGACATAAATATCACATTGATATGATACGCCAAAGCGGAGGGACGCATATCGTTGCCGTGATGAGCGGAAATTTCGTTCAGCGTGGGGATGTTGCCGTGCTGGATAAATTCACACGGGCAAGGCTTGCCGTCGAGAACGGCGTTGACCTTATCATAGAGCTTCCGACGCCGTATGCCGTATCGACAGCCGAAACTTTCGCACGGGGTGCTGTGTCAATCCTTTCGGATATGAACTGCATAGACGGAATTTCCTTCGGGTGTGAGAATGACGACATCGCTCTGCTCATAGCCTCTGCCGAGGCATCAGAGAGGATACGCAATTCCGACAGGCTGAAAGAAATGCTCCGTGAGGGCGAAAATTACCCGTCTGCCATGGCTGAAATCGTAGGGGAGGAGTATCCTCCCGAAGTGGCGGAGATTTTTTCGTCACCGAACAATCTTCTGGCACTTGAATACATCCGTCAGGTGAACGAAAAATGCGGAAATTCCGACATTCTTCCGATAAAAAGAACATCTGTCGGTCACGACAGCGATGACATCAGCGGTGATTTTGCGAGTGCTTCGAAGATAAGAGAGATGCTCTCAAACGGCGAAGATACGCAGAAATTTGTTCCATATGGAACATTTTGGGGGAGCGAAACAGCACAGCTTTACAGCATTAAAGAGCTTGAAAAAGTTATACTCTATCGTATGAGGACTATGACCGCTGAGGAAATATCACGCCTTCCCGATGTCTCGCAGGGACTTGAGGGACGCATAGTAAATGCCGTGAAATCGGCAACAACGCTGGATGAACTTCTTTCGGGAATAAAGACAAGGCGTTATCCTATGGCGAGAATACGCAGGATAATCATTTCCGCCCTGCTCGGCGTTACTTCGGAGGACAGTACGGGAAATCCGCCTTATGCAAGGGTGCTCGCACTCAACGACAGAGGTGCGGAGGTGCTGAAAAAAGCGAAAAAATCTTCGGTGATACCTGTATCTACATCATTGGCGGAGCTTTGCAATTTCGGGGAGCATGCAAAAAGGCTTGCACTTCTTGAAAGCGACGCCACCGATATATATTCTCTGGCTTGCAGGAAGGCAATTCCGTGCAAGACGGATATGACGGCAAAAATCGAAAAAACGGAGAACTGAAATGGACTACAAGGCAATAATATTCGACCTTGACGGAACGCTTGTCAATTCCGCACAGGTCTGGATAGACATAGATGTGGAATACGAGAAGAAATACAACCTTGTAATTCCCGATGATTATATGGACAGAATAAAGGCAATGGGATTTTCACAGCTTGCGGTATATTACGCCGAGGAGCTTGGTGTTCCTTTGTCACCCGATGAGATAAAGGCGGAATGGTACAGCATGGCTGACGATAAATACCGCCACGAAATACAGCTTCTGCCGAATGCTTATGAGTTTATTCACAGTCAGCATTCAAAGGGCGTAAGGATGTGCATTGCAACCGCAAACAACCGTGAACTTACCGAAGCGGCGCTTACCCGTCTCGGCGTGATGGAGTGTATGGAGTTTGTCATAAACTGCGACGAGGTCGGATGCGGAAAGGACAGCCCGCAGATATATCTCGAGGCGGCGAAAAGAATGGGCGCAGACCCTTCGGATACAATCGTTTTCGAGGATATTCCGAGCGGCATAATTTCTGCTAAAAACGGAGGGTTTGACACTTGCGCCGTTTGTGCGTCGCAGTTCAGCGAAGAAACGGAAATCCTTCAGCGAGAGGCGACAATGTATATCTGCGGATACGAAGAATTATTACAGAGGTGAGAGAATGCCTAAAGTTCTTCTTGGAATGAGCGGAGGGGTGGACAGCAGTGCCGCCGCAATCGTTCTGATGAAAAACGGCTATGAGGTCGCAGGCTGTACCGTAAGAATGTTCGACGGTACGGAAAAGAATATATCCGACGCAAAGGCTGTCTGCGAAAAACTCGGGATAGAGCATTTTGTCTTTGATTTCTCCGATGTTTTCAAAGAAAAGGTTATCGGGAATTTTATTGACGCATATTTTATGGGTGATACCCCTAATCCATGTGTGGAATGCAACAGATACCTGAAGTTCGGGAAAATGCTCGAAAAAGCGCAGGAACTCGGCTATGACTGCATTGCAACGGGGCATTATGCGCAGATACGGCAGGATAACGGAAGATATATCCTCTCACGCCCGAAGGACAAGGCAAAAGACCAGACTTATTTTCTGTACAATCTGACACAGCATCAGTTGGCGCACACGCTTTTTCCGCTTGCAGACCTTGACAAGCCGACTATACGAAATCTTGCGGCAGAGGCGGGACTCATCAATGCCGACAAGCCCGACAGTCAGGATATATGCTTTGTGCCCGACGGGGATTACGCATCGTTTATAAAAAGCAATACCGATAAAAATATACCGTGCGGAAATTATATTGACAGCAACGGGAATATTCTCGGTCGGCACAGCGGTATGATACATTACACGATAGGGCAGAGAAAAGGCCTCGGCGTTACATTCGGCAGGCCGATGTTTGTTGTCGGGAAGAATGCCACTGATAATACGGTTACTCTCGGCGGAAGTGACGAGCTTTTTACAACAAAACTTACGGCGTGCGATGTGAATTTCGTCGGAGGAGAGATACCCTCGGGAAAGATACGCATATCCGCAAAGGTGAGGTATTCACAGAAGGAACAACCTGCTACCGCAGAAATGCAGGGCGACAGACTGGAAGTAATATTTGACGAGCCGCAGAGAGCGATAGCCTCGGGGCAGGCAGTTGTCCTCTATGACGGGGACGATGTTATCGGCGGCGGAAAAATTATACGGGAGGAATAGATTATGGACGCAAACGCAAAAGCAGTTATAATGAAAAGACTTGAAAGAACAGCGGAGAACCTCCGCAAGAACAATATGGACGCATTCGTCTGCGAAACAAAGGAAGATGCATACAAAATCGCAGAGAGCCTTCTGACAGACGGTGAAACGATAGGCACGGGCGGTTCTATGAGCGTCAAGGAATGCGGAATCGACAAGCTCATATCTTCGGGAAGATATAACTTCCTTGACAGAACAACAGCAGATGATATAGAAAAATGCTACCGTGAGATGTATTCCGCAGACAGCTATTTCTGTTCGTCGAATGCAGTAATCGAAAACGGCGTACTGTATAATGTCGACGGGAACAGCAACAGGGTTTCTGCAATATGCTACGGGCCTAAGCAGGTAATTATGGTTGTCGGCTACAACAAGATTGTCCGCAGTCTTGACGAGGCTGTAAAGAGAGTAAAATACATAGCCGCACCCGCAAACACCGAAAGACTCGGCTGTGACACCTACTGCCGCAATGCAGGCGTGTGCATGGGAATTGACAGCGACTGTATGACAGACGGCTGTGACGGTGCAAGAATATGCTGTAACTATGTGGTTTCCGCAAAACAGCGTATAAAGGGAAGAATAAAGGTTATTCTCGTTGCCGAAGAACTCGGCTATTGATTGCGACACAACACTTTTTGGAGAGTGATTATCTATGGCAGAAAGCTATTCTGCACTGAGGGAAAAATATCCCGTATTTCGCTATAAGAGCTACGAATATACCCTCGGCGAAAGTACGCTTGATATTTCCTATAAATTTGAGATTGACGGCCTTACGGAGTTCAATCCGAAATGGTCGGTTGAACGCAAATCCGTTGTCGGTATCGACGAAAACACGCTCGAAAGAATGGTGTTTTCGCTCGGAATGGTTGAGCTTGTGAGCTACTGGAAGGCAACCTGCTCGCCGGAAATTCGTCTTCCGACAGAGTTGCCTGATGACGCTCTGTGCTGGTGGAAGAAACTCTATCTCAACGGGTTGGGAGAGTTCTTTTACCGCAACGGCATAGAATATTCCGACGATGTGATGACATTCGTATGTGCGGATGAAAAAATCCCTTGCGACAGCACGGCGGTTTACGATAAGAATTCCGATAATGTTCTTGTCCCCGTGGGTGGCGGAAAAGACTCCGTCGTGACGCTTGAAATACTGAAGGGTAAAAAGAATGTCTGCGCCTACGCTATAAATCCGAAAAAGGCAAACTACGACACGGTTGAGGTTGCAGGCTTGTCGGAAAAATTCATAAAAGCCTCAAGAACAATAGACAAGAATCTTCTTGACCTTAATGCAAGAGGGTTCCTCAACGGGCATACGCCGTTTTCAGCGATAGTTGCTTTTTCGGGGATTATTGCGGCTTACATCAACGGTATAGGGAATGTTGTTCTGTCAAACGAATCAAGCGCAAACGAATCTACCGTTGAGAACACGAATGTAAACCATCAGTACTCAAAAAGCTATGAGTTTGAAAGTGATTTTATACGCTACGAAAAAGAATATCTTCTGGCGGGAGTGAGGTATTTCAGTTTCCTCCGCCCCCTGCTTGAAATTCAGATTGCACGGGCGTTTTCGGAATTCAAAGCCTACTATCCCGTGTTCAAAAGCTGTAATCTCGGAAGTAAAACGGATATATGGTGCTGTAACTGTGCAAAGTGTCTGTTTGTGTATATAATACTGTCACCGTTTATTCCCGAGGATGAGCTTGTAGGAATTTTCGGGGAAAATCTCCTTGACAGCGACAAGCTGACCGACGACTTCGAAAAGCTCCTCGGAATTCAGGCGGAAAAACCGTTTGAATGCGTCGGTGAGCGCAGTGAAGTGCTCATGGCGATGAATATGCTTATTGACAAGCGCCCCGATAATCTTCCGTACCTTGTGGAAAAATACCGTGACAGGATTACGGAAAACAAAGCGGATTATAACGCTTGTCTGAATTACTTCGACAAGGAAAATTCACTCCCCGATGAGTTTGAAAGAATACTTGCCGATTTTCTGGAGAAGACCTATGATTAACAGAATCAAAGAACTTATATCGGATAAAAAAGTCCTCATTCTCGGCTTTGGCAGGGAGGGGCAGTCCACACTCAACCTGCTGAGAAGGGTCGGCGGTTACAAATCCGTCGGGATTGCCGACGGGCGTACGGATATTACCGTGGACGGAGTTTCTCTGCACCTCGGAGAAGGGTATCAGGGCGTGCTTGACGACTACGATGTGGTTTTCAAAAGCCCGGGAATTGTCCTTGAAAAAACGCCGTCGGAATATCGCTGTACCGTTACCTCGCAGGTAGAGCAGTTCCTCGGGAGATACTCTGCGCAGACTGTCGGTGTCACCGGAACAAAGGGAAAGAGCACAACATCGACCCTTATACACACGGTACTTTCGCACAGCGGAAGAAACACGGTCTTTGCGGGAAATATAGGTATTCCTGTGTTTGATACGATTGACAGCATTGCCGATGATACAATAATCGTGCTTGAGCTTTCGTGTCACCAGCTTGAATACTGCCGATACTCTCCGCACATTTCGGTGCTTTTGAATCTCTACGAAGACCATCTCGACCACTACGGAACATACGAAAAATATGTTGCCGCAAAGATGAATATTTTTCTCAATCAGCAGGAAAATGATATTGTTTACTGTCGTGATGATGAGCTTTCGCTTTTCGACGGCTGTAAGAGCAGGGTGGTCGTTCCCGATGGCAAGAATATGCCGTTCTCTTCGCTGAGAGAAGTTGAAGGTGTCCGTCTTGTCGGAGAAAAGAATTATCTCAACTGTTGTTTTGTACACAGCGTTGTCGGGAATTTCGGCATCACAGACGAGGAATTCATCTCTGCGTTAAAGGAATTTTCTCCTCTCCCGCACAGACTTGAGCGTTTTGCAACCATCAACGGTGCGGATTACTACGACGATTCTATTTCCACTACCGTTGAATCTGCAATAAACGCAATGGAGAGCGTTGAGAATGCTGACACAATCATCATCGGCGGAATGGACAGGGGAATAGATTACACGGGTCTGGTGGAGTATCTTCTGACCTCAAGAATGGAAAATATTATCCTCATATACGCATCGGGAAAAAGAATTTCGGAGATGTCGGAGGAATTGAAGAAAACAAAGAATATCGTTCTGCTTGACGATATATATGCTGCGGCTGAATGGGCGCTTGCAAATATGAAAAGCGGCAGGGCATGTCTGCTTTCGCCTGCGGCGGCAAGCTACGGTTATTTCAGGAATTTTGAAGAGCGTGGCGATGAATTCAAGAAAGCGATAACAGGAAAATAACACAAAGGGTATCGGATTAAGGATAACGTCCGTACAGAAATTTTATATGTATTTATCGAGGGGAATCTTTCTGAAGAAAGGTTCCCCTCGTACTCCCCTTCAAAGACTTTCAAGTCAAAAACAAACCCATAGGGTTAATCCCTATGGGTTTGTTTTTAAATTCAAAGTTTTAGGAAAGGAGTTTGAGGAAAAACCTTTTTCAAAAGGGTTTTCCTCAACAGTACGCATAAAAACTTCTTTATGGGTATCGTCCTTAAATCCGATACACTTTTATTTCGTCTGTCAGCTTTTGCGTGATGTCGTTGATTTTTTCAAAATCCACAGCGGAAATATAGTACCTTTCGATTTCGTCGTGGACAATTTTTGCCTGCCTGAAACAGTTTGCTCCCTCTGCAAGCAGTTCTGCGGAGGCTTTCTTCGAGAATGCGAGCCTCTCTTTGTGCGAGCGGAGTTTTTCAGGGGAATAAAAACGCTTGAAGTTTATCGGCTTTCCCGTTAACCCGAGCTTGTTTATGCAGTTTCTCGTCATCATTGCAAGGTTGAGTTCGGGGATAAGTATATGCTCATATACCGTGTTGTTGAAGATACCGCTTTTGCTCACGATTGCGTCATAGCCACGCTCCGAAAGTATCTCTGCCGTTCTGGAAAGGAAATACTCCGCACCTGCAATGTTGTCGTCGTTGAGAATATATACATCGGTGAGATTGAGCTGTTGCGTGCTGTATCCGTTTTCGGTAAGCGCCGACAGCTTTTTGTATTCGGTTTTGCCGACGCCGTTCTTTTTGTCGGGGAAATGCTTTTTGGCAAATCGGAAGATAAAGCCGTCCAGCTTATCGTACTTTACAGCCTCGGAGGAAATCGTGAGGATATCCGAATTTATCGACGATATTGCGGATATGTATCTTCTGCACCGCTTGTGCCATTCCTGATTTTCTTTTGTGACGGCGAGTATTTCTTCCTTGTTTGCCTTTAATTTGCCTGCGTCCCAGCATTCCCCGAGGTTTACGATGGACTGCGAAACTCCCGGATATACAGGGTCGAATACGTGCGGTGATGTTCCGTCGATTACAGCGACCTTACGCTTGTTCAGTACAACAGCGTCGAGTGATGACGGGTCGCTGGAGCAGTAATAGAGGTCGGTTTCATCATCGGAAAATTCCGAGGCGATTTTTTTCATCAGCGTGGATTTTCCTGTTCCTGCGCCACCTTTGAGTATGTATGTGTAAAAATCCTCACGGTTGATAATTCTTCCTATATCCGTTCTGTATCCCTGCGGTGTGCTTTCTCCGAGAAAATACTTGCCCATAGCCGAAAACCTCCTGAAAATTCAATTTTATATATATTATGTAAAATTCCTGTTGGTGTTACTGAAAATAAAATAAAAAAGCAGTTGATTTTTAGAAAGAAAAGTAGTAAAATATTATAGAAATATTTTTTAGGAGGCAGTCAGAATGTCAAAGGAATTTATCGTAGAAACATCTGCAAGACACGTTCACGTAAGTCAGGAGGCTCTCGAAACACTTTTCGGAAAAGGTGCTGAGCTTACAAAGAAGAAGGACCTTTCACAGCCCGGACAGTACGCTTGCGAAGAAAGAGTTACAGTTGTAGGACCCAAGAAGGAACTCCCCAACGTATCAATCCTCGGACCTGTTCGTCCCGCAACACAGGTTGAACTTTCAGCAACAGACGCTCGTTCAATCGGTATCACAGCTCCCATCAGAGAGAGTGGCGATGTTGCAGGCTCAGGCGCTTGCAAGCTCGTAGGCCCCTGCGGTGAGGTTGAAATATCAGAAGGCGTTATCGTTGCAAAGAGACATATTCACCTTACACCTGCTGATGCTGAAGAACTCGGCGTACAGGACAAGGAAATCGTATGGGTAAAGATTGATACTCCCGAAAGAAAGGCAATTCTCGGAGATGTTGTATGTCGTGTACATAACAACTTCGCAAGAGCAATGCATATC
Source organism: Ruminococcus sp. (assembly GCA_015066785.1). Lineage (GTDB taxonomy): Bacteria > Bacillota > Clostridia > Oscillospirales > Ruminococcaceae > RGIG4131. Next base: position 187,327 of record SVNT01000001.1, read on the forward strand.
GACACTGATGAAGCTAACGCAATCGGTGCAGGCGGAGAGCTCAAGGGTACAATCGTAAAGATGTAATTATTGACGGGGCATAGCGATATGCTCCGTTTTTCTTTTACTGTCATTCCATAAAATAACATATCGGCTTTTGAATATACACACTCCCTTGCGGTCAATAATTCCTTCAGAAAGGGAAGTGTGTCTGATGTATTATAATAAGGTTGAAATCAGCGGAGTTGACACATCAAAACTGACGGTACTGAAAGAGGCGGAAAAAACAGAGCTTTTAAAGAAAGTGAAGCAGGGCGACAAGGACGCCCGTGACAAGCTGATACGTGGAAATCTCAGGCTTGTGCTGAGCGTCATACAGAAATTCATTCCCCGTGGGGAAAATCCCGACGATTTGTTTCAGGTCGGGTGTATCGGACTCATAAAGGCAATTGACAACTTCGACCTGTCACGGAATGTCCGTTTTTCGACATACGCTGTTCCGATGATTTCGGGAGAACTGAGGAGATACCTCCGTGACAACAATCCGATAAGGGTTAGTCGGTCTATGCGAGACCTCGCCTATAAAGCTATGCAGGCAAAGGAAAAAATAACCCTGAGAACTCACAAAGAGCCTACCGTAAGCGAAATCGCAAAGGAAATCGGTGCAAAACGCAATGATGTCATTACAGCTATGGAGAGTATTTCCGCACCGCTGTCGCTTTACGAGCCTGTTTTTTCGGACGGAGGGGACACTCTTTACGCGCTCGACCAGATAGGCGACAAGACTGACGACGGTTGCTGGCTCGACGAGATAGTTCTGCGTGAGTCGATAAACACTCTCAATCAGCGTGAGAAGAATATCCTGTTTATGCGTTTCTTACAAGGAAAGACGCAGGTTGAGGTTGCGGAGGAGATAGGAATATCGCAGGCGCAGGTATCACGCCTCGAAAAAGGCGCAATCGACAGAATAAGCGGAAGAATATGAATTATTGCAACATCACTCCGATATAATGTTATCGGGGTGATTTGTATGGTATGCGGACTCAACGACCTTAAACGCAAGGAGGTTATCGACATTACCAACGGGGAAAGGCTCGGTTTTATCGACGATATCGAGATAGATATGGAGTCATCGGGCGTTATGGCTTTGATAATATATGGCAGACCCAGGTTTTTTGGAATTCTCGGCAGAGATGACGACATAGTGGTGAAATGCGACGAAATTGCGGTTATCGGGAAGGATACGATACTTATAAGGCAGGAAAATTCGAACAATGTCACAAAACGCCATGGTTTTTCTTTGGAAAATTTGTATAAGTGAACAAAAGAAAAATATTGAAATCGACAGCCCTTTATGATATAATTATTAAGCACTTCGCACATGGTGCTTTTGCCGATGGTTCCCGAAAGGGTGTTCGGCAAGCTAATCACCGTGGAGGTAAAATAAAAAACCAAAAACAGGAGGACACTACAATGGCAGTAGTATCAATGAAGCAGCTTCTTGAAGCCGGCGTTCACTTCGGACACCAGACAAGAAGATGGAACCCCAAAATGGCACCTTACATCTTTACTGAAAGAAACGGTATCTACATTATCGACCTTCAGAAGACAGTAAAGAAGCTCGACGAAGCTTATGAATTCGTACACAAGATTTCTGCAGAAGGAAAGACAGTTCTTTTTGTAGGAACAAAGAAGCAGGCAGGCGATTCCGTTAAGGAAGAAGCTATCCGTTGCGGCGGTTACTATGTAAACGCTAGATGGCTCGGCGGTATGCTCACAAACTTCAAGACAATCAAGAAGCGTATTGACCGTCTTGCACAGCTCAGAAGAATGGAATCAGACGGAACATTCGACCTCCTTCCCAAGAAGGAAGTTGTTAAGCTCAACCTCGAAATCGAAAAGCTCGAGAAGTTCCTCGGCGGTATCAAGGATATGAAGGAAATCCCCGGATGTCTCTTCATCGTTGACCCCCGCAAGGAAAAGATTGCAGTTGCTGAAGCTAAGAAGCTCGGTATCCCGATAGTTGCTATCGTAGATACAAACTGTGACCCTGACGACGTTGACTACGTAATCCCTGGTAACGACGACGCTATCAGAGCTGTTAAGCTCATCGCAGGCGCTATGGCTGACGCAGTTATCGCAGGCAGACAGGGAACAGAAACAGCACCCGCTGAAGAAGCTGCTGCTGAATAATTGAAAAAAACAATGCGTTTTCGCATTTATACTATATTCTAGGAGGAAAAAATCATGGCTGCTATTACAGCAAAGGACGTTGCTGCTCTTCGTGAAAGAACAGGCGTTGGTATGATGGATTGCAAGAGAGCTTTGACAGAAGCTGACGGAGATATGGAAAAGGCTATCGTCATTCTTCGTGAAAAGGGACTTGCTACACAGGCAAAGAAGTCAGGCAGAATTGCTGCTGAAGGACTCGTTGCTGCTTATGTTGACCCCGCAAAGAAGGCTGGTTGCGTAATCGAAGTTAACTCAGAAACAGACTTCGTTGCAAAGAACGAAGCATTCGTTGCATTTGTAAAGGCTGTCGGACAGACAGTTATCGACACAAATCCTGCTGATGTTGATGACCTCAAGACAAAGACAATCAGTGGCGGAAGTGTTACAGTTGACGCTGAACTTCAGGAACTCTTCCTCAAGATCCGTGAAAACATTCAGATTCGTCGTTTCGAAAGAATGGAAGGAATCCTTGTTCCTTACATCCACGGCGAAGGCAAGATTGCAGTTCTCGTAAATCTTGAATCTGACATTGCTGCTGACAACGCAGACCTCCTTGCAGTAGGTAAGGACTGTGCTCTCCAGATTGCTGCAATGAACGCTCCTTATCTCAATAAGGAATCAGTTCCCGCAGATGTTCTCGCAGAAGAGAAGAGAATCATGATGGCTCAGATGTCCGAAGATCCTAAGATGGCTAACAAGCCTGAACAGGTTATCGCTAAGATCGTTGAAGGTAAGGTCGGCAAGTACTACACAGAAAACTGCCTTCTCGACCAGGAATTCGTCAAGGACGGCGACTACACGGTACAGAAGTACATCGACAAGGTTGCAAAGGACCTCGGCGGTTCAATCAAGGTTACAGGATATGTTCGTTACGAAAGAGGCGAAGGTATCCAGAAGCGTGAAGACAACTTCGCTGACGAAGTTGCTAGCATGGCAAACCTCAACAAGTAATTAACTGAATTTGATTTATAAAGAAAGGTAGGTGCAACCCAAATGGCAAAGTGTGATATTTGCGGAAAGGGTGTAACTTTCGGTATTAAGGTTTCTCACTCACATCGTCGTTCCAACAGAACTTGGAAGCCCAACGTGAAGAGAGTAAAGGTTGTTGTTAACGGAACTCCTAAGCATATGCACGTATGTACAAGATGTCTCCGTTCCAACAAGGTAACAAGAGCCGTTTAATTTACACAAAACAGCATCGGGCGGAAGAAAAAATTTCGCCCGATGTTTTTATTCGCAGAAATTTCATAAAACCCCTTGACATATAGGCAAGGTATGATGTATAATATATTTTGTATTATCGATGTATTTTTATCAATACTACCAATAACCGAAATTTTTATATTTCGGGTTTATATAGGTAAAAAGCCTCTGTCAATTAGGCAAAGGGAGGGAATGGGAAATGGCAGAAATCCGTGTTGGTAAGAACGAATCACTCGAAACTGCGCTCAAGCGTTTCAAGAGAAGCTGCGCTAGAGATGGAGTTATCGCTGAGGTTCGCAAAAGAGAACATTACGAAAAGCCTTCGGTAAAGCGTAAGAAGAAGTCCGAAGCTGCACGTAAGCGTAAGTACAACTAACAATGAGAGCGAGCAGGGGATAAACTCTGCTCGCTTTTTCGTTAAGAGGGAGATTGAAAAATATGTTATTCAAGCCGGCATTTGTCTTCAATTCGGTGACTGAAATAACCTCGGCTTTTTTAAAGCAGAACGGCATAAAGGGATTGATTCTTGACCTTGACAATACACTAACGACTCATAATAATCCCCGCCCGCCGAAACACGTTATTGCGTGGATAAATTCGATGAAAAGTGCGGATATTCCGCTTGTTATAGTATCAAACAATAAATACGACCGTGTGCGTCCGTTTGCGCAGATGCTCCAGGTGCCGTTTATCTCCGAGGGGGCAAAGCCTCTCACAAAGGGGATAGAGCGTGCCAGAAAAGGACTCCGCCTCAGGCGTGACGAGGTCGGCATTATCGGCGACCAGATTTTCACCGATATTCTCGGTGCGAATTTCAAGGGGATGAAGACAATCTATGTCTACCCCATTGAACTTGAAGACGGTCTTTTCTTCCGTTTCAAGAGGGTGATGGAAACGCCGTTTCTTCCAAGACGGCATAAGTTCCGCCGTAAGAATAAGGAGAATGTGGTATGAGTGCGATTTTCGGACCTGCGGGAACTCCCGAGGATTTTGCGGAAAAGGGATATAAAGGCTCTATAAATGTCCCCGAATATATAAACGAAATGGGTCTTGACGCATTTGAATATCAGTGCGGACAGGGTGTTCGCATAAAGCAGGAGCTTGCCACAAATCTCGGCAAAAAAGCGGCGGATATGGGCGTGAAATTATCACTGCATGCGCCGTATTTCATTTCGCTTTCCAGCGTAGAGAAGGAAAAGCGTGACAACAGCATAAACTATATTCTTCAGAGCGCCCGTGCTGTCGATTGGCTCGGCGGAACACGGATTGTCATTCACTCGGGTTCGTGCTCGAAGATGTCAAGGGAAGAGGCTCTTGTTCTTGCAAAGGAAACTATGCTCAGGGCGAGGGAGGCTCTTATCTCCGAAGGCTTATCGCACATAAGATGCTGCCCTGAAACTATGGGAAAAATAAATCAGCTCGGAACACTTGACGAGGTGCTTGAAATATGCGCTCTCGACGAAAGCTTTATTCCGTGTATAGATTTCGGACACCTCAACGCCCGTACATTCGGGAATTCCAACTCTCCCGAGGCGTATGAGATGATACTGAATTCGATAGAGAATAAGCTGGGTGAGTCAAGACTCAGGGAGTTCCACTCGCATTTCAGCAAGATTGAATATACCGAAAACGGCGGAGAAAAGCGTCATCTTACATTTGAAGATACCGTTTACGGCCCTGAATACGAGCCGCTTATGGAGCTTGTGTATAAGAAAAATCTTTCCCCGACCTTTATATGCGAAAGTGCGGGAACTCAGGGTATAGACGCAAAAGCAATGAAGAATTACTATCAGGGATTAAAGCAGAAAAGAGGAATAGTATGAAAATTCTTGTAATCAACGGTCCGAACATCAACCTTACAGGTGAAAGGGAAACAAATTTCTACGGAATAAAGGACTATTTTGAAATCTGTGACGACATACGCAGATATGCCGCTGATAACGATATAGAAATCGAAATTTTCCAGAGCAATCACGAAGGAGAAATTATCGATAAAATCCACGATACAAGAAAGAAAATCGACGGTGCGGTAATCAATCCCGGTGCGTATACGCATTACAGCTATGCAATCCGTGACGCTATAAATGCGGTAACTCCGCCGTATGTTGAGGTTCATCTCAGCAATATCCACGCAAGAGATGAATTCCGTTCAAAATCGGTGACAGCACCTGCTTGCATCGGACAGATATGCGGTCTCGGTGAGGATGGTTACATTCTCGCTATCGAGGCTATTGTTCGCAAGGTGGAAAAGCACGATGACAAGGCTTAAGAAACTGACGGGAATGTTTCCCGACGATGTGGATTGCGCACTTATAACTTCCGACGTCAACAGAAGATATTTCTGCGGGATGAAGTCCTCTGCGGGAATAATCCTTGCACTGCGTGAAAAAGCGTATCTTCTGATTGACTTCCGCTACATTGAAAAGGCGAGGGAAATTGTCACCGACTGCGAGGTTATTCTTCTTGAGAATGCGACAAAACAGCTTTCGGAGCTGTTTGAAAAGCATTGCGTGTCAAAGGTTGCGATTGAAAGCGAAACCATGACGGTGGCAGAATTACGCTCGTACGAAAAGCGCTTTGACGGGGTTGAATTTGTTTCTGACGATACGCTCAGCAAGGCTGTTACGGAAATCCGTATGGTGAAGTCTGACGAAGAAATCGCAAAGATACAGGAGGCGCAGAGCATCGCAGAAAGAGCGCTCACAAAGCTGATAGAAACTGACATACACGAAGGTGTCAGCGAAAGAGAGCTTGCGATAAAGCTCAACAACTATATGCTTTGCGACGGTGCGGAGGATATTTCCTTCGACACAATCGTTCTTTTCGGAGAGAATACATCTCTCCCGCACGGTGTACCTACGGACAGAAAACTCCGCAGGGGAGAGTTTATACTCATTGACTTCGGTGCTGTGTATGAAGGTTATCACAGCGATATGACGAGAACGCTCTGTTTCGGAGAGCCGTCGCAGGAGATGGCTGACATTTATAACATTGTCCTTGAGGCACAGAAAATCGGCATAGAAAATGCAGTTGCAGGTTGTAAAGGCTACGAACTTGACAAATCTGCAAGAGATTATATATCCGAAAAAGGCTACGGCGACGAATTCGGGCACAGTCTGGGTCACGGCGTAGGAATGGAAATCCACGAAAGCCCGAACGCTTCGACGAGGAGCGAAACGGTATTTTCCGACGGAATGGTAGTGACTATCGAACCGGGAATATACATCGCAGGAAAATTCGGCGTCAGAATAGAGGATTTTGTGGTAATAAACGGCAATAAATGTACTAATCTTACTCATTTCAATAAAAATATGATTATAATATGAAAAAAGGCTTGCAAAAAAGAAAAAAATAGGGTAAAATATTAGTATTGAATTTCTATTATGATAAATCGGAGGTTTTTTATGATTACAGCAGGAGATTTCAGAAACGGCGTAACATTCGAGGAGGACGGAAATGTACTTCAGATTGTTGAATTCCAGCATGTTAAGCCCGGAAAGGGAGCTGCTTTCGTAAGAACAAAGATCAAGAATGTTATTACGGGTGCAGTAATTGAAAAGAGCTACAACCCTTCAGCTAAATTCCCCACAGCTTTCGTTGAAAGAAAGGATATGGAATATTCTTATTCTGACGGCGACCTTTACTACTTCATGGATTCAGAAACATATGACCAGGTGCCTATCAGCCAGAACGAACTCAGCGACAACTTCAAGTTCGTAAAGGAAGGCATGGTATGTAAGGTTTGCTCATACAAGGGAAAGGTTTTCGCAGTAGAACCCCCCAACTTTGTTGAGCTCGAAGTTACAGAAACAGATCCCGGCTTCAAGGGAGATACAGCTACAAACGCTACAAAGCCCGCTACACTCGAAACAGGAGCAGAAATCAAGGTTCCTCTCTTCATCGACCAGGGCGAAATTATCCGTATTGACACTCGTACAGGCGAGTATATGGAAAGAGTTTAATTCATATAATATCTTAACATAAGGAGGATTGTACTATGAGGATTACAGAAAAGGTTGCTTATATGCAGGGACTTATGTCGGGACTTAAAATCGACGAATCCACAAACGAGGGAAAGGTTCTTCTTCAGATGTCGGAAATTCTTGCTGAAATGGCAGATGTTCTTGACGGAATGCAGGACGAAATCGGAGAGCTCACTGAGCTTGTAGACATCATCGACCAGGATCTCGGCGATGTTGAGGAAGCACTCCTCGAAGATGACGACGATGATTGTGACTGCGATTGCTGTGACGATTACGACGATTTCGACGACGATGAATTCCTCTACGAAGTAGTATGTCCGACTTGCGGAGATTCAATTTGTCTTGACGAAGACATGCTTGATGAAGGCTCAATCAATTGTCCTAACTGCAACGAGCTTCTCGAATTTGATTTCGATGAGTGCGATTGCGAAGGCGATTGTGACTGCGAATAAATCCAAAACAACTTAAAATTGTAAATCTGTTTCAGGGCAGGGTGAAATTCCCTACTGGTAGTGATGCCGCATAATGCGGTTAGTCTACGAACGCTTTGCGTAGAGTCGGTGAGAATCCGAAACCAACGGTACAGTCCGGATGAAAGAACACAGATGTAATACCCATATTTTTGTGTATTGCCGATGCCCGTAGAGTATATCTGCGGGCATTTTTTGTTTCAGATTTACACATACTTGAAAGGAGTATTGTAATTATGAATGCTGCAAAAACCAAAAAAATCGTACTGCTCGCTATGTTTTCCGCTATTGCGTACCTGACGGTGTTTCTTCTGAGGGTGCCGTTCATTCCTGCGGTTGACTTCCTCAAATACGAGGCGAAGGATGTAATCATCATATTTGCGGGATTTATCTTCGGGCCTATTTCGGCTTTCGGGATTTCGCTTGTTGTTTCTCTCGTTGAAATGATGACTATAAGTACCACAGGCCCGATAGGCGCATTGATGAACATACTTGCGACTATGTCGTTCGTTCTTCCGTCGGCGATAATCTACAAGAAAAAGCGCACACTTTCGGGTGCGGCACTCGGACTTGTCCTCGGTGTTGTGTTTATGACAGCGGCAATGCTTATGTGGAACTACTTTATAACTCCGCTTTATATGGGTTGGCCGAGAGAGGCTGTTGCGGAACTCCTGATACCCGCATTTCTTCCGTTTAATTTCATTAAGGGAGCACTTAATGCGTCGATTTCATTCCTGCTTTACAAGCCGCTTTCGAGCGCTCTTAAAAAGGCAAAGCTCATGCCCGAAAGGGAAGTTTCCAACGAAACAAAGAATATGCTGCTTCCGTTCAATGTCTGTGCAGTTGTTGTGCTTATTGCGGCAATCGGCGTGATTGTTATACTTAATATCGGTAAATAAAATATATTTTTCGTCACCTATTGACAACGGATATATGATGTTGTATAATAATTTTGAAAACAGAATAGCCTTATCAAGAGTGGCGGAGGAACAGGTCCTGTGAAGCCCGGCAACCTGATTTTGCATTTGCAGAAATAAGGTGCTAATTCCTGCGGAGTAATCCGAGAGATGAGGATTTTATACTTAAAATCAACGCTTTCGAGATTTCGGAAGCGTTTTCTTTTTCAGGCTTTCTTTTTTCAAGATTTTTTTTCGGAGGTATTTATTATGAGAAACTTTTTTACTTCAGAGTCTGTGACAGAAGGCCATCCCGACAAAATATGCGACCAGATTTCGGATGCGGTTCTTGACGCAATGCTTGCGCAGGACCCTATGTCGAGAGTTGCGTGTGAAACTACGGTTACAACGGGAATGATTATGATTATGGGAGAAATCACTTCCAAGGCGGTAGTTGATATTCCTGCAATCGCAAGAGAAACAGTAAGAGAAATCGGATACGATAACGCACTTTACGGCTTCGACTGCAATACCTGCTCGGTTATGACAACACTTGACAAGCAGTCGCCCGACATTGCTATGGGTGTTGACAACGCTCTTGAAGGCAGAGATAAGAATGAACTTGACACAGGTGCAGGCGACCAGGGAATGATGTTTGGTTATGCGTGCAACGAAACTCCCGAGCTTATGCCTATGCCGATTTCACTCGCACACAAGCTCGCTCTCAGACTTACGGAAGTGCGTAAAAACGGCACTCTTCCGTATCTCCGTCCCGACGGAAAATCACAGGTTACCGTTGAATACGAAGACGGAAAGCCTGTAAGAGTGGATACAGTTGTTATCTCCTCACAGCACAGCGCAGATGTTACTCTCGAACAGATAAGAGAGGATATTATAAATAATGTTATCCTTCCCGTAATCCCGAAGGAGCTTATTGACGATACAAGATATTTCGTAAACCCCACAGGAAGATTTGTTGTCGGCGGACCTCAGGGCGACAGCGGTCTTACCGGAAGAAAGATTATCGTTGATACCTATGGCGGATACTCAAGACACGGCGGCGGAGCATTCAGCGGAAAGGATCCCACAAAGGTTGACCGTTCGGCTGCTTACATGGCAAGATATGTTGCGAAGAATATCGTTGCGGCAGGTCTTGCAGACAAGTGCGAGGTACAGCTTGCTTATGCTATCGGTGTGGCACAGCCCGTTTCGGTGCTTGTTGATACTTTCGGCACAGGCAAGTATTCTGAGGAGGCAATCTCCGAGGCAGTAGGAAAGGTGTTCGACCTTCGTCCTTCCGCAATTATCAAGACGCTTGACCTTCGCAAGCCCCAGTACAAGCAGCTCGCTGCATATGGACATCTCGGCCGTGAGGATATCGGCGTTGCATGGGAAAAGACGGACAAGGTGGAAGAACTCAGAAAAGCTGTAAATGCATAATTGAATAATACAAAAGCGATTACTTCGGTAATTGCTTTTGTTTTTGGGGAGGAGTTTTATGGATAAGAAAAAAATCGCAGGTCTTGTTATCGGATACCTCGGCTCGATGCTTGCTCTTTTTGGTCTGGTTATGTTCAACAGCTATCTGCTGATGTCAATTCCTCTGGTGGTAAGAATGGTCGCAATGATTGTTCTTTACTGGCTGGTTGCACTTGTTCCTGCCGTTATAATGCTTGTTGACAAGGAGAAACTTTCGGATTACGGCTTTTCTGCCGAAAAAATTCCGTTGCAGATTGTTGTCGGCGTAATAATCGGCGTGCTGATGTCCGTTGTGCTTACCCTGATACCGCATCTGGCAGGGTACGGGGAATATTTCAACAGTGGCAATGATTACAGTCAACCGTGGCAGTTTGTGTACGAGTTTATTTACTGCATAATCGCTGTCGGTTTTGTCGAGGAATTCATCTTCCGTGGGTTTATCTTTTCACGGGTGAAAAGCCTTGGCGGGAATAACATCGTCGCTGTGATTGTTTCGTCGGTGCTTTTCGGATTTTTCCATATCTTCGGTGGAAATCCCTTACAGATTTTTACCACTGCGTTAATCGGTGCATTTTTCTGTCTGTGCAGACTTAAAATCAAAAACTGCACACTTTTGTCACTGATTATCGCTCACGGAGTTTATGACGCACTTATAACCGTGTGGTCAAATGTGCAGTTTTAGAAAAACAGCCTGCGGATTTTTCCGTGGGCTGTTTTTGTGGAATATACTGAAAATTTATCCTTAAAATGTAATAGAAAAGTGCAGTAATTACTTTCTGTAAAAATGACAAAATACGACAGAAAATATTGACTTTTCGGCGGATTTAGTATATAATTGGTATACATATTGTATTATTGTGATATGGTCGGAGGATTCTATGAAAAAACATCTGACTTTACTGCTTGCATTGGCATTGACAATTAATTTTACAGCTTGTACGACGATTGAGAGCATTCCTGTTTCTCCAACAGAGGCTGAAACGGAACTCACAGACATTACATATACCGAATTTTCGGAGATGACAGTTGCGGTGTCGGATATTCTTCCCGAGGAAACAACCGAGAGCGAAACAACCTCGGCTACTGAATCCGAAACTACAACGGAAGAAACCACAACCACAGAGGAGACCACGACAACAACTCCCGCAACGACAACGACAGTAACTACGACAACCCCGACGACAACTACGGTGACAACGACAACTCCTGCAACGACGACAACGCCTGCTACTACCACAACAAAGGCGACAACGACAAAGCCTGTTGTCATAAATCCGTCATCGTACACGGCGATAAACTATAAAGAACAGATAGGAATGTGGATTTCCTTCCTTGAATTTCAGAACATACTCAAGGGAAAATCCGAAAGTCAGTTCAGGTCGTCGGTGCAGACAATGTACGACAACTGCGTAAACCTCGGTATAAACACCGTCTATGTTCACGCAAGGTCGCACGGTGACGCATTTTATGAGTCTGACATATACCCCTGGTCGAAGAACATAACGGGAACGATAGACGGCACGCCGTCATTCGACCCGTACGAAATTCTTATAGAAGAGGCGCACAAGAGGGGACTTTCGTTCCACGCATGGATAAACCCGATGAGAACGCTCACAACCGATGATATGAGCAAAATTTCATCGGATTACAAGATAAAGCAGTGGGCAACCTCAAAAAACGGAACATACATAGTAAATGTCGGCGGTACATACTGGCTCAGCCCCGCATATTCCGATGTGCGTAAGCTGATTGTCGACGGTGCGAAGGAAATCGTATCGAAGTACAAGGTCGACGGCGTACATATAGACGACTACTTCTATCAGTCGTCATTCGGGAAGAATTTTGACAGTGCGGCGTTCGCATCAAGCGGATACTCAGACCGCTCGCAGTTCAGACTTGATATGGTAAGCCAGATGGTCAAGGAGCTTTACAGTGGCGTCAAGAGCGTGAATTCAACCGTACTGTTCGGAATAAGCCCTGCGGGTAACATAGACAACCTGTATTCAACGCAGTTTGCCGATGTAAAGAAGTGGTGTTCGCAGAGTGGATATTGCGACTACATAATACCTCAGGTCTACTGGGGATTTACACATTCGTCGGCGGCCTACGACGATGTTCTCGACAGGTGGAGGAGCATTCACACAAACTCCGATGTCAAGCTGATTGCAGGGCTTGCCGCATACCGTGCGGGAACGGGGGAAATGGCGAACGAGCCTAATGTCCTCGCAAAGCAGGTGCAGTATTTCAGGACAAAATCCGATTACGGAGGGGTGGCATTTTTCAGGTACGAAAGCCTGTTCGCCCCGTCATCATCGGTGAGAACGGCAATCAATAACGAGGTTGCGGCACTAAAAAAGGAACTTTAACGAAGGGAGGGAAATGAATTGAAGCGCATATTCGGTCGTTTAGTGGGAGTGTTATTAGCGTTCACGCTTATCGCTCCGTTCATGACGGAAAGTATATACGCTACGGTTGACGGAAACAACACAACAACCGAAGCAACAGAAACAACCAACACCGAAGGTCAGGCAGACGAAGACCTTCCTGCTTTCGTTGAACCCGAATATGTAAGTCAGTTCACCTTCCCCGATGAAATGAGAGCGATTACGCTCACTCCCACGGTTGATTTTGCGGAAAAAATCGCCGTTGCCATCGAAGATGACGACGACACGGCAGAAGAAACCGAAGAAACAGAAGATACCGAGGATACAGATGACGAAACCGATGAAGAAACGCCTTCCGATGACAAGGTGTATGAGTATGTTCTTCCGTCGAACGAGGAAATTTCCGCAGAGCTTGACGGAATAATGCAGAATGCGATTTCTCTCGGAATGAACACGGTTATCATCAAAACTTCATATAACGGCGAAGGATTTTACTCTGCCGATATAAACGAAACAGTCGAGAAAACTCCCGTTGAGCTTGCGATAAAGGCCGCAAAAGACAACGGAATGTTTGCGTATCTTGTATTCGACATAAACTATGTCCTCAATCAGATGGAGGACAGGGAACTGCAGGAAAGAATAGATTATCTCGCTATAAAGGCACATACCTTTACTGTGAAAAACAGAGTTGACGGAATACTTCTCGACGGATATTATTCCTCGAAAAACACAGTAAGCCTCAACGACTATATGTCTGACGGTTCGGGAATAGGCTTTGACAACTGGCTCCTTGATAACGGGGCGTATGTATTCAGCCTTGTTTCCGACGCTATAAGAAAGACAAACAATACAGTCCCCGTCGGAATTTATCTTTCTGACGTGTGGTCGAATTACACGACCAACGAAAAAGGCTCGCAGACTTCGGGACAGTTTGAGGCGCTCAAAGACGGTTATTCCGATACGCTGGCGTATATCCAGTACGGCTATGCGGATTTCATTATGCTCGAGACCGAAGGTGCAATCGCCGATGACAGCCTGCCTTTTGCAGAGCTTGTTCGCTGGTGGGCAAACTACGCAGTGCTTGAGGAGCTACCGTTCTTCGTTATGCATAACAACCAGAAGGTGTACACCTCCGAGCAGGGCTGGGGCTCTCCCGACCAGGTGGTACAGCAGCTCCTTCTTGCAAGAGATGTCAAGGGATATTGCGGAAGTGCGTTTCTTTCTTATGCATCACTTGCTGAAAATATTGAAGAAAGCACCGACCTTCTCGTAAAGTACTATGACAATACTATAAACCTTGAAACGATAGACAATGAACTGAACATTGTTTCTCCGACCTCGACGAAATTCACGACGGAAGAGCCTACGGTTGCGTTCATGGGTAGCTTCGACCCGAATTTCACCGTTTATTTCAACGGCAAGGAAATCAAACTCAACGACGCAGGAAACTTCTACTACGAAGTTGACCTTGATGTCGGACTTAACACATTTACAATCAAGAACAAGGGTAAAACCACAACATACAACATCACCCGAAAGGTAACCGTTCTCAAGAACGTTGAGCCTGCGGGCTCGATGGAAATCGAAGGCTCGACGAACATCACGATACGAGCGATTGCGTATAAAGGTTCGTATGTTACGGCGTCGATAAACGGGAAGAGCATTGTTCTTCAGCAGAACGACGGAAGTATCGAGGGTGAGTCGAACTCAAGCTACGCATACTACACCGCAACGTACACCGCACCGAAAGGAATTATCGGAAAAGCACAGAATCTCGGGACGCTTGTGGTCTACGGAACATACTCGGGCAAGAACGGTGCCAAATTCAACGAATCCATGCAGGGTGCGTCGATTGTTGTTGCTCCGCTCCCCGAAGTGCCTAACAACGCCGACGGAAGTCTTCTGAAGGTCAAGAGGGACGACACAAATGTCTATAACTATAAGACAACCGACAGCATAAAAACTCCCGATATGGCAAGACTTCCCGCAGGAACGCTTGACTACTGCGTAAAGACTGTAACTTACAGCAGCGTCAAGTATTACCTCACGCTTTCGGGCAAGCGTCTTAAGGCGAGCGATGTGACGGTTATGGACAACGCTCCCATCGGGCAGAATGATATTTCGATTGTATCCTGCACAAACAGCGGATACGACACCGTACTCAAACTGAGAGTGGGTGCAAAGACTCCGTTCTCGATAAAGTACAACGGCGTTTCATACAAGGAAGATTACGAAGTTTCTTCGTTCAATTGCAGTTCGGTATCGATTACCTTCGACTACACGAACAATGCAAGTGGAAGTATATCTCCGACATCGCTCTTCTCGTCGTCCTCGTGGTCTGACACTTCGGTTACGAATGTGTCGAGAAACACGCTGACGCTCAACCTCAACCGTGCGGGAATTTTCGGTGGCGTAAAGTCGTACTACGACAGCAACGGATATCTGACTTTCGTATTCAACGGAAACAGCGGTTCGCTTGCAGGCTCCGTAATAGTAATTGACCCCGGACACGGTGTTACATCAACGGGAAAAATCGACCCCGGCGGAGTAGGACACATCACCGACCAGTATCTTGCGCTGAATGTCTCGAAATATCTTGCATCAGAGCTTGAATCGAGAGGTGCTACCGTATATCGTCTCAAGACGGAATCTTCCTTCTACGATACAGAGCAACGACCTGTCATAGCACAGCAGTACAATCCCGATGTCTTTATTTCAATCCACGGAAACAAGGCGTCGGATTCAAAGGTACAGGGAACAGAGGCGTGGTACTTCACCCCATACTCGTATCCGCTTGCAAACAGCGTATCGTCGAGGGTTTCACGGTACTTCACAAACAATGTCTACGCCAGCGGTGCAAACAAAAACCGTGGCGCAAAACAGAGCTACTACTATGTAACTCTCGAACAGGATTTTGCGTCGATATTGCTTGAGGTTGCGTTCGTCTCAAACTACGAAGAGGCAATGGCAATGAGCACATCGACACACCAGAAGGGCGTTGCGAATGCAATTGCCGACGGAATAGAGGATTACCTCGAAAGATAAACACACTGCGTCGTTTGCGACCGATACAGAAAAATCGGTTGCAGACGGCGTATTTTTGTTTGAAATGCCGTTGTAATTCGCTTGAAAAACAGCGTAGATTGTAGTATAATATATTCTGTGTACTTTTGAATTCTACGCATAATGCGAATTTATAAAAAGGAAGAAAAATGTATGTATAAGATACTCAGAAAAGTTGTCCTTAACAAGTCGGTCGTTTCGATGGAATTCGACGCACCGTTCATAGCAAAAAAAGCCCGTGCGGGACAGTTCATTATTTTCAGAATTGACGAAAAGGGAGAGAGAGTTCCTCTCACCATTTCCGATTACGACAGAGAAAAGGGAACGATAACGATAATCTTCCAGCTTGTCGGAAAGTCTACCATTCAGTTGGCGGAGCTTAACGAAGGTGACTCCATAGCTGACCTTGTAGGGCCTCTCGGAAATCCTACCGAAATCGACGAAAATGTGAAGAGAGTTGCCGTTATCGGCGGAGGAGTGGGTTGTGCAATCGCATTCCCGCAGGCGAAGGAGCTTCATGCGGCAGGCGTTCATGTCGATGTAATCGCAGGCTTCAGAACAAAGGATATAGTTATACTTGAGAACGAATTCAGAGCGGTTTCCGATACGATGACAATAACCACCGACGACGGAACGTACGGCGAAAAGGGATTTGTCACCGATTCGCTCAAGGTGCTTATTGAAAGTGGCGCACAGCTTGATGCGGTTATAGCAATCGGCCCCGTTATTATGATGAAGAACATCTGCGAAGTCACAAAGGCTTACGGAATAAAGACGATAGTTTCGCTTAACCCGATTATGATTGACGGAACGGGAATGTGCGGCGGCTGTCGTGTAAAAATCGGAGGAGAAACAAAGTACGCCTGCGTTGACGGCCCCGATTTTGACGGGCATCTCGTTGACTTCGATGAGCTTATAACACGAAACAGAACATACGCAAGGGAAGAGCGTGAGGCGAAGGAGCATATCTGCAATCTTCTGAAAATGGCGGAAAAGCCGAATATGCAGGAAAAGAAAACTCCCATGCCTGAACAGAATCCGCATATCCGTGCGAGAAATTTTGACGAGGTTGCCCTCGGTTATAACGAGGAAATGGCAAGACTTGAGGCTATGCGTTGCCTCAACTGCAAGACAAAGCCTTGTGTAAGCGGTTGTCCCGTAAAGGTTCGTATCCCCGAATTTATACAGCAGGTCGCAGACGGCAATTTCGAAAAGGCGTATGAAATAATTACAGATACAAACGGACTTCCCGCAGTATGCGGCCGTGTCTGCCCTCAGGAGCGTCAGTGTGAAAGCAAATGCGTGAGAGGTGTAAAGGGTGAGTCTGTTGCAATCGGACGACTCGAAAGATTTGTTGCCGATTATATGATGGAGCATGGCAAGGCAACCGTTGAAAAGCCAAAATCCAACGGAAGAAAGGTCGCTGTTATCGGCGCAGGCCCCGCAGGTCTTACCTGTGCGGCGGACCTCGCAAAGCTCGGCTACGATGTTACGATTTTCGAGGCGTTTCATGTTGCGGGGGGAGTGCTTATGTACGGTATCCCCGAATTCAGACTCCCGAAGAAAATCGTGCAGGCGGAAATCGAAAAACTCACAAATCTCGGCGTAAAGATAATGACAAATATGGTCATCGGAAAGGTGCTTTCCGTTGACGAAATAATGAACGATATGGGCTTTGAGGCTGTCTTTATCGGAAGCGGCGCAGGCCTCCCGAACTTTATGGGAATTGAGGGCGAAAGCCTTGTGGGAGTGTATTCGGCAAACGAATTCCTTACCCGTATAAATCTTATGAAGGCTTACCTCGATGATTACGACACAAAGGTAAGGCGTGGCAAGGTTGTTGCTGTTGTCGGTGGCGGAAATGTTGCTATGGACGCCGCAAGAAGTGCTATGCGTCTCGGTGCCGAAAAGGTGTATATAATCTACCGCCGTTCGCTTGAGGAACTCCCTGCAAGAGCGGAGGAAGTACATCACGCAATGGAGGAGGGAATAGAGTTCCTGCTTCTCAACAACCCTGTAAAAATCCTCGGTGACGAAAACGGAAAGGTCAGGGCGATGGAGTGCGTAAAAATGGAACTCGGCGAGGCTGACGAGAGCGGAAGACGTTCTCCTGTTGTTGTGGAAGGCTCTAACTACGAGCTCCCCGTGGATTCCGTAATTATGGCTATCGGAACATCTCCAAATCCGCTGATACGCTCGACGACAAAGGGACTTGAAACCAACAAGCGTGGCTGTATCGTAGTTGACGAGAAGAACCTTACTACTCACGAGGGTGTTTATGCAGGCGGTGACGCCGTAACTGGTGCCGCAACTGTAATACTCGCTATGGGTGCAGGAAAAACTGCGGCTCAGTCGATTGACGAATACCTGAAGAATAAATAGCTTGTATTTTTGTTTTTCTTGTGTTATAATATCTATATCATTTTTTTGGAGGAAAAATAATGCTTAATTTATCTACAATTATTTACACTGCAAATCAGGCTGCGGCTGCAGGCGAAGAAATCACTATTTGGACTTATGTCTACACATTTGCACCGTTTATCATTATTCTTGTCGTTATGTATTTCTTTATGATAAGACCCCAGAAGAAAAAGCAGAAGGAAGAAGAAAAGATGAGAGCTGACCTTCAGCTTGGTGATGAGGTTACAACAATCGGCGGAATTACAGGAATTATTGTTCGTAAGGGCGAGGATACAGTTGTTATCGAAACAGGCGGAGACAGAAGTAAAATCCGTGTAAAGACATGGGCAATACAGTCCAACGCAACAATCCACGACGCTAAGGAAGAATAATCCATAAAACCCTCTCATATCTTTGTATAAGGATATGAGGGGGAATTTTTATGCGAAGAAAAAACATCGGATTTTTTGATACATATAAAGGGAATGCGCTGTTGTCCTTGCTTTCGGGGATAGCGGTCACTATTGTCTGCTTATTGCTTTTTGCCTTTGCAATGACGGGAATGGATATGTCCGACGGGCTGATTTCGTCGCTTGCGAGTATATCCGTCTGCATCGGAAGTTACTTCTTTTCCTATCTCGTTGCAAAGAAACAGCGTAAAAACGGAATTCTCATCGGGCTTTTCTGCGGAGGTGCGGCTTTTTTACTGCTTATGCTATTCAATCTGATTTTTGTCAGAGTGCCTTTTTCGGAGATTTTCTTCCCGAAACTCTCAATGCTTGTTATCTGCTCCGTTATCGGAGGGATAATAGGGGTGAATTCCAAAATAAAAATTTAGAAAAAATGGTCGTTTGCTATTGAAATATAAGAATAATTATGGTATAATTGTTTAAAAGTATATCGGCAACGCCATATACATTTGCAATAAAAACAAATGGAGGATATTGAAATGAAACATATTCAGACAATCAACAAGGCTAATCTCAAGAAAACTGCTGAAAAGGGCGGCTGCGGAAAGTGCCAGGCATCATGCCAGTCAGCTTGCAAGACTTCCTGCACAGTAGCAAACCAGAAGTGCGAAAACAGCAAGTAATCTGTTAAGCTAAAGAATAAAAATTCAAAAGGGACAGAAATGTCCCTTTACTTTTTGCCATTCGGAGGGTTTTCGCAATGATACATAAATACCGTTTTAACGGACTTAATATTGTCCTCGACGTTCACAGCGGGGGGGTTCATATTGTCGATGATATGACATACGACATTCTTGATGAGGTCACACCGCCTCTTTCGGAAAAATGTCCCGACGAAATTGTTTCAAAGCTGTCGGATAAATATCCCGCTGACGAGATTATTTCGTGCTATGAGGAGCTTTATGAGCTCTACACAGACAAAATTCTTTTTTCGGAGGACGATTACGAGCGTTTTGCGAAATATTCCGTTGCGGCACCTGTAAAGGCAATGTGCTTGCTTATCTCTCAGGACTGTAATCTCCGTTGCGAATACTGTTTCGCGGAAACGGGAGATTTCGGGATGGGACGCAGTCTTATGTCATTCGAAACGGGAAAGAAAGCAATCGACTTCCTGCTTGAAAATTCTGCGGACAGAAAAAATCTCGAACTCGACTTCTTTGGCGGAGAGCCGCTGATGAACTTCGATGTCGTAAAACAGGTAGTCGAATATGCGAGAAAACGTGAAAAAGAATATGGCAAGGTATTCCGCTTTACAATCACAACTAACGGAATGCTGCTCACAGACGACAAGATTGACTTCATAAATAAAGAAATGTCGAATGTCGTTCTTTCGATTGATGGAAGAAAATGCGTCAACGACAAGGTGAGAAAGCGTGTTGACGGCACAGGCTGTTACGACACGATAATGGACAAGTTCAAAAAGACCGTCGCTCTCCGTGACGGAAAGGAATACTATGTCAGAGGTACTTTCACAAAGTACAACCTCGACTTCTCGGAAGATGTATTCCACCTTTACGAGCAGGGGTTTGACCAGATTTCCGTTGAACCCGTTGTCGCACCCGATGAAATGCCGTATGCAATCACAGAAAGCGACCTTCCCAGAGTTTTTGAAGAATACGAACGCCTCGCAAATCGTATCGTTGAAAACGACAAGGCGGGAAAGCACTTCAATTTCTTCCACTTTATGCTTGATCTCGACCAGGGGCCCTGCGCTATAAAGCGTCTTCGTGGCTGTGGTGCAGGCAACGAGTATGTTGCAATCAGCCCTAACGGTGATATTTATCCTTGTCATCAGTTTGTCGGCATAGACGAGTGGAAGATGGGGAATATCAACGAAGGCACCTTCAATACAGAGCTTAAAACATATTTTGCGGGAGCGCACATATATTCCAAGAATAACTGCAAGGACTGCTGGGCGAAATTCTATTGCAGCGGCGGTTGTAACGCAAATAACTATCTTTACGCAGGTGATGTTCATAATTGCTATGAAACAGGCTGTGAGATACAGAAAAAGCGTCTTGAATGTGCGATTTACATAAAAGCACTCAGGGCATCGCAGGATATGTAGAAAAATATCACATTATTTTTACCTTAAAATTTCAAAAAGGCTATTTACTAAAATCAAAAAATATTGTAAAATAAAATAAATGTAATATGGATTACGAGGTGCAATATGGGAGCAAAATACAAAAGAGTCCTTTTGAAGCTCAGCGGTGAAGCGCTTGCGGGCGAAAAGGGAACAGGACTTGATTATTCGATTATCACAGGAATTTGTCAGAGCATCAAGAAATGCTACGACGAGGGAATTGAAATGGGTATCGTTGTCGGCGGCGGAAATTTCTGGCGTGGACGTTCAAGCGGTGCTATGGACAGAACAAGGGCTGACCACATCGGTATGCTCGCAACAGCTATGAATGCACTTGCCGTTGCGGATATCCTTGAAAGCGTCGGATGTGAAGTCCGTGTGCAGACTGCAATCACAATGCAGCAGGTAGCGGAGCCGTATCTCAGAAACCGTGCTGTACGCCATCTCCAGAAGGGAAGAATTGTAATCTTCGGCTGCGGTACAGGTAACCCGTTCTTCTCAACAGACACAGCCGCTACACTGAGAGCCGCTGAAATCGATGCGGATATAATCCTCAAGGCTACAATGGTTGACGGCGTATATGACAAAGACCCGAACAAGTTTGACGATGCAAAGAAATACGATACTCTGGATTTCGATGAAATTCTTGCAAAGGACCTCAAGGTTATGGATATGACTGCGGCGTCAATGTGCAGGGACAACAACATCCCGATACTCGTATTCAATCTCGATAATCCCGACAATATCTATAAGGCTGTTATGGGTGAAGATGTCGGAACTTTTGTTTCAAAGAAGTAATTAACTGAAAGGACGGAAAAATATATGAAAGACCAGATGAATTCAGCTAAGGAAAAAATGGAGAAGTGCCTCAATTCACTCAAGCACGAATATTCAACAGTAAGAGCGGGCCGTGCAAATCCCGCAGTTCTCGATAAAGTTCTCGTGGATTATTATGGAGCGCCCACACCTATCAACCAGATGGCTGCAATCTCAGTTGCAGAGGCTAGAGTGCTCGTAATTCAGCCTTGGGATATGTCTTCGATCAACCTCATTGACAAGGCAATCCAGGCATCAGAAATAGGAATCAATCCTACAAACGACGGTAAGGTTCTCAGACTTACATTCCCTCAGCTTACAGAGGAAAGACGTAAGGAACTCGTAAAGCAGATAAAGAAATTTGCAGAGGAAGCAAAGGTTACAATAAGAAACGTACGCCGTGACACAATCGACAAGGTAAAGACCATGAAGAAGAACGGCGAAGTTACTGAGGACGACCTTGCAAACTTCGAAAAGGATATCCAGAAGCTCACAGACAAGTATGTTGCTGACATCGACGCTGCGGCTGCCGAAAAGGAAAAGGAAATTCTTTCTATCTAAAAGGAGATTATTATGTCCGTGAACAGCAATTCCGCTTTGCCGAAGCACATCGGGTTTATAATGGACGGCAACGGACGATGGGCGAAAAAGCGTGGGCTTGAAAGAAAATTCGGTCATCGTGAAGGTGCAAAGACCTTCCGTAAAATATCCGAATATTGTTGTGAACTCGGAATAAAATATGTTACCTTCTATGCGTTTTCAACGGAAAACTGGAAGCGTCCGAAGGACGAAGTCGACGCAATTATGTCGCTTTTCGAAAGCTACCTTGACGATGTGAGAAGTCATGTTGACGAAAAAATCAGGGTGATTTTCATTGGTGACAAAGCGCCGTTTTCCGACAGTCTTCGTAATAAGATGATTGCGCTGGAGGAGGATTCAAAGAATTTTGACAGAATGACGCTTCTTCTGGCGATAAATTACGGCGGTCGTGACGACATTGTCTATTCCGTGAAGAAAATAGCGGAAGAAGTGAAAAAAGGAAATATAACTCCCGATGAAATTACCGAGGAAATGATTTCCGACGGGCTTTACACAAAAAACGTGCCCGATGTGGATTTCATTATCCGTCCCAGCGGGGAACTGAGGCTGTCCAACTTCCTTATATGGCAGGCGGCTTATGCGGAATATTATTTCACGGATGTGCTGTGGCCCGATTTCAGCAAGAAGGATCTGGACAAAGCACTTGAGGATTACTTAAACAGAAAAAGAAGATACGGGGGCATCTGACCATCATGGCAACAAGAATACTCACGGCAGTTATAGGAATTGCGATAGCGGTAATCATTATGATTTTTTCGCACACAATTGTCATAAATATTGCAGTAGCAGCTCTGACGGCTATGATGATTTATGAAATTCTTAACGCAAACAAATGCACAGATTCGAAATTTTCTTTCGTTGTCTGCATACTTTTCGGTGCGACACTCCCGTTTTTCAGACTTGATGTACTGAATCCGTATATAACGCATTTCTTCGTGCTTTTTGCACTTCTTATGCTTATGTCGTACCTTGTGCATTTCGATAAGCTCAACATCGAGAAGCTCTGTTATATGCTTGCAACGACGCTGCTTATTTCTGCGTCGATGTACTGCATTCTCAGCATCAGGGGAATTGAAGGTCACGGACTTTATTATGTATGTCTGACACTTGCGGCTCCCTGGGTTTCGGATGCAGGTGCGTATTTTGTAGGCGTATCAATCGGAAAGCATAAGCTCTGCCCGTCGATTTCACCCAAAAAGACCATAGAGGGTGCAGTCGGTGGAGTAGTCATCAACACTATCGTGTTTATCCTCGCTTGCGTAGGATACAAGATGTTTATGGAAACCCGTGGCGAAATCATCACCATAAACTATATTCTTGCGGCGGTAATAGGCGTTTCGACGGCACTTCTCGCAATTATCGGAGACCTTGTGGCGTCACTCATCAAGCGCCAGACAAACATCAAGGATTTCGGGAAGATTATGCCCGGACACGGAGGGGCGCTTGACCGTTTCGACAGCGTACTTTTCGTGGCACCTGTGATGTTGCTTATACTCAGGTCTATACAGATTTTCAACTGATATAAAGGCAGATTTCGGAGGGTTTGCCGTGCGGTATTTCCGACGGTGTAACGAAATCTGCTTTTTGATTTTAGGAGGAACGGAATGAAAACAATTTCTTTGCTTGGTTCTACCGGTTCGATAGGTACACAGACATTAGACGTCTGCCGCAAGCATAATATAAGAGTAAAGGCGTTGGCGGCGAACACAAACGTCAGTCTTCTTGCAAGTCAGGCACTTGAATTCGGGGCGGAGTATGTTTGTATCTGCAACGACAAATACTATAAGGTGCTGAAAGAAAAGCTCGACGGTAAGGGAATAAAGCTCCTTTGCGGAACAGAAGGCCTTTGCGAAATTGCGGCGCTCGACGGGGTAGACCAGATGGTGAACGCTGTTGTCGGTATGGTCGGACTTCTTCCGACGCTGACAGCGATAGAGCATAAGACCGATGTCGCTCTCGCAAACAAGGAAACTCTCGTTGCAGGCGGAAATATCGTTATGAAGGCTGCAAGAGAAAACGGCGTCAAAATCGTTCCTATCGACAGCGAACATTCTGCGATTTTTCAGTGCTTGCAGGGCGAAAGCCACAACAGAATAAAAAAGATTATCCTTACAGCTTCGGGAGGGCCGTTCCACGGAAGAACTGCCGATGAACTCCGCAATGTCACCGTTGAGGAGGCTCTGCGTCATCCGAACTGGAGCATGGGAAAGAAAATCACAATAGACTCCGCAACCCTCGTAAATAAGGGATTGGAGTTTATTGAGGCGTGTCATCTTTTCGATGTCTCTCCCTGCGATATAGAAATCCTCGTTCACCGTCAGAGTGTTGTACACTCCGCCGTTGAGTTTGAGGATAATTCCGTTATCGCACAGATGGGCGTTCCTGATATGAAAATCCCTATACAGTATGCACTTCTTTATCCCGGAAGAACGGAATGTGATGTAAAGCCGCTTTCTCTTTCGGATTACGGCACGCTGACATTCGAAAAGCCCGACTATGAGACATTTTCGGCACTTTCAGCCTGCATTAACGCAATGAAAATGGGGTATGCTTATCCGTGTATAATGAACGCTGTAAACGAGGAGGCTGTAATGGCATTCCTTGACGGTAAGATTTCGTTTATGAGGATAGGCGAGCTTATAAATTCTGCACTGGCGGAATTCCCTGCGGTGCGTCTTGAAAGCTACAAGGCAGTAATCGAAATGGACAGACAGGCAAGAGAATTCACAATAAGCAAATTTTAATTTCAGAGGTAGAATATGACTATATTACTTGCAATTCTGATTTTTGGAGTGATAATTGCAATTCACGAGCTGGGTCACTTCGGTTTCGCAAAGCTCTTCAGAATAAAGGTTGATGAATTTGCAATCGGTATGGGGCCTGCGATATTCAAAAAGCAGAAAGGCGAAACACTTTACACTCTCAGAGCTCTCCCGATAGGCGGATTCTGCGCTTTTGAGGGGGAAGACGAAAGCAGCGACAGCCCTCGCTCCTTCAATAACGCTGCGATATGGAAAAAGATTATCATTCTTGCCGCAGGCGGAATTATGAATCTTATACTCGGATTTATCCTTGTAGTTCTTGTGACTTCGCTCAACGGAAACCGCCCCGATGAAAACGGCGTCCGTCCCGAGCATTATATTACATCAACCACGATAGGAAGGTTCTATCCCGACGCTATGAGCGAAAAGACAGGGCTTCAGGTGGGGGATACGATAATCGCTGTAAACGGAATGAAGGTTTATGTTGACGGAGATGTTTCCTATCAGTTTGCAAGGGACACCGACGGCGTTTTTGATATGACTGTTTTAAGAGGCGGCGTCAAGGTTGACCTCGAAGATGTCACCTTCGACCTTATTCAGAACGAAGACGGCTCGCAGAGGATAATAATTGATTTTCTTGTAGAGCCGATAAAGAAAACTCCGAAAACCGTGCTTGAGTACAGCGTGAAAAAAACGGTGTATATTTCCCGTGTGGTTATAATGTCGTTTATCGACCTTGTGGCAGGCCGTTATCCGATTAACGATATGTCGGGGCCTGTCGGGGTTGTTTCGGTTATCGGAAGTGTAATCGTAGAAGAGGCGGATTTCCTTGAGAATTTCATTACGGTGGTAAATCTTGCGGCGCTGATTACGATAAATATCGGAATATTCAATCTTCTTCCGTTTCCTGCGCTTGACGGCGGGCGGATAGTTCTGCGTATAGTGGAAGGCGTAATTCGCCGTAAAATCAAGCCCGAAATCGAGTCGAAGATACATTTCATCGGCTTTGCACTTCTTATGGTGCTTATGGTTTTTGCGACATACAACGACATCGTCAATTTTATACTTTAACGGGAGACTGCTATGACAGAAAAACCGGGAAAAAGACTGTGACGGCGGAGCGCTTCGCAATAAAATCCGTGTGAGCGACAATGTCTATAAAAAAGAGAAAATTCAGCAGGATTTATTGTCGCAGAAGAATTAAATCCAAAAGGATAACGAAGGCAATCCGCCTTTGTTATCCTTTTCTGATTTCGGTGGGACATTTTTGGTAAATCGGCTTTACTGTCCAAGATTTTGTATTGTGGTAACACATATTTTGTGCTATAATATTTCTGGTGCTTAAAAGAATTTGTTTTTACATTTTCTGTATTTTTTTATTATCGGAGGGGAATATGAGAAACACCAAAAAAGTAAAGGTCGGAAATATGCTTTTCGGCGACGGAAATATATACATTCAGTCTATGCTCAACACCCGTTCCGATGATGTTGAGGGTAGCGTTGCGCAGGCTCTCGCTCTAGAAAAAGCAGGGTGCGAGGTTGTCCGTGCGGCTATTCCCGATGAGGAAGCGTTAGCGCTCATTCCTGCGATAAAAGAAAAGGTGAGTATTCCGCTTGTGGCGGATATACATTTCGATTACAGGCTCGCAATTGAGGCTGTTGCGGCAGGGATAGACAAAATCCGCATAAACCCGGGTAATATCGGTGATGAGGACAGAGTGAAGGCTGTCGTCAAGGCCTGCCGTGAGAAGAATATTCCCATAAGAATAGGCGTGAATTCAGGTTCGCTCGAAAAGGAAATACTCGCAAAATACGGTTCGCCTACTGCGGAGGCTCTTGTCGAAAGTGCAATGGCACACGCCGCTATACTTGAAAGAAATGATTTTGACGATATAGTTATCTCCATAAAGTCATCGGATGTAACTACAATGATAAAGGCGTACAGACTTCTTGCCGAAAAGTGCGCATATCCTTTGCATCTCGGGGTTACGGAGGCAGGTACCGAAAGAATGGGACTGATAAAGTCGGCTGTCGGGATAGGCTCGCTTCTTACCGACGGAATAGGCGACACTATCCGTGTTTCTCTCACCGCAGACCCGCTGAAAGAAATTTCCGCCGCAAGAGATATACTCAAGGCTGTCGGCAAGCGTGGGGGAGTGACATTTGTATCCTGTCCTACCTGCGGCCGTACAAGGATTGACCTTGTAGGACTTGCAAACAGGGTTGAGGAGGCACTTTCCGACTGCGATATGGATATAAAGGTCGCAGTTATGGGGTGCGTCGTGAACGGCCCGGGCGAAGCCAGAGAGGCTGACTTCGGCGTTGCAGGTGGTGACGGCTGTGGCGTTATCTTCAAAAAGGGAGAAATCATACGCAAAGTGTCTGAGGAGGATATACTCCCCGCACTTCTCGAAGAAATAAATAAGATAAGAGGATAATTATAATGCTTCTGAAAGATTTTTTGTCGTCATATAAGGATTTCGATTGTCCTGTCGGCGACGGCGAGCTGCTTAAAATCACGCACGATAAAGAAATGACCGTGATGACGCTTTATGTTGCGTGCAAGGATATAGTTGAAGAAGATGAGATTTCCGACTTCTGCGGATATATGAAAGAAACTCTCGGGTTGCAGCAGTTTTTCGTTAAGGTAAAATACACTCCCGATAAGTTTTCACCCTCGTATTTTCCACGCATAATAGCTGAAATCAAGAAGAAAAATCCGATTGTCAACGGAATTCTTGACGGTGCAAAAGCGTGGATGGACACTCCCGACAAGTTGAGCGTTGAACTTCTCAACGGCGGTTATGAGGTGATTGAACCTTCAAATCCCGAAAAGATGATTTCCGATGAGATTTTCGATGTTTTCTCAAAGCGTATGGAGGTTGTCTTTGAAGGCGACCTGTATACCACTCAGGAGATGTACGACAAAATGGTTGAGGAAATCGACGCCGCTATGCCAAGACCTGTATTTATTCAGCCTGAGGTAAGGGTTGTCGAAGAAAAGGAGCTCATCAGCGTTGATTACAGCGATATTCCCGTACTTCTTGAAACTGCAACGGTAGTAAGAGGAAAGACTATAAAATCCACTCCCGCAAAGATGGAATCCGTGAACGAAAAGAGCGGGGAAGTAACCCTCTGGGGAGATATTTTCGACCGTGAAGAAAGAGAAACCAAAAACGGCAAGCTGATTGTTTCTATATATGTTACCGACTACACGAATTCGATAACTATAAAGTCCTTTGAAACAAAGGAAAAAGCAGAGGAGCTTGCAGACCTAAAGCCCGGAAAAACAATTATTTTCCGTGGTAAGATGGAATATAACGAATACGACAAGGATGTTGTCTTCAAGGCAACAAGCATTATGCTCGTCGATAAGACGAAAAAGACCGATGACGCTCCCGAAAAGCGTGTTGAACTCCACTTACATACAAATATGTCGGCAATGGACGCGCTTACTCCTGCGGGCAAGCTGGTAAAGCGTGCATACGAATGGGGACACAAGGCTATTGCAATCACCGACCACGGCGTTGCGCAGGCTTTCCCCGATGCGATGAACGCTGTTGAGGATATCCGTCGTGGCGGAGGAGAATTCAAGATAATCTACGGTTGTGAGGCATATTCCGTGAACGACCTTGCACGCCCTGTAATAAATGACAAGGGGCAGGAAATCACGGGCGATATTATCGTATTCGACCTTGAAACAACGGGCCTTGACGCAAAGAACGAGCGTATAACCGAAATCGGTGCGGTCAAGATGCACGACCTTGAAATCGTCGATAAATTCAAGATGTTTGTCGACCCCGAAAGAAAGCTCAGCAAGAGAATTTCCGAGCTTACGGGAATTACCGACGAAGACCTTGTCGGTCAGCCGAAGGAAGACGAGGCAATCCGCAGGTTTATCGAATTCTGCGGAGAAAATCCCGTGCTTGTGGCACATAACGCATCGTTCGATACCGCATTTGTGCAGGCAGCCTGCAAGCGTAACGGCATAAACTTCGATTTCTGCCGTATAGATACCATTCCGATATGCAGAAGTATGCTTCCCGAATTGTCGAAATACAAGCTGAACATAGTTGCCGAACACCTTAAACTTGGTGAATTCGACCATCACCGTGCGCTTGATGACGCTACTATGCTCGCACGCATATTCGATAAACTGATGCACCGTCTTATCGACGAGGAAGGCGTTAAAACCGTGGGCGACATAAATCGCTCGATGAGTAACGTCGACCCCAAAAAGCTCAAGATGTACCATCAGATTATTCTCGTAAAGGATGCTGTCGGACTCAAGAACCTCTACAAGCTCATATCCTACGGTTTCCTTGACTATTTCCGAAAGAAACCCCGTGTGCCGATGTCGGTACTCCAGAAGCACCGTGAGGGTCTGCTTATAGGCTCTGCCTGCGAAGCGGGAGAGTTATTTATGGCAATCCGTGACGGTCAGCCGTGGGAAACTCTGCGTGAAATCGCATCATTCTACGACTACCTTGAAATTCAGCCGATAGGAAACAATATGTATCTTCTTCGTGAGGGCTATGTCGACAGCGTGGAGGATTTACAGGAATACAACAAGACCATAATCCGTCTCGGTGAGAAGCTTGACATTCCCGTAGTTGCGACCTGCGATGTGCATTTTATGAACCCCTCCGACGAGGTGTTCCGTCGTGTGCTTATGCACGGTATGGGATTCAAGGACGCTGATAACCAGGCGCCACTGTATTTCCGTACAACAGACGAAATGCTCGCTGAATTTGAATATCTCGGCAAGGAAAAGGCTTACGAGGTTGTTGTCACGAATACAAATAAGATTGCGGATATGATTTCACCCGATGTCCGTCCTATCCCGAAGGGAACATTCACTCCGAAAATGGACGGTGCAGAGGAAGAATTACAGCGCATCACATGGGAAAGAGCGAAGTCAATATACGGCGACCCCTTGCCCGAAATAGTGCATAAGCGCCTTGAAAAAGAACTCAACTCAATTATAAAGCACGGATTTTCGGTGCTTTATATGATTGCGCAGAAGCTCGTTGCCAACTCGGAGGCTAATGGTTATCTCGTAGGCTCACGAGGCTCGGTAGGGTCATCGTTTGTAGCTTCAATGTCGGGTATTTCGGAAGTAAACCCACTTCCTCCGCATTACGTCTGCCCGAAGTGTAAGCACAGCGAATTCCTCGAAGACGGTGTATACGGCTCAGGCTTTGACCTTCCTGCTAAGAATTGCCCTGAATGTAACATACCGATGAAGCGTGACGGACACGATATTCCGTTTGAAACCTTCCTCGGTTTTGACGGAGATAAAGCGCCCGATATAGACCTTAACTTCTCGGGAGAATTCCAGTCCTCCTCGCATAAATACACGGAAGAGCTTTTCGGTGACGGAAAGGTATTCAAGGCGGGAACTATCGCCTCGGTTGCCGATAAGACCGCTTTCGGCTATGTCAAGAAGTATAACGAAGAAAAGGAACTTCATCTTTCCAACGCTGAAATACGTCGTCTTACCGTCGGTTGTACGGGAGTGCGACGTACAACAGGTCAGCATCCCGGAGGAATGGTAGTTATCCCGTCGGATTATGAGGTGTACGATTTCACACCCGTACAGCACCCCGCAGACGACCCGAATTCCGAATTTGTAACAACGCACTTCGACTTCCATTCACTTCACGATACTATCCTCAAGCTCGACGAACTCGGACACGATGTGCCGACCCTCTATAAGCATCTGGAGGATATGACGGGAATAAAAATCGCCGACATAGACACCAGCGACGAACAGGTAATGCGACTTTTCACATCTCCCGAACCGCTTGGCGTTACAGCGGAGGAAATCTTCAGCGAAACGGGAACTCTCGCACTCCCCGAAATGGGAACGCCGTTTGTAAGACAGATGCTCATCGACGCACAGCCTAAGCGATTCAGCGACCTCTTACAGATTTCAGGACTTTCACACGGTACAGATGTATGGCTCGGAAACGCTCAGGACCTCATCAAAGACGGAACCTGCACAATTTCCGAGGTTATCGGAACCCGTGACAGTATCATGACATATCTTCTTTACAAGGGAGTTGAGCCAAAGCTCGCCTTCAACATCATGGAAAACACCCGTAAGGGAAAGGCGAAGAAGTACTTCACCGACGAAGTTCTTGCGGCAATGCGTGAAAAGAATGTCCCCGAATGGTACATTGACAGTTGTCTGAAAATCAAGTACATGTTCCCGAAGGCACACGCCGCCGCTTATGTAATCGCTGCATTCAAGCTCGGCTGGTTCAAGGTGCATAAGCCGCTTGAATTCTACGCAACACTCTTTACGGTGCGTGGTGAAGATTTCGACGCAGAGGCGGCAATAAAGGGAAGAAAGGAAGTTCTCCGCCGCATTGACGAGATAAAACTGATGGGCAACAGCGCTACCGCAAAGGACAAGGGCGTGCTCGAAATGCTGATGGTCGTCAACGAAATGATGGCAAGAGGATTTTCGTTCCTGCCGATTGATATATATAAATCGGATGCCACAAAATATCTTATAGAGGACAATAAAATCCGGCTCCCGTATTGTTCGCTCAAGGGAGTGGGAGAAAACGCCGCAAAGAACCTTGCGGAAGCTGTAAAGTCAGGTGACTTTATATGCATAGAGGAGCTTCAGCAGATGAGCGGTGTGTCAAAAACAACAATAGAGGCCCTTGAAAGCCTCGGGGCTTTTGGTGATTTGCCGAAATCTGCACAAATGTCATTTTTTTAACGAATAAATATTGACTAAAGCGTACTACTATGGTATTATGTTACCGTAGTAGTACGCTAAAGTGCGTTTAACAAAAATACACGAACGGAGAATTGATATGAAAAGATATGACCTTATAACTCCAGAAGGAACGAAAGACCTGCTTTTTTCGGACTGCCTTCTTCAGAAAAATGTAAGGAATAAAATCAGCGAGATTTTTTCATCGAGCGGTTACAACAAGATTGTAACACCGTGCCTTGAATTTTTCGATGCTTTCAATAAAGAAAATATGTTTTTCTCTCAGGAGAGTATGTACAAGCTCTCCGACAGAAAGGGAAGACTTATGGTACTTCGTCCCGATTGTACGGTGCCTATTGCGAGAGTGGTAGCAACCCGTCTTCGTGAGGCAAAGCTCCCGATAAGACTTTACTATAACCAGACTATATACACACCGAACCGTACAAATGCGGGCAAGAGCGACGAAATATTCCAGAGCGGTATTGAGCTTATAGGAACAGCTTCAAAAAAGGCAGACCTTGAGGTTCTTTCGCTTGCAATCGAAGTTCTTTCTTCATTTGGTGAGGAGAATTTCCGCCTTGAAATCGGCGACAGCGGATTTTTCAAGGTGCTTGTAGGAAAGCTCACCTCAGACGAGAATATCCGTGAGGAGATCCGTGCGCTTATCGAGGCGAAGAATTACCCTGCACTCAACGATTACCTCGATACATTCGGAAATAACTCGATTATCGCAACACTCAAGCAGCTTCCGAGTCTTTTCGGCGGCGAAGAAGTATTCGACAAGGCGGCAAAGCTGTACAGCGATGACGAAACCGACAGAATACTCTCCGACCTCCGTGATGTTTACGCTGAGCTCAAAAAACTCGGTTACGACGGAAAGATAACTGTTGACCTCGGAATTGTAAACCACGCAGATTACTATACGGGAATAATAATGAAGGGTTATCTTCAGGGCTACGGCGACGAAGTGCTTTCTGGCGGAAGATACGACAAGCTGATTTCAAAATTCGGATACGATGTTCCCGCAACAGGCTTTGCTGTGAATGTCGATGCTGTTGCGTCTGCACTCCGCAGAAACGGAAACACCGCAGAGGTTAAAAAGCCCGATGTTCTTGTTTTCAGCGATGACGAGTATGCAATGGAGGCTCTTATTCACTGCGACAAGCTCAGAGAAAGCGGAAAGGTTGTTGAATTCTCGGTATTTGATACCTACGAGGAAACAATGGAATACGCAAAAGAAAACAAAATCTGCGAGATAGTATATTACAGAGGTGAAGAAAATGAATAAATCCCTCAGAATTGCCCTTACAAAAGGCAGACTTGAAAAGGATACGGTAGGGCTTCTTGAAAAGCTCGGATACGACTGTACAGCAGTCAGGGAAAAGGGCAGAAAGCTCATACTTCCCGTGGCAGGCACGAATATAGAGATAGTCCTTGCAAAAGCGGCAGATGTAATCACCTATGTCGAGCATGGTGTATGTGACATCGGCGTTGTCGGAAAGGACACCATTATGGAAATGCAGGGCAAGTTCTTTGAACTTGTTGACCTCGGCTTCGGAAGATGCAGATTTGCTCTTGCAGGCAAGAAGGGGGCTAATTTCTACGACGGCTACAATGTAAAGACCATTGCAACAAAATACCCGAATGTATCGAGAGCATATTTTGAAAGCAAGGGAATGGATGTCGAAATCGTAAAGATTGAGGGTAGCGTTGAGCTTGCTCCGCTCCTTGCACTTTCGGACGCCATTGTCGATATAGTCGAAACAGGCTCCACACTCAAAGAAAACGGACTTGAGGTATACGAAGAAATCGCACCGATTTCAGCAAGACTTATTGTAAATACAGTAAGCATGAAACTCCGTCAGAACGAAATCGAGGAGCTTATAGAAAAAATTCAGGCAAATATCTAGAAAGAGGCGTTTTTATGGCAAGAAAAATCACAAAAACAACCGATTTTGTCGATATAGTATGTCTTATAAACGAGGCGGCAGAGCTTCTGCACAAGACCATAGATTCCGAAACCCAGACAAGAGTCATTGATGTGATGAAACAGGTTTCGGAGGTTATTCTCGACAGCGGTGCAAACCCCGAGGATATACAGGCTTACAGTAGAATTTCGGTTTCTGCGATAGAAAATATGAAGAAGAACATTTCTTCCACAAAGAGAGAATTCGAGGCGTGGATGAAGGTCGCAAAGGAAATGCTTTCGGTTCTGTACATAAACGTTGCGGCAAACCAGAAGTACGGCTCAAATCTTGCAAAGGACGATTCCGAAAAGGCAATATGCGGATTTTTTGATGTTTCGGATAATGCGAATATCACAACGGCGCATCTTTTCTCCGCACTTGCATACGCAAGAAGGGACGCAAGATACTGCTACGACGAAATTCTTTCTGTTTTCGGCAGGAAAAAAGATGTTTTTTCATCGCTTTATAACAACATAACTTATGTGTACGACCCCACAAAAATCGAGGAAACGATACACGAGCGTTGTCCTGTATGCGACAGCGCTGAGGCGGAACCGTATTTCTGCGCCTGCCAGGCAATGCTGAACGATAATCGTTTTTCTCCCGCAAAGCTGTGGATGAAATGCGGTGGCTGCGGAAACCTCTATGCGTATAATTTCCCGACTATGAAAAACGGCGAAATAAACGGACATTATACCCGAAAGAACGAGGACGGAATACTCGAAAACCGACACTTGCTGAACATATACGGAAATATCTTCAACAGCATAAAGCACTTCAACGACGGAAAGAAATACCTTGAAATCGGCGTCGGCAACGGCGAAATGCTTGCAGTTGCGCTTGAAATGGGGTATGATGTATCTGCGGTTGAAATATGCAAGGAGGACTGCGAGAATATTTCGGGTGCTTTGGGCGTCGATATAAAGTGGACGGATTTCGCATATTACGAAACGGACGAAAAATACGATGTCATTATTATGGGCGATGTTATCGAGCATGTAATAGAACCGATAAAAATTCTCGAAAAGGCGGTATCGTTGCTCAACGACGGCGGAATACTCTGGCTGTCAACACCGAACTACGACAGCGCAATAACACGCATGAGAAAGTTCACCGACGCTATGTGGAACCAGAAAAATCACTTCACATATTTTTCGTATGATAATCTCCTGCCTTTTATCGAAAAAGTCGGGCTGACCGTAAAGCAATACGATGTAAGCGCCCGTTATAACGGCTCTATGGAGCTTATACTGCAAAAAAACTAAACCTTAATGGAGGACAATATGATTAAAAAGATTTACGCAAACGGAAAAGACGAGGTTGAATTTCTCAAGGAAGTCAGAAGAAGAAACGGCGAAACCGACAAGAAGATTTCCGAGGTTGTATCGGAAATCATCGAAGATGTAAAGGCTAACGGTGACGCTGCCGTAAACAAGTATACAGAGAAATTTGACGGCAAGCTCCCCGAATATTACGAAGTACCCCTCGATGTAATCCACGACGCACTCGATGAGGCAGACGAGGATTTCGTGAACGCACTTCTCGATGCGATGGAAAACATTGCGGCATTCCACCACAGACAGAAGGAGCAGGGCTTTATGGACCCGCACGACAACGGGGTTATCCTCGGCCAGCGTGTAAGAGGTCTTGAGCGTGTAGGTCTTTATGTACCCGGAGGTACTGCGGCTTACCCCTCATCTGTACTTATGAACGCTATTCCCGCAAAAATCGCAGGAGTAAAGGAAATCATCATGGTTACTCCTCCGATGAAGAACGGAAAGCCCAACCCCGATATTCTCGTTGCAGCGTCAATCTGCGGAGTTGACAAGGTATTCCTTACAGGAGGAGCGCAGGCAATAGCCGCACTTGCATACGGTACTGAATCCATCCCGAAGGTTGACAAGATTGTCGGCCCCGGAAACATCTATGTTGCAACTGCAAAGAAACTCCTCTACGGTCAGGTTGATATTGATATGATTGCAGGCCCCAGCGAAATTCTCGTGCTTGCAGACGAAACAGCAGACCCGAAGTTCGTAGCGGCAGACCTTATGTCACAGGCAGAACACGACAGAATTGCATCCGCTATCCTTGTAACAACAAGCGAAAAGCTCGCAGACGATACTATCAAGGAGCTTGAGCGTCAGGTTGCAAGCCTCTCAAGAAAAGATATTATCGAAGAATCACTCGCAAACTACGGTGCCGCAATTATCTGCGACTGCGTTGACTGTGCAGTTGAAATGGCAAACGAGCTTGCTCCCGAACACCTTGAGGTACTCCTCAAAAACCCGCTTGAATATGTAGGAAAGCTCGATAATGCAGGCTCTATGTTCCTCGGACAGTATTCTCCCGAACCTCTCGGAGATTATTTTGCAGGTCCCAACCATGTTCTTCCCACAAGCGGAACTGCAAGATTCTTCTCGCCACTTTCAGTAAACAGCTTTACAAAGCGTACCAGCTTTATCTACTACACAGAACAAGCTCTCCTTGACGCAAAGACGGACATCGTGACGATTGCCGAAAAGGAAGGACTTACGGCTCACGCAAATGCCGTTAAGGTAAGATTTGAATAATCGAAAGGAAAATTTTTATGGACGAGCGTCTTTGGGAAGGCAATGTCAGGAAGGTTGTTCCGTACACTCCGGGTGAACAGCCGAAGGTACTTGATGTTGTCAAGCTCAATACAAACGAAAATCCGTATCCTCCGTCACCGCTTGTAAAAAAAGCGCTGGAGGAATACGACTATAACAGAATGAGGCTCTATCCCGATACTAATTCTACGGTGCTCGTTGACGCACTTGCCGAAAAATACGGCGTGTCAACTTCCGAGATTTTTGTCGGCGTCGGCTCTGACGATGTAATATCTATGGCTTTTCTGACCTTCTTCAACTCAGACAAGCCGATATTCTTCCCCGATGTGACATACTCATTCTACGATGTATGGGCGGATGTATACAAAATTCCGTACGAAAAACAGCCTCTCGACGACAATTACAGGATTGTCCCCGAGGATTACAAGAAAAAGAACGGGGGAATTATCTTCCCGAACCCGAATGCGCCGACAGGCGTGCTCGAAAGCCTTGAAACCATCGAGGATATTATAAAGGCTAATCCCGATGTTATCGTTATGATTGACGAGGCGTATGTCGATTTCGGGGGAGAGAGCTGTATTCCGCTCACAAAGAAATACGACAATCTGCTTGTTATCCAGACCTTTTCAAAGTCACGCTCTATGGCGGGAATGAGAATAGGCTACGCTATCGGAAACGAAAAGCTGATAAAATACCTCAATGATGTGAAATTCTCGATAAACTCCTATACAATGAATCCGTTGTCGCAGATTTGCGGCGCTATGGCTGTAAAGGATGACGAGTATTTTATGGAATGCAACAGAAAGATAATCGCAACGAGAGAAAAAACAATGGAAAGACTCGAAAAACTCGGCTTTATCTTTACTGATTCAAAGAGTAACTTTATCTTTGCGGAGCATAAGACGGTTGACGCTGACCACATTTTCAACGAACTTAAAAACCGCAGGATTTTTGTACGCCACTGGAACGCTCCGAGGATTTCCAACAGACTCCGCATTACCGTCGGAACGGACGGGGAGATGGATATTCTCATCACGGCACTTGACGAAATAATCGGAAATTACGGAAAGGAATGACTTTTATGAGAACCTCGGTAATTGAAAGAAAAACAAAGGAAACCGATATCAAACTCAGACTCAATCTTGACGGAGGGGAAGTGTCGGTATCAACAGGTATAGGCTTTTTCGACCATATGCTTACCGCTCTTGCTGTACACAGCGGAACAGGAATTACCCTTGAGGCTGTCGGCGACCTTTTTGTAGACAGTCACCACACCGTTGAGGATACGGGAATTGTTCTCGGACAGGCTTTTGCAGAGGCTCTCGGTGATAAGAGCGGCATTGCAAGATACGGCACGGCTGTAATCCCTATGGACGAGGCTTTGTCCGAATGTTCGCTCGACATAAGCGGACGCCCTTTCCTTGTTTTCAACGCAGAATTTGAAAGCGACAAGATAGGCGACTTCGACACACAGCTTGCAGAGGAGTTTTTCCGTGCATTTGCGTACAACGCAGGAATTACAATGCACATCAACCTCAGATACGGTGCAAACGACCACCACAAGTGTGAGGCTATATTCAAGTCTGTGGCACACGCTCTCAAGACAGCCGTAGCTATGAACGGTGGCGGAGTGCTTTCAACCAAAGGAGTTCTCTAAATGATTGCAATAATTGACTACGGCGCAGGAAATATCTTCAGCGTCAAAAACGCCCTCGATTTCATCGGGCTTGACGCAAAGTTGACTTCCGATGAAAATGAAATCCGCAATGCAGACGGAATTATCCTTCCGGGAGTGGGTGCATTCCCGTGGGCTATGACCAAGCTCCGTGAAAGCGGACTTGTCGAGGTTATAAAAGAAGAGGCGCACAAAAAGCCGTTCCTCGGAATATGCCTCGGTATGCAGCTGCTTTTCGACAAGGGGTACGAATTCGAAGAAACCGACGGTCTTGGTCTTATTC
The DNA here is from genome assembly GCA_015066785.1 of Ruminococcus sp. Taxonomy (GTDB): domain Bacteria; phylum Bacillota; class Clostridia; order Oscillospirales; family Ruminococcaceae; genus RGIG4131. The sequence continues at coordinate 225,396 of SVNT01000001.1, forward strand.
ACGGCACTGTTGAGTTTATGGAGGAGCCTGACCTCAGCATACCGCACATCGGCTGGAACAAGCTCGTTGTACAGAACGATTGCCCGTTGCTCGCAGGACTTTCCGATGAGGAATATGTTTATTTCGTACATTCGTACAAGGCGCATTGTGACGACAAGAACATTTCCGCATATTGTGAGTATGGGCACAAGGTGCCTGCTCTCGTTTTCGACGGGAATATATACGGCGCACAGTTCCACCCCGAAAAGAGTGGAAAAACAGGGCTTAAAATCCTTGAAAATTTCGGAGGGCTTATATGATAATTCTACCTGCAATAGACATAAAGGACGGAAACTGCGTCAGACTTTTCAAGGGCGATTTTTCTACCGTTGAAAAAGTAGCGTCAGACTACCTCGAAACCGCAAAGGGCTTTGAAGAAGCAGGGGCATCGTGGATACACATGGTTGACCTTGACGGTGCAAAGGAAGGCCGTCCCGTAAACACGAAGATTTATACCGATGTTGCCGAAAAGACCAACCTTAAAGTTGAACTCGGCGGCGGAATAAGAAGTCTTGAAACTATCGACGAATATCTTAAAATGGGAATTACGAGAGTAATTCTCGGCTCGGTAGCACTTAAAAATCCGAAGCTGGTAAGCGATGCTGTCGAAAAGTTCGGAAGCGAAAAAATAGTTGTCGGAATTGACGCTATGAACGGTATGGTCGCTACTGAAGGCTGGCTTGAAACCTCCGATGTGAATTACATCGACCTTGCGAACAAGATGATTGAAGTCGGCGTGAAGTATTTTATCTTCACCGACATTTCCAAGGACGGAACGCTCAGCGGCGTGAATGTCGAACAGCTCAGGGCACTCGCTGACGCTACTTCGGGACGTGCAAACATAGTTGCAAGCGGGGGAGTTCATACAATGGACGACATCATCGCCTGCAAGGATATGGGGCTTTACGGAACAATCTGCGGCAAGTCGATTTACAAGGGAACGCTTGACCTCAAGGAAGCTATTAACCTTGCGGAAAGGAGCTAAACTATGCTTGCAAAAAGAATTATACCCTGCCTTGATGTCCGTGACGGAAAGGTTGTCAAGGGAATAAACTTTGTAGGAATAAAGGAAGTCGGCGACCCTGTTGAATGTGCGGCAGAATATGACGCACAGGGTGCAGACGAAATTGTATTCCTCGATATTACAGCAACCCACGAGGGCAGAGGAACAATGCTCGAGGTTGTAAGAAACACTGCAAAAAAGGTATTTGTTCCGCTTACAGTAGGCGGAGGAATAAAAAATATCGACGATTTCAGGGAAACTCTCCGTGCGGGTGCGGATAAGGTGTCCGTAAACTCTTCAGCGGTGAGAAATCCCGACCTTATAAGAGAAGCGGCCGACATCTTCGGCTCGCAGTGCGTAGTTGTTGCAATCGACGCAAAACGCCGTGAGGACGGTGGCTTTACCGTTGTTGTCAACGGCGGAAGAATAGATATGGGTATCGACGCTGTCGAATGGGCAAAAAAAGCGGAAGAACTCGGTGCGGGGGAGATACTCCTGACATCTATGGACACCGACGGAATGAAGCAGGGCTTCGACCTTGAGCTTCTCAACGCAGTATGCTCGGTTGTAAAAATTCCCGTAATCGCAAGTGGCGGCTGCGGAACGCTCGAGCATTTCTCGGAAGTCTTTGAAAAAACGGGAGCGTCGGCGGCGCTTGCGGCGTCACTCTTCCACTACAAAGAGCTTACCGTGTCTGAGGTAAAACAGCACCTCAGAGAGCATAATATTCCCGTAAGATAAGAAAGGGGGAATTCCTGTGTTTGACATTATGTTTATCGTTTTCGTTGTAATGTCCTTTTCCGTACTTCTCGGCGGAATTTATATGAGATATTATTCCCCGAAGGACGAGGGTATGAATGTCGGGTTTCGCACGAAGGCGGCAACAGGCTCCGCTGAGGCTTGGGAATACGCAAACAAAGCCTGCGGAAAACGCTGGATTATAATCGGCGGTACAGGGATTTCGGCAGGTGTTCTTGCACAGTTGCTTGTATATTTCCTTTTCGGAGTAAAAACAGCTGAAATCCTGATTGTTATATGTATGTTTGTCTTTGCGGCTGTTGTATCCTCTGCAATTGTTTCGGTTATGAGAAAAACAGATATAATGTTCGGCAAAAACGGAAATCCGACAGAAAAAGGAGCAAACAATGACCAGAATTGATTTGAATGACCTTGATAAATTTTTCGAAAAAGGCGAGCTTATTCCTGCGGTTTGCTATGATGTGAACACAAAAACCGTACTTATGCTCGCGTATATGAATAAAGAAAGTCTTGCAAAAACTCTTGAAACGGGTTATACTTGGTTCTGGAGCCGCTCACGGCAGGAATTCTGGAACAAGGGGGCAACCTCAGGACATCTCCAGAAGGTAGTGAGCATTTATGGAGACTGCGACAACGACACACTTCTCGTCAATGTTGAACAGACGGGTGTTGCGTGTCATACAGGCTCGTATTCCTGCTTTTTCAATAAAATCTACGATAATGAGGAGAACTGAAAATGACAGTTTACGAAGAAATCTTTGAAGTAATCAAGCAGAGAAAGGCTGATTTCGAAAACGGAACATCGCAGGAGAATTCATACACCTGCTACCTTTTCGAAAAAGGCGTGGATAAAATCTGCAAAAAAATCGGTGAAGAGGCAACCGAAACCGTAATCGCCGCAAAAAACAACGACAATGATGAACTGAAGAACGAAATCAACGACCTTCTTTATCATATTATGGTGCTTTGTGCAAACCAGGGGCTTGACTGGTCCGAGGTTGAAAAGGTGCTTGAGGAAAGAAACGAGAAAATCGGAAACCTCAAGAAATTCCACACGGTTGACAAAAATACATAATCTGCGAAAAATCATGCACTAATATCGTCCTCCTTGAATACTATGTATTGAAGTTTTAATACTTTAATATATATCAAGGAGGATTTTTTATGAGCGAGTCAAACTGCGGCTTTTCTTCGGGCAACGGTTTTTCCGATTGCGTTTGTATTGAAGCTGAACGCATATATGATAGCTGTTGCGACAAGGAGTGCATTGAAAATCTCTGTGTAGCGCTTGATGACGCTTGTCATGTCGACGGTGCATACAGAATTGTAAAGGCACGGAGCGTTGAGGTTTCCGATGTTTGTCTGAATGTAGAGCCTACACCGTTCAACTGCGGATTTTACGCAATTGACATAACCTATACATTCAGATTTGTATTCGACCTTTACGAAACACCCTGCGGTACACCGACAGAAATCACAGGAACATCAATCTATTCCAAAAAGGCGATTCTTTACGGCGGTACGGGTGGAAATTCCCGTATATTCTGCAGCGAGGGAATAGGCTCAAGCAACCCGACAGATTCGGGAACAAGCGCTCCGAGAGCGTGCATTCAGATTACCGACCCGATTGTGCTTGACGCACGACTGGTTTCCGCTAACTGCAACACACAGTGCGGAGGCTGCGTATGCACGATAGCTGAAACAAACCCCGAGGAAATTCCTTGCTGCTGTCAGACATCGGGAGGGGTACAGTGTATCAATGTTTCCCTCGGACTTTTCTCTATCATCAAGCTGACGAGAAACGTTGCTATTTCTATACCTATTTACGACTTCTGCTTCCCGAAGAAGCACTGTGATACATCAACAGGGGAAAGCCCCTGCGAAGTTTTCGACAAGCTGGATTTTCCGACAGCGGAATTTTTCCCGCCTGTACTCGAATGTGACAGTTCGGCAGGCTGTGGCTGTACAGATACATCTTCATCTTGCGATTGCTGATAAAAAAGGGCCGATGAGTAATTTCATCGGCTCTTTTTATTTTCTTCGGGAATTTTGATAAAACCTTGCAAAGCGCACATAATTGTGGTATAATATTTGAGTGTATGTGGAGGTGTAATATGGATTTAATTACCGCAAAAACAGAGATAGAACAGCTTACCGCTGAACTTGAAAGATACAATCACGCATACTATGTGGAAGACAACCCCGTAGTTTCCGACTACGATTACGATATGAAGATGAAACGCCTCCGTGAAATCGAGGCTGAATTTCCCGAACTTTTATCACCGAACTCTCCGTCGCAGAGGGTAGGCGGTGAGGCTCTCAACACCTTCGAAAAAGTCGAGCATACCGTTCAGATGGGAAGTTTGCAGGATGTTTTTTCTTTTGAGGAAGTAACGCAGTTTTCCGACAGGATAGAAAAGACCGTTTCTTCTCCCGGATATATAGTTGAGCCTAAAATCGACGGACTTTCGGTTTCTCTCGAATACAGGGACGGAGAGTTTTTCCGTGGCTCTACCCGAGGGGACGGCTTTATCGGCGAGGATGTCACGGCAAACCTGCGTACAATAAAGTCTATACCCATGACGCTGACGGAGAAAATCCCGTTTATCGAAGTCAGGGGCGAGGTTTTTATGTCCCGTAAGAGCTTTGAAAAACTGGTTGAACAGCAGGAACTTAACGGAGAAGAACCTGCAAAAAACCCGAGAAATGCGGCGGCAGGCTCGTTAAGACAGAAAAATCCGAAAATCACCGCAAAGCGACAGCTTGATATTTTCGTTTTCAACATTCAGCAGATTGACGGTGCAGACATCACCTCGCACAAGGACTCGCTGGATTATCTTAAAAAGCTGGGTTTTAAAACAGTCCCGAACTATAAAAAATACACCTCAGCCGATGATGTTCTTGAAAGAATAGCAGAAATCGGCGTTGAAAGAGTAAACTACGACTTCGATATTGACGGAGTGGTAGTAAAAGTAGATGATTTTTCTCAGCGTGAGGATATCGGCTATACCTCAAAGGTGCCGAAATGGGCAGTGGCGTATAAATTTCCGCCCGAAGAAAAAGAAACTCCGCTTATTGACATTGAGATAAATGTAGGACGGACGGGTGCGATAACTCCCGTTGCGGTTTTTGAGCCGATTATACTTGCAGGGACAAGCGTTTCCCGTGCAACGCTTCATAATCAGGACTTTATAAGCGATAAGGACATCAGAATAGGCGATGTTATCCGTGTGCGCAAGGCGGGGGAGATTATTCCCGAAGTGCTTATGAGCGTATCACACGCCGAAAATTCCGAGAAGTTCCTTCTTCCGTCGAAATGTCCCGTGTGCGGCACTCCGACAGTAAAGAGCGACGAGGAAAGTGCAATCCGTTGCCCGAATGTAGACTGTCCCGCACAGCTTATGCGCAACATCATACATTTTGCGAGCAAAAAAGCGATGGATATAGACGGTCTCGGCCCTGCGATAATTGAGCTTTTACTCGACAACAAGATGATTTCATCGGTTGCGGATTTGTATGAGCTTACCGAGGCAGACCTGATGATGCTCCCGAAATTCAAGGAAAAATCAGCAGGAAATCTTGTCAGGGCGATAGAAAAGTCGAAATCCAACACTCTGGACAGAGTTATTTTCGGTCTGGGTATAAGAAATATCGGTCAGGAGGCCGCAAAGCTCCTCTGCGATAAATTCGGCACTCTCGAAAAAATAATGTCCGCCACAAAGGAAGAAATCCTTGAGATTGACGGCTTCGGAGAAATAATGGCAGAGAATGTCGTATCCGCATTCGCTAACGAAAGAAACATTCAGCTTATTGAGCGTTTCAAAGGTTACGGAATGACAATGTACTACGAAACAAAGGCGCTTAACGACCTGCGTTTTGATGGGCTGACATTCGTGCTGACAGGCACACTCCCGTCAATGACGAGAGATGAGGCAAAGAAAATCATCGAGAGCTTCGGCGGAAAAGCCTCAGGCTCGGTATCGAAGAAGACGAGCTATGTTCTTGCAGGCGAAGAGGCAGGAAGCAAGCTGACAAAGGCACAGCAGCTCGGAATTACGATTATAGATGAAGAAGAATTCAAAAATATGATAAAATAAAGAAAGGTGACGAATATGAATATCGATATCAAGTACATTTCAAAGCTGGCTCGTATTAAAATCGAAGACGACAAGTTCGAAAAATTCGAGAAGGATATGCAGTCAATCGTTGATATGGTAGAAAATCTTCCCGAAATCAACGAGGAGCTTACAATTGACAGAAACAACGCAATGAAACTCCGTGAAGATGTTGCGGAAACAAACAAATTCACCCGTGCGGAGCTTATGAAGAACGCACCCATGGTACAGGCAGGCTGTCTTGTAGTACCTAAAACTGTTGAATAGGAGAGGGAATAGGAATGGAACTTTACAACAAGTCTGCGGCTGAATTGTCCGCAATGCTGAAAAATAAAGAATGCAGTGCCGTTGAAATCACAGAATCCGTAATGTCCCGTGCGGAGGCTGTCGACGGCGATGTAAACGCATACATCACGCTCTGCAAGGAAAGTGCGCTCGAAAAGGCAAAGGCTGTCGATGCGGCAATCGCCGAAGGAAAAGAACTCGGCGCTCTTGCAGGTATTCCTATCGGAATAAAGGACAATATTTCAACAAAGGGAATAAAGACGACCTGTGCATCAAAGATGCTTGAAAACTACGAGCCACCTTTCAACGCTACCGTTATCGACAGAGTAAACGCAAACGATATGGTTATCACGGGAAAGCTCAACATGGACGAGTTTGCTATGGGTTCGTCGACAGAAAACTCATACTTCAAAAAGACACTTAACCCTCACGGTCTTGACAGAGTACCCGGCGGTTCATCGGGCGGTTCTGCGGCGGCTGTTGCGGCGAGAGAGTGTATTGTCGCTCTCGGCTCCGATACAGGCGGCTCTATCCGTCAGCCTGCGTCATACTGCGGTGTTATAGGTCTCAAGCCTACATACAGCAGTGTTTCGAGATACGGACTCGTTGCTTTTGCGTCATCACTTGACCAGATAGGCCCTCTCGGCACATCTGTAAAGGATGTTGCTATGCTCCAGTCTGCAATCTGCGGCTACGATAAGATGGACGCTACTTCCGCATACCGTGATTATCCCGATTTTGCGGCACTTCTTTCGACAGATGTGACGGGACTCAAAATCGGTATCCCCGAAGAATACTACGGCGAGGGAATTGATGCGGCTGTAAAGACTTCGGTAATGAACGCAGTTAGGGAACTCGAAAAGAAGGGCGCTGTCGTGAAGAATATCTCTCTTCCCAGCACAAGCTACGCAATCAATGCGTACTATATCATTTCATCGGCGGAGGCATCATCAAACCTCGCAAGATTTGACGGCGTAAAATACGGCTATCGTGCAGAAGATTACGACAGCCTTGTTGATATGTACGAAAAAACAAGAAGTGAAGGCTTCGGCGACGAAGTAAAGAGAAGAATTATGCTCGGTACATTCGTGCTTTCAAGCGGATACTACGACGCATACTATAAGACGGCAAAGCTCCTCCAGAGAAAAATCAAGCAGGAATTTGCTGACGCATTCTCCGAAGTTGATGTAATCATCACTCCGACAGCACCGTCAAAGGCGTTCAGAATAGGCGAAAATACAGACAATCCCCTCAAGATGTATGCGGCGGATGTATGTACCGTTCCGATAAATATCGCAGGACTTCCCGCAATGAGTATTCCTTGCGGCGACGATAACGGAATGCCTCTCGGTATGCAGATTATCGGTAAGGATTTCAGCGAGCAGACGCTCTTCAATACAGCGTATGCGTACGAAAATATTATGGGCGGCAATCTTTGTAAAATGCCCGAAATCAAGTAAGGAGTGTGAATTTTAATGAATAATAACTACGAAATGGTTGTCGGACTTGAAGTTCACGCTGAGCTTAATACCGACTCAAAGATTTATTGCAGCTGTAAAAATGCTTTCGGACTTGAGGTAAACTCGCAGGTCTGCCCGATTTGTATGGGTATGCCGGGAACTCTTCCGACGCTTAACGAAAAGGTTGTTGAATACGCAATCAAGATGGGACACGCTCTCAACTGTAAAATCAACGGCGTGTGCAAGCAGGACAGAAAGAACTATTTCTATCCCGACCTTCCGAAAGCATACCAGATTTCGCAGGCGGAAGTTCCTCTCTGCGAAAACGGACACCTCGACGTTATGGTTGACGGTAAGGTGAAGTCAATCGGCGTAACAAGAATACACATCGAAGAGGACGCAGGAAAGCTCCTCCACGATGATAGCTTTGCAGGCTCACTTGTTGACCTCAACAGATGCGGAGTTCCGCTTATCGAAATCGTTTCCGAGCCTGACATCAGAAGCTCCGCAGAGGCGAAGGCTTACCTCGAAACAATAAAGTCAATCCTTCAGTACATCAATATTTCCGACTGTAAGATGCAGGAGGGCTCAATCCGTTGCGACGTAAACGTATCTGTCCACAAGATAGGCGAGCCTTTCGGCACTCGTTGTGAAATGAAGAACGTAAACAGCTTCAGTGCCGCAATCAGAGGCATTGAGTATGAGGCAAAGCGCCAGATTGAAGTGCTCGAAAACGGCGGTACAGTTGAACAGGAAACACGCCGCTGGGACGATGTCAAGGGTGAAAGCGTGGTAATGCGTACAAAGGAAAACGCAAACGACTACCGTTATTTCCCCGAGCCTGACCTTCTCACAATCGTTGTGGAAGATGAAACAATCGAAAAGCTCAGGGCTGAAATTCCCGAACTTCCGAATGCAAAACTCGTTCGCTATGTAAACGAACTCGGAATTTCCCAGAGTGACGCAAGCGTTATTGCGGAGTCTGTTGACAAGGCAAATTACTTCGACGCCGCAGTTGCTCTCAAGAAATGTACAGCCAAGGGTATATGCAAGTGGCTCCTCGGTGATATATCGAGCCTTATCAATGAAACGGGCATTATTCTTTCGGATTTTGCACTCACTCCCGAAAAGCTTGCTGACCTCGTTGCTATCATCGAAAGCGGTGCTATTTCCAACGCCGCAGGTAAGACTGTATTCGAGACAATTCTCCAGGAGGGCGGGGAAGTCAAGGACATCGTTGAAAAGAAGGGACTTGCCCAGAACTCCAACACAGACGAGCTTGAGGCTATCGCAAAGGCTGTTCTTGCTGAAAATGAGAAGTCCGTTGCAGATTTCAAGGGCGGAAAGACAAACGCTCTCGGCTTCCTCGTAGGACAGTGTATGAAAGCGTCAAAGGGTAAGGCTAACCCCGGAATGATGAAGGAAATCGTTGCCAGAATGCTTGAGGAGCAGTAGCGATGAACGCTGATAATCTTGTGATGAACGATACCCTGAAAAGATTGTGCGTCTCGGATGAAAGATACAACTATCCCGTTTACTGCGTGATAAAAAACACGAATTTCTGGCAGACGAAATACGACCAGTGGCGTCCTTGTTACATTGCTTTATCGGATTTTCGCTGTCTGCTGTTTGTGGAGTGTGATATGTTCACAGACGAACCGATAAGAACGGGAAGACTGGGTTTTGACGACCTGCTTTCTCTTAAAATCAGAAAGGGTATTCTGGGACAGTACAAGCTGATTATGGTTATGAATATCGACGGAAAGAAAAAGAAGTTTATCTTCCGCATGTTTAAAAAAGTCTATAACAGCAATTTTGACGAGCAGGAATATAATGTCACTCAACTTATTTCCGAGCTTGAAAAGCTGGCGGTTGCTACAAGATAACATAAAAATAACCCCGACGAATGACGCTGTCAGTGGATAAAGAAGTATTCAAACTTCAAATCAAAGGTTGCGTAGTAACCCTACGCAGCCTTTTTCTTTTTGTCATACTCCCAGCTATCCGCAATAACCGTAGCTGTGGCAACATTAAACCTGAAATAAATTTCGATTTTCTGCTTTCTGTGTCCGCTGGACTTGTCGGGAGCGTGAACAACAATCTTTTCAATAAATTCGTGCATAATTTCTGGCGTAAGTTCCTGTACCAAATCAAAATCGTGCTGCGAAATAATAGGCTCGTGGGTGTTCTCAAAAATCACCCACTCCTCTTTGGGGTTGTCTATTCGCTTTTTGCTCTTATAGGATTTGATATGTGTGCGAAAATTAACCGTATGTCCTGCATATTCGGGCTTTTCAAGAATGTTGTCAATAGTCTGTTCTCCCCAGCGATGAAGCTTTGCGTTAGGATGGCCTGCATTTTTACCCTTGGATTTGGCGTAAGCGGTTGGAGTAGGTATTCCTTCTTCTGTAAGGATACGAGCAATTTGAGTTGGACCATAACCGTCAATGCAAAGCTTGAAGATTTTTCGTACCACAGGTGCGGTTTCTTCATCAATAATCCAGAGGTTTTTATCTGTTTCTGACCGCATATACCCATAAATCGGAGATGACAAATGCTTTCCCGACATACCCTTTGCCTTGAAAACAGCTTTAATCTTCTTCGAGGTGTCACGGGCAAACCAGTCATTGAAAATATTCTTGAACGCCATAAGTTCATTCTCGCTCTTAAATGTATCAACATTATCATTGATGGCAATGTACCGAACATCATAATCAGGAAAAATTATCTCTATGTACTCACCTGTTTTAAGGTAGTCACGTCCAAGTCGTGACAAGTCTTTAGTAATAACCGTTTCAACCTTGCCTGATTCAACGTCGTTCATCATACGGATAAAATCAGGACGGTTGAAATTCGTGCCGCTGAAACCGTCGTCAACATAGAACTGGGGGTTGGAAAATCCGTTGTCCTGTGCGTACTTTAAAAGAATTGCCTTTTGATTTGTAATACTATTGCTTTCGCCTGCAAGCATATCGTCCTGCGAGAGGCGGCAATATAACGCTGTAATTTTATTTACCATATAGTCCTCCTTACCTATAAAAACTACAGCGGATTATGTTACCTTTATTATATCACATCTTCAAAAATAATTTAAGATGGTAAAGCGTGAAAGTGATGATAATCTGCTGTATTTTACTACGCTGCAAATTGCAGACCTTCAACATCTCTCAAAATCAGACGCTTGATAATATCGTCAAGGGTTTCCTTACAATCAAAATTGAAGTGAGTTTCGACAATATATGTTGTGTGACCGATTTTGTATTCGGAGATGTTTGTGGCAAGTGAGGGGTTATTCTCATTTGCTACGGCGGTATTCCTGTATACATTTCTAATCATTTAGCTCCTTTCTGCCTTGCGGCAACAACATTGTTTATGATACCTCTTAGTTTTCATTGAAATATTTATTCTGAAGATTTCATCACCCTCCTTAAAATTCAGCGGTCTTAGGTGCAGTCTAAAATGTAGGGGTAAGCATTTTGTCAGCCGATACGCTGACAAACATTTTTGAGGGGTAGCCGAATAAAATGAGCGAGAAGAGAAAGAATACGTATTCTTTCTGTGCTTGCTATGCTTACCCAAAATGAAAGTATACGGTACTTTCTGTGCTTGCTAAGCAAGCCAAAAACGAAAGTATACGGTACTTTCTCTGCTTGCTACGCATACAAAAAACAAAACATTCCGCATTCCTACTTTTCTTGTTCCGCCCGAATGGGCGTTACCCCTTAAAAAATCTGCGACGACAGATGGCAAAAAAATACCCCCTTCATAAGTACCTACAAATTCGAGCGAATTTTTAAGTCTGTGGGAGGGGGTGTTATGAAATTTTAGTGGATTGTATAAAAACAAGAAAACAAATTTATCGCTGATTTCTATAAAAAACGAAAAGCTGTCCATCGCTAATGCGGATAAACAGCTTTTATCTATATTTTCATAGTTGTCTCAATAGTAAAAATGTTTTTATCGATAGATATTCTCATGTTGCCATCGTATTTTTTAACAACGTGTTCTATATTCATAAGCCCGAAACCATGATATTCCTTATCAGGTTTCGTAGTTTCAATAATATGATTATTCTTAATCTTTATATCTTCTGAAAACGGATTGCTTGCGGAAAGAGCAAAATACCCCTGAATCACAGACGCTTTTATCTCTACGACCTTTTCTCCACTGCATTTTCGCGCGGCTTCAATCGCATTATCAAGAATATTTGAAAGCACAGAACACAAATCCGTGTTGTTTATCGACTGGGGAATACACCCTTTGAATAAGATTCTAATATCATATTCTGAAGCTATTGATAGTTTTTCCGAAAGGATGGCATCGGCAATGTGATTCCCTGTGTCAAATGACTTTTCAGATGAAGGCAGGAGATTTGACATACTTTCGATGTATTCTTCAGCTTCCTTATAATTTCCTTTGTTAATAAGGGCTTTTATGCAATTCGTGTGATTAATGTAGTCGTGTTTAAAGGCGCGGATTTCACGGTTTATTTTTTCGGATTGGTTGTAATGAAGAATCTGCGCGTCAATTTGTTTTTCGAGAATATGGTTGATGTTTGAATAATAACGTTTTGATATTGTATTAATTATCAAGGCTACAATAATTATTATTGTAGAAACGATCATAAATAATAATTGTATTTTTATCATCAGAACTTTTTCTTCAAATTGTGCGGCATTGAAATCAAGCGCTTCTATTACTCCACTTGTCGGAATAAGATTTATAATCAGAAGAATATATATGTATTTGGGAATTGCGAGAATCGTTGATTTTATTTTGAAGTGAATGCCTTTTCTTTCTGTAAATTCAAGGAGTGCAATAAAAAATATTCTTATAACCATAACAACTGAATATACTGCTGTTTTTGATGGCGATTCTGAAAAAATACCAAGTACAGATTGAACAATAGAAAAGATTAGTGAATCAAAAAAGATGGTGAGCAGGAACGAAATTATAATATTTGCCGAAAACTGTCTGTGATAAGAGACAAGAGCTCCGATAATAAGAAGATATGAAAGAATAAATGCCGCAAGAGACAAAACAGTATCTGGATATAATGTTATTGCACAGCATATCATCGAGAGCGTAAATAAAACCGGAGTCATTATACTGCTTATTTTGCTTTTTTCTTTTGAAACAGCGAAAAGACTGCTTGTTTTTAATAACAAGATAATTAAAAACAAGTGTGATATAAGCTCTGCTGCAATATTGATATTTCCCAATTAAAGCATCTCCATATTGTATCTCATAATATAGTCTCTGAAAGCAGATTTGAATTCTGCGGTCAATCGTCTGCTGATACTCGCCTTTTCCCCATTGTCAAAAAATATTTCGGAGTTATTATGGTTTGATATATGTCTGAAATTGACGACAAAAGATTTCTGGCATCTGTAAAATTTATCAGACGGAAGCAAAACTTCGATTTCATGCAGTGTCTTTGAAACAACAATAGTATCTGATGTTGTTCTGATTATTGTGTGTTTTCTTTCAGCTTCGGCGTAGATTATATCATCTGTGTTTACTTTATAATAATCGTCACCGGATTTAAGATGAATAAACTTGTCATCATCAGAAGCTACAAGGTAATCGTCAAGAGCCTTAAAGAGTTTATTTTTGTCTATGGGTTTTGTAAGAAATCTGAATGTGTTTACTTCAAAAGAATCAAGTGCAACAAGAGGAAATGCACTTACAAAGATTAAAGTTGTATCAGTGTTTTCTTTAGTGCGGTAACGGCGTGAAGTTTCCATCCCGTCGAGACCATCCATCTGATAGTCCATAAAAATGATATCAAATTCTATCTTGCTTCTCAGAAGTTCACTTCCGCAGGAAAATTCGGTTGCGTTTATAATAATATTTCTTTTAGAAGCATATTCGTTTAATATCTCAAGCAAAGAGGCACGCATTTCTTTTTCATCGTCACATACCGCAATTTTCATGTTTATCACACCTAATAACATATTTCAATATTGAGTATATCATTTATAGGGTCTTATTTCAAGGTTTTATGCCAAAAAAGATTTTGTTCCTGTTTTTCATCCGATTGTTCTTTTTTTAATGATTCATATTCTAAAATACTATATCATTTGTTCAAACTCACATAAGGGAGGTTTGAACAATGGGGTTTTGGCATAAGCTTTACTAAATTATCTGGGGCTAATAGGTGAACAGGATGGAAATAACGGAAAAACAACTTATTGATGTTAAGTCAGTCCTTTCTTATCGTACCAGGGTTCTCGATTCAGATTTAAGAAACCTTGTGGAATTCGTATCTGAAAATATCGATGCATTGAATTTGAACATCAACGGGAACATTATCTTTTCTGTGTTTGATACAGACACAGCCGGCGACCTGGAGTATCTTAATATTGAGGTCCTTGTTCCTGTAAGTGATTCTTTCAAGAGTAATTCCAAGTATGTTTACAAGCCGTATTTCAGGATAGAAAATGCCGTTAAACTAAGGCATTACGGCAAATACTCGGATTTAAAGAAATCAAGGTCTCTGATTTATGAATATCTGGAAGAAAACAAACTGACCCCGATAACAAATGTGTATTATAAGGTTATTGACAATGATTCGTCTTCAAGCGTTATTGATTTGTACATCGGAATTAACAGCAATATATTGTAGCAAAAGCGGGAGGTGTTAATGCCCCCCGCTTTTGCTTTTGGTTAAAATGTCAAGTGTTCGGTGAAATTGTCATTTCGTTCCGAATTTTATACCGTTTGTTACATTGTAGTTGAATTTTTATGCAATAAAGTGTATTTTGCAGTGGATTTCGATATTTATAAAACGGAGGATTTCTAATGATTAATTTTAAATTATTCTTTCTTTGATTATGATGCTGATTATGTTTAAAGATATTCCTGTAAATGCAGTAGTAGACACTGAAGAATATACATATGACAACTATACAGTTGAATACACGGTTTCAAATGAATGGACAGGAAATCAGTCTGTAGAAGTAAAAATAACAAATACAGGTGAAGAATCTATTCTGAACCGGGCATTGAAATATGATGCAAAAGGAGAAATTTCAGGACTCTGGAATGCCGTTTCTGTGTCAGACGAAGGAAATACGCATCTTATAAAAAATGCAGGATATAACTACGAGATAGCTCCCGACCGAAGTGTAACCTTCGGATATACTCTTTCGGGAGAAAATCTTTCCGCCCCTGAAGATTTCGAATTGAGTTCAAAAAGAATAGACAGCAAAGAAGAAAACTATATTGCCGAGCTCAGTATAACAGAGGAGTGGGATACAGGCTTTAAGGGAGAAATTATGATATCCAATATTTCAGACGCTCCGATTGAAGCATGACAGTTATCATTTGACAGCAATTTTTCTGTTTCGGATATATGGAATTGCAGAATTCTTGAATATACCGATGGTAAATATGTAATTGCAAGCGAAGCATGGATAAATCCCATCCTGCCTGATTCTTCCGTAGAAATAGGAATTGTCGGAACAAAAACAGATGAGCAAGCAGTTGAAATAAGCAATGTTATTCTTTCAGAAGTTGTTATTGACTATAATCTCCCGGAACAGCAAGATCCTGTCGGAGAAATGCTCATTATCGCATTCGGAGAATATGCTGTGCTCGGAGCTATTCCTGAAATAAATTATACAAATGGACTGGCAATAGAAAAAGTCAGTGTAAAATTCGAAATAAAGGAAGAATATATTGACAACGGCGCAGAAACATATTCTGACTGTGAAGAAATGAGCGGCATAAAGCGCCTTAATATTTTCAGATATTTTGAGGAAGAAAACATCCTGCTTCCGGTTGAAACAAAATTTGACACTGAAAATAATATGGTTTATACTGATGTTGACCGGCTTGGAACATACTGCCTTATTGACATGGAGAAATGGTTTGTGAGGTATCCTGCAAAGATAATACATACACTATTAAATATAAATATTTAGTACTTGATTATTATGAATGGGGTTATCATGATAATGGAGATGATTATGAAAAACATATGATACATGAATATGGTTTTGCAAGAGAGTATCCGATATCATGGGTGTATGAAAGTAAAATGACTTGGACAAAAGGCGAGCGTTTTGATGTTAAATCAATATGGGATATTTGATGAAAGGAATATTATTATGAGCAAAACTATTAGGAAATTTGCAATTATTGTGGCAGTAGTTATACCATTTTTTATCTTTATTTTGTATGCCTTACAAATCGGACCGTGGTATACGAAACAAAAAGAAGATAAAGTAAATGATTTTTCGGAACAGGACATTCAAAGAATAACAGGTGTATACGATATCAATGCAGACAATATTGATATTATGGAATTCAGCAAGTATACCTATGGGGATATAGAAGAGGTGTATATTTTAAGGCTTTCAAACGTAAACGATACAGCAACTTTTGTTAATGATAGCAGTGAACTTTCAAGAGATTACACAAATGTTCTCGAACAAAAGTACAAAGGGATAGATGAAAGTGGGAATTTATGTCCTAATGTGTATTGTTATAATGACAGCATAACAATTGTAACTGCTTCATCAGACAAATGGAAGGGGATAGATACTGATACTGGACGGCACTTGTATACATATTACTCTGAGATAGAGAGACTTTTTGACGAACTTTACGAAAACGAGAACAGGGAATTATAGAATAGATTTTCATAGTGTTGAGTGGATAAATTACATCAATAAGGAAGAGGTTGATTGGTGATATGAAACAAAAAATCATTAATGCGCTACTGTTCGTTTCCAATATTATTTTGGTAGCCTTTGGATGGATAATATTTATTTTATTCGACCTAACTTCCTATGACGATCCAAAATTTGATATTAACCAAATCTTTAGAATTATTATTTTCCCTACTATATTAATATCATGTGTAATCGGCGAAATATTGATATTAAAAACAATTTATAGAAAAATTTACAATTCGAATTTAAAAGGATTTATAGTTTATTTATTTTTCAATGGATTTATATGTGTGTTTCCACTGTTAATTGGACTAATAGAAAGCTTTTTTAATTGAAAAACCTTCGGGCATGACGCTGATGGACTCGACCATTACTTTGCACATTCGGAACTTGCCCTTCCTATGCAGTTGTATTTATATGATTACGAATCGGGAGAGAATATTTTCTCATGGAGACCGATAGAAGACCAATGGTGGATAACAGGCTTTGCGCCTGATAAAACCTATAATGGTATTGAAAATCAGGTTATGATAGGTAGTGTGGATTTTTCGGGTAATGAGAATATGTATGCTAAATTTGAAGAAAGATACAGCGATGATATTGATTTCAATAAATTCCTTGTTTTTGACGATACAAACAAGGTGATTTGGATATGTTGGTGTGAGGTGGATCTAATATGAAATATATAGCAGGTGTCGTAATATGTATTATAGCAATAATTACTATGACATCATGTAAGTCCGTTCCGAAAGAAATGGGAGTAAATGAGTATAGCAAAGAAGTTTTGCGTTGTTTTGATGAAGAAGATGTTGATGGACTGAAATCCTTATTTTGTGAAGAAATACAGAATACTCATAATTTGGACGAGGATATAAAAAATGCACTGGATATATATCAAGGCAAAACAATATCTTATAAAATAATAGGAGGAACAGGAGGAGAAACCGTTGAAAATGGAAAAATAGTACTGAAAGATGAAAATATTCAAATTGGTGAAATAAAAACTGATACAGGAAATGAATATGTTATAGTTATTTATTCGTATGTTATAAATGAAGAATATCCAAATAGGATAGGAATATCTGCGATAGATATTTTCATGGGATACGAATTAGAGGCAGACAAAATAACTGTTGGTAAGGTTTTATAAAATATATACTACTCTTTTCAACTGGTATCCTGAAAATCCACAATGGTGGATAACAGGCTTTAACCCTGAATGCAAGGACGAAAAAGCCAACGCCAAAAATCAGGTTATGATAGGTAGTGTTCAATTTCCGAATGGTGAGATGTATGAAGCAGTTGTATTAAGGTTATCAAATAATCAAAAAAATATATATAGTCCTTGATGAGAATAATAGAACTGTTTGGATATGCTGGTGTGAGGAGGGGCTGTTATGAGAAAACTTATTTTATCTTTATTTATGGTAGCAATGCTCACGGGTTGCGTTTTAGTGCCTGTAAAACATGAAGAGGTTGCGACAACTGCTGAAACAACGGCGACGGAAACGAAAGTGTCGATTACCGATGCTGCGGAAACCGATATTACAACTTCAAATATGGAAACTCCTGAAACTGATAACAAATTTTATAATGAACAATATGATATTTCAGATGAAGAACTATCATGGACAAGCGAAAACACAAGGGAAAAAATCTTTCTGGAAAATACAGATATACAATCTCTTCCTGATTTTATGATTGATAGTTGTATTAAAAATCTGAACAATGATTTTACAGAATGTGAGTCATTGTTTTTTGTAAAAACAGCGACTTATGATATGAATAATGACGGTAAAGAAGATTACTTTGTGTTGCCGTTTCCTGATAATTATCCCGGTAACAATATTCCGCCGTTATACTTATTCGTTATGGGGAATGATAACCCGACTGTAATCAATATTCCGCTGGAATCGGATTTGTTTATTACTGTTCTGAATTCTCAGAATTACGGGTATTTTGATTTGCAATCAGATTATTTCGGAAATGTGTTGTCTTTTGACGGAGCGTCTTCATATAAAGGCGAATACATTTTGGTTAGAGGATATTCTGTTGATCAGGAAAACGATATTATTTGCCTGAGAGTATCTTGTCCGTATAGCGTATGCGAATATGATAAATATTATCTGAAGGCTTGCTTTTTTGACAATGATTTCAAAAAAGTTTTTATTGCAACAAGTAATGATAAAGAATTGTATAATATTGTTTACTCAAAAGATGTTTCGGTTGTAAACGGTGAGTATTATTTTTACATAAAATCGCCAGATGTCAATGCTGTTGACCTTGAAAAAATGACAATGGAATTAAAATATGTCGAGATCGTATAACCCGAAATCCTTACAGCAACCGGACTTAAACCTTTGCCGAGTGATTTTGATGATGTTTCTGACTATGACAATGACGGATTGATTAATGCCGAAGAAATCGACTGGGGAAGTTCTCTTATCAAGGATAAATCTTTATGGACATATGATAACCTGTCTACAATTGATGACTGTATAAGTCATTTCTCAGATAAAGGTGAACTTTCGTATGTTCAAAACGGACTTACAAGACTTCAGGCTCTTCCCGGAAGCGTTTATTCGGAATTGATGACAATAAGAATCCTTCCTATAAATTCAGACCCGTTGAGTGTTGATGGGGATAGGGATGGACATAACGATTATGATGAGATGTACACATATTGTACTGAATTATTGCGAGTTAATTATACTGATTATTATTATGTTTATTCAAGAAAAGGTCATGACTTTATAGAACAAGCAGAGTGGATGAAAGTGTATGCAGATGATGGGGATATTATACAAACAATATATGTACAAAAATATGATAAGGTTGTTAGTAACTGGAATAATATGACCAGTTATGTTGATGATATTCATTTATTTTGCCATGGTGGAGTGTGTCAACTTTACTTTTTTGGTGAGGATGTTGATTTAACTGATATTTCTGAATTGAATACTTATAACATTACAGGAAAACTATATTTATATTCATGTCATGGTGGAACATATTCAAATGAATACGATAATACTATGGCATGGGAGTTATCTAAGCGTATCAATGGAAAAAAAGTAATTGCCGTAAATGGAGATAGTGTTGATTATTTTAGAATGTGGTTGCCTTTTTCCAAAAAGCCTGTTTTACACGACGGAATAGGATATTGGGCAGAATATTATTGGATTTATTGTAACGATAAGTATATCAGATATAGTAATCCGTTAGGAAGAGAATGGAGAACATAAAATATGAAAAAGGTATTGGTTTTTATTATTCCCATTGTCATTATTGTTGCGTTGATAATAGGTGCTATCTTTTATAACAAGGATTATAATCTTGATTATACGCTGGTTTATTCTGAAACCTGCGATAATACAGATGATGGATTATACTGGTTTTCTTTGCGTGATGAAAAATACAACGGATTTTTCACCGAGGAATACCTTGATAATTTTGGAGTGGAATTTTCGGATTATGACTATAAAAATTACACATATATAGTTACATTCGGACATGAACTGAAACGGATAACATATTCTCCGAAAGAAACGAAAAATCGTGTTATGGTTGTTTTTCCGAAACAATATATCGGCAAGGTTGTTCTTGATAAAGAAGATACGGGAAAGATATATATTTACAGAGTGAAGAAAATGGATATAGACTGCGATTATCACGAAAGAGACAAGAATGTAAGTTTTGAATAAATTTGAAGAAACCTTACAAATCCTTACAACAACAGGACTTAAACCCTTGCCGTACACCAAAAGTTGCAGATTATGATAGGTAGTGTGGATTTTTCAAAATACAATGAATATGACGAAAACGGCGAAGTAATTAATAAAATGTATGAGGCGTTTAATGTTAGCATTGATAATTCTCAAAATGAAAATATAAAAAAATACATAACATTTGACGACGCTCACAAAACAGCTTGGATTATGTGGTACGATGGAGGATTGCAATGAGAAAAATATTTGTATCTTTAGCATTAATCTATTGCCTAGTGTTTATGGTTGGATGCAACGAATCTCAAGATGATAAAACTGCAAAAGTATATTGCGATAATGTGCTTATATTTTTGCAAAATAGCGATGAAGAAAATCTAAAACAACTATTTTGCAAAGAAGTGCAAAATAGTAATGACTTTGAAAAAGAAATAAAAGCAGTAGTAGATTTCTTTGACGGCAAAATTATATCACATGATAGGTATAGTATATCTGAAGGCGATTCTTGGACAGATGGTGAATGTGATCAAAGTCATGCTTCACCGATTATATTCAATGTTTTGACGGATACTGATAAAATATATATAGTTAGTTTTTTTATGTATACTGAACATAAAGATGAAAGCAAAATTGGAATTACTTCTTTAAGCATTACCGACGAAAATGGTGATAAAAAATCGGCAGGATATTTTATCGAATATTAAATTGTTATACAATTATAAAGACAGCGAGAATATGGATTTAATAACAGCATGGAATCCTGATGAAGACCAATGGTGGATAACAGGCTTTAACCCTGAATGCAAGGGCGAAAAAGCCGACGCCAAAAATCAGGTTATGATAGGTAGTGTGGATTTTTCGGGTAATGAGAATATGTATGATAACTTTATTATAGAGATGAATAAAGTTGGTAATGATGAAAAGAGAAAATATTTGATTTATGATGAACAAAATAAAACTATATGGATATGTTGGCATAGTATGGAGGACAAAAAATGAGGAGATATTTTTTATACATCATAATTTCTATGGTTACAATAGTATTATGTGGTTGTTCGGTTACAGTTGGTAATTCGGACGACAGTTATGTGAACGATTTATGTGCTGAAATTGTGCGTTGTTTCGATGAAGAAGATGTTGATGGACTGGAAAGATTGTTTTGTGAGAATTCAAGAAACAGCAATGATTTGGTTACGCAAATACAAGAAGCGTTTGACAAATACGAAGGTCAATCCACATCACAGTATCGGTTATATGATACAAGTTGGGCTGGTGGGTATGATAATGGAATATGCGTTGATAAACATTATTCGCCACAGATTAAAGAATTGGTTACATCTGATGGCAAAGAATATTTGATTAGTTTTTACACTTATGAGATTTTCGAAAGCGATAGCGGTAAAATCGGAATAGGTGCTTTAGGGTTGTATGATGATGAGGGCAATTTACTTGCATCTATCGCACGATAGAATATTTGATGCAATGACATACTGTATTTATATGATTACGAATCAGGAGAAAATATTTTCTCATGGATTCGACAGAAGACCAATGGTGGATAACAGGCTTTGCATATAAGGAAACTTATACTGATATTAAAAATCAGGTCGTTATTGGTAGTGTAGATTTCAGTAAACACGAAGAGATGTATAATTCATTTTCAAACGAAATGAGTATGCCTGATAATATTTATAAAAGAGATTATGTTATTTTTGATAACGATAACAAAACAATTTGGATATGCTGGTATGAGGAGGATTTGGTTAAATGAAAAAAGTTTTTGGTTTAATATTTCTTCTTATTGTAATACTCTTTTCGGGATGTAATCTAGTTGAGGCGATAGAAATCACGAATAATGATTCTGAAATTGTAAAATCGAGATCTGAAGAAATAATACGATGTTTTGACGAAAGGGATGCAGAATCAATAAAGAAAATGATGTGTTCTGAGACGATATCAAATGTTTCGGATATTGACGAACAGATACAATCAGCCTTTGAAATATATGAAGGAAAATCAGAATCATACGAAGTTGTCTATGCAGGGATGGCAGGAAGTATGCAAGAAGGAGTATGGACAGATAAACACACATCAGTAAAGATTAAAGATATCGCAACCGATTCAGGGGGAAAATATATTATTTCGTATACAGAGTATTTTATTTATGATGACGATGAAAACAGAGTCGGAGTGATTGCAATTAGTTTAAGAAATGACAATGACGATTTGTTGGTTGGAATAGGCGAAAGATAGTCTTGGCTATCGTTTTCTTAATTTCAAATCCGATAGTCAGGGAATAATTCATTCGCAGAACAAACAATGGCAGTTAATCGGCGGATATGGATGGGAATAAACAAAACAATTTGGATATACTGGTGTGAGGAGAGTTTGATATGAAAAAAATATTTATTTTTCCATTGATAGTAATAATTGTAACAACGCTATGTTCTTGCTCTAAAACAACTAGTTCAAATATTACTGTGAAAAGACAATGTGATGAAATAATCAGATGTTTTAATGAAAAAGATTCAGACGGACTAAAGAGTATGTTTTGTGAGACAGTAAAAAAAACTGAAAATCTTGATGAACAGATTGAAAATGCATTTGATTTTATTGATGGAGAAATTATCTCATACGATTATTTGATAGGTTCTGAAAGCGAGTCTGTTGATGAAGGTAAAGTCACAAAGAAAAGAGTTTATCCATGGATAACTGAAATATTAACTGACAAGAATAGGAAATATGAAATGCAGTTTGATTCTTACGTCATATATGAAAATAAAGATGAAGCAATAGGGATTATATGTATTGAGATATTTGACAGAGAAGCAGATACTTCTTGTAAAATAGGCGAATATGTTTATTGACAACATTTTCTCATGGAGACCGATAGAAGACCAATGGTGGATAACAGGCTTTAACCCTGAATGCAAGGACGAAAAAGCCGACGCCAAAAATCAGGTGATGATAGGTAGTGTTCAATTTCCAAATGGTGAGATGTATGAGGCATTTGCGAAAGATATTACAGAAAATAATCATGAATTACTTGATTTTTTAATTTTTGACAATAACAATAGAACTGTTTGGATATGTTGGTGTGAGGTTGATTTGATACAATGAAAAAAATTATAATATATATAGCATTTATTTGTCTTATATTTGCTATGACAAGTTGTGTAGTAGATGAAACTAAAAAAGCAAGCAATGAAAAAAGCATAGAAATCATTCGTTGTTTCGACGAAAAGGATGCGGAAGGATTAAAAGCATTGTTTTGTGAAGAGGTAAGAATCTCACACAACCTTGATGAAGAGATACAATTAGCCTTTGATTTGTATGAGGGAACGTCTGAAACATATAAATTTAATTATGCTGGAGGAACGGCAGGGGGATGGGACAATGGCGAATGCGTAGATGAACATATTACTCCAAGAGTGGAAAATTTAAAAACATCTTCAGGTAAGGTTTATCGTATTCCATATCATGAATATCTAATATACAAAAAAAATCCTCGGTGTGTTGGTATAACATATATAAGAATATTTGATGAGTCTACTGGCGAGATGGTTCAAATCGGCGAACATGTTTATTGACAACATTTTCTCATGGAGACCGATAGAAGACCAATGGTGGATAACAGGCTTTGCGCCTGATAAAACCCAATTTATTATCTAATAAAAAAGAGGTATCATTAAATATAATGATACCTCTTTTTATAATCCGCTGTATTAAGTTTTATATGGTGTTTGTGAAAACTTCTTTATCACCATTCATCCGATCGTCGGGGTTTTGTTTTTTTAGTTTTCGTCAAAATTTCCTGGGATATGTAACTGCTTGACGGGGATTCGCTTGAGGGGAGAGTAGAGGTACTTGGGACAGCTGAAATCTGCCTTTACCATTCCACGCTTTTCACAGAGAACCATATTTCCGTCTTTAGAGCGGCTGCCGTAGTGACAGTATTGACACTGAGGCGGAATATCGTTACCGAATAATTTTCTTTTAGCCATGATAAATCATTCCTTTCCGCATACATTGGCTTTACATTTACATTAAGTATATCACATTTTGTTAAGATTGGCAACTGTTTTTTTTATTCAGTAATAAAATTGTCATAATTATTAAAAAGATGGACGGAATTGGTGAAATTCGACGAACAGACAGCGTGACATCAGGTACTGAAAGTGACACTGCAAGCGGAAAATTCATCAGTTTTGTTGCGATATAGCAGAGGATATACGAAATAACCGATGCAATCCCTCTTGAAAGCAGAAACTTTTTTATGTTCAGGGACTTTTTTGACAGCGAAATGGTCTGGAGGATTACCGACACCCCTCCGAAAGACAGTAGTGCCGTCATAATCGGCAGGGTTGCATTTGCTACCGACGGGGCATTTGTTATTTCGAGCGCTGTTATAATTATGGATTTCTGATATTCGGAAAATAAGCTGAACATTCCTACTGAATTAATTGCCGCAATAAAAGAAGAAAAAAACACGATTATTGCAGACATTTTCATTACCGAACAGCCTGCGTTTATTACGGAAGAGGTTATATCTTCAACAGAAAAATCAACCTCGGATTTTTGTTTTTGCAGGGAAGGAACGGGAGTTCCTATTCCCGAAACTACGGCGATTATAATATTTGCGAGGACTATTGAGGCGTACGCTGTATATACCGCAAAATCAGGAAAAACACCTCCCAACATACCGAAAAGAAAGACGGGACTGGGGAAAAAACAGAAAAAAGACATTTTTTCTTTTATTTTTCTGCTGATTTTTTGCTCCGAATAAAGCTCCGAAATAAGTGTTATTCCGACAGGATATCCGCCGATAATGCTGATTAAAAATATCGGAAAATATTCTTCGGGAATACGAAAAATATATCGTGAAATTAATGAAAAAGGCTTTGCGATAATACGATTAATTCCTGTTTTTATAATTAAATCCGAAATAGCCATAAAGCCGAAAAGCGACGGCACAACAGAAGAAAGACAGCGCCAAACCGCCGAAACTGCGGCGTTTGTCACATTTTCGGGGAATATGATAAAAAGACAGGAAATAAGTATTATTATCACGGATAAAATAATTGATTTTATATTTTTCATAAATTCTCCTTTTTATTTTTCAAGTATATGCCCGACAAATAATTAATATAATTTATTAATTTGAAGGGCGTGATTATTTTGAAAATAAATAAAAAAATATCAGAAAAAATAAGAAAAAATCTTTATATTAATACAAATATGATGATAAGCGACAATAATCTTATTGAAATCGAAAGCTGTCGCAAGGTTCTGGAGTACAACGACCTATACATAAAGCTGAAAACCCCGACAACAGTCATTCAGATATGGGGAAAACGGCTTTGCATAGACGATTTCAAGTCAAGCGGGCTGACTATCCGAGGGGAAATAGACTCGATAGAATTCATCAAGGGAGTAAAGTGATATGTACGACCATATAAGAGGGCAGATTTCCTTCAGGGCGGAAGGCGACGGGTACGAAAAATTCCTCAACGACATACGGGATAAAAACGCCGTATGCTTCGACATACGCAACAAAAACGGCGTTTTGCACGCAAAGACATACCGCAATCATTACCGTGCGATAGAGCTTTCCGCCGCCGACAACGGAATTGTTCTGACGGTGGAAAAGCAATTCGGGGCCGCCTTCACCGCTTTTAAATACAGAAAAAGATACGGGATTTTTACAGGGATTATCATTGCGGTGGCGATGCTTTTCGTTATGTCCAATTATGTGATAAAAATTGAAATCAGCGGCAATCATTCCGTTGACGACGAAAGGGTGAACGCTGTGCTTGAGGAATGCGGCGTCGGTTACGGGAAATTCATTCCCGACATAAATCTTGAATATGTAAAGCGCAGACTGACGCTTGTATTCGACGAATTTTCGTGGGTGGGAGTGCGTTCTTCGGGCGGAAGATTTATAGTGGAAGTCACGGAATCCACACAAAAGCCCGATATGGTGCCGCCGAATCAGGTGTGCAATATAGTTTCAGACCGTGACGGGCAGATTACAGGCATAGAAGTATATTCGGGAGAGGCTGCCGTCAGGGTAGGGGACGGAGTTGCAAAAGGACAGCTTTTAATCAGCGGAATTGATGTAAACAAAAACGACCTTGCAAGGTTTGTCCGTGCCGATGGAAAAATCACGGCGCAGTACACGGATAGGGTGGAATTTTTCCTGCCGCTTGAGGCAACGGAAAGAATGCAGACTTACGAAAAAACATCAAAGGCTATAAAGATATGGGGAGCGAGTATTCCTCTCGGAAAATCGGAGGCTTTGCAGGGCGACTATGAAATGGACGAAAGTACGGCGTTTTTTTCGCTCGGAAATTTCACTCTCCCGATAGGTATAACCCATAGAACATATCGTATTTACGAGGAAAAAACGGTAATGTACACCCCGATTTCAGCAAAGGAAAAGCTCGGAAGTCAGCTTTCGGAATACGAAGAATTATTCCTTTCGGATAAGGAAATAATAGATAAAAAAGTAACTTTCAGCTCCCGTGATAACGGAATTGTACTGACAGCGGAATATATCCTTGAAAGCGAAATAGGTGTCCGTCAGAATATAATTGACGGAAATTAAAAAAATACTAGTCAGCGAAGGAATTTTGTGCTATAATTATTTTGTATAATTATGCAGAAAAAGGGTGGATTAATGACCGAACAGATTATAAATGTTAAAAATACCGATGCATTGCTCGGACTTCTCGGAAATTACGATGAAAACATCAATATTATCCAGAGGCATTTCAATGTTGTTCTCCTCAACAGAGGAGAGGACATAAAAATATCGGGAAAGCCCGAAAATGTCCGACTTGCAGCGGAAACGATAAACATTCTTCTCGATATGATAAACAACGGTGAAACTATCGGCGAGCAGAATATCAGGTACGTACTTTCAATGGTGGAGGAAGGCAAGCACCAGAACATAAAGAATATCTCCTCCGATGTGATATGCATTTCGGCGTCGGGAAAAACCGTAAAGGCGAAAACCCTCGGACAGAAAAAGTATATTGACGCCATAAAGAAAAACACCATCACATTCGGCGTCGGCCCCGCAGGAACAGGAAAAACCTATCTTGCTGTTGCTATGGCTGTATGTGCAATGCGCTCCCACGAGGTGAATCGCATTATCCTTACACGCCCCGCAGTAGAGGCAGGCGAAAAGCTGGGATTTCTCCCCGGTGACCTTCAGGATAAGGTTGACCCGTATCTCCGCCCGTTGTACGACTCGCTTTTTGAGCTTTTCGGTGCAGATACCTTCACAAAGCACTTCGAGAAGGGGAGTATAGAGGTTGCTCCGTTGGCGTATATGCGTGGAAGAACTCTCGACGACGCATTTATAATTCTCGACGAGGCGCAGAATACAACCTCGGAGCAGATAAAGATGTTCCTCACAAGACTTGGCTTCAACAGTAAAATTATTATTACGGGAGATATGACGCAGATTGACCTTCCCGACAAGTCAAAATCGGGACTTATTGAGGCTGTAAAGGTTCTCGAAGGCGTAGACGATATAGAAATCGTGAAGTTTTCCGACAACGATGTAGTAAGACACAAGCTGGTGCAGGACATCATCAGGGCATACGAAAAATATAACGACAGATAAAAACGGAAGGACGCAGGATTATGGCAAAGGTAAGAGTTTATGTCAAGAATAATCAGAAGGAAATAAAGGTTCCCGTGGGTATAAGACTTCTCATAAGACGTTGTTGTCAGGCAGTACTGGCACACGAGAATTTTGAGGGTGACGCAGAGGTCAGCGTATCATTCGTGAGCAACGCTGAAATCCGCAACCTTAACCGTGATTACAGGGATAAGGACAAGAGTACCGATGTATTGTCGTTCCCGATGTCAGACAACGGGGTATACGACATCAACAACGAAACAGGTGCGGCTATCCTCGGGGATGTTGTTATTTCCCTTGAAACCGCAATGAAGCAGGCGGAAATGTTCGGTCACTCGCTTGAGCGTGAGATAGGCTTCCTCACGGTACATTCGATGCTCCATCTTCTCGGATACGACCACGAAACATCACCGCTTGACAGCAGAATTATGCGTGAAAAGGAAGAAACAATCCTTGAAAAGCTCGGAATTTCAAGGGACAGCACTTTTACCGTGAACGGAGACGAAGAATAATGGCATCTAAAAATGTATTTGTAACAATAGTAGGGCGTGCAAATGTCGGTAAATCCTCACTTTTGAACGCTATTATAGGCGAAAAAATCGCAATGGTTACGGACAAGCCCCAGACTACACGAACAAAAATAACAGGCGTTCTCACAAAGGAAGAAACGCAGTTTGTTTTCATAGATACTCCCGGTGTGCAGTTCAGGACAAAGGACAAGCTCGGAGAGCATATGAACCGTCAGGTAAAGGAATCTGTTACGGATATTGATGTAATCGTATTTGTGATGGATGTCACAAGAAAAATAAACGATAGCGAAAAGAAATTCATCGAGGGATTTAAAAGCTCGAAATCTCCCGTAATTCTCGTACTCAACAAGATAGATTTGGTTGAAAAGGAAAAGCTGATGCCGATAATTTCCGAGGCGTCTGCACTCCTTGACTTTGCGGCGGTTATTCCCGTCAGCGTGGTGAAGAACGACGGCGTCGATATTGTCGTTTCGGAAGTGGAAAAATTCGCAGTTGAAGGCCCGCATTTTTTCCCCGACGACAAATTCACCGACCAGAACGAGAGAGTTCTTGCAGCTGAGATTATAAGAGAAAAGCTCCTCATTCTTCTCAAGGAGGAAATTCCGCACGGAATTGCCGTGACAGTCGAAAAGATGGACGAGCGTACAGACAAGGATCTGCTTGACATCGACGCTGTCATATACTGCGAAAGAGATTCGCACAAGGGCATTATCATCGGTAAAAAGGGCGCAATGCTCAAGAAAATCGGTATGCTTGCACGACAGGAGCTTGAGGAATTCTTTAGAATAAAAGTCAATCTTCAGTGCTGGATAAAGGTCAAGGAGGACTGGAGAAACCGTGAAGGTTTAATTCACAACTTCGGGCTTGATTTCAGGAAATAATTACTGCAGATTTCGATAAATATCGACCTTCGGAAAGGTTATAATTTAAGTATAACACCTTTCTGAAAGGAATGATTTTATGGATTTGTGGGAAACATTCATGTCAAGCGGAAAAATCAAGGATTATCTTGCATACAAGGAACATATGAAATCAGTCGGAGAGAGTGAAAATGCTGATAACAACAAACGGGATAGTAATTCGTGAGCGTTCCGTCGGCGAAAATGACAAGTTCATCGACATACTTACAAAAGACCTCGGTGTGATAGAATTATCCGTAAAGGGCGTAAAGAAAATAACAGGGAAAAATTCTTCGGCGGCACAGCTTTTCGCTTATTCAAAGCTGTGTCTGGACAAGCGTGGGGAAAGATACTACCTCAACAGCTCAGAGCCGATACATATTTTTTACGACCTGCGGCTTGATGTCGAGAAATTTGCGCTTGCCTCGTACTTCTGCGAGGTAATACTCGGCACGGTAACCTCTGAACAGACGGCAAATTCCGTGACACGACTTTTTCTCAACAGCCTGAATTTTCTCACCGACGGGAAATACAGCAACGACATAATCAAGAGTATATTTGAACTGCGGCTAGCCTCGGAAATCGGTCTTATGCCCGATATTGCGGCGTGCAACGAATGTTGTGCCTACCAAACGGACAAGATGTATTTCAAAATACGCAAGGGCAAATTATTCTGCGAAAAATGTTATAATCAAGCAGGCGACGCTGTTGAACTGTCGCAGGGACTTCTTCACACAATCCGATATATCTGTCTTTCCGACTTTGAAAAACTGTGGAATTTCAAGGTTTCGGAAAATGTAGAAAAACGGCTTTCGTTCATTACAGAAAGCTATTTGTTAAGTCATCTGGACAGAGATTTCAAGACACTCAATTTTTATAAGGAACTGAAACAATGAACACATATTTTAAAAAGCTGGAGCTTCACAAGATTCTCGAAATGCTTGCAAATGAGGCCTCCAACGAAATGACAAAGGCAATGGCGACGGAGCTTGAGCCTGTAACGGATATATACACAGCAGAAAGGGAAATGCAGAAAACCTCCGATGCGTTTACGCTTTCCTGCAAATTCGGAACGCCGTATTTCCTTAATTTCAAGGATGTCAGCGGTTCTCTGAAGCGTGCCGCCAACGGAAGCAAACTCACACTCCGTGAAATGCTTGATGTGGGATATGCAATCCGTCAGAGCCGTGAGCTTGTTGAGTGGTACAAGCAATGCTCCGAAAATGAAAACAGCCTGTCGTATCTTTTCTCGTCGCTTTCTCCCGATAAGACGCTTGAAAAGCGGATAGAACTTTCTATACTTTCGGAAGAAGAGATTGCAGATACAGCAAGCGATGAGCTTGCAAGAATACGCAAGAAAATCATACAGTCGGGAGCAAAGGTGCGTGAGCATCTTGACCGTATGGTAAAATCGTCCGAAGTGCAGAAAAGCCTTCAGGAGAACATAGTTACAATCCGTGACGGAAGATATGTTCTTCCCGTAAAAGCGGAGCATAAAAACAATGTCAACGGACTTGTACACGATACTTCATCGAGTGGCGCAACGCTTTTTATCGAGCCTATGGCGGTTGTTGAGGAAAACAACAACATCCGTATGTTGAAAGGACTTGAGCAGGAGGAAATCGAGCGTATAATCTCCGAAATTTCCGCTGAATGCGGCGCTGTGGCTGAACAGATTATATCCGACCTCAATACTGCGGCGGAGCTTAATCTGTATTTTGCGAAATCCAATCTCGGCGCAAGAATGAAAGCGTCAATCCCGACGCTGACGGATGACGGCCGTGTAATCCTCAAAAAAGCACGTCATCCGTTGATTGACAAGAATGTCGTAGTGCCGATAAACATCACCATCGGCGAGGATTACCGTGCGCTTATAATCACGGGGCCAAATACTGGCGGTAAAACGGTTGCCCTCAAAACAACGGGACTTCTTTCTGCGATGGCTATGTGCGGTCTTATGATACCTGCCGACAGTGGAAGTGTAATCACAGTATTCCGCAATATTCTCGTTGACATCGGCGACGAACAGTCTATCGAGCAGAGTCTGTCGACATTCTCATCGCATATGAATAAGGTTGCGGGAATTATTGACCTCGCAGACAAAAACTCGCTTATACTCCTTGATGAGCTTGGCTCAGGCACCGACCCCGTAGAAGGTGCGGCGCTGGCGGTAGCTATAATCGAAGACCTTAAATCCAAGGGTGCAAAGCTGATGGTCACAACGCACTATCAGGAATTGAAACTCTATGCGCTGGAAAACGAAAATATCGAAAACGCATCCTGCGAATTTGATGTGAATACTCTCAGACCGACGTACAGGCTTATTGTCGGCTCTCCCGGTAAGTCAAACGCTTTTGCTATATCCTCAAAACTGGGAATTCCCGATTATATCATCAAAAAAGCGGAATCCCTCGTCAGTGACGATAACAAGCATTTTGAGGATATCGTTGCAAGCCTGGAAAAAGCACGGTTTGAACTTGAGGAGCAGAACAGGGAAGTAGAGCGCCTGAAAATTTCCGCAGAGGAAAAGGAAAAGGAACTCGATGAAAAGCTCCGTGAAATCGAAAAAAATCGTGAAAAAGAGCTTGAAAACGCAAGAATCAAGGCAATGCGCATTGTTGAGAATGTGCAGGCTGAATCCGACGAATTGCTTGATGAACTGTCGAAACTCCGAAAAGAAAAACATCGTGAAAATTTTGACAAACTTGCGATAGACGCCAAAAGCAAAGCAAAATCGGCGCTTAACCGTATGTACAACGAGGCTAATCCCGTTACTGAAAAGAAAAACGATTATAATCTGCCAAGACCGTTAAAGCGTGGCGACACTGTCTATATAACGGATATTGATAAAAACGGCATTGTTGCAGGCGAAGTTGACGGCAACGGATTTATATTCGTTCAGGCAGGAATTATGAAAACCAAAATCCATATAAGTAAATTAAGGCTTGTTGAAGCCGAAAAGATTACTTATAACAACGCAAAGCCGAAAACGAAATCCGCAGTTACAGCCAAAGGCGTTCAGAGTAAGATTGAACGTAACATTAAGTTTGAGCTGGATATACGAGGTCAGGCGTCTGACGAAGGTGTGCATGAGCTGGAGATGTTCATAGACAACGCTGTAATGTCAGGAGTCGGAGTGGTTACGGTAATCCACGGCAAAGGCACAGGAATTCTTCGTGCGGCGATTCACAGAGCGCTGAAAGCAAACCCATCGGTAAAATCATTCCGATTGGGAGTGTACGGTGAAGGTGAAGACGGAGTTACGATTGTAGAACTTAAATAAAAATAAATACCTCCGAAAAAATATAATTTCGGAGGTATTATTATAATTGAATACATTATATATATTATATATGCGTTTTTCGCTCCCCTCAATTGCGCTAAATTTGCATTTAGTGAAATTAATACAAAAATAACTTCTATTTAGTGAAATTAAAAATAATATTCTTTCAGCTTACTTTTACAAAAGCCTATTTATCATCTTTTGCTTATACGGGCAGATCCTCGACAGTCTTCGCCCCTGCGACTGCTTGCTACAGATGATAGTCGAGGACTTTTTGTGGTCCTCTCTACCGGCGCGCTACCGCTTGCCGTGTCGCAACGACTTGCGTCTTTGGTCGCTATGCGACCAATCGCAAGCCGTCACGAATGTTTTAAGGAAGCCACTTTCCTGGATTCCGAACAAAAAACGTTTTTTTCTTCTTTTTTCGTTAACGTTTCTAGTTCGGTTTTTTCGGCTTCCATATAGAAACGGCTTCGCCGTTTTTAGCGACGGTTAAGACCGTCGCTGTCGGCCATATATAGTCTGCTTGCCTTTATCCGCAAGCTGTCGCAGGGGTTTCGACTGTCTTCTGCTCTTTCTCCAGGGCAATATAAACAAGGGACACTGTTATTCACAGTATCCCTTAAAAGTAAACCTATCATGCTTTTGTTTTCGTAAGCTGTTTTAATCTCGTAACTGAAAGAACATCATCAGCGATTTCCTTTATTGTATTTAAGCGAGTTAATGCAATTATCATTTCAAGACAATCAAGTTCATCAGATGTCCTTCGTAACAAATATTTATGGCGTATTTCGTCTACTTCCCTTTCAGCTTCACATTGAATCCTAATAAAATACAAACACAGCATTTCATTTTTTGTCATTATTTTTTCTCCTCAAATAATTTTTGTAAAGTCCGAAATTTCACACAATGACAATTTATCATCCGATACGAATATGCTCGGAACTTTTATCCCTTTGTTATAATCCTGCAATGTATTATAATAATAAACATTATCATTATTGAAAAATATAACAGCACCGATTCTACGTAAAAATGCTTTATACGTCTCGATTTCTTCATCTCTTGCGTGAGGATATTGCTCGCTTAAAGATATATTTGAAACTATGTACACCGTTTCAAAACAAGCCACCTTGTTATTGTATCTAGAGGGCAATTCCAATGGATAAATGTCCAAGTATGACAGCATATCTTGAATTTTGAGAGAACTTCTAAACTCCTCGAATACAAGCACAGATTGACCGTTATAATTGTCAAACGGATGCTGATAATCAGTAACACGATATACTTCTTTAAACCCGTATTTCTCGTAAATAGCACGAGTTTTTCCACTCCCTGCTGTGCCATAAATATAGGTTACCTTTACATTGCGTAACGTGTTGCTATAGACCTTACTCCGTAACATCTGTCGAATCTTATCAAACTTATCTAAATTAAACATATAATTCGGACAATTCTCAATTATTTCGTCGTCTGTCATTCCTTGCAGTATCATATCATATAAGTCTGCAAGGTCGTTTCTTTGCCCTTGTCTTTCTATCGGCATTTCTCCAAACTCTTCTTGCGTTCCCTCGATTGACGTTTCTGCTTTTTCTGTTTTTGCATGTTTACCCTGCTTAAACACATAGTCACGATTTTGAGCACAAGTTCCTTTACACATATCAAAATGCCCGCCCTCAAAACGTTCTTTCACTGTACTAAATTTAACCGCATTCTCACAATAAAAAAAGATATGCGTATGCGGTGTGTGTTCTTCCCCGCCTATCTCATCGGAAGCACACCAATAGATACACCCTTTGAAAAGAGATAGTTTTTCTTTAATAACTTCCCTTGTGTACCCTTTTTCAAGTGGATTATTAATCGTAACTAGCCACTTTCTAGAACGACTATCACCCATTTTTTATTCACTCCTTTTATATAATAAGCGGTGTCGGCAGTTGGCGAACTATCGCCAACGTGCCGACTTCTTCGCCTTATCTTCGTCTACTTTTGTATTAATGTCAAGAAGTTGCTCTCCTCGATTTTCTAATATTTCCTTGTCACTAATATACTTGTCGTTTAACATATTTGTTATAAGCTCCTCTGTATCATACGATTTTCGAAGCTTATTCGTTTGTATGTAGACAAAATTATAAAGCGCTGATATTACCACAGCAGGATTTTGACAGGCACGATCATAATCAAAAGCGTCATAAGTGACACAGCTTATCATTCTGGAGAAAGGGTGCGCCATCCAGGACTGACAGCGTGTAACTGTGGCTGTAATGTCTCTCAGTTGCTTATCAAGGAACAGCCAACGCTGACACGTACCATAAATCATCATTTTTCGTTTTCTGCACTGGCACAAATGCTGAAAAAGTATTTTAGGTACGCTCTCTTTTGACTTCGACCAATCACGGCTATTGAAAATCGTTCCTATTTCATCAATCAAGACAAGTGTATTTTCAGGCGCGTTTAAAATGTCTTTAGGAGTTTTCAGCTTTAATATTTTTGTGTGTTCGGGAAATCCTATCAATTTTAAATTTGTAAGTATCGTCAATTGTGGATAGGCTTTACACAGTTTCAACGCCTTGTATATCATTGTAGATGTCTTTCCCTCTCCGAACGCTCCGACAAAGATATGAAGACCCCAGCCGTAAAACTCTATTTTTCCTTTGTTTTTTATGTACAAGAATCTATCGTAAATGTACCACAATAGGAAGTGTGGCAGGTGCAACAGTTGTTTTATTTTTAATGTTATAAAATTTATCATAATATCACCGTATTAAATCAATTTTTGCTGTTTTATAAGTGTATTTGCAGTGCCGAAAAAGGCTTGCATAGTTAAGCTTACGCAGAAACATCCTACAATGCACCTAACAGTAACTTCAAACAAATCCCCGAGGGTTTTTATATTCTCGAAATTAATTCCGAAAATGTCAAACAACGATGTCACAAAATCCATTTTATCACCTCTTATATCCGAACAGAATACAACATAATATTATTATAATGCTACACATAGCTATAATTGACACCCAATCAACAAATGTAAGCGAATCCGTTTCTATTGGACTTGTCAAATCAATTATTACTGTTTCTGTTGTTTCTTCTTCCCTGTCTTCGTAAAATTCCTGTATTGTTGTTTCTTCTTCCCTATCTTCGTAAAAATCCTGTATTGTTGTTTCTTCTGTTGTTGTTTCTATTATTTCGTTATCCATTGTTTTAACTCCTTTTCTTCACTTCATCGAACGGGCAATAAAATATCCCATTATCGATATTAGTGATGTATAAATAAAAATTTGCCAAAGTGTTATCACGTAACCGTCTAGCACTATAGCTGTATTAAAAATCTTGTCTGTCGTTTCAAGTATTAAACCTATCATCTTTATCACCTTCCAACAACACGCAGTAAGACAAGTATTGATAATCCTAAAGCGATAATCGTCCATATCTCCGAGGGGATAAACGCAAACCACAACTGCATAGCATTCACAAGGTCTCCAGTTAAAAAAGACGAAAACAACGCAATTATATTTGTTAAAACTGCAACCATATTTGTAAGAGTTGCAAGCAGATAATTCACGATATAGAACGGAAATAAAAGCATTTGCGACAAGCTTGCTAACAATGTATCAAGCCAATCAAAACCAGTATTGAAATCCATTGCATAATCATTTATATCTGGAATTCCTTTAAAATTATAATCAAACTCATTCATTAAGTCATCGGGATTGAATTCAAATTCAGCGCCGAACAACTCTTGATAACAAGGCAAACAATAAGTTTCTTCCCCTTGCTTTATAAACTGCAAGTCGGGATTATCTTCGGAAGACGTACCGCAATTAGAACACAATTTCCTATTTCTATTGGCAGATTCACCACCGTGAATTCCGTAAACTCCGCCACTGTATTGAACGTGCAACACTGAATTAGTCAAATCATCATGATATACAAGAACGTCTCCATCTTGTAGCACCCCTGGGTCTATATAATCCCAATTAATGTACGTGGGATAAGAGTATTGTGCGTTATCATCTGGATTATGTACACTTATATTATCCGCTCTACTGAGGTTTTCGTTAATAACTATTTTTGATATTGGTTTATAGTCCGTTATTTGCGCATAACTTCCATCAAATTCAATGGTAAAATACTTTTGACCTTTCGAGTGGTCATTATCATCAATCCAAACCACATCTTTAATTGTAGCGGTCGGCGGATATATGGAATTATTATAATAAACCTTTCCTACGTCTTGATTCTCATTCCTGTTGGCGAAATAAAGAACGCAATAAGGTCTATTAAGCATGTACGTCTCTAATCCGAAAGCTGTATAATCTGCCCCGTAGATTTCCGTTCTTATTTGATTATCGGAAATTGTTTCCCTTTCAATCTCGGCGCAAACAGACAGCGACAATACAAGACTAGAAACAATAGCAACAACGACAGCCGACAGCCGTTTAAATAGCTTGTTCATTATCTTCTTTCACTCCTTTTAAATAACACTCAGCCACGAAATTTAGCAAATCTTCAAGAGCCGTTATCCTCTCCTGTATAAAACCAATTTCTAGCTTAAATTCATCTATATCGTTAATATCAAATAAACCGTTCTTCTCAAAACACTCCTTTTGATATTTTTCTTCTTTTATAAGGTCTCTTATCTTTTTCAAGATAAATGATATCTGTCTACCGTTGTGTGACATCCCTTGTCAGCTCCTTTTCATTAATATTTATCTTTCCAATGCCTTATAGGAAGATTATGTTCTTTTAAAAAGTCTAATTTTGATTGAATCTTTTCGGGTGTTAATTCTACGAAAGTAATACGTTTTACTTGCGTTTCAGAACGGTACATAATCTCTCCAATAGTATGAAATATATCTGTTGTTACTACGCCATAAACAAACATATCATAATCGTTGCTAATAATAGAATATTTTGAGACGTAAATTAAATGAGTATATTGCATAATTATTTAAAAAACCCTTTCGAAAAAGCTGATTGTAAAGTCGAAAAAATCAAAAAGGAGTATATTTTTACATATACTCCTTTCACCGTAAATAACATTTACATAACTGCACGCTTACCACGACCGAACACGGCAAAACCGCCAGATACCAGGGCAAGTCCGATGAACGCAGAAAGATATGCGTTGGCTGTTATTACATCAGCAACCGTTGTGAAAATGCTTGTTGCACTTGCAAGAACTTCTGTCATTTTAATCTCTTCTCCTTTCGTTAATTTTTTCTATAGTCATTATGCGAAATGCGCATAAATACTATCAACGAAAGTGCTATCGATTGGTGCTATGTCTCGAAGATACCTATTAAGCGAATTTTCTTTAGCAGTAAATGTGACCTCACAAACACAAACGTCACCGTCTTTCATCTTTGAAACCTTATCAAAAAGCGGATTTCTTTTCTGTTTTGCACCCTCTTTTGCATAGAGCTTATCAAAGATTGTAAATTCGTGGCTCTCTCTTCCGATGAGCAAGCCGAATTTAATAACCTCTCCGCTTCCGTATGAATTAACCTCGGGGCGAATTACCTGACCAAATACTAAACTTTTCATTACTTTTTACCTCTTTCTAATTCTAATTTATTATAAACGGCTTATGCATGCCGTTTATTGCGTTTTTTATTCACTCTCTTTAGAATAACCTTAATTGCAAATCATCGTTTAACATGCTCCAACGGAAATAATCATCGGGGTCTATCAGTTTTTCATCTTCTAATCGAA
Source organism: Ruminococcus sp. (assembly GCA_015066785.1). Taxonomy (GTDB): domain Bacteria; phylum Bacillota; class Clostridia; order Oscillospirales; family Ruminococcaceae; genus RGIG4131. The sequence continues at coordinate 263,544 of SVNT01000001.1, forward strand.
AACGCTCGTCAAAATCGTGAACTGTATGTCCGTCAGGCTTGAAAGATACAGGACTATCATTATCCCATTTTAATAACAATCTCCATAAATCAGGGTAATTATGTCTTAATAGCCTTAATTGGTCTACCCCTTGATTATGGCAGAACCAACAACCACCTCGTGTAGCCGTTGTGTAAATCGGTGAAAGCAAATCGTTTTCTTCGCACCATTTAAAACAATCCTGCTCTGTCCATCCAGCCTCGACCAAAGGTGAACGCTTTTTATCACTTAAATTGTGAAATCTGTTAGGCTCGTCAATAGCGATACCTAAATAGTGAAAACCTTTAATTTTGTTAAGGGGGCTAACTTTAAGCCGAGAATTGCACCATTGCCCCATCCTGTATGGAAAACCATATATTTTCCCGGCATTTTTGGATTTTGCGTGTTTTTTTGTTCCTTTTATCATATAAAAACACTCTTCATAAGTCCTTTTGGCTCTTATATGTTCAACTTCAATTCCGTATCTATCTTTAATTATTGTATCGGCTTTTTTCTTAAACTCGACCATTGGTGGCAAATCAGCAGAAATTGTATCTGTAGCAAAAACTTCTGCATGAATTATCCTATCAAGAGGAAGTCCAAGTTTTTCGATAGCACCTAAACAAGCCAAACTGTCTTTGCCGTAGGACAATGATAATATATGTTCCATATCAGCGTGTACTCTTTCCGACTCCGCTATCCCGAAGTCTGCACTGTCTTCGGGGCGGAGCGCTCTTTTTTTGTATTGTTACGGATTTTCTCCGTAGTTCTATAATAGCACATAATGTTCCAAAATGGAACTGGTAAATGTTCTAAAAAAGAACTAATATATATGTGCAAAGTGCTATAATAGAACTAAGGAGGTGAAAAAATGTTCAAAGAAACCTTTTGTAAAAATCTTAAAAGAGCCCGAGAAGATAAAAAATACACTCAACAATATGTAGCAGATGTAATAAACACATCAAGAACAAACATAACAAAATACGAAAATGGAACATTAGAACCCAATATAGAAACAATAGGCGCTTTAGCAGAACTATATAATGTATCTGCTGACTGGCTTCTAGGAATCAAAAAAACAAACTAAAAAAAGTCGTGCAGAGGTTAAAAAGGAGCTATAAAAAATGTATAAGTACACCAGAATTAGAGATTTGCGAGAAGATAAAGACCTAACACAAGCACAAATTGCAGAAATACTTTTTATACAACGTGAAGTGTATCGAAGATACGAAACTGGAGAAAGAAAGCTACCAATAAATCTATATATCGAGCTCGCAAAATACTACAATGTATCTATTGACTACATTGCAGGACTTACGAATGATAAACGAAAATTTTGGTAATCAAAAGGTTACAAAAGGTTACAAAAATTATTGTTTTTCAATAAAAAACACACAAGAAACACAGAAAACACAAAAGTTAGTTGTGTTTTTATATGTCTAATCTATGAACAAGCACCACGAAAAATAGGCGTTTATAAGGTGTTGTTCACAGTTTGTTAACTGAAAAAAGCCAAAAAACACAAAACACAGAAGTTCCCTAAGTAATACTAAGGGAACTTCTGTGTTTTATTTCTAAAAAAGTCTTGCTGTCAAATATTTTGCATTTAGTGAAATTGGCAATAATGAAAAACGGCTGTCCCCGATTATGCGTGTTCGTAGTTGTCCTTGCTGAATTGCGTGAAATTAGCGTTATTCTTCAAACTTAATAAAATCTGTCATTTTCCGCACTCCTCTACATAACACCAGCTTTGAGGAGGTCTTGTTAGTGCGAATAGTAACAGATATTTTTCGTAGCTACTTTCGGATGTGCCGTTATACATACCATATAACCAGTCATCATAACTTAAAGCACCACTCTTCCTAAATTCGCTCAACTCTTTCGGCTTGTCATAGATTACAAGGTCGGATATTGATATTTCCGTTAAATCCTTTTCGCCATTCTTTGTATATCTCAATATTTCCTCTGCTGATATACAACCGCTTGTAACCAAGTTAATAGGCACGCCCATACAAATACGATATGTGTTTTCGTTATACGCCGTAAACTCACCTATAACCTTACCACAACCGCCGTCTTTTAATGTTTCATAGATATACGCCTTGTAAGGCTCGTCTATCTTCGGCGGTCTTGTTCTGAGTTCGCTTGTTTTCGCACCACTTTTTATATTGTCGGTATGTGGCTTGTTTATACTAAAAATTACAGATTTCATTCTTCCTCACTCCAATTCTTTTATTATCTCAATGTATTCAGGTGTGAAACTCAACGAAAATTTACGGGCTTTCTGCAAGCTATCGAAATTTTTTATAAATACATCTTTGTAATATACTGAGTATGTATAGTGTTTTGAACTTTTAAGCGATTCTGTATCAATATCCAGCTTATCGGCTATGGATTCCAGAAGCCGAACTATGTATTGTATTTTATATCGTTTCATTTTTCGCTCCTAATACTTTTGAAATTAAAAATTTTCTGCTATCAATATAAAAACTCTCAATAATTTCCTCGACAGTGAGCGGATTATTTACAAACCACGAAATTCGACAGAAATCATTTTCATAATCGTAATTATTCATTGCAAAGTCACAATCGCCTTTTGCGATAATCTGAGCACGATTAAGACCACGCGAACAGTAATAGATATGTGCATTTATCTTTTTAACGCAGAATGCCAGGTCTTTTGTAATGTACTTTGTTATGTAACTACACACGGCGGAATGATTCTTGATTGGCTCAAGGTTACAGAAACCAAACTTTTTTTGGTATGCAGACCAATTATAGACGGTTTCCCCGTTCTTGACCTTTTTTACAAGATAATCGGACATTTTGTCACCGATTTCAAACTGTTTCAGATGTTCCGGAAGTATTCCGCGCAATAGTCCGTGTATATGCCAGCTCTTTTTGTCTTTGTGTAGTTCAGGAATAAGAAGAAAGTCAATTTTTTGACCGTATTTCTTTTTGTAATCACGAAACCATTGCGTTAAATCTTTGTGAAACTTGTCAAGGTCTTCCCTATCATACTTATCTTTATCGAGAGTACCAGTAAAAAAGAAGTCCCATTGATTACAGTATGCATATTCATATATCATCCGTTTACTTCGGATTATACTTTCCGACAATTTTTCACCGTCAAGAGATATGCGCAGCTGTTCTTCATCTTCATCATCTTCAACACCGCTTGTCCGAAGTGACTTCATAAAAATTAATTTATACTTCTGCTCTACCCCGTTGTCATAAAGCTTCAGTATAGCTTGATTTGATCTATACTTAACATCTTTTAAAGGCAAATTTTCACCACCTTTAAGTCAAATTTCCCGTAAAGTGTTAGTTTAGTCAAGTAATAAGAGCGTGGGGTCGGCGTGCCGACACCCCACGCTCTCCTATTATTCTTCGCTGTCTTCTTCGTTAGATAACTCTAGTTTTTCTGTAATAATTTCATCAATACAATCCAAACAATGAAGCGCAGAGCCGTCATCGTGAAGAGCACCACAACGAATACAAATCATTAACGCCATAAATTAAACCCCTTTATCGTGAAAATCGTTTAGCCTTGCTTTTCAAATCATAATATTGATACACGGGAGTAATTCCCCTGTTTTCAAGAATTTCTTTATCGGATATATAATCAGCTTTAAGCATATTATTAATGAGTTCCCTTGTATCATACATTTTGCGGATTTTATCCGTTTGTATGTATACATAAGTATCGAGAGGAACAAGCGGTACCATAGGATTCGAATACGCTGTATCGTATTCAAAGGAATCATATACACGGCAAGTCATCATACGAGAAAACGGGTGTTTTGCATATGAACTCGTAACGGTTACAGTTGCCGTAATATCTCGCAGCTGTTTATCAAGAAAACACCACCTTTGAACAGTTCCATAAATCATTATATTTTTGTGCCGACATTGGCATAAAAGCTGAAATACGGATTTAGGGACACTTTCTTTTGACTTCGCAAAGTCCCTTGAATTAAATATTGTCCCGATTTCGTCAATTAATATAAGGCTGTTATTTGGTGCATTGATGATGTCTTGCGGACCATTCAACTTTAAAATTTGAGTATGCTTTGGAAAGTTCGACAACATCATATTAGTGATTATAACAAGTTCGGGATACTTCTTCGCAAGCTGATATGCACGATAGACCATTGTTGAAGTCTTCCCTGCTCCGAACATCCCTATAAAAAGATGAAGTCCCCAACCATTGAATTTTTTATAGTCTTTGTGAAGAAAATAGAAAAACAAATCTTTGATGTGTAGTACCAGATAATGCGGTAAATTAAGCAACTGCTGTATTTTTACACGGATAGCGAAAATTAACGACATTTTTAGAACATCCCCCTATTATTCAATACACGGGCACAGCCGAAAATTACAGTAAAGAAAAGGCTACAAAAGAATATACCGATTATAGTCTTTATGAAATCAAGCATAAAAATCGACATTGTAAGAGTTCCGTCAAGATATGGAACGGGATCAATGCTGAATAATTCGAAGAAACTTTCTATCATTTTTATCACTCCTACCTATAAATAAAAATTATTAGTAAACTGAAATGCCATTGCCTCAGCGATGCCAGGAAACGTTTTAGAACGGATTTTTTGACGGTCAGATGACGAACGAGTTTCAACCCAATTTCTTCGTTTACCTTTACTATCAACATATATAGCGTCAGGTTTTGGCAAAAAATATGTAGGCTCAAGAAGTGGCAAATTTTTAAGCCACAAACAAGTCCTTTTTTGAAAAGGGTCACCAAACATATAAGGATGAATTATCTGGTCTGGTTTACGATAAAAAGAAGACATATAGCCTAAAGGATTTTCAATGGCTATATGATTACATTCAGCATTTACAAAACGCATAAAAAACCTTGCAGCCTCTTCCCTTTTTTCCAATCTTCCAGGCGCTGATAAATGACGATTACCCGCAAAAGTCAAATAAGTACAGGGCGGGAATGCAATAATCATATCCCACTTGTATTTTAAAAGTGGAATAACATCTCCTTGTATATGCCATTCGGGATGACCGCCCGAACATTCTTGTACATCGCAGCTGAAAGCAATATGCCCCAGCTTTCGCAACTCAATAGTAACAGCTTGACTTTCTTCGCAAGCAACAAGAATATTCATTTAAAAACCCCTTTCGAAAAAGCTATTGCAAATATAGAAAGAATAAGCGAAAAACTACTAAGCGCAACTTCAAAATGAAAAGCGTTAAATTCCGTTGATGTCATTTCATTGAACGGCTTATTAACTACATCGGAGAAACGCAGTTCCGTTGTTGTTTCTGCTGTCTGCTCAACATCTTCAAATATTTCAAGCGAATTTTCGGATATAACTATTGATGTTGTATCATCCTGCATTACTGTCACCACCCTCAAATATACCACTAATTAATTTACCGATAAGTGCAAGTATTATTGACCCGATAAAAACCATTTTAAAATTAATTGTAAAACCGAAAACCTCAAAAGGTACATTCATACAACGGTCAATAGCTGTTATTATATCAATCATTTCATCACCTGCCCAAAACACGAAGAATTACTACAATAACCACACCTAAAAAGATTACATTCCAAATATAATCAGGAACGGCAGAGAAAAAAGAAGATATCAACTCGAAAAAGCTCTTGCTTTCTTCAATCAATGATACAAATGTATCTTCGCCCATTGCAGTAACAGTAGAAAAAGAGGTAAGGAATTTATCGAGCCATTCAATACCAGTTTCAATAAAAGGCGTTGTATCGTCAAACAAAAGTTCATCATCGGGGAGAGTTCCCATAAGCTTTACATAGCATTCTGGGCAAACATAGCCCAGATGTTTTATGTGATAAATTTCCTCAATTTCTGCTCCGCAATATTGACAATTATACAATCCGTTTTCGTTTTTTTGTGGCAAAACATCAGTAGTTGTAAGCATATCATCACTTACACAAATAGAAGAATTTGTGCTATATCCTGATACGGTTATATCGGTTGTATCTGAAGGATAAATTTCGTGATAAAAATATGTATCAGCTACACTTAAATCAAGCGATATTGCATATTGATACATATCTTCTATCGGAAAATTTGTTGATGTAATCGCTACGCCAGACGAATAATCAGAACGCAACTGTATAGTAAATGAATTTGTATCACTCACAAAAACTGGAGCATTATAACGAAACGAAGTATACTGCCCATTTACTGAAAAGGCGTAGTAATCCGACATTGTAAATTGAATTTCAAATGTATTGAAATCGGCGGACTCATAGGTAGTTACCTTTGTAACATTAATTACGGTACTATCTGTAAGATAATACATAGAGCCCGACCATGAATGCATACTACTATTTGGATTTGTTGAACATTTACCGATATAAAACGAAGATGTTACACCCTCGTTTATAGCTAACTGTCGATACTCGCTGTAGTATCTATTCGCAACTAATGAGGGAATTTTGACATTATCGCAGGATTCTTCAACATCCCAAGCGAATGCAGGAAGAACGAACGAACAGACCAGGACAAGCGAAGAAATCAGCGTTATTATTAATTTTTTTAATTTCACATATAAAACTCCTTTCAAAATTAATATTGCCCCGTTTTAAGACGGGGCAATATATACGCTTACTTTGAAGCCTTTTTCGCTCTTGCGAAAAGACCAAAGCCAGCACCGAGAATCGAAATTCCAACGAACGCCGCAAGAACTGCATTTCCTGTAATCGCTGTTGCAACATTACCGAAAAGCTCTGTTGCCTGCGCAACCATTTCTGCTATTGTCATTTAGCATTCTCCTTTCATAGTTGATATTATTTAAAGATGATTATTCATCATCAATAAATCGAATTGTTTTAGGATTGCCGTAGAAGTCAAACGAAACTTCAATAGGCTTAAAAAGATTATCGTTCAGTTCGGACAATTTGAAATCCGTTCCGAATACATTAGGGATATCGTCAAATTTGATTTTTCCCTTGAATCGCTTGCCGTTAATTTCAAAGCCAACTCCAAATTTACCGTCATCAGGTATTACGAAAGCATAATACACATTTAAATTGTGGTACGGTATGCCATTGAAAGAATCTTTTCTCTCCCTAGCTCCGAGAAATATAATTTTCTGTGCCATTATTTTTTACTTCCTTTCGATTTTTAAATTAGTTCATATTTGAACTAATTTTGATTATAGTTCAGAAGTGAACTATTGTCAATAACTTTTAGTCCAAATGTGATATAATTCTATTAAATTAACAAACAAGGGAGAGGTTTTTTATATGATATTCACAAGATTGAAAGACTTGAGAGAAGACCAGGACAAAAGTCAACTTGAAATTGCTAATATTCTAGGAACTTCACAATCATACTATGCTCAATATGAAAACGGCAAACGGTTAATTCCTTTCGATAGAGTAATCGAACTTGCAAAATACTACGATGTATCTATTGACTATATAGCAGGACTTACGAACAATAAAAATAAAAATTGGTAAGGAGATTTTTTATGGATTTTATATATCTTGCGATTATAATAATGGCCGCAGCTATAATATACTTTGTCTACCTGCTGATAAAGGATAAAAAGCTGAAAGACAAAAATAACAATCCGTCTGAACTACCGATAATGCAAATAAATTTACCTAATCAGATAAAAGAACCGCAAAAACCCGAAATCTATCCTTACTACAGAAAAAAGCTGCTCACAAAAAATGAATGGATGTTCTTCAAGAGATTGAAAGAAATCACGGATAGACATCACCTGCACATACTCTCCAAAGTCAGATTAATTGACCTTGTGGATGTGGATGAACGACTTTCGCAGAAAGAGAAGATGAGTTATCGTGCGAGGATTATACAAAAACATGTGGATTTCGTTCTTGTAAACCCCGACACATTCCAGGTTTATATGATTATCGAGCTTGACGACAGCTCGCACAACGCAGAAAAGAGAAAAGAGCGTGACGACCTGGTGAACAAGGTATGCGAAGCTGCAAAGCTCCCGATTATTCACGCATGGGGTGCGGACGGTCTCGAAAACACGATACTTCAAGTTATGAGTAGCTTAATATAAAAAAGAAAGCCATTCCTTTCGGAATGGCTTTTGTTTTGGCAATTAAAGCAGCTTTTTTCGGAACTGTTCTTTCTTTTGGGGGCTGCGCCCCCGGGTAAGTTGTTTTTTCCTGTACGGACAGGGTGCCCCCCGATTCTGCTCTAAAGCCGCAGCGGCTTATGCTGCATAGCTGAACTTGTATTTAGTGAAATTGGCAATAATGAAAAAGGGCTGTCCCCGATTATGCGTGTTTCTGGTTGGGGTTAAAGAAATCAAGATATAAAAAAAGCTAGTCTGTAAGTAACCACTCAACACAGACTAGCAATTAAAGCAAAAGGTCTTCCCTGTTGCAATAAAAAACACCGTTTGACATTATTACGCATCAGGGATATAATTATTATAACAACATTTTTTCAGGAGTTTATTATGATAGATTACACCGAAATTCCGCCGTATCTCGGCGAATATATAACCTATCTCCGTGTCGTTAAAGGGCGTGGTGAACGCACTATTGAGGCGTATTATACTGACCTCAGGATGTTCCTGCGATACCTCAAAAAGACTAAGCTGGGAGATAATTCGGAGTTTGACGAAATCGACATTTCCGATGTGCCCATAAGCGTGATTCAGGACTTTACGTTGAACGACGCCTATGTATTCCTCGACTATGTTTCACGCAATCGGAGCAACGCCGCTACCACAAGAGCACGCAAGGTTTCGTCGCTGAAGGGATTTTTCAAGTTCCTGTCGGTAAAAACGACATATCTCACAAAAGACCCGATAAAAAATCTCGAACTCCCCTCTCTCAAAAAAGGACTTCCCCACTTTATGACTCTTGAGCAGTCGATAGATTTCCTAAAAAGCGTAAACAGCAACAATATCGAGCGTGATTATTGCATTATAACGCTTTTTCTAAACTGCGGGATGCGTCTGAGCGAGCTTGTAGGCATAAACCGTCAGGACATAAGTTTTACCGAACGAACTCTCCGTTTGCTCGGTAAAGGTAATAAAGAGCGTGTGATTTACATAAACGACGCCTGCATTTCTGCGATACAGAACTATATTTCCAGCCGTGAACAGCCGAAATCCGAGCCTGACGCACTTTTCATCAGCCGCAACGGAAAGCGTATCAGCAAGCGCCGTGTACAGCAGATTGTCGAGGATACTCTCAAAGCGGCAGGACTTGACAAGCAGGGCTTATCTACCCATAAATTAAGACACACTGCGGCGACGCTTATGTATCAGCACGGAAATGTAGATACTCTCGTTCTGAAAGAGGTTCTCGGGCACAAGAGTATTTCCACTACCGAAATTTACACCCATGTATCGAACAAACTGCTGCAGAATGCGGCGGACAACTCCCCGCTTGCCAATGTCGATATGACAAAAAGCAAAAAACAGGACAAAAAATAAACCCCGTAAGGAGAAAATCTCTTTACGGGGATTTTTTATTTTTTCATTCGTATAATTGAATTTTTGCAGAATTCCTTATCTGACGGAAGTTTCAGTTTCATCTCTGCGTGGCAGGCGCTTTCAACCGATTCATCCTTGTCGTTGATAATTTCTGTTATCTTCATTTCTACGGGCTTTTGCTTGGGAGAAAGTATTTCCACGGTATCTCCTACCGAGAATTTGTTTCTCTGTGAGGCGTAAATGTAACCGTCTTTACACTCGTCAATCACCGCAACTACGTCATATTCTCGGATGTACCCGCTGTTTTCGTAGTACTGACAGTCCTTCGGGTGTCCGAAGAAAAATCCTGTGCAGTAGTTTCTGTGGCTCACCTTGAAAACTTCGTCGGATATTTCCTTCGGAAGATTTGCGTAGCCTTCGGGGTTTTCACGGAGATAATCAAGAGCCATACGGTAAGCGTTTGTAACTACCGAAACATAATATGCGGATTTTGCACGGCCTTCGATTTTGAGACTTGTAACTCCCGCTTCGGCAACCTTGTCAAGATGATTTATCATGCAAAGGTCTTTTGCGTTGAGGATATATGTTCCCTTTTCGTCTTCAAATATCGGATAGAACTCGTCGGGGCGCTTTTCTTCCATAAGATGATACCCCCAACGGCAAGGCTGAGCGCATTCCCCTCTGTTTGCGTCACGGTTTATGAGGTACTGCGACAAAAGGCATCTTCCTGAGAATGAAACGCACATTGCACCGTGAACAAACGCCTCGATGTCAAGCTCTTTCGGGGTTTTTGCCCTGATTTCAGCTATCTCGTCAAGCGAAAGCTCACGAGCGAGAACAACTCTCTTTGCACCCATATTGTAAAATTCATTTGCTGTAACATAGTTTACAATTCCCGCCTGCGTGGAAATGTGTATCTCCATATCGGGAGCGTATTTTTTTATCAGCGAAAGAACGCCTATATCGGTAGCGATTACAGCGTCAACTCCGGCTGAAACTGCCTGCTCTATAAACTCCTGAAAATGCACGATTTCGTGATTATGCGGGAGTGTGTTGCAGGTGAGGTATACCTTCACTCCCCTTGCGTGAGCAAGCTCTACCCCGCTTTTAAGCTGGTCATATGTGAAGTTTGCGGGGCCTGCACGCATACCGAAGGTTGTCCCTCCGAGATAGACGGCATCGGCACCGTAATCAAGGGCGCAATGCAGTCTTTCGGTGTCACCCACGGGGGCGAGCAGTTCTATTCTGTTAAGGTCAGTCAAAATGTTAACCCTCCGATTTAAACAAGTCCTGCGACAACAAGATTTTTCTCGTGGCCTGCAAGTGTTTCAGCGTAATAGAATTCACCTGTGCTGAGGTTTGAACAGAAGAAGTAATAATCCGAATCTTCTGGATAAAGTACAGCCTCTATCGCATCAATTCCCGGGTTGCATATCGCTCCCGGAGGGATGCCCTCACTCTTGTAGGTGTCATAAAGCTCGATACCGACAGCGTTTGCGTACTTTATAGTCGGGTCGGACTGGAGCTTCGGGAATTCTTCTGAATTGTTGAGTCTGTTCCAGAACACAGAGGCTACCATCTTCATTTCACGGATAGAGCCTGCCTCTTTCTGCACGATTGACGCAAGTGCTATCGTTTCGTCAATGGTAAGACCCATTTCTTCCATTCTTCCGAGCATATTTGCGTTTACCTTTTCGGCAAAGTTAGCGCATATCTTTCTTGCAACTTCATCGGGGTCGCTGTCTGTGAAGAAGGTGTATGTATCGGGGAAACAATACCCCTCCATTTTGTAATACTTGTCTGTTGTGTATTCGATGTTCTTCTCGAAATTATATCCGAAATTAGCAGCGTTGAACGCCTCGATGAATTCCTGAGCTCCGCACACTCCCGCTTGTTCAAGAACATCTGCACACTGTTCGAGCGTGTAGCCTTCGGGGAAGGTTACATCAACCGAAACTCTCTCCTGTATTGCGGGCTGCTGGAGAGCCTCGATAATGTCGCTGTAGGACATATTCATATTGATTTCGTGCTTTCCTGCAATATAGTTGCTTGCGTGGTTCATCTTTGAGATAACCGAAAACAGCCACGGTCTGTCAACAACAGCCTGTTCGTAAAGCGTCTGGGCAATGTCGTCAACGTTGTCGCCTTCTTTGATTTCAACAATGATGTCCGCATCGGGACGATTAAGTCCCATGACTTCCGAGCCGATTGAAAGTATCGTGACTGCAAGAAATCCCGCAACAAGAACAATCACGGTAAACAGAATAATTCTGAATACAGCCTTGCCCGTATTTTTTCTTCTGCGTTTCTTTCTGCGCTTTCTCGGCGGCTTTGCATCAGGCTTTACCTCTATCGAGGAAATATCCGAGAATGCATCGTCGGGCGTATTGTCAGCAGAAGTTTCTTCAATTACTTCATCAGGCTGGGGAAATTCAGGCTTTTCAGCTGCCAACTCTCCCCTGTCCTTTTTGTTCTTGGCATTGAGAATATCCGCAATGAGTTCACTTCTGTCAAAATCGTCGGTAAACTCTTTCTTTTCGTTATCGCTCATAATTCCCTCCGAATACTCCGTTTTCGGTCACGACAAGCTCTGTCTTTATGTCATATTCCGATACGGGAAGTTTGTTTTCTATGTTGTCAGAATAGCATATTCCTATTGTTTTTACGCCGCTGGATGAAACGAAACGGTCGTAATACCCTCCGCCGTAGCCGAGACGATAGCCGTCCCTGTCGTACGCAAGTGCAGGTACGATACATACCGCACCGTCGTAATTGTCAGCAACGGGGAGATTTCCAAACGGCTCAAGAAGTGAAAAGTGTGTTTCCTCAAGATTATCCCATGAGGTAATTATGTGGAATTTCATTTCCGTTTTGCTTACACACCTCGGCGCTGCAACTGTAATTCCGTTTTCAAAACAGTAATCTATCAGCCGCCTTGTGTCGACCTCTATATCGGTAGATACATAAGTGAGTATTATTTTCGCCGATTTTACGGCATCAATACTTAAAAGCCTGTCGAAAATACGCTTATCCTTATCGTCTTTATCGGGAACATTCCTGCGCCATTCCTTTATCTTCAGCCGCAGTTCCCTTTTTTCGTCGTCTATTCGCATAACATTGACGCTTTTATCTTTGCCGCACGGGCAGTACCCGAAACAGCCTCAACAAGCGCAAGTCCGAACTGAACCGAAACTCCCGCACCACGGGCGGTGATGAATTTTCCGTCGGTGCATACTGCCGCATCGGCATTGTATATTGCGTTTCCGAGCTGTGTGTCGTATCCTGTGTAGCAGGTAACGTTCTTGCCGTCGAGAATTCCCTTATGTCCGAGGATTGACGGTGCCGCACAAATCGAGCCGATGTATCTGTCGTTTTCTACGCAGAAATCAACAGCCTTCTGTACTGTTTCGTTCTTTTCGAGATTGAGCGTTCCCGGAAGCCCTCCCGGAAGAACAATCATATCCATTGTATCGTCAAATTTTACTTCGTGCTCTGCAATGTCTGCAAACACCTTGATGTTATGCGCACCTGTGACAATCTGTCCGCCAACGCCGACGGTAACAACATCAAGTTCTGCCCTTAAAAGAATGTCGAGAGGCGCAATAGCCTCGGTTTCTTCAAATCCGTTTGCGAGAAATACGTATATCATTTTGTCAATCCTCCTTGAATATAACTGTGTGTTTTTCAAGCATAAAGCAGGGGTAATACGAGCGTTTTGCTCTTCGCAGGCCTTCAACGCCGAGGTCTTCCTCACGGTTGATGTATTTCAGTCCTGCGGCGGCACGCTTTGCGAATTCGTTGTTTATCGCAGTATATGCCCCCTGTATATCTCCCCTCGCCTTTTCGATGTGAACGCAAAGGGTGTCGGAATTTATCTGTTCGCCTATCGTGAATGCGACGATTTCGCCATTCACTCTTATCGCCCCGCCTTTAAGACCGAGGTAATTGAAATTATCGAAAAATGTGTGTATCGCAAGCTGTTCCAGCACGGCGGAACGGCTGGTGTAACCGTCCTTATCGTTGTAGAGATTTACGGAAAGTTCAATACACTCATCAATATTATCGGGAGTTATATCCTCGTACGACCAGTCGTTTTCCCTGAATCTTGCAAGGTGATTTCTTTTCTGGTGATATTTTTTGCCCTTCAGCTCAATCAGGTCTTCGGCGTTATAGATGTAGTCATAACCGCCCTCGTCGCTTTCGACGGTAAAGCTGTCGGGATAAAGACTTTTTAACCGTTCAAGCTGTCCGTCACTGACGGACTGTATTATCAAGGGTTTTCCTGCGTTGTCGGCAAACTTCTTGAATTCTCCGATAACTTCGGAAATATCACCTTCGCCTGCCGGAAAAAAGAACTTCGGCTTGTCCTTACGGAAAGAACAGCAGATGTAGAAATCCTTGTACCGTGATATTCTGGAGTCGCCCAGACGATACCACGCAATATTGTTTGCGAAGCTGTATTCGCACCCCCTGAAGTCAGATTTTTTCAGCAGTTCCGTTATCCAGTCACGGTCGGAAAGCTGAATGTTCCTGAATGAAAGCATTATAATACCTCTTGTACTTTTTCTGTGATTTTTTCGGAAATAGCCTCTATTGTAAGCGGATTTTCTCCATCACTGCAAGGTATTATCGCCCAGCCGAGCTTTTCGGACGCATAGAGCGCCGATTTTCTGCATCTGTTGAGATAATCGATATTAGCCTCGTGTATGTCCTTTTTGTCTTCGTCGCCCTCGTATCTTTCGGACAAAAGGCGCTGTGATATATCTACGGGCATATCGAGGAAAATAACCTTGTCAGGTCGTGGAATACCCATCTTGTTGTACTCGTAATCCATAAGCCACTGAAGATAGCTGTCCCATTCACTTTCGGGGAGCTTTACCATCTGATGTATAGCGTTTGAGCTTACATAACGGCTTGCGATTACAACCGTATCATTGTAGTTATAATCGTTCTGCCAGTAGAGCTTATAGCTTGCGTATCTGTCAACGGCATAGAAGCTCGATGCGGCGTAAGCGTTGACTTCCTCTGCGTTATCCGAAAATACGCCGTTGAGATACATCTTAACGAGTGCCGATGACGGCTTGTCGTATTCGGGGAAACTTATTGCTTTGATTTTCAAGCCTTTTTTGAGAAGATTTTTGCAAAGAACATCGAATTGTGTTGATTTTCCGCTTCCATCAAGGCCGTCGAGTACAATTAGCTTACCCATAATATTTCTCCTTATTTATTCTTTAATTTCTCGTAGTATTCTTTCATTTCGGCAGCTTGTCCGCAGGTCATCTTCCCTTCGGAGCATTTACCGCTTACGCAGGCAGGCCCTGCATTCTTGAAAAGCGTAGGTGCCGCCTCACAGCAGAGGCGGAGCATTTCGTCCGCAACCGCCTTGATTTCCCACTGCGCTCTGTTGCAGCATCTCAGACGGAAGAAGTTTTTGAGCGAACGGGTGTTCATTGTCACGATTATCTTTGTTTCGCAGGCATTCGGAAGAACAAATCTTGCGTCCTCGTTTGCCGCCTTTCTTGCCTTTGAACGAGCCTCTTTTTCACTCATTCCCTGCGCCATAAGTTCTTTTGTGTGATTTTCTGTGAGGATATCAGCAAGCTTGTTGTAGCCTTCAGCAAGAGACGCCATCTGCTTTTCAAATTCCGCCTTTGCCTCGGGAACATTCTCTATCGAAGGAGGGATTATATATCCGAATTCGTTTTCGTTTACATAACGCTGACTTTTCTGCGAATATGAGGCAATTCTGTGTCGCACAAGCTGGTGTGAGCAGGCACGGGAAATCCCCTCTATGCCGAAGGTAAAGCTGGCATGCTCAATAGGGCTTTCGTGGCCGTAGGTTGCAAGTCTTTCGACAAATTCCTCTGTTTTTTCGGGGGTAAGACCGTCGAGGAGATTTTCAACTCCACTTTCGGAGTAGCAGAGCTTTGCCGCAGCGGCTATAATCCTTTCTGCATCGTTGGTATGTGAAATCAGCGTAACTTTCATACAATCACCATTTTCGTAATAATATATCAAGTTTATTATACCATTTTCGACACTTCAAGTCAATATTCAGAGGGCTTATAGTCGTTCAGTTTTGATATATCGTCACGGTCATCTCCGCAGATGTAAGTGTAGCTTTCGGGGATTTCGCCGACAACAATCGTATCGCATATCACATACCTTTCGGAGATAGTATAGTTTTCGGTAAAAAGCGGAATAACCGCAGTGGTTTCTGCATTTACAGTGATAATTATTTCGTGGCGGGTCTGGTTTATTCCCGCCGAGGTGAATACGCTTGCAACACTCACCGAAGAATACCCCGTCGAGAGTATATCGAAGTCAAGAGGAAAGCCTTTTCCGTTCAGAAACGACAACCCTGTGAATGTTCCGACGGGAATTGAAATCTCACCCTTCGACGCCCCGAGGGTTTCGTTGACGGCAAGGGCAATTTCAGCCTGGAGCATACTTATATCTGCGGTGTTGGTTTCGACAGAAGAAATTCCGCCCGAATTATTGTACTTTATCTCAACAATGTCCGAAGGGGTTACATCGCTGTTCCCTATCGCCTCTATAACCGCAGAATTAACAACCGCAGAGCAGAAACGTGAGCATTCCGCACGGGCAAGGGATTTTATAACGGGAGCCGCAGTTATATCTATTCCGAGTAACATCGCAAGAATAAAGCAAATGACGCTCATTGTTCCCGTGATGAAATTCGCCTTGTGGGTATAGTATCTTCTCAAAAAAATCACCGCCTCGTCATATAATATGCCGAAAGCGGTGAAAAGTGAATTTATTCTGTTATGTAACGGTTATTTTTTTGCGAGTATTTCCTTTGCTTTTTCAACAATATTTTCGCTTGAAAGTCCGAACTTCTTGAGAAGGTCAAGTGCAGGGCCTGAGCATCCGAATACATCGTTTACGCCGATTTTTATCATAGGTACGGGATAGTTTTCAACTACAACATCGGCAACGGCACTTCCGAGACCGCCGATAACGCTGTGTTCTTCAACAGTAACGATAGCTCCTGTTTCCTTTGCAGCTTCGATTATAATATCCTTGTCAATCGGCTTGATTGTGTGGATATTGATAACTCTTGCATTTATTCCCTGCTTTTCGAGTTCTTCTGCGGCGATAACAGCCTCATTTACCATAAGACCTGTTGCGATGATTGTAACATCGTTTCCGTCCTTGATTTTTACGCCTTTTCCGAGTTCAAACTTGTATGTTGCAGGGTCGTTGAATACGGGCACTGCAAGTCTTCCGAAACGCATATATACGGGGCCGTCGATTTCAGCGGCAGCCTTTACGGCAGCTTTAGCCTCAACATCGTCTGCGGGACAGATTACTGTCATTCCGGGAATTGTTCTCATAAGTGCGATATCTTCGTTGCACTGATGTGTAGCGCCATCCTCACCAACGGAAATACCTGCGTGAGTTGCACCGATTTTTACATTTACATGAGGATATCCGATAGAGTTTCTTACCTGCTCATACGCACGGCCTGCCGCAAACATCGCAAAGGAGCTTGCAAAGACTTTTTTGCCTGTAAGCGCAAGACCTGCCGCAACACCCATCATATTAGCCTCTGCAATTCCGCAGTCGATAAAGCTTTCGGGGTGAGCCTTCTTGAAAATCCCCGTCTTTGTCGCAGCCGCAAGGTCTGCGTCAAGAACAACGAGGTTGTCATATTTTTCGGCAAGCTCTACAAGAGCCTCTCCGTAACTTTCACGGGTAGCCTTTTTGATTACATCAGCCATTATTTTCCCTCCAATTCTGCGAGCTTTGCGTTAAGCTCAGCCATAGCAATGTCATACTGTTCCTTATTGGGAGCGGCACCATGCCAGTTAAGCTGATTTTCCATATAGGATACGCCTTTTCCCTTTGTACTTGTCATTACGATGACAACGGGCTTTCCGACGATTTTTTCCGCCTCGTTGAAAGCACGCTCAATATCGTCGAAATCGTGAGCTTTCATTTCAATCACATGCCAGCCGAATGCCTCGAATTTTTCGGGTATCGGAAGCGGCGAACATACTTCTGTAATCTTTCCGTCAATCTGAAGACCGTTGAAATCAACTATCGCAAGAAGGTTGTCGAGCTTGTTGTGTGCGGCAAACATTGCAGCCTCCCACACCTGACCTTCTTCGATTTCACCGTCGCCGAGAATTGCGTATACCTTGTAGCTTTCGTTTGAAAGCTTTGCCGAAAGCGCCATTCCGCAGGCTACGGAAATTCCCTGTCCGAGAGAGCCTGTGCTCATATCAACTCCGGGAGTGCCCTTTCTGTCGGGGTGTCCCTGAAGCATTGCGCCTATGTGACGGAGTGACTTGATTTCTTCCTTGTCAAAATAGCCTTTTTCCGCAAGAATTCCGTAAAGTGCAGGTGCGCAGTGTCCCTTTGAAAGAACGAATCTGTCACGCTCCTTCATATCGGGGTTTTGGGGGTCGACATTCATCTTTTCGCAATAAAGATATGTCAATACATCTGCAATGGAAAGCGAGCCGCCCGGATGTCCGGATTTTGCGTTGAAGGTACCTTCAATTACGCTCATTCTTACCTTGCAGGAGGTGATTTCGAGATTTTTTCTTTTTGTAGCGTCCATCGTTCTTCCTCCTAGAATTTATGTTCAATATAGTTGATTAACTCTGCAATAGCACCCTCATCGGAGGTTTTCGGCAGAACAAGGTCTGCGCAGTCCTTTACACGCTGAGGTGCGTTTATAACCGTAACCCCGAGGTCTGCCGCCTCAATCATGGCGATGTCATTGTCATAGTCCCCTGCGGCAACGATTTTTTTGCCCTGAATACCGAGGAGTTCGGTCATTTTATTTATTCCCACTGCCTTTGACGCACCCTTCGGGAGCATTTCGCAGTAGCATTTTGACGAAAGCATAAAATCAACATCGGGATATTCCGTTTTTTTGATTTCCGCCGCCGCAACTTCGATTTCATCGGTTTCGCCGACGAGCAGAAGCTTTACTATCTCATCGGGAATTGTGTCGGCGTCGCAGTAATCGAACGGTATCTGCTCAAGTGCGAGCTTGTCATCAAGACTTGACGACGGCTTGTAAATATAGACCTTATTTTCGCAGACAATTTCACTTCCGAGAGTGTCGAAACGCTTTAAAAGGTCGTTCATATACCCCATTGCCGTCGGAGGCATAAGCTGTTTCCATACCGTTTTCTCCGCCTTGTCGTCGTAAATCACCGCACCGTTGTAAAGTATAAGCGGGAGATTTATCGGAAGTGCGTCTGCAAACGGTTTTGCGGAAATATAAACACGCCCCGTAGCAATTGTGAAATGCCCTCCGTTTTCGGTAAAGTAGCAGAGAGCCTTATAATCCTCGTCGGAAATACGCTTATCCTTTGTAAGCAGCGTATCGTCGAGGTCGGTAACAAGAATTACATCTGAAAAATCCGCCATAAATACCCCTTTATCTCAATTTTTTCAGTTGTTTTGTAAAGTATTCGGGGAGTTCGCTGTCAAACTCCATATACTGATTTGTTATAGGGTGAATAAACCCGATTTTCCGTGCGTGGAGGCACTGCCCCTCAAAGTCCTTGACCGCCTTGCCGTAGACATCATCGCCCAGTACGGAGTGACCTATGTAGGACATATGCACCCGTATCTGATGGGTGCGGCCTGTTTCAAGCCTTAAACGGACATAATCGTGCTTGTCGAGTTTTTCTATCACGCTGTAATGCGTCACGGCGTTTTTGGAATTTCTGTCGGTAACGCACATTTTCTTTCTGTCGGTATGATGTCTTCCTATCGGTGCGTCGACTGTCCCCTCGCCTTCTTTGAGGTGACCGCATAAAATCGCTTCATATTCCCGTGTAAAGCTGTGAGCCTTTATCTGCTCCGCAAGGTGCGTATGTGCGATATCCGTCTTTGCAACGATAAGCAATCCGCTTGTGTTCTTGTCGATGCGATGGACAATCCCGGGGCGTATCACGCCGTTAATGGAAGAAAGGTTTCCTTTGCAGTGATGCATAAGCGCATTGACGAGAGTGCCCGAATAATTTCCCGCCGCAGGATGAACAACCATTCCCTTGGGCTTGTTTACCACAAGAAGATAATCGTCCTGATAGACTATGTCAATAGGAATATCCTCGGGGAGAACATCAAGCTCTCTCGGCTCGGGGATTTCAACTTCCACACAGTCGTTTTCACGCAGAAGATAATTCTTCGGAACCGTCTTTCCGTTTACCGTGATATTACCGTCGGTTATCAGCTTCTGTAACGCTGAACGGGTAAGCTCCGTCTCGTCGGCGAGCCACTTGTCAAGTCGGCTTCCGACAATATCTGAAGGTACATCAAGCCTTTGCATCGTTTTTCGTTTCCTTTTTATCGGATTTATCAAAGAAAATAAACAGAATTACCATCAGAACCGCACCGATGACTATACAGCAATCAGCGAAGTTGAATACTGCAAATCTGAACAGCTTTACCTCAAAATAGTCGATGACGAAACTTCTGAAAACCCTGTCTATGAGGTTTCCTATTCCGCCTGCGATTATGAGTGTAACGCTCCACAAAAGTGCAGGTTTCTTTATTTTTTTCGTAATTATAAGATAAAGTCCTGCGATTATGAATATCGATGTGAAGATAATCAGGAAAATTCTCATTCCCGAAAAGCTGCTGAACGCAGCGCCGATATTTTCGTGATACGAAAGGTTGAGTATCTCTGTATCGCCTATTTTCAGGAATTCAACCGAGCCTTTTCCGATGAGGCTTTCCGCCGCCCAGAATTTTATGGCCTGGTCAATCCCGACAAGCAGGACTATTGCTATCAAAGAAATAATGTATATCATTTTTCCTCCGAAAAAATCCCAGAATAATATTTTGGGGCGGCAAAAAATATATTTCTGCCGCCCTCAATGGCTGTATTACTGTACTTCCTTAGCACATCTTTCGCAAAGAGTGGGGTGTTCTGCGTTCTTTCCGACTGTTTCGGAGAATGTCCAGCAACGTTCGCACTTTTCGCCCTCTGCCTTGGTGATTGTGATTTTAAGACCTCCGACAGTGCCGTCAGGCTTTGTGAAGCCAAGATCAACTTCTCCGTCGGTGCCCTTGATAACTTCAACCTTGGATACAATAAATACTTCGGCAAGTCTGTCAGCGAGTGAGCTTACGAGGTCGTAATCCGCACCGTCGCAGTACAATGTTGCCTTAGCCTCAAGCGACTTTCCTATGAGCTTTTCGTTACGCTTAATCTCAAGAGCCTTGTTTACAGACTCTCTGAGAGAATAGATAACTGCCCACTTGTCAAGGAATTCCTTTGTAGCTGAAAGATTTTCAACCACAGGCATATCATTGAGCATTATGCTTCTTGTGTCGTCATCCTTTGAGTGAGGAATGTACTTCCAGATTTCTTCTGCAGTGAATGACATTATAGGAGCGATAAGTCTTGAAATACCGCTGAGGATTGTGTGCATTACAGTCTGGGCAGAACGTCTTTCGAGTGACTTTTCACGTGTGCAGTAAAGTCTGTCCTTGATGATGTCGAGATAGAAGTTCGACATATCAGTTACGCAGAAATTATGGATTGCGTGGAATGCCACATGGAAATCAAACGCATCGTATCCTGCCTTGACCTTTGAAATAAGCGTCTCATAGCGTGTAAGTGCGTACTTGTCGATTTCGAGAAGGTCGTCGTACTTAACGCTGTCTGTATCGGGATTGAATCCGTCGCCGTTACAGAGGTTACCGAGGATAAATCTTGCTGTATTTCTTATCTTCTTGTATGCATCGGAAAGCTGCTTGAGAATTTCCTTGGAAATTCTGATGTCGCTGTGATAATCCGATGATGCAACCCAGAGACGAAGAATATCAGCACCGTATTCGTTTACGATTTCATCGGGCTCAATTCCGTTTCCGAGCGACTTTGACATCTTCTTGCCTTCTCCGTCAACTACCCAGCCGTGTGTGCAGACTGCCTTGTAAGGCGCAATTCCACGCCATACAACAGAGTTGAGAAGTGAAGACTGGAACCATCCTCTGTACTGATCAGCACCTTCGAGATAAAGGTCAGCGGGTGCGTGAAGTTCGTCCCATTCTTCGAGAACAGCGGCATTTGTAACACCACTGTCAAACCATACGTCCATGATGTCGAATTCCTTTGTGAATTCGGAGCATCCGCACTCACACTTGACATCGGCGGGAATGAATTCGGAAAGTTCCTTTGTATACCATGCATCTGCGCCTTCCTTGCGGAAAAGGTCTGCAATTGCCTTGATTGTTGTTTCGTTGATGATTGCCTTGTTACAATCCTTACAGTAGATAATCGGGATAGGAACGCCCCATGTTCTCTGACGGGAAATACACCAGTCACTTCTGTCACGGACCATTCCCTTGATTCTTTCTTCGCCCCAGCCGGGAATCCACTCAACGCTTTCGATTGCCTTGATTGCCTCGTCCTTGAATCCGTCAACCGAGCAGAACCACTGTTCTGTCGCACGGAAAAGTACGGGCTGCTTACATCTCCAGCAGTGAGGATACTGGTGTACAATCTTTTCGAGTGCGAAAAGTGCGCCGATATCTTCAAGCTTCTGGGCAATAGCCTTGTTTGCATCTGTTGTTGTAAGACCCTCAAACTCGCCTGCGTCCTTCGTGAGAATACCCTTGCTGTCAACAGGAACAACTATCGGGATTTCCTTGTAGTTCTTGCAGACTTCAAAGTCTTCGACACCGTGTCCGGGAGCTGTATGAACACAGCCTGTACCACTTTCGAGAGTAACATGGTCACCTACGATAATGGGAGATTTTCTGTTCATGAAGGGGTGTTCTGTCTGGATATATTCAAGCTCTTTTCCGAGGAATGAGCCTGTCATTGTGTATTCTTCGATACCCTTTGCCTTCATAGCGGCAGGAGCAAGCTCCTTCGCCATTACATAGTTTTCGTCGCCGGCCTGAACAACTGTATACTCATAGTCGGGACCGAGGCATATAGCGAGGTTTCCTGGGAGTGTCCATGTTGTTGTTGTCCAGATAACGAAGAATGTCTTATCAAGGTCAAGTCCGAGATTTGTGAAAAGCCCCTTATCGTCTGAAACCCTGAACTTTACATAGATTGAATGGCAAGGATCATCGTTATATTCGATTTCAGCTTCAGCGAGAGCTGTCTGACATTCGGGGCACCAGTATACAGGCTTGAGTCCCTTGTAGATGTAGCCCTGTGTAGCCATCTTTCCGAACACTTCAATCTGCTTTGCTTCGAATGCAGGCTTGAGTGTAAGGTACGGATTGTCGTAATTTCCGAGTGTTCCGAGACGCTTGAACTGCGCCATCTGGTTTTCTACATGAGAAAGCGCAAATTCCTTACAATGCTTTCTGAGCTCAACGGGAGAAATTGCACCGTTTTCAACGCCGATTGACTTCATTGCCTTAAGCTCAATCGGAAGGCCGTGTGTATCCCAGCCGGGAACATACGGTGCGCAGTATCCTGTCATATTCTTATACTTTACGATAATATCCTTGAGCACCTTATTGAGCGCTGTTCCGAGGTGGATGCTTCCGTTTGCGTACGGAGGACCGTCGTGAAGGATATACGAAGGCTTACCCTCGTTCTTTTCAATCATCTTGTAGTAAATTCTGTTATTTTCCCATTCTTCGAGCATTACGGGTTCTTTCTGTGTGAGGTTTCCTCTCATAGAAAATTCCGTAGCGGGAAGATTAATGGTTGCATTGTAATCCTGAGACATTTCCTGAACTCTCCTTAATATAAGTTATTTATTGTTCTGTCCAAACTTGAGGTTCGGATTGTGTTCTGCTGCTGCAGGCTTTGTGAAAGGTGTTTCAACCTCTGCTTCAGCTTCTGATACATCAGCTTCAGCTTCGTCAGCAACGATTTCTTCCTGTGCGGGAGCAACATCGTCGTCATATTCCTTTTCGGGAAGGCTTGTGATAAGGTCGAGGTGTTCCTTATAAAGTCCGAGAAGGTTTGACTTGAAGTCAGCAACTTCCTGCTGCATTTCAGCAAGACGCTTCTTTTCAATTTCGAGCTGCTTCTTTGTATCGCTGAGGATTTCGTCAGCCTGTTCGTTTGCTTCGTTGATAATCTTGTTTGCAACCATCTTTGCATCCTCGATTACCTGATGACCCTGACGCTGCGCTCCGAGAAGGGCGTCCTTGAGGGCATCTTCGTCACGCATATAGTCACGGACCTTGTCAGCAAGGACATCAATCTTCTTGTCTGCGTCGTCCTTATCCTTCTGGAGTGCGGCAACCTCGAGCGCAAGCTCACGAAGGTATTCGTCGACTTCCTCCATTTTATATCCGCCTATCGTGGTCTTTTCAAATCTTTTTGTGCTTATTTCCTTTGCGTTGATCATTTTGACCTTCCTTTCCGAACAAACCGTTCTGACAACCTTAGTTGTATTTTTTTATTCTTATGCGAAGTCTGTCTTTTCTTGTCTGTCCGTCAATCCCGTCAAATATGTATTTGCCGTAGCCACGGACGGTTATTGTATCTCCAACTGCCAGCGTGTGCGAGGCAGAATAGATTTTTGTGTAGTTTACATCAATTCCGTTGCTCTTGATGAAATCCGAGGTCTTTTCCCTGCTGAGCCCCGTGACCGCAGCCACAAAGCAATCCAGCCTTTCGGAAGAAACCACGGCGTCTATGTCAATGAAGTTTTCCTGTACGGTGAGATTTTCACCCTCGTACACGGATACCTTCACCCCTACCGAGCCGATTTTGTCGACATCGGAAAGAATCATCTCCGCTACGGTGTCATAGGCGAATACTACCGTACTCCCCTCCCCGAGAATTAAAATATCTCCGAGAGAATCACGGTTTATCTGCCTTGACATAAGCGCACCGAGAAAATCCTTGTGCTGAAGTATATTCTGTTTACGGTAAGAAAACAGAAGCGGCACTATCGGAAAATACGAAACATCGGGGTCGGTATATTGCGGGAATACACCGAGTACCTGCCGTTTTGCGCCGTCACATCCTCCGTGCAAAAGATAATTTTCACAGCCGAGGTCTGTAAGTATCTCCCTTGCGTTGAAAACCTGACGCTCGTCCAGGAAAAAGGTGAACTTAGGCGAGTGATGTTTTTCCGAAAGCTCAATGCAATCTCTTATTCTGGCAACAAAAAGCCTGTTTTCAGGCAAATTGCCTGAAAAGCAAGCGTTGTTTGTGTATTTCATTAAAGGAATACGCCGTTGTTTTCAAGCTCTCCCACGAGGTCTTCACCGACAAATCCTACATTGTAGGGAGTGATGATAAATGTGTTGTTCGCAACAGGCTTGATATTTCCGCCGTTAGCGTATGCAACACCGCCGAGGAAGTCGATGATTCTTCTTGTTACATCGGGAGTTGCTGATTCAAGGTTAAGCACTACCGTCTTCTTGGAGTTGAGATGGTCAGCAATCTGCTTTGTATCAGCAAAAACCTCAGGCTTCACGAGGATAACCTGGAGCTGTGCAGTAGCATGAATATTGACAACCTTGTTGCGCTTTGCTTCTTCTTCAGATTCAGCGTAAGGCGCATCCTTGGTGTAACCCTGCTCGTCTACTTCGTATTCTTCCTCTCCCATTCCGAAGAAATCCTTGATATTGTTCAGAAAACTCATATTTTAACCCTCCATATATTTACGGGCACCGAAAAGTCCGGAGCCTATTCTGACTAAATTTGAGCCGTGCTTTATTGCAGCGGTATAATCCGCAGACATACCCATAGATAAAACACACACATTATTATTATCTATGTTTTTGCCCCTAATGTCAATAAAAAGTTGCCTCATTTTTGAAAAATTTTTTTCAATATCGGTTTTTGGGGGTATTGTCATCATCCCACAGACCCTTATATTGCTATATTCTGACATTTTATGGATAAACTCTTCTGTTTCCTCAGGAAGTATGCCGCTTTTGGATTCTTCCCCGCCGATATTGACTTCGACATATACATCGGTCACTCTACCGATTTTTTCCGACTGCCTGTTGATTTCCTCTGCGAGTCGCAGGCTGTCAACCGACTGAATGACGGAAATGCTATCGATGATGTATTTGACCTTGTTGGTCTGCAAATGCCCGATGAAATCCACTCTCGCTGATTTATCGTAGCTGTCACGCTTTCCGAGGTATTCCTGAACCCTGTTTTCGCCGAGAAGAGTAATTCCGTTCTCTATTGCGATGTTGACAATTTCGGGGGCAACGGTCTTTGTGACCGCCATTACCTCTATTTTCTCGTCGGAGGAACGGTATTTTGCTTTTGCCTCGCCCACTTCAAAAAGAATGCGCTTGAGGTTTTCCTTCACGAAATCGTATTCGTTCATAAAAGCTCCCTCCCGAAAAGAAGATATATCTATGATGCGGATTTTTCTGTTGTTCCTACGGAAATTCCCGTTGTGGTCACTGTTGTTTCTTCGGGGGGGTCTTCCTCACCCTCCAGCGTCTGCACGGTCTTCTCGGCACTTGCCGATACACCCTCGAGAATAATCTCGTCGTAGAGGAGTACATAATCACTCGCTCCCGTATTTGAAGAAAGCACAAAGTCTGCATCCTCGAATATAATATCGAGCTTTTTGAAGACGATGTTCTGTCCCATCATGACATAAACGCCCTTTTCGCCTTCAGCGTTGAATCTTATTGCACTTCTCGGAACATAAACTCCGTCGTATTTTGAAACGACCATCTGTATACGCTCAACACGGTGCTGTACAAGCTCAAATGTGAGTTTGTCGCTTGAGATTACAAATATACTCTCCGACGGGTTGTCCGTTGCGATTATCTCATCTATCGTTGCCGATATGGTTTCGGAGCAGGAGTTGAAATTCAGCTCGATTTTCATTCCAGGATAATACTTGTTTGCGGAGTTGTCGATAACCCCGAGAAGCTTCCAGTCGTATCCGTCGACTATCTTTCCTATCCCCGAAGCGTTCGGGCTTACGGGATTGGCTGCTATCTTCTTTATCTGCCCTGCGGTGATATTATGTATATTGTCAACGGAGAGCTGTTCCTCGTATCCGTCAACATAGCTGACGAAATACCCCGGAATATCCGTTGAAACGGTATCTATCGGATTTGAAAGCGTTGATTTGAGACGCTCAATCTCTGATCTGAGGCGTTCAATCTCCGCATTGTAGTCTTTTTCTTTTTTAGTGACAAGCGCCATAATGTTCATATACTCGAGAAGAGCCTCACGCTCATCCGAGAAAGATTCATAGTCGCTCTTTTCAATGCAGTATACCGCATTCTTGTAATTTTCGGCTATCAGCTTTGAAATAAGTTCAGGCTGTGCAACATCGGATGTTCCTGGGCTTGATACCATTTCAAGTGATGCCAGCTCTCTTTCGAGCTTTTCTATTTTGTTTCTTGTGATGATTTCATCTTCGTCGGAATAAACATACGCAATAACGGAATCCTTGGAAATTTTACTTCCGTCGGAGTAGGAATACCCTATCACTCCCCCGCCGTTGTAGTTTATAACGTTTTCGTCACGGACGAAAACGCCCTTGAATGTCACATCGTCAATAGCGGAATAGGAATACGCCGTTGTGGTAGTGTAATTATCATTAACAGCAAGATAAAACTGGCTGGAAACGAACACAAGAAAGAAAACGACGATGAAAAATCCGACGATTTTCAGCGTGTATGAGTTCATTTAACTCTCCTTATACTTCCGATTCAAGTATCGCAACAGGCTTTGACGGATTGATTGTTGAAATTGCGTGTTTGTATACAAGATTCTGCTTTCCGTCGCAATCAAGGATTACAACGAAACCGTCAAATCCCTTGATAATTCCCTTGAACTGAAATCCGTTTGTAAGAAATACAGTCACAGGGATTTTATCCTTTCGTACCTGGTTCAAAAAAACATCCTGCAATATAATTCCTTTACTCATTGTAACCCTATCCTTTCTGCGAAAAATCATATATATTTTATTATATCACATTTCAAGCTGTTTGGCTATAATTTTTTTACAATTTGTAATAATATTTTCGACATCGGGGTTTTTATCAAGCATAATCCAGTTTATACGCTCGTCACGTCTGAACCATGTGAGCTGTCTTTTGGCGTATCTACGGCTTTCGAGCTTGATTTTCTCTATACACTCGTCGAGAGTCGCCTCACCCTCAAAATACGGAATAAGCTCCTTGTAGCCTATCGCCTGATGGGCGGTTTTCAGTTTGTTTGCGGAATTGTAGGTGTTTTCCGCCTCTTCGAGCATACCGTTTTTCAGCATAATATCGACCCTGAGGTTAATGCGGTCGTACAAATCCTGACGGTCGTTGAAATTCAGCCCTATCATACAGGCGTCATACGGGGATTCATTCTCACGGCTTTTTATCTTCATGTCGCTCAGCTTCTGACCTGTAAGCTCAAAAACCTCCAGCGCCCTGATAATCCGTGTAAGATTATTCGGGTGGAGAGTTTTTGCGGTATCGGGGTCAACCTCCGTCAACTTGTCGAGAAGATATTGATTTCCGTACTCGACAGCCTCTGCGGAAAGCCTCTCCCTCACGGAAGAATCTGCGCCCGTGTCGTCAAACTCAACATTATCAACGAGCGAGGAGATATAAAGTCCCGTTCCGCCTGCGATAATCGGGAGTTTTCCCCTTGAATGAATGTCGGAAATGCATTCCCTCGCCATATCGAGATAGCGTGCAACGGAAAAACTCTCCGCACTGTCAATGGCGCTTATAAGGTGATGCGGTATTCCCTGCATTTCATCTGCGGTCGGCTTTGCCGTAGCGATGTCCATACCCTTGTAAATCTGCATGGAATCGGCTGAAACAACCTCTCCGCCGTATATTTTCGCAAGCTCAATCGCAACGGCGGTTTTCCCCGAAGCCGTAGGGCCTGCAACAACAATTATCGGTATTTTTTTCATCAGAGCACTCTCTTGAACATTTTTTCTAAATCTCTCTCGGTTATCGTCACGGCAACGGGTCTTCCGTGCGGACAATAGCGTATTCTGTTGTCGGAAAATACATCATGCACGAGCTTTTCAAGTTCCGTTATGTCGTTCTTGTCGTGAGCCTTTATCGCCGCCTTGCAGGCAACCGAATGATAGAGCTCATCGATAAGCGTGCTTGAAATATCGCTCTTGCAACGAAGAATATTATCCGCAACCTCAACAATCAGTGCAGACGGGCTTTCGCCGTCAAGTGCAGCAGGAATTCCTGCGACATCAACGCTTTCGGTAGTTATATTTTCAACTGTAAAGCCTATACGCATTACATCATCAAGATGCGTATTTATCGCATCTGTCTGCTCTGCGGTCATAGGAACTGTTTCGGGTGTCATAAGCATCTGGCAGTTGGTTCCTTCACCCTCCGCCTTAAGTTTTTCGAAAAGAATACGCTCGTGTGCGGCGTGCTTGTCGATGAGAACAAGCGTTTTTTCCGACTCCACGAGGATATAGGTTTTCAGTACTTCTCCTATCACACGATATTCGGGAATAATCTTTTCCTCAACGACAGGCTCGGGCTTGGGCTGTTCCTTTTTGACAAACGCCTTCGCCGTTATGTATTTGAAGTTCTTGTTTTCAAGCTCCTTGAGAGGTTTAAGTTCCGACAACGGTTTTTCTTCGGGAATACCACTGTTTTCCGTGTGTGTCGCTGTGATTTCCTGCTTGTTATAGACCTTGCTTTCAGAGCCGAAAGAAAGCTGTTCGTGCTTTTCTTCGGGCATTACGGTTTTTACCGTATAGTCAGGCTTCGGCGCAGGAATATAAACCTCCTCTACGGGTTCCGATTTTTCAGCGGCAGCTGAAAGGTTATCGTCCGCCATAATTGCGCTTTTGACAGCAAAATAAACGCTGTCAAAAATGAGTTTTTCATCTGAAAAACGCACCTCTGTCTTTGCGGGGTGAACATTCACGTCTACCGTTTCGGGAGAAAGTGTGATATTCAGCACGCAGGACGGAAATTTTCCCGTCATTATGAGATTTCTGTACGCTTCCTCAAGCGAAACCGTACAGGTAACGGAACGAACAAAGCGTCCGTTTATAAAGAAAATCTGAAAACTGCGGTTTGACTTTGCGTGAACGGGACGGACTGTATAACCCGTCACGGTAATTCCGTTTTCGCTGTAATTTACGGGAATAAGACCGTCGGCAAAAGCCTTTCCGAAAACGGCGTAAATTGCCGAAAACACATCGTTGTCGCCGGGCGTGAAAATATCACGCTTGTTATCCCGTATCAGCTTGAGAGATATTTCGGGGTGCGACAGCGCTATCTTCTGTATCACGGAGGCAATCGAATTACCCTCGGTTACATCTTTTTTGAGGAATTTTCGTCTTGCGGGAACATTATAGAAAATATCCCTGACGATAATGGTTGTTCCGTCGGGACAACCGCATTTTTCGGAGAGTTTCTCCTCCCCGCCCTCAATCACATAGTGGGTGCCGTACTGCTCGTCACGGAGCTTTGTGAGCACCTCCACCTTTGCGACTGCGGCAACCGACGCCAACGCTTCCCCACGGAAACCGAGCGTCATTATGGTGTCAAGGTCGTCCTTGTTTTTTATCTTGCTTGTTGCGTGACGAAGGAACGCCGTCGGTACGTCTTCTTCGGAAATTCCGCAGCCGTTATCGGATATGCGGATAAAACTCGTTCCGCCGTTTTTTATCTCGACAGTTATTGCGGTAGCGCCACTGTCAATAGAGTTTTCGAGCAGTTCCTTGACTATCGAGCATGGGCGGTCAATAACTTCACCTGCCGCAATAAGCTCCGAAATCTCTCTCGGAAGAAGATTTATCTTCGGCATTTCTTCACCTCCTAAAGCATTTTTACAAGCTCACCCAAGAAGTATTTTGCATCGTCGGGAGTAAGCTCGTCAACATTTGTTTTTCTGAGTTTTTCGATGATATTTTCGTGACTTATCTGCGCAAAAGAAATCTGTCCGTCATCGTAATTCTTTGTCGGAGCGTACTGCTTGTTTTCCTCAAGCTCTGCAAGGATTTCTTTTGCACGGTTCGTCACCTTTGCGGGAATTCCCGCAAGCTTTGCTACTTCTATTCCGTAGCTTTCGTCGGCACCGCCCTCAACAATCTTACGCAGGAATTTTATCTCGTCGCCACGCTTTTTGACTGCAACGCTGTAATTCTTCACGCCGTCGAGAGTTTCTTCGAGCGAAATAAGCTCATGATAATGAGTTGCAAAAAGCGTTTTACAGCCGATAGCCTTCTTGTTTGAAATCTGCTCCGCAATAGCCTTTGCAATCGAAAGACCGTCAAAGGTCGATGTTCCTCTGCCAACCTCGTCGAGAATGACAAGGCTGTGCTTTGTTGCGTTGCGTAGAATATCGGCAACCTCGTTCATTTCAACCATAAATGTCGACTGCCCTGCCGTGAGGTCGTCGGACGCACCGACACGGGTGAAAATCCTGTCGCAGATTGAAATTTTAGCGTAAGACGCAGGAACAAAACAGCCTATCTGCGCCATAAGTGTAATAAGCGCAACCTGACGCATATATGTGGATTTACCCGACATATTCGGGCCTGTGATAATCGCCATACGGTCGGAATTAAGGTCGAGGTATGTGTCGTTCGGTACGAAAAGCTCATCCCCGAGCATCATTTCCACGACGGGATGACGTCCGTCCTTGATGTTTATTACGCCGTCTATCGCAATATCGGGCTTTGTGTACATATTCTTAGCCGAAACATACGCAAACGAGGCAAGAACGTCTATCACAGCTATCGCCTCAGCTGTTTTCTGCACAGTTGTGAGCTTTGTTGCGATATAATCACGCACTTCGTTGAAGATTTCAGCCTCAAGCGTAAACACCCTGTCCTTTGCGCCGATAATCTTGTTTTCTTCGAGTTTGAGTTCCTCGGTGATAAATCTCTCGGCGTTGGCAAGGGATTGCTTTCTTATGTAGTTTTCGGGAACAAGGTCGTAGTTTGACTTTGTTACCTCAATATAATATCCGAACACACGGTTAAATCCGATTTTAAGATTTTTTATGCCTGTGCGTTCCTTTTCACGCTCCTCGATTTTATGGAGAATATCCTCGCTGTTCTCGATAATGTCACGAAGCTCGTCAAGTTCATCGTTGAATCCTTCACGGATAACTCCCCCATCCTTCACGGAAACGGGAGGCTCGTCAACTATTGCATTTTCGAGGATTGTCATTATTTCGTCGAGGGTATCTATATCCGCATTGCAGTTGCGTATCAGCTTTGAATCCAGTTTTGAGAGCTGTTCCTTGATTGACGGCAGCTGTGCCGCTGTAACCGAAAGTGCCTTGAGGTCACGGGGAGTTGCGGTTTTGTACATAATTCTCGTCATAAGACGCTCAAGGTCGTATACTCTTTCAAGGAGTTCGGAAATCTCAGCGCAGACAACGGATTTATGACAAAGCTGTTCAACTGCATCAAGTCTGTCGATAATCAACGCAGGCTTTACCAGCGGTTGTTCGATATATGAACGGAGAAGTCGCTTTCCCATTGAAGTATGTGTATGGTCAAGCACCCAGAGGAGTGAGCCTTTTTTCTCCTTATTGCGCATTGTTTCGGTAAGTTCAAGATTGCGGCGTGCAGTAAGGTCAAGACCCATGAAATTATCGCCCGAGTGTATCTCTATTCCCGTAAATCTTCCGACAAGCGCTTTCTGTGTATCGGAGATATAATCGAAAAGCCCGCAGATAACAGCTGTCGCTGTACCCTCTTCGTCAAGTCCGAGCGAAGAAAGACTCTCCGTCGAGAACTGCGCAAGGACAGCGTTCTTCTTGCTTTCGATGTCAAAACATCCGTCGTCCTGAATTGTTATCGGGCATTTTATCTTTTCCGTAACAAAGCCGACGATTTCCTTCAGCTTTGAAGCGTCGGAATTGAAAAGCAGTTCCTTCGGGGAATATCTTGCGATTTCGTCGATTACTTCCGAAACGGAAACGTCGCCGTTCTTTCCGATGAGATGCACCGTTCCCGTAGAAATATCCGCAAAACAAACAGAGCAGTCCTTATTTTTCACAAAAACTGCCCCGATGTAGTTATTGACTTCGTCGTTGAGCATAGAACTCTCCGTAAGGGTTCCAGGGGTGATGATTTTTGTCACCTCACGCACAACAAGACCCTTGCTTTCGGAAGGGTCTGTCACCTGCTCGCAGATAGCTACCTTTTCGCCTAAATCCACCAGCTTTTTTGCATATATATCGCAGGCGTGGAACGGCACTCCGCACATGGGGGCACGTTCCTCCAGCCCGCAGGCTTTACCCGTGAGGGTAAGCTCAAGCATTTTCGAGACCTTTTTTGCGTCATCGAAAAACATTTCATAAAAGTCACCGACACGAAAGAAAAGCACATGTCCGCTGTACTTTTCCTTCATCTCGATATACTGCTGCATCATAGGTGAGAGTTTAGCTACATCAATGTTTGTCATCTATGTCACTCCGTAAAAATTAGTGGCATCCGCCGCATGAAGAACAGCTTCCGCTGCATGAATGAGGTGCTTCCGTGGGACAAGTTTCGGGATCTTCACCGTTAGCTGAATATGTGATAATCATATTTATCTGAGAAAGCATATCGTCCATTGCTTCCTTAGCGTTGTTGAATCTTGTCATATTCTCGTTCTTCATGATGTCTGCGTAGAGAGTCTTGATTTCTCCGTCAAGTGCCATAAGTCTTTCGGAATCCTTTTCGGGCTTTGACATTTCCGTGTTAAGCTCCATACGCTTGATATTGAAGTCGCCTATGAGCTTCTGGAGGTCTGCGTCCTTGTCGTTGAGTTCACGGGCCTCATTGTACGCCTTATATCTTGCGTCTGCCTGAATCTGCTTTCCGAGTTCTCTTGCTGTTGAAATAACATCCATTGTTTTTTACTCCTTTTAATTTATAATATTTCCAATCAATGCCCAGTTATGAGCACCGATAATTCTGACTTTTACATATTCGCCCGCCAACGAAGAATCTCCGTCAACCTCGACGATTATAAATTCGTCACTTTTTCCCGTGACCTTGCCCTCTGTTGCAGACGGGCCGTCAATCAGCACAAGCATTTCTCTGCCGATGAAGCTGCTGTATCTCTCCACGGCGATTTCACGCTGTTTTTTGAGAAGAATATTCATTCTTTCGGCTTTTTCGGGATAATCTACGCCGTCCTCAATGAGTGCCGCTTTCGTTCCGTTTCGCTTTGAGTAGATGAAGGAAAAAACGCTG
Source organism: Ruminococcus sp. (assembly GCA_015066785.1). Lineage (GTDB taxonomy): Bacteria > Bacillota > Clostridia > Oscillospirales > Ruminococcaceae > RGIG4131. Next base: position 297,110 of record SVNT01000001.1, read on the forward strand.
TCGAACTTTACGTATTCGAGTAATTCAAGTGTTTCCTCAAACTCCTCACGGGTTTCATTCGGAAATCCCACTATAATATCGGTCGAAAAGGAAAAATCCGTTTTTTTCGAGCGTGCATAATCCACGATTTCACGATACTGTGCCGAGGTGTACCCTCTGTTCATTGCGGAAAGTACACGGTCGCTCCCCGACTGAACGGGAAGATGAAGATGCTTGCAGACTTTTTCGCATTCAAGGATAGCGTCTATAAGCTCACGCCCTGCATCCTTCGGGTGAGATGACATAAAGCGTATCCTGAAATCACCGTCGATGCCGTTGATTTTCCGCAGAAGTCGGGAAAAATCAATATCCTCATCAAGCCCTCTGCCGTAGGAATTCACATTCTGCCCGAGGAGCATTATTTCTTTCACTCCGTCAGCTACAAGGCCTTTGATTTCGGCAATTATTTCGTCTGATTTCCTGCTGCGCTCACGCCCGCGCACATACGGAACTATACAGTAGGTGCAGAAGTTGTTGCAGCCGTACATTATCTGTACGCCCGCTTTGTATGTGCAGTCACGCACGATTTTTTCGCAGATGTTTTCTGTAATTCCATACTCGGCAGTGTCGACTATAAAAGTACGCTCGGTAAGTGCCTTGTAAAGAATTTCGGGGAGTTTGTGCATTGCAAATGTCCCGAATACAAAATCGACCTGCTTATATGTTCTGCGGATTTTCTCTACAATATGCTCCTGCTGTACCATACAGCCGCAAATTCCTATCAGAACGTCGGGTTTTCTTTTTTTCAGATGCTTCATCTCTCCGACAATTCCGAAGATTTTGAGTTCAGCATTCTCACGGACTGCGCAGGTGTTGAAAATCACGATATCTGCGTTATCCGTATCATCTGTAAAGCTATACCCCATTACAGAAAGTAAACCCTTTATTTTCTCTCCGTCATTGCTGTTCTGCTGACAACCGAAGCTGCGGACGCAGGCTTTCGGCGGTTCTTCGGGATATTTCTGTGCAAGAAAAGTATTCACTTTTTCGATATACATTTTCTGCACCTCAATCTCGGAGAAAATTTGATTTACATTACATTATAGCACATTTTCGTCAGAACTGCAAGCATTTTAATAAGCGTTATCGACATTGATTACCGTGCTGAAACGGCTGTCGTAAGCCTTTATTCTGTTCTTTATCTTTGCGATTTTCTCTGCCCTTTCTTCAGGCTTCATATCAACGGGAACAACCACATCGAAAATGAGGTTTATGTTATCGTCGCCGTCGGTCATCCTGAAATCGTGGAAGGAAAGCTCCTCGCTGACATCACTTATCATTCTTCCTACGATTTCACGCATCATATTTACCCTTTCGTTGTTCACGCTTATGGGGTCCATATGGATGACAAGTTCTACATCGAGTTCCTTCTGCGCCTGCTTTTCGATGTCGTCAATAACCTCATGCACACGGATAATGTCCGAATCATCGGGAACTTCTGCGTGTACCGACGCCATAACTCTTCCGGGGCCGTAATCGTGTACCACAAGGTCGTGAACGCCGACAATTCCCTCGCCTGCAAGAACAAGACCTTCTATCCCCTCGACAAGTTCCTTATCGGGAGGGCCGCCGAGGAGCACGCCCACGGTTTCACGGGCAATTCCGAAGCCTGAATACATTACGAAGAACGACACGACGATACCTACAACACCGTCAAGAATGGGGATATTGAAGTATCCGCCGATGAGGGTTGTGACGATTACCGCAGTAGTGGATATAACATCGTTTATTGAGTCCCTTGACGCTGCAAGAAGTACCGAAAGATTGACCTTTTTGCCGAGATAACGGTTATAGGAGTACATCCAGAGCTTTACGGGGATTGAAAGTGCGAGAATACCCATCATAACGAGGTTTATCTCAATTTCTTCGGGAGAAATCAGCTTTGAATACGATGATTTCATCAGCTCAAACCCGACGAGCATTATAATGAACGACACAATCAGAGAAGATATGTACTCTATTCTTCCGTGGCCGTAGGGATGCTCCTTATCGGGACGCATATTGCTGAGCTTCGTGCCGACAACAGCGACAATCGACGCACCAGAGTCCGAAAGGTTGTTCATCGATTCGGAAATAATCGCAATGCTGTTCATCATCATTCCGATTATAAATTTTACGACGAAAAGCAGAAGATTGCAGGCAATCCCCACTGCACCGCCGAGAACGCCGTATTTTACCCTGACATTCTTATCGGTGACATTCTCGCTGTCCTTTATGAACAATTTTACAAGCAGTTTAATCACTTAAAACACCTCTGTATATAACAGCGGGCGGCATTTTCTGCCGCCCTGAAAATTATGCAAGATTTTTCTTTGCCGTGGTTTTCTTTCCTCTTTCAACGAGAGGCTTGGTACCGTTCACAACATTGTCTACGGTGATAATAACCTTGACAACATCTTTTTCTGAAGGAACCTCAAACATAACATCCATAAGTATATTCTCGACAATCGCACGGAGTCCTCTCGCACCTGTTTTCTGTGCAATAGCCTTCTTTGCAATTTCGATGAGAGCGTCGTGTTCTATTTCAAGCTCAATACCGTCAAATTCAAAAAGACGCTTATACTGCTTGATGAGGGAATTCTTAGGCTCCTCAAGAATTTTCACGAGTGCGTTTTCATCGAGGTCGTCAAGAACCGTGATTATCGGAAGTCTTCCGACAAGCTCAGGCACAAGGCCGAACTTCACAAGGTCCTGAGGAATAACCTTCTTGAAAAGGTCGTTATGGATTTCATTCTTGTTCTTGAGCTCTGCGCCAAATCCGAGGCTTGAAGAATCCGTTCTCTTGCGGATATTCTTTTCAAGTCCGTCAAATGCACCGCCGCAGATGAACAGAATGTTCTTTGTGTCAATCTGAATAAGCTCCTGATTCGGATGCTTTCTTCCGCCCTGAGGAGGTACGCTCGAAACAGTACCCTCAATGATTTTGAGGAGTGCCTGCTGTACGCCTTCACCGCTTACATCACGGGTGATTGATGTGTTTTCGGACTTTCTTGCAATCTTGTCGATTTCGTCGATGTAAATGATACCTCTCTGTGCAGCCTCTATATTGTAATCAGCCGCCTGAATGAGTCTGAGAAGAACATTTTCGACGTCGTCGCCGACATATCCCGCCTCGGTGAGTGTTGTTGCGTCTGCGATAGCAAACGGAACATCAAGCACTCTGGCAAGAGTCTGTGCAAGAAGCGTCTTTCCGACACCTGTCGGGCCGAGAAGAAGAACATTGCTCTTCTGGATTTCAACCTCATTTGAGCTTTCGAGGTTGAGTATACGCTTATAGTGGTTGTAAACCGATACAGAGAGTGAAATTTTAGCCTCCTCCTGACCGATTACATATTCGTCAAGAACCTTCTTGATTTCAATCGGCTTGAGAAGCTGTTTGTTGCCTGTGGCAGCTTTTCTTCCGCCTCTCTTTGCGGAATTTGCCTGTGCATTGACATACGACAACGGGTCATTCTTCACGAGAATTTCGTGGCAGTATTCAACACACTCATCGCATATATTGGCATTCCCTGCGGAAAACATATTTCTTACTTTGCTTTCGAGCTTTCCGCAGAAACTGCATCTTTTGAGTTCATTATCCGGCATTCCCATCACCTACCGCTTTGTGATTACCTTGTCTATAAGACCGTAGTTGAGTGCTTCGTCAGCAGACATGAAATTATCTCTGTCTGTGTCCTTCTCGATTTCCTCGATGGACTTGCCTGTGTTTTCGGCAAGTATCTTGTTGAGGCGTTCTTTCGTCTTGAGAAGATTATCTGTGCGGATTTTGATGTCAGTAGCCTGACCTGAAAGTCCTCCTCCAATAAGAGGCTGGTGAATCATAATCTCACTGTTGGGAAGAGCAAATCTTTTTCCCTTTGCACCCGCTGAGAGCAGGAACGCTCCCATAGATGCGGCGAGACCTACACATATTGTAGATACATCACACTTGATGTAGTTCATTGTGTCGAAAATCGCAAATCCTGCAGTAACCGATCCACCCGGGCTATTGATGTAAAGGCTTATATCCTTCTCGGAATCAACGCCCTCAAGATAGATAAGCTGTGCCACGACAAGACTTGCCGTAACATCGTTAATCTCGCCGTTGAGCATAATAACTCTGTCATTGAGAAGACGGGAGAAGATGTCATAAGAACGCTCTCCTCTGTCGGTCTGTTCCACGACCATAGGGATATAACTCATAATCAATTACCCTCCGTAAAAATTATTAGGAAATCTTAGCGCTGTCCTTTACGAGATTAGCAGCCTTTGAAACAGCGAGGTCTGTAAAGATATCCTTAGGTGAAATTCTTGCCTTGACCTTCTTGATGTCCATTCTGTAAAGGTCTGCGATAGCCTTGAGTTCAGCTTCGATTTCGTCTGATGTAACTTCAATCTTTTCAAGTTCTGCAACCTTTTCGAGTGCAAGGCGGAGCTTAACTTCCTGCTGTGCACGGTCTTCGAATGACTTCTTGAAGCTTTCGAGATCCATTCCTGTGTACTTGAGATAAAGGTTGAGATCCATGCCCTGTGCTTCGATGCGGTGACGGAAATCCTGAACCATTTCAGCAACTCTCTTCTCGAACATAACTGAAGGAATGTCAGCTTCCATCTTTTCGATGAGCTTATTGAAGATGTTTGTTTCTGTTTCCTGCTCAGCCTTCTTTTCGTTTGCAGCTTCCATCTTTTCCTTGAGGTCAGCCTTAAGTGCGTCAACTGAATCGAATTCTGTTGCGTCCTTTACGAAATCGTCATCAAGTTCGGGAAGTTCCTTCTTCTTGAGAGCGTTGAGCTTAACCTTGAATGTAGCAGCCTTGCCCTTGAGGTTTTCTGCGTGGTATTCTTCGGGGAATGTTACATTTACATCGAATTCATCGCCTGCGTTGTGGCCGATAACCTGGTCTTCAAAGCCTTCGATGAACTGTCCTGAACCGAGTTCGAGTTCAAATCCTTCAGCCTTGCCGCCTTCAAATGCTTCGCCGTCAACAAAACCTTCGAAATCGATGTCTGAAATGTCGCCCTTTTCAGCAGCTCTGTCGTCGATTGAAACGAGACGTGCATTTCTCTCTCTCATTCTGTCAATCTGAGCGTTGATATCGTCGTCAGTTACAAGATTGACAACTTTATCTACTTCTATTCCGAGGTAATCCGAAATTGATACTTCAGGCTTTGTGATGATTGTAGCCTTGAACTTAACGCCGTTTTCCTTGTCAACAGCAGTTACGTCAACATTGGGCTCATCAACGAGTGTGAGCTTGTTTTCGTCGAGTGCTGCCTGGATTTCCTGAGGAACAGCGTAGTTTACAGCATCCTCATAGAAAGCGTTTTCGCCGTACATCTTCTCAATCATCTTACGGGGTGCCTTGCCCTTTCTGAAACCGGGAACTGAGATGTTCTTCTTAGCTCTTTCGTAAGCTGCCTGGAGAGCCGCTTCGAACGCTTCAGCGCTGATTTCGAATTCCATTTCGTACTTGTTGTTTTCTACCTTGTTATTTGATATAAGACTCATTTTTAATTCCTCCATTTTTAAGCAAGATATCTAGATAATTATATCACAAAGCCATTAGGATTTCTAGATAATATATAATATTTTATTATTATGCACAAATTACAGTACCCGTTTTGGTGTAAATTGTAGATAATCGCTTGATATGTAGTGGAAATCCACGCCGTCACGCACGCCATTTATCGCATAAACCGCCCCTCTGCCGTGAATATGCCCGTAGTAGCAGTGCTTTATGTTGTACTTGTACAGCACATCAAGTATGTCGTAATTGCAGTTGTTTGCAAAAATCGGCGGGTAGTGAAGGAAAACTATCGGCTCCAGTCCCTGCTTTATTGCACATTCTATCGAGGTTTTGAGCCGTGCCGCCTCCCTTGCGAGCACCTTTGCGTCGGCAGGTTCCTTGGTTTCGTTCACCCAGCCACGAGTACCGCAGATTGCGTATTCCCCATAAGAATAGCAGTTGTTATGGAGTATATTCAGCGTCGTGAAGTTATTTGCGATGAAGAAATCCTCCATCTTTTTCACGGTCGTCCACCAATAGTCGTGATTTCCCTTGAGGAGAATTTTCTTACCGGGAAGATTATTGATGAATTCAAGGTCTTTTCTCGACTGCTCAAGCGTCATTCCCCACGAAGAATCACCCGCCAGAACTACGGTATCATCGGGTTTTACGGTTTTGTTCCAGTTTTCATACAAGCGGTCGACATAATTCTCCCACCCCTTGAAAACATCCATTGCTTTGTCGGTGTCAAGTGATAAATGGACATCTCCGATTACATAAAGCGACAAATTCTCCCCTCCTCTCATAACAGAAATAAGGGTATAGGCCCTGAAAGCGCCATACCCTTATATTATTTTAAACTCCGAGTGTTTTAAAAACAAAGTCCTTCATCTCTGTCTTTTCAACAGAGCCTGCAAAACGGATTTCCTTGTTCTTGAGTTCAGCAAGTGCTTCGGGAATTTCGTACTGTGAAAGCTCGTGGAGTCTGTCAACCATATCGAATTCGTCGAGAGTACATTCCTTGCCCTCAAGAGCCTCAAGAACGCTTGCGCTGAACTTATAGGGGCTTGCAGTTGAAGCGATGATTGTTCTCGTTGTATCGCCCGTTGCCTTCTTGTAGTCCTCGTAAACCTTTACGGCAACCGCTGTGTGCGTGTCGAGAGTATACGAATACTTCTTGTAAACTTCGGCGATTGTAGCCTTTGTTTCTTCGTCGTCGCAACATCCTCCGACAAAGCTTTCCTTGAGGAGTGCCTTGACTTCATCTGTTACTTCGTATCTGCCCTCTGTTGCGAGCTTTCCGAACCAGTCACGGATTACAGCGTCGTTCTTTCCGCAGAGGAGATAAAGAAGTCTTTCGAGGTTGCTTGAAATAAGAATATCCATCGACGGAGAAATCGTTGTGTAGAAGTCACGGTTTCTGTCGTAAACACCTGTATTGATGAAGTCTGTGAGAATTTTATTCTTGTTCGACGCACAGATGAGCTTTCCTACGGGAAGTCCCATCTGCTTTGCAAAGTAAGCCGCAAGAATATTGCCGAAGTTACCTGTCGGAACAACAATGTTTATCTTGTCACCGAGCTTGATTTCTTCGTCTGCAACGAGTGTAGCATACGCTGAAATATAGTAGATGATCTGCGGAGCAAGTCTTCCCCAGTTGATTGAGTTTGCGCTGGAGAACATCATTCCCTTACCGTCGAGAACAGCCTTGATTTCGTCATTTGTGAAGATAGCCTTTACGCCGTTCTGTGCATCGTCAAAGTTACCCTTGATTGCACATACAGCGACATTTTCACCTTCCTGGGTTGTCATCTGACGCTTCTGCATAGGAGATACACCCTGCTCTGGGTAGAATACCATAATTTCTGTACCGGGAACATCCTTGAAGCCTTCAAGAGCAGCCTTTCCTGTATCTCCCGATGTTGCAACGAGGATAACAATCTTCTTGTCGCAGTTAATCTTCTTTGCGGAAGTTGTGAGAAGGTACGGAAGAATCTGAAGCGCCATATCCTTGAATGCGCAGGTAGGGCCGTGCCAGAGTTCAAGCATATAAGTACCGTCGAAAAGATGAGAAATTTCAGCGATATTGTCTGTTGAGAACTTCTTGTCTGTGTAAGCGTTGTCTGTGCAGTAGTGGATTTCCTCGTCTGTAAAATCCGTGAGATACTTTGCGAAAATATAAGCCGCTCTCTCATTATACTTCATTTCTGAGAGCTTACTGATTTCGTCAAGAGTAATCGACGGGATTTCTTCGGGCATAAAAAGCCCTCCGTCAACGGAAATACCCTGTGCGATAGCCTGTGCCGATGTGATTTTTACATTGTTGTCACGTGTGCTTGTGTAGTACATTTACCCCAATCCTTTCGTGGTTTATCTGCTTGCGTCAAACGCATTTTCGATGTAGTCTATGCCGCATATCCTTTCGCCGTCGTATTCAACAGCCGCAACATCAAAGCGTGGCTGTAATTCACTTCCGTTGCGCAGAAGATATGCCTCTGCGGTTCTTATTATAAACCGCTGTTTTGAAGCCGTCACCGCCTCAAATCCGCTTACCAGCGAACCTGTATGCCGTGTCTTGACTTCAACAAATGCGATACAATCGCCGTTTTCAGCAATTATATCTATCTCTCCGCCTCTTACGGTGTAGTTCTTTGCGAGTATCCGGTAGCCCTTCCCCTCAAGATACGAGCAAACCGCCGCCTCACCGTAATAGCCGAGTTTTTTCTTATCCATTGCCGAGTAACTTCTTCAGGAAGGTCTTACGATGCACGGGAGATACACCGTGCTCAAGAATAAGCTCTGTATGTAACTTTGTGCCGTATCCCTTATGCTTGTCAAACTGATATTGAGGGTATTTTTCAGCCAGTTCAAGCATATATCTGTCCCTTGCAACCTTTGCGAGAATTGACGCCGCCGCAATGCTTGCGGAAGTGCCGTCGCCCTTGACGATTGTTTCCCCTTCACACGGAAGTGCGGGCGGAAGTCGGTTTCCGTCAATAAGTGCAAGGTCGGGTTTTATTCCGAGACCTTCAACCGCCCTCGTCATCGCAAGGTAGGTTGCCTGAAGTATGTTGAGTGTGTCGATTTCCTCAACGGACGCCGTTGCTATGCAGTACGCCTCCGCCTCGGAAATTATTATGTCGTATAAAGCCTCACGCTTTTTTTCGGTCAGCTTTTTACTGTCGTTTATACCGTCTATAACCGTACCCTCACGGAATATCACCGCCGCCGCATAGACATCGCCTGCGAGAGGGCCTCTCCCCGCTTCGTCAACGCCGCAGATTATACGGTTTTTACGGATAGTGCTGTCGTATTCAAAGAGTGTCATAGGCTACGGCTCCTCAAGAGTGATTTTTCCGAGTTTTCCGCTGCGGTATTCGTCAAGTACCGTAATTGCGGCACGCTCTGTATTTATCTCTCCGCCGGATATGAGCATTCCTCTTTTTCTTCCGACTTTCTCAAGGATTTCGTATCCCTCTTCGCCATCGGTAAGTTCAATGCCATATCTGCTGATGATATTTTCGCCGTAATTTACCGCAAGCTGTGCAAGAAGTCTCGACGCCAGCAGCTCTATGTCGACGACATCGTCCTTTACAGCTCCCGTAAATGCGAGCTTTTCGCCGACCGCCATATCCTCAAACTTCGGCCAGAGTACGCCCGGCATATCGAGAAGTTCGATTTCCTTGTCGATTTTTACCCACTGCTTTTCACGGGTAACTCCCGGACGGTCTTCAACCTTCGTGCGTTTTGAGTTTGCCATACGGTTGATGAATGAAGACTTTCCGACATTCGGGATACCTACAACCATAAGGTGCAGAGGACGCCCCATTACTCCCTTAGCACGACGCTTTTCAAGAAGCTCCGAAAGGACTTCCTTTATAAGCGGAGCAAACTGCTTTATTCCCTTGCCGCTGCGGCAGTCCGTCGCAAGTGCGGCAATTCCGTTCTTTTTATAGTATGCAAGCCACTTGTCAGTAACCCTCGGGTCAGCCTCGTCGCACTTGTTGAGAAGTACTATCCTCGGCTTTCCCTGAATGAGTTTGTTGAGGTCAGGGTTTCTGCTCGAAAGCGGTATTCTTGCGTCAGTGATTTCCACTACGGCGTCAACATATTTGAGGTTTGCTGTAATCATTCTCCTCGTTTTCGCCATATGTCCGGGGAACCACTGGATTGATGGTGCCTCGTTCATTTATTCAATCACTCCAAATTCCGATAAAGGATAAAATCTGAAAACCGCCTTGCCGAGAATATCGTCACGCTGTACAGGGCCGAAAAATCTGCTGTCAAGGGAGTTATTCCTGTTATCCCCCAGTACAAAAAACTCGTCATTCTGCAATGTGTAGGGATACTGCACCGCACCGTAATCCGTGAAGGTAGGCTCGTAGATATATTCTTCGTCGAGAAGTTCGCCGTCTACATAAACCTCACCCAGATCAAAGTCGATGTCAATGGTCTGTCCGGGAACAGCAACCACACGCTTGATGATTGCCTCGTCGAGAACCTCGCTGTTGATGACAACGACATCGCCGTTTTCATAGTCCGACATAAGACTGAAATAAACGAGCCTGTCGCCCGTCTGTCCCGTCTGGTCGTTCTTTCCCGTGAATGTCGGCGACATCGACGAGCCGATAACTTCAGATGTGCGCAGTACGAAGGTGAAAATCAGCACAACGGTAAGGAATGAGAAGAGTATAGTTTCAACCCACTCGATAATCTCATCGACAACCTTGTTTTTAGCCGAAGAATTGGCGTTTTCCATTTTGCGCACCTCCGATAAATACTTGAAAATAGCAAAAAAAGGGACTATACAAGCCCCTTCTCTCACTAGTTAAATTAACGAATTTCTTCTTTAACCTTTGCAGCCTTACCAACACGGTCACGAAGATAGTAAAGCTTAGCACGGCGTACCTTACCGTGTCTTACAACTTCAACCTTGTCAACTACAGGCGAATGAAGAGGGAATACTCTTTCAATACCACAACCGTGAGCTACACGTCTTACTGTGAATGTTTCAGAGATTCCACCATGTCTCTTAGCGATAACTGTACCTTCAAAAATCTGAATTCTGTACTTTTCGCCTTCCTTGATCTTAACATGAACCTTGACTGTGTCACCGATTTCTACAACGGGTGCGTCAGCCTTGAGGCTGCTGTTGCTGATCTGCTTTAATGCGTCCATTTGTTTTCCTCCTTAGTTTTCAGACATTCATACCCGTTTTTTAGTGAGGTTATCTCTTTGTAACCTCAACGGCAGAGGACTATCCGCTTTAATGTCAGCCTTTTTGGCGGCATTAAACCCCGAATGTTTATCGTACGCTCAATAAACAGACGGATATTCAAATGCTTTAAAATTATAGCATATATTCCCCGGCATTGCAAGTACTTTTGTGAAAAAAATACTCTCCGTAAAGAAAATATTTTTGTTACTATTAACTAAATTCACGGATGAACGACGCCATAAGGAAGTAAAACAGCGTAATCACGGCGGTTATTCCCACATCAAAATAAAAAAACAACCACACGGCAAATACCGCTACGGTTATCGGGGCTATGTATTTCACAAAAATGTATACTCCCCTTTCCGCTGCCGTCCCCTCGCTTATAAGAAGAAGTATTCTTCCGCCGTCAAAGAATTCCGCAGGAATTAGGTTGAAGCACAGCAGAATGAGATTTATCGCCGAAAATACAAGAACATTCCGTGAATTACAGAAAACCGTTGCCACAAAAAGAATGAGATTTACGGCACACCCTCCGCAAAGCAGAAAAAGCTCCTGTTGGAACGGCAACGCCTTGTTTTCGGGAACAATTTTTATTCCCGCACCGTGAAATTCTATCCTTTTCAGCGGAATACCAAACGCCGCCATAACCGAAAGATGTCCGATTTCGTGGAGTAAGCACACCAGCAATACGGTGAGAACAAGGCTCTCATCGGAGGTAAGCAGCATAAACCCAACAGTTGCGAAAAAACCGAAATCAATCCTTATCGGTATGCGGAAAAATCGGAAGACGAGCATTATTCCGTTTCACTTTCGTTCATCACACCAATTTCGCCGATTTCCTCCTCACAGCAGACATTCTCGCAGAATTTTTCCGCAATACCGTCAGTATAACTGCTGTAAAACAGTCTTGCCACGAAAAATATTATCGCAACAACGACGCATATTATCGCCTGAATTGTAACAATATCGGAGGTTTTCCGTGCGTAGACAGCCGGTGCTCTTTCGGTCGTGAATTCCGTTTCGTCGAAAAGATTTTCCATATAATCACCTCACGGGAATTATATGCTTGTCTTTTCTTTAAAATTACAACAGCGGGACAGAATGAACCGCCCCGCCAAGTGTGTTATTCCTCTGTTTTATCTTTTTTGATTCCGAACACTACCCTGAAAAGTCCCGACAGGATTTTAGGCGTCTTGACAACTACGATTTTCATAATAAAACCTCCACTGAATCAGATTAATATATACTATTCCGATTCAAAAATTGTGTGAATGTCTTATTTTTTGTTTTCCCATGTTTTTATCTGTTTTGCGTTTTCGTACATAGAAACATAGCTTTTATATCTCGAAAGCGGGATTTTTCCCTCGTCGACAGCGTTTTTCACCACGCACTGTTTTTCGACGGTGTGCGAGCAGTTCTGGAACTTACACTCCCCGATGAAATCCTGAAATTCACGGAAACACGAGGCAATATCCTCTTTCATGATAATATCATAGCGGTTTGTGTCGAAGGTTGAAAATCCGGGGGTGTCGGCGATGTATCCGCCTCCCTCAAGCTCAAACAATTCAACCTGTCGTGTTGTGTGCCTTCCTCTGCCTAACTTCTGGCTGATGTCGTTGGTTTCAAGCGAAAGCGTTTCGTCGATGTGGTTCAAAAGCGTTGACTTTCCGACGCCTGAATTTCCCGTGAATGCACTTATTTTGCCTCTGAGTAACTCAACAAGCTCCGCACAGCAATCGGCTCTGGTGTAATCTATGGCAATGACCTTTATCCCCGCTTTTTCGTAGACGGAATATATCTCCTCGTACTTATCGAGGTCGATTTTGGTGAGTACAACAACGGGTTCAATCCCCTTGTATTCCGCAACGGCGATGAACTTATCGATAATCTCGTAATTCGGAGAAGGCTCGCAGGTTGAAACAACAAACACAAGTACATCAAGGTTTGCAAGCGGAGGACGGATTATCTCGTTTTTGCGTGGGAGTATCTCGGTTATAACACCGTCGGAAACAACGACATTATCCCCTGCGCACGGAGAGATATTGCGGTTGCGGAAAACTCCCCTCGCTTTACATTCAATAACACCGCAAGGGGTCTTCACAAAGTAAAGACCCCCGACAGCTTTTATTATTATTCCGTTTGTTTTTTCTGTATTCATACCGTTATTAAAGATTTGCGTCTGCAAATGCATATTCGTTGTATGTCACTTCGTAATATTCACCCGTATCGAAATTCATCATATATTCGGCGAGCTTTATCGGCGTAGAGCCTGTATATGATGTGATTTCGACGATAATGCTCTTTGTACCGCTTCCACGGACGGTCATTGTTACATAGTCAAGACTTGTAACACTTCCCTTTGATACGGAGTCTACAAGGTCGCCGTCGATATATGCCTTGAAGGTGTATCCTCCCGTACTTCCCTGTGTAATCGGAACATTCATATAGTATGAGTTCACGGCAGCCGTTCCCGTACTTACATAAATAGTGATTTCGGTGTCGGGCTGAACAACTTCCATATGATTGATTGACTGCGCAACAACCTCACCCGCAGGAGCCGTGGAATCCTTTTCCTCGATAACGGGAACAAGATTCTTCTCTATAAGAGCCTTTTCGGCTTCTTCCTTTGTCATTCCGACAAGCTGAGGAACGATAACATCCTGCATTTCAGGGCCAAGGCTGACAATCATAGTTACCGTTGAGCCGTACTTTGCAGTCGAGCCGCCGACAGGGTCGGTAGAAACGATAAAGCCCTGGGTGATGTCCTCGTTTATAGCACTTGTGGTTGCAACATAGAATCCCGCATCTTCGAGAATTTTCTTCGCACGGGTCTGTTCGTAGTTTGCAACATCGGGCACCGCAACCATACGGATTCCCTTACTTACGGTTACCTTTATGGGCTTGATTGCCTTTACCGTGCTGTTTTCACGGATCTGCTGCTCGATAATAACGCCTGCTTCATATTCGGAATATTCCTCGTCGGCAATTTCAAATGTGAAATGCGAATACTTCGACTTTGCCTCATCGAGAGTCATTCCGACAAGATTAGGCATATTGTAGCTTTCGGTGTCGCCCATTCCGAGCATATCAATAACGGCATTTGTGATAAAGAATGCCGCAATGATTACAACCGCCGCAGTTATTGCAACTAGTACGGGGACAATCAGCGAACGACCTCTTGAATCGTCATCGTCGTCATCGTCATCGTCGTAATAATCGTATTCGTCATCGTATTCTTCGTCGTATTCTTCGTACTTCGGAGCCGCCTTTTTCTTCGCCACTTTCGGTTTCTCCTTGTTTATTTTTACTGTTTTGTCCATCTTCGATTTTTCGCTGACAGGCTGGAAATATATCGTGCTTTCGTCAGCAGACGGAGTAAGATACTTATATTCAAATACAATACTGGGGTTTCTCTTGAATTCCTCAATATCCTTTATCATTTCCGAAGCGGACTGATAACGCTTTGAGGCTTCCTTATACATTGCCCTTACAACGATATCCTCAAGACCTTCGGGAATTGTCTCGTTGATTTCCCTCGGATTTTTTGCCTTCGTCTGCATATGCATAAGGGCAACGGAAACGGGATTGTCTGCGTCGAAGGGTTTCTGACCCGTAAGCATTTCGTAAAGCATAACGCCGACGGAATAAATGTCGCTCTTTTCGTCGGTTATGTCGCCTCTCGCCTGCTCGGGACTGATGTAATGTACGGAGCCTATTGCCTTATCGGAGAAGGTCTTGCCTTCTTCACGGGCAAAACGGGCAATTCCGAAGTCCATGACCTTTATTGTGCCGTCGGGGAAAAGCATTATGTTCTGGGGTTTTATATCACGGTGTACAATTCCTCTGTCGTGAGCGTGCTGAAGCGCACGGAGCACCTGGATGATGAAGTGGATAGCGTCCTTCCATTTGAGTACGCCCTGCTGCTCCATAAACTCCTTGAGAGTAATTCCGTCGATATATTCCATCACGATGAACTGGATTTTTTCTGTAAATCCGACATCGTAAATCTTCACGATATTAGGATGCGACAAAACGGCTATCGCCTTGGATTCATTCCTGAATCGTCTGAGAAATTCCTCGTCGTTTGAAAATTCATTCTTGAGGATTTTCACGGCAACAACCTTATCATCGATTATGTCGACAGCTTTGTAAACCTCGGCCATACCGCCGATGCCGATAAGCTCTGTGATTTCATAGCGCCCATCCAGCTTTCTGCCTATGTTTTTATCCATTTGTCCCACTCCCGCTCAACAATATAGTGATAAGCAATTATATTATTATATCATAAGTCCTTTATAAGTGCAAGTGTTATGTTATCGTTACCCTTCTGTTCGATAACATGGCTGATAAGCCTGTCGGCACATTCGTCAGCGTCGTAATTGCCGATGTACTCGGCGATAACTTCATTCGTGCAATAGTTTGAAAGTCCGTCGGAGCAAAGGAGCAACGCCCCGCCTTCTGAAACGGAAATCTCGAAATAGTCGATGTCTACCGACTGAACAACTCCGACTGCTTTGGTTATTTTATTGCGCAGAGGATGATTGCGCATTTCCTCTTCGCCGATTTCGCCCTGCTCGTAAAGAAATCTCACTACAGTATGGTCAGTTGTAACCTGATTTAAGCAGCCGTGCTCGAAAACATAGCCCCTGCTGTCGCCGACATTGACCATATGAACCACTCCGTCACGGACGATGGCAGCCACGCAGGTGGTACCCATTCCCTCTCTCGACTCGTCGTCACGGGCAGCATTGTATACAACCACATTGGCAGCTCCCACAGCAGAAGTAAGAAGATTCTTTATATTGTTGGAATCAAAGTCTTCCCTGTAACCGCTTGTAACACGGTCGTAAACCATATTGATGGCAAGTTCGCTGGCAAGCCCTCCCGCATTTTCGCCGCCCATTCCGTCACAGACAACCGCAAAGGCGGTATTGTCGTTAAGGATAGCAACTTTTACACGGTCCTGGTTTTCCTTGCGTGAACCTATGTCTGTTCTTGATACTGCGTTCATGGTATTCTCCTAAATCAGATTTCATACTCCCTGCGGAGCTGTCCGCAGGCGGCGTTTATGTCACTTCCGAGAGTTCTTCTGACTGTTGCGTTCAGCCCGCCTTTTTCGAGGGCAAGCTGAAAGTTCCTCACGGAATTTTTGTTTGATTTATAGTCCCGTTCCTTTATCTGATTGACGGGAATAAGATTTACATGACAATTTATCCCTCTCAGGAGGCGTATAAGCTCGTCGGCGGAATCCCTGCCGTCGTTTACACCCTCAATAACCGCATACTCAAAAGAAATTCTGCGCCCCGTCTTGTCGATATACTTCCTGCAGGCGTCAATCAGCGTTTCAATGGGATATGTTTTATTCACGGGCATTATCTCACTTCTTGCGGTGTTATTTGTTGCGTGTAGGGAAATCGAAAGCGTCAGCCCGTAATGTCTGTCTGCAAGCTCGTTTATTTTATCAACAAGTCCGCATGTGGAGAGTGAAAGATGCCTCAGACTGAGGTTTGTGCCTTCCTTTGAGGAGATTATGTCAAGAAACGACATTACATTGTCGTAATTGTCGAGAGGCTCTCCTATCCCCATAAGCACGATGCTGGAGATTTTTCTTCCCGATTCTCTTTCCGCCTCGTAAATCTGCAAAAGCATTTCAGACGGAAGAAGATTCCGTTTGAATCCCGCAATGGTCGATGCACAGAACTTACAGCCCATCTTACAGCCGACCTGCGTGGAAATGCATATACTGTCGCCGTGTTTGTAATCCATAAGTACGCATTCAATGTGATTTCCGTCGGAAAGCTCATAAAGATATTTTACTGTATTATCAATCGTCGATTCAAGTTTTTTCACGATTTTTATGCAATTTATACAGAATTTGTCACTCAGCTTTGTCTGTAAAGCCGACGAAATATTCGTCATATCGGAAAACGACGACACCCTTTTGAGATGAAGCCACTCATATATCTGCTTTGCACGGAATTTCTTCTCGCCCATTGCAAGTATAATCTCCTCCAGCTCCGAAAGCCTGAGAGAGAGGATGTCCGTTTTTTCCATCACTTTATTCTCCTGACCTTTGATATAAAAAATCCGTCACTTCCGAAAAACCTCGGGAATAATGTCGCCTTGTATGAGCCGAAAGGCTCTCCCAGCGGAGCGAGGAATTCCACGCCCTCGAAATCATCGTGTTCGGCAAGAAACCTGTCGATTACCCCGTCGTTTTCTTCCCGTGACACCGAGCAGGTTGAATATACAAGCTCTCCTCCGACTTTAAGGTATTTTGCAGAGTTGCAGAGTATCTTGTATTGTATCTCGGGAAGATTTTTCAGGTCTTCCTGATTTTTGTACTTGATTTCGGGCTTTTTCCCGATAACCCCGAGTCCTGCACAGACCACATCGCAAAGGATTTTATCCGCTTCGGGAATTTCGGGATTGTAAGCGGAGGCATCTGCCACTCCGACTGTAATATTGTCAAGTCCCAGCCTTTTTGCACCGTCCGATATGAGTTTCACACGGTTTTCGTGAAGGTCGTAAGCGTACACCTTACCCTTGCCGTTCATCATTTCGGCAATAGTGAAGGCTTTTCCACCCGGTGCGGAGCAGACATCAAGCACCGTGTCATTCTCGTCGGGAGAAAGTGCCATACAGCAAAGCTGTGAGGCGGTATCCTGAACATGAAACAGTCCTTTTTTATACAATTCACTTGATGTTATATCTGTAAAGTTATCTACCTTTATACAATTTTCAATGAAATCAACGCATTTTCCGTCAATTTTCAGCTTCTGTAATTCATCGAGAACTTCCGCCGTAGTCGTTTTTGTATTGTTAATCCTGAGTGTAAAGCTACTGTCATTTACAGAAGATTTCAGCATATCCACGGCATTTTCCTCGCCATATTCCGAAATCCACTTCTCCACAAGCCATTCGGGAGATGAATATTCAACCGAAAGCGCCTTTACTCTGTCCGTCGGGAGTGTGAGCTTCTTCCCGTCACGGATAAAACTGCGGAGTATCGCATTCACCATAGCCGACGCACTTGTACGCCTGAGCTTTTTGGTGATATTTACGCTTTCGTTTACCGCCGCATTATCGGGAACAGAAGTATACAGCAACTGATAAATTCCCATACGCAATGCGGTGAGAACCTCAATATCCAGCTTTGACAGCGGCTTTGTGAGGTAGTTTGAAAGAACATAGTCAAGGGTAATTCTGCGCTCAATTACTCCGTAAAACAGTCGGCTGACAAAACGCTTATCCTCGGGAGAGAGGTCGGAATGTGAAAGTTCTTTATCAAGAAGTATGTTGGAATACGAGCTTTCTTCCATTCGTATAAGCAGCTTTGCAACTGTAAGTCTTGCCGACGCCATAACACCCTCCGATTAATTGAGTATTGTTCCCTTTTCTATTCTGTTGCCACGGAGATAATCCGCAGCCGCCATTCTTTTTCCGCCCTCAGCCTGAATTTCACGGACAATAATACCGTTTCCGTCACCGCAGGCAACGACGAATTTCTTTTCATCGACAATTTCGCCCGCAGAGCCGTTCACCTTCCCTGCAAGAGAGGATTTGTATATCTTGATTTTCTTTTCGCCGAGAATTGCCGTAGCACAGGGCCAGTCCGAAAGGCCTCGTATCTGATTGTGTATCTCCTGTGCGGATTTTGTAAAATCTATCGGGCAAAGTTCCTTTGAAAGCATAGGCGAATATGAGCTTTCATCGTCATTCTGCTTTTTCGGGGAAAGATTGCCGTCCTTCACGGCTTTTATCGTGTCAAGCATAACCTTTGCACCGATTTCCGAAAGTCTGTCGTGAAGTTCACTTGCAGTTTCGTCAACACCGATTTCGGTTTCTTCGGACAAAAGCATATCGCCCGTGTCAAGACCTTCCGCCATCAGCATTGTTGTAACTCCCGTAGTTTTTTCACCGTTGAGCACACTCCACTGAATAGGGCCTGCACCACGATATTTCGGCAACAATGACGCATGGACATTGATGCAGTGATATTTCGGGGCGTCGAGGATTTCCTTCGGAAGTATCTTTCCGTAAGCGACAACTATTATAATGTCGGGGGCGATTTCGTTTATGACACGGAGTGCCTCCTCTGCGTCCTCGCCTTTTTTGAGGCTCTGCGGCTGATACACGGGAATGTTATTCTCAACCGCAAGAACTTTTACAGGCGGAGGTGTCAGCTTGTACCCTCTGCCCTTCGGCTTGTCAGGCTGTGTGAATACCGCAGTTACATTCTCACCGCTGTCAATGAGTGCTTTTAGACAAGGCACTGCAAAGTCGGGAGTTCCCATAAAAATTATATTCATTATTTTCTTTTCCTCTTTTTAGTATGTTTGTCAAGGTCTTCGGGAGTTACAAATTCATCGACAAAGTCGATAAACAACTTTCCGTCAAGGTGGTCAATCTCATGGCATGCGCATCTTGCCGAAAGTCCTGAAAGACGATATTCATACTCGTCGCCGTGTCTGTCCTGCGCTCTTACAACGCACTTTGTGGGTCTTGTGACATATCCCCACTTGTCAGGACAGGAAAGACAGCCTTCTATGTCACGCTCCTGCTTCTTGCTGAATTTTACGATAACGGGATTCACCATTTCAAGAAAACCGAGGTCTTCATCGTAAACCACGCACAGACGACGGAGTGTTCCGACCTGCGGGCCTGCGAGGCCTACGCCGTTGGCACCCTGAAGTGTTTCAATCATATCGTCAAGAAGCTCTCCGAGTTTTTCGTCGAATACTTCTATCGGCTTGCATTTCTTTCTGAGAATTTCATCGCCTTTTTTTACAATGTTTCGTACAGCCATTTAAAGCTCCTCCTGTTATAAACCGATTTCTCCGTTGATGTCTACATAAACGCTCACATTCGAGAAATTCTTGTACCCTGCCGTTGCGGTGTAAACATCGGATATATATTTTCTGAAAGTCGGTGTGTTTTTTGCTTTTATGATTATCTTGTAGCGGTATTTTCCGTTGATTTTACCTATTGCCGCTCTCGTCGGGCCAAGCACTCTCATCGGGAAATCCGCCTTGATTTTTCCGAGTTCCTGTTTCATCAGGTCGAGGAATATCTTCGTTGCGTTTTCTGCGTCAATATCCACAGCTGAGGAAAATCCCACGACGCATATATCGCAATACGGAGGATATATAAGCGCCTTGCGAAGAGCGATTTCCTCCTCGTAAAAGCCTTTGTAATCCTGTATCGCCGCAAGGTTTAAAATATAATGCGACGGAGAAAATGTCTGCAATATCGCGCGGCCACATTTATCGCCACGGCCGCTTCTTCCGACAACCTGAGTTATAAGGGAGAATGTCCTCTCATAGCTCCTGAAATCGCCTGCGTACAAAGCCGTATCAAGCGATATTACGCCGACAAGCGTGACATTCGGGAAATCAAGTCCCTTGGCAATCATCTGCGTACCGACCATTATATCGTATTCACCGTCTGCAAACGCCTTGAATTTCTTTTCGTGTGCAAAACGGGAATATGTAGTATCTGCATCCATACGGAGTATTCTTGCATCCGGAAACAGCGACTGAATTTCATCCTCAATACGCTGAGTACCTACGCCCGAGCGTTTCATATGGTCACAGCCACAGCTTGTGCAGGTTTCGGAAAACTCCTGCTGGTAACCGCAATAGTGACATATAAGCTGACCGTTCACCTTGTGGTATGTCAACGGAATGTCACATTCGGGGCAAGTGACAGGCTCTCTGCACTGGGGACAGCTGATGTAGGTATTGTACCCTCTTCTGTTAAGCAGAAGTATTGTCTGCTCGCCATGTTCAAGATTGTAGTTTATTTCACTACACAGCTTATCGCTGAAGCCTGAAGTATTGCCGTTCTGAAGTTCCGCTCCCATATCGACTATGCTGACATCGGGCAGAGGATTCTGCGTGTATCTTTCAGGCATTTCGAAAAGTGTATAGATTTTATTCTTTGCGTAAAAATAGCTCTCAAGCGACGGAGTTGCAGACGCCATAAGAAGTACACAGTTATGAGTACTGCAGCGTTTCTTGGCAACATCACGCGCGTGATAGCGTGGAGATTGCTCGGACTTGTATGTCCTTTCATCCTCCTCGTCCATAATTATAAGCCCGATATTTTCAAGGGGAGCAAAAACCGCACTTCTTGTTCCGATAACAATTCTTGCCTGTCCCGAAATTATGCGCTTGTATTCGTTGAGGCGTTGTCCTATGGACATATTGCTGTGTATAACAGCGACAACATCCCCGAAAACCCTTGTAAACTGCCCCACGACCTGCGGCGTAAGAGAAATCTGCGGTATGAGAAGTATGGCATTCCTGCCATTTTTAAGGGTGTAGTCAATCAGTTTTATGAATACCGAGGTTTTGCCGCTTCCTGTAACGCCGTGCAAGAGTGCGCCCGCAGGCTCTTTCCTTTCAATCATTGCGCAGAGTCCGTCAAAGACCTCTCTCTGCTTATCGGAAAGAACTATATCGTCGGGGTTGAGGTCTTTCTCAACATCGGGAGTTATGATTTCCTCGTATTCGTATTCCGTCACAAGCCCTCTCTTGCAGAGGTTCTTGCAGACAACCGCTGTCACATTGCAGAGATAGCATATCTCTTTGAGCGACGCAGAGCCGTTTTCTTCAAGCGTTTCAAGAACCTTACGCTGTTTGGGTGTGATTTCAACGCTGACATTCCCCGAAAGATAATCGTCGGAAAGCCTCAGCATCCTAACGGTATCGTCCTTTTTGGTACGCTTGAAAGTATCATATTCCGCAATAACGCCTTTGTTAAGAAGAGAAAGAACTACCTCTTTTTTCGACGGCACTTCGGAATAATCAAGCAAGGCGTCTGTTTCCTTCTGGCTCGAAGATGATTTCAGCGCCTCGTAGATGTTTTTTTCCTCTTGTGTAAGCTCGGGAATTTCGCCCGTGTCCGAAAGGATATATTTCTGCGAAAATGTGACATTCATTCCCGACGGAACAATCGTCTTGAATGCGTCAAAATATGTGCAGAGTGAAAAATCCTTCAGCCATTTGATAAGGTCGACCATTTCCCCGCTCAGAAGAGGTTTTTCGTCAATAACCGAAATAATCGGCTTGAGCTTTGCCGCACTGCCCTCGGAAATACCGAGGATAACGCCGACACGCTTACGGTTTCCGTATCCGAAAGGTACAAGCACCCTCGCACCGACAACCGCTTTTTCCGAAAGTAAATCGGGAACTTTATAGCTGTACAGTTTATCATAGCCATAAGTTGTCGCACTTATCGCAACAGAAAGTATCTTTTCAGACATATAAAGTCCTCCGACAAAAATCAGTCTTTTTTAGCAATAGACGGGTCTTCGATAATTCTGCACTTGCCTGCCGCAAATTCCTCAACGGCAGCCTTTACGGGCTTTTCGTCAAGCGGCTTTTTGCTTTCGCTGATTTCGTCTGCGATTTCTCTGGCTCTTTTAGCCACTCCTATAACGAGTGAATAATAACTCTCATTCTTTGTTGCAAGCTGTGATACTGATGGTCTAAGCATTTTCAAGCACCTCTCCTATTATTTTTCCTGCTCTTTTTATTGTCTGTTTTTCGGCGATGATGATGGATTTCAGCGTTTCCACTGCCTCGTCAAGATCGCCGTTAATCATTACATAGTCGTAGTTTTCGGCTTTTTTGATTTCGCCTACCGCTTCGGCAACTCTCTTGTTTACGACTTCTTCCGTTTCTGTTCCTCTCTTGTTGAGGCGTCGGCGAAGCTCACTCACCGACGGAGGAAGTATAAACACCATCATTGCCTCGGGGAAAGATTTTTTTACATTCATTGCGCCCTGTACTTCGATTTCAAGGATGACATCCTTTCCCTCTGCGAGTTTATCCTCGACAGCCTTTCTCGGCGTGCCGTAGTAATTGTCGCAGTATGTAGCATATTCAAGCATACCGTTGTCTGCGATAAGCTCTTCAAACTTTTCTTTGGTGAGGAAGTGGTAGTTCACACCGTCCACTTCACCCTCACGTGGATTTCTTGTAGTTGCGGAAACGGAGTAGAATATGTTTTCGTCCTTGAGTATTTCCGCAAGAACTGTACCCTTTCCGACACCCGAAGGTCCCGACACCACGATAAGAAGTCCTTTATCAGCCATTTGAATCCCCCTCGTCAAATCTTCCTGCAAGCGACTCAGGCTGAACAGCCGAAAGAATGATATGGTCGCTTTCCATAATAACCACCGAACGGGTACGTCTTCCGTAAGTTGCGTCTATCAGACATCCCTTGTCCTTTGCGTCCTGAACCACACGCTTTATCGGTGCGGATTCGGGAGAAACGATAGCAACCAGCTTTTCGGAAGAAATCATATTACCAAAACCGATGTTTATAAGTTTCATATAATCCCTCTTTATTCGATATTCTGTATCTGCTCTCTGATTTTTTCAATCTCGGATTTTATATCCACGACAATTCTTGTAACTTCAATGTCCTGTGCCTTTGAGCCTGTTGTGTTAGCCTCACGGTTCATTTCCTGAACGAGAAAATCCAGCTTTCTGCCGATAGGCTCGGCAGACTCAAGAAGCTCCTTGAACTGCGAGATATGACTTCTGAGGCGGACGGTTTCTTCGTCAACTGCAATTTTTTCGGAGAATATAGCAGCCTCCATAAGAATTCTGGACTCGTCTATGTTCTTGTCACCGAGAATATCCTTCATCTTTGCATAGAGCTTGTTTCTGTAATTTTCCGTTGTCTTTGGCGACTGTTCTTCAACCTTTGACACCAGTTCAAGAATATAATCAAGGCGTGAGCATATATCATCTTTCATCTTCTGACCTTCGGTTTCACGCATTGAAACAAATTTTTCGACAGCGATTTCCGCCGCCTCTTTTACCATCGACCAGATGAAATCTTCGTCCTCGATTACTTTCTTTACATTGAACACATCGGGGAATCTTGCAACCCCTGAAAGTGTAAGGTCATCGTCAAGCCCGAGTTCAGTATTGACATCTCTCAGCGCTTTTATGTAGCCCTTTGCAACTTCACGGTTGACTTCGATTTCCTGTTCCTTATTTTCATTGTTGAAGATTGACACCGCAACCTCAACCTTGCCTCGTGAAATACTTCCCTGAAGGAAGGACTTGAGTTTTTCTTCGAGATAGCCGTAAACCCTCGGAAACTTTGCGTTGAAATCGTAGTATCTGTTGTTGACGGATCTGATTTCAACAAGGATATCACGACCGTTGGTATTTATCTGCCCTCTGCCGTAGCCTGTCATACTTTTTATCACAGAAAACGCCCTCACATTCTATAATCAAATTGATATCAAACTGATATTTAATTATACCATAAAAATAGCAGAAAATCAAGGAAAAATAAAAGAAAACTGCCGATTTTTCACGGCAGTTTTACTTTTTTCGTCAATCGGATTACTATACGGGATGAACCTTGTTTTCAGCGTCGCTGTGTGCGCCGTCAATTCCGTACTTTTCGTTTCTTCTCTTCTCGAAGAACTTGGGTGCAACGTTCGGGAACATTGCGTATGTGAGCACATCTTCTTCCTGCTCAATCCACTCTGAACATTCAGCACGGAGTGTTTCAAGTTCGGGAGCGATTGTGTCTGCAAATCTGCAGGTAATCGGCTCAACATCGCCGAGAATCTTCTTCTGGAATTCGGGAGAAATTTCAACGGGAGTCTTTCCGTATTCACCCTTTACCATAGCCTTGAATTCCTTTGTAGCAACCTTGTAGCGTTCGCCGTGGATTACATTGAACACTGCCTGAGTACCGACAATCTGCGATGTAGGTGTAACAAGCGGAGGATATCCCGAATCCTTACGTACACGGGGAACTTCCTGAAGAACCTCGTTAAGCTGGTCTTCCTTGCCTGCCTGCTTGAGCTGTGAAAGAAGGTTCGAGAGCATTCCGCCGGGAACCTGATAAATAAGTGCATTCGCATCGGTAGCGAGCATCTTGGGGTCGAGAAGTCCCTTTTCGATGTACTTCGCACGAAGACCCATGAAATATTCTCTGATTTCCGTGAGGAGCTTGAGGTCAAGACCTGTGTCATACTCTGTTCCCTGGAATGCGGCAACAACCGACTCTGTGGGAGCGTGAGATGTTCCGAGAGCAAGCGGTGACATAGCTGTATCGACAACATCACAGCCAGCCTCAACAGCCTTCATGATACACATAGAAGCAAGTCCCGATGTGTAGTGTGTATGAAGCTGAATAGGAATTTTTACAGTAGCCTTGAGGTCTCTTACGAGCTTTTCTGTGTTGTAAGGTGTAAGGAGCGCCGCCATATCCTTGATACAGATAGAATCTGCGCCTGCTTCTTCAATCTGCTTTGCGTAGTTGCAGTAGTATTCGTTTGTGAATACCTCTCCGGTTGTGTAGGAGATAGCAACCTGAGCGTGAGCGCCTTCCTTCTTTGCCGCCTTGATAGCAGTCTGAAGATTTCTTATATCGTTGAGTGCGTCGAAAATTCTGATAATATCAATACCGTTTGATACTGATTTCTGTACGAAATATTCGAGTACATCGTCAGCGTAGGGACGGTATCCGAGCATATTCTGTCCTCTGAAAAGCATCTGGAGCTTTGTATCGGGCATTTCCTTACGGATTATGCGGAGTCTTTCCCACGGGTCTTCATTAAGGAAACGGATACATGAGTCAAATGTTGCCCCTCCCCACATTTCGCAGGAGTAAAATCCGACCTTGTTCATTTTAGGGAGAATCGGAAGCATATCCTCAATCGGCATACGAGTCGCAAGAAGTGACTGATGCGCATCACGGAGGACTGTTTCGGTAATCTGAAGTTTAGCCATTTCTAGTCCGCCTTTCGTTTTTACTGAATTACTACGATAACATCATTCGAGTTGACCGTATCGCCTTTTCTTACATTTACAGAAGCAACCTTTCCTGTAGCTGTTGCGGGAATATCATTTTCCATCTTCATAGCCTCGAGAACAGCAACTGTCTGTCCTTCGGAAACTGTGTCGCCTACTGCAACCTTTACGTCAAGGATTGTTCCGGGCATAGGAGCAACAACCTTTGTTCCCTCAACATTTGCGGGAGCTGCTGCAGGTGCGGGAGCAGGAGCAGCGGCAGGTGCTGCAGCGGGTGCAGGAGCGGGAGCCGCAACAGGAGCAGCGGCAACAGGAGCACCTGCGCCTACTTCTTCAACTGCTACATCGTATGCTTTTCCGTTTACAGTAATATTAAATCTTTTCATTTTATTTACCACCTATCAAAATTATTTAATCCGCAACGCAAAATTAAAGCGGCATATTGCTGTGTTTCTTCGGGAGATTTGAAACTCTCTTACCTGCGAGAACTTCAATTGCACCGATAAGTCTTGCTCTGATTTCTTCGGGGAGGATTACATCGTCAACTGCGCCCTTTTCAGCAGCGGCAATCGCAGATGCCTCACCTGCCATGTATTCGGCGGCAAGTTCGTTTCTCTTTGCAGCTGTGTCTGTTGCACCCTTGAGCTTGTCGTGATAAAGGAATTCAACGGCAGTTTCGGGAGCGAGCGGAGAAATAACCGCATCAGCAAGCGCAAATGTCATATCGGAGTTTGAGTTCTTTCCTGCGAGAGCAACGAATGCAGGGCCGTAAGCCTTTCCTGTAACGAAAGCAATCTTGACTGTTGTTGCCTCTGCGTATGCGTTTGCGAGCATAGCCATATTTCTGATACTTCCTGCAAGCTCGGATTCTGCGCTGACAGCAAATCCCTCTGTATCAATGAGTGTAACAACGGGAATTGCGAATGCATCGCAGGTTCTTACAAAGCGTGCAATCTTCGAGCAGTCCTGTGCCGTAAGCTTGTCTTCGGTCTTGCTTGTAGCAACCACACCGATTGTAGCACCGAGCACTGAAGCAAACGCTGTGTATGATGCGCCGCCGAAATCAGCTGAAAGTTCAAGCACGCTGTCATTGTCAGCGAATGACTTGACGATTTCTTCTGCACTCTTTCCGTAAGCTGAAACGGGGTTGTCAAATTCAAACATAGGTACGGGTGAAAGGTTGTTCATCGGGAGCATTGATACGAGCTTTCTTGCAGCCTCAACAGCTTCCTTGTCATCGTCGCATACAAGAGCGGCTGTTCCCGACTTTGCGGCACTTTCAGCAGTTCCTGCACCCTCTGTAAACGGAGGCGCCATAAAGAATTCCGCATTCTTCGACATAATAACAAAATCAGATGAGCAAGCCATCATTGCGGCACTTCCCGCACAAGTTCCTGCGATTACAGCAATCTGCGGAACAACGCCGGAAACATTGCTTGTCCACTTGAGCATATCGCCGTAAGCTGAGAGAGCGTCAACACCGCCGTCGATGAATGCACCGTTTGAGTCGTGGATTGCAACAACAGGTGTTCCCGTCTTTGCCGCAAGCTTATAAAGCTTGATTATCTTCTTTGAATGAGTAATTCCTACCGCACCGCTCTTGATATTGCTGTCCTGTGAGAATGCGTATACGGGGTTGCCTTCTACAAAGCCGTAAGCTGTGATTACACCCGAAAGTCCGTCGCCTTCTTTTGTGAAAGCCTCGATTTCGGTGTAAGCGCCTTCGTCAAAAAGATAAGACAATCTTTTTGCGGCAACTGAATTCTCATTTGTTTTTCTTAATTCCGTAAGTCTGCTTGCCTGGGAATTCATTTTTATTCCTCCGTTCGATATAAAAATTTCAAATGTTATTTTATCATATTATCGGTAATTTTGCAACAGAATTTTGTATCATTTTCAAAAAAATTCATTTATTTGTGACAATTTGCGCAGCCGCCCATAATATCCTGTATAGAGCCAAGAACTCCGTTCTCATCGCAAAGACGAAGTTTCTTTATGTTTTCGTCATCTGTAAAGAATCTCGCCTTGTCAATGCCCATCATCGACGCCTTGAACAAAGCCGAGCGCACAAGACCGTCGCAAAGGGCAATATCGTTGCCGTAGCCTGTATCGTAAATGCAGACTTCATCTCCCTCAATGGAGAAAATGCAGTACCCGTCAACCTTTCCGTCCGAGAAAGACTCGATTACCGCAGGAAATTCCGCATCGATACGGGCGATTTTATCCTCGTATCCGACAAAGTCGGTTTTCTGATGTATTTCAAGCATTTCTGTCACCTCCACTAAACTCCGCTTACTGCGTTTCTTATGGCACGGAGTTCTTCCGCCGTAAGCTCTCTGTACTCGCCCGGTTTCAGCATTCCGAGGCGCAGAGGCCCTATTGATATTCTGCGGAGTCGTGCTACTTCCACTCCGACAGCCTCGCACATTCTTCTTATCTGGCGGTTTCTTCCCTCGTGAATTGTTATAAGAAGAACAACCCTTCCCTTTTCTTCGGTAAGAACATTGACCGTCGCAGGCTGAGTTTTCTTTCCGTCGTCGAGAACAACGCCTTCAGACAACTGAACAAGCTGTTCATCGGAAATTGACGGGCGGATTGTTACACGATAGGTCTTTCCGACATGCTTGCTTGGGTGCATTATGTTGTTCGCAAACTCCCCGTCGTTTGTGAAAAGAAGAAGTCCCTCGGAGTTCTTGTCAAGTCGTCCTACGGGATACACTCTTTCGTTAACGCCCGAAAGCAGTTCGGTAACGCACTTTCTGTCAAGCTCATCAGATGTGGTTGTGACATATCCACGGGGTTTGTTGAGCATAAGATATAACTTTTTCTTTTTGCGTGGAACGGCAATTCTCTCGCCGTCAACCGTAATTATATCCTTGTTCGGCAGTGCCTTGTCCCCGAGAGAACAAGGGTGTCCGTTCACCTTTACTCTGCCCTTGCTTATAAGCTCTTCCGCTTTTCTGCGGGAGCAATATCCGCAGTCGGCGATAATTTTCTGTATCCTTATCTTTTCCACATAAATCTCCTAACTCATCCGAAAAGCCCTTTCAGCCATCCGATGAATGTTTTTTCTTCGTCAACAAAAGGCTGTACTCCCTGCGACGAATACAGTCCCGATACTGCAATCTGCTTTCCGTCTATGTAATACTGTACTTCGCCGACACGCTCACCCTCGGTAACGGGAGCGTAGATAATAGGTGGCAGTACGATTTTCTTCTCAATAACGGAAGTTTCCCCGTCAATCACGGGAATTTCGGCATCGTCGGAATAAAGTTCCACAGCATCGGCATCTCCGCCGACAACATTTGCTGCAAGTCCGTTTTCGTTCACGGTTTTTAGTCCCACCCTTGAATATCCGTGCTCGTACAACCTGAGATGGTCGTTCCAGTCATCAGGTGCGTTGAGGGTCACGCATATCAGGGTAATTCCGTCACGCTCCATCGCAGAAACAAGACATCTGCCCGCCTCATCGGTAAAGCCCGTCTTTACGCCTATGCAATCCTCCGACATTGAGAGGAGCTTGTTCGTATTGTAAAGCCTTCTGTCATACGGCGGATTACCGAACGAAAGCGATATGCTTTCCTGCGAACAGATATACGCAAAATCGGGATTTTTCAAAGCCTCCGCCGTGAGAATTGCCATATCGTAGGCGGTAGAGCCGTGCCCTTCGGCGTCAAGTCCCGACGGAGTGACAAAGTGCGTATCCGTCATACCGATTTCTTCCGCACGGTCATTCATCATAACGGCGAAGTCGCTGATACTTCCCGCAACGGCAACAGCGGCGGCGTTGGCGGAGTCATTTCCCGACGGGAGCAACATTCCGCAGCAAAGCGCACGCTTTGTGACAACGTCACCTTCAACAAGTCCCATAGACGAGCCTTCGACCTTTATAGCCTCGGCGTCGACAACGAATTTCTCGTCAAGATTTCCGCTTTCAAGGCACAGAAGAGCCGACATTATCTTGGTCGTACTTGCCATAGGTCTGAATTCTCTTTCGTTTTTGCCGAAGAGTATTCTCCCCGTCGTTGCCTCGATAAGCACCGCAGATTCGGCAGAAACCGACACCTCGGTGCCGTACACCGCCGATGTGAATGACAAAACTATAATCAGTGCAAATAAAACTGCCGATATTTTCTTCACAAAATCACCCCGCCATAATATCAATAAGACATACTATGACGGAGTTTTTTCAATTATTCTTCTGTTTTCTTGTCCTTGTCCTTGCCGATAAGTCCCGACACCTTGTCGAAAACTTCGGGAACAAGGTTCACGATAGCATTCGGGAGTTTTGCATCGATTGACATCTGGAGGAGCTTTACATCTCCGTTATTGATAACGATGAATGCGAGAGGCTGAATGGAAATACCTGCGCCGCTTCCGCCGCCGAAAAGCTCGCTCTGATTCTTTGAAGGAAGATCAGACCCTCCCGATGCAAAACCGAATGACACCTTCGATACGGGGATGATAACAGTTCCGTCAGGCGACTGGATAGGGTTTCCGATGATTGTGTTTACATCAACCATCTCCTTGATTTTTTCCATACTTACGCCCATAAGTTCTTTGATAGGATGCTCGCTCATAATTTAATACTCCTTTTCTCTGAAACTATATATTGTCGTGAAACGGCTATGCCGCTTGTTCCGACTTTTTCAAAGCCCTTGCGGACTCTTTTTCAGCTTTTTTGATTTCACGCTTTTTCTTGAGGAATACAAATAAAAATCTCACAGCAAGACCAAGCGCAAACCCGAGAATTGTTGCAGGTGTGGCTGTTACAACGCAGGAAGCGTCATATCTGCTGTCGGAAGAATTATATTTGCAGTTTATGTTGATATGGTCGATTGAGATAGTGAAAAACGACCTCAGGAACGAGATAATGTTATAGACCGCAATATTCATCTTGCCGTAATTGAGAGCCGCCTCGTAGGCGTCCTCGTTGGCGGCGTCTATATCAAGGGCTATATCGTGAATTTTTATTCCCTTGACAAGTTTGCGGAAAACCTTTCCCGACCTTTTAAGCGTATCTATGACCATTCCCACAAGGTTGAGGATTTCCTCACGCTTACGTTGTTTTTCAAGTTTTTCACGCTTTTTGCGGCGCTTTTCTATCTTCTTCTGTCGTTTCTTTTCTTCTTTAAGCGCCCGTTTTTCCTCACGTGTGAGTTTTTTCTTCACAGGCTCTTCGACTTCGGAAGGAGTTTCCTCCGCAGTTTCTTCGGACAGACCTTCATTTTCGGAAGGCACTTCAGCAGGAGCGGTTTCTTCCGCAGTTTTTTCTTCGTCGGGAGGAGTTTCTTTTTCTTCCTTTTCGGGACGTGGATAAATCGTGATGAAAAGGTACTTCACAAGAACGGAAAACTGCTTGTCTATATAAGAAATCGCAACTTTTATCGGGATATTGAAGATAATCACAAAAAACAGGATTATCCCGCCGATAATGTATAACGCTGTCAAGCTCTCCCCTCCCTATGTAGTGTAAAAACGCTGTTATTCTTCGGCAATATCGGGTTCTGTTTCGGGTTCTGCCGTCTGTTCTTTTGCCTGTTCTTCCTTGATTTCATCAAAGCTCACCTGGTCGCTCATATTCGGGAGCGGCGGCAGGTCGTCAAGTGACGAAAGCTGGAAACATCTGAGGAAAACATCTGTCGTGCGGTAAGCAACAGGCTTTCCGGGAACATCAAGGCGCCCTGCTTCCTCGAGAAGATTTTTCTCAACGAGAGAATTGACAACGCTTGAGCTGTCAACCCCTCTGACATGTTCAACGAAGCCCTTTGTTACTGGCTGATTATAAGCTATGATTGTCAGCGTTTCCATTGCCGCAGGTGAAAGCGGAATTTTACGCTTGTTTTCAAGTGCGGCGGTTATGTAATCACCGAACTCCTGCTTTGTTGCAAGCTGATACGCATCTCCCAGTCTGATGATGTTAAGTGCGCTTTCATTCTGCTCATAACGGTCATTGAGTGCGTTGATGAGCTTCACCACTGTTTCGGATTCGATGCCGCTCGCCTCCGACAACTTTTCAAGAGATAACGATTCTCCGTTCGCAAAGAGAATTGCCTCGATTATTGCCATTTTCTGATTAATCTGCATCTGCAACAGCCTCCCTCTTATGCGTTCTGTTGAATGTCATTTCCGTATTGTCGTCATTAAGAAAAATTCTTCCCGACTTTGTAAGTTCAAGTATAGCGAGGAATGTCGCTACCCTCTCGGACTTGTCCGTCATACCCTCAAACACCGAATTGACAGTGACTTTTCCTGTATTGTAAAGTTTTCTGAGGACATAGACAATCTTAGAGGTAACCGAAACCACACGGTGAGAAACGATTTTCGTGAACGACTCGAATTTTGCAGGTTCGTTCTGCATCTTCTTGATAGAAATTCCGTTGAACGCCTTTAGGAGTTCTTCGGGCTCGTGAGTAATACGGTATGTATTATCCTCGTCGATTTCCATCATATCACGGACAAATACGGTATCTCCGCAGTATCTTTCACGCAGAAACTCCGCCGCTTTTTTGCATAACGAATACTCGATGAGCTTTCCTTCGAGTTCTTTTTTCATTTCCTCAGCCTCTTCCTGATGCGGAAGAAGTGATACCGTCTTGATGTATATGAGCCTTGCCGCCATTTCGAGAAATTCCCCCGCAACCTCCATATCGGGTTCTACGGCTTTCTCAATAAACTCAAGATACTGGTCGACAAGCTGTGTTATCGGAATGTCGTTGATATTCAGTTTATGCTTTGATATAAGGTGCAGAAGAAGGTCGAGAGGGCCTTCAAACTGCTCCAGTTTGAATGAAATTTCAGTCATATAAAAACTCCGAAAAAATTAAATTACACCTGCAATAAGGTCAATCCACATAGTCAGGAAATTCAGAAGATTATAGAGAAGTCCCGAAAGCAGGCTGAGAGGAATCGACAGCAGTCCTGTAAAAACAACAACGATGAATATAATATGCACTACCTGTGCATTGCGTGCAAGCCACTGCTCATATTTTGCGGGAGTGAAGTAGCTGAGTACCTTTGAACCGTCAAGCGGAGGGATAGGAAGAAGATTGAACACCGCAAGACCGAGATTTATCGAGATGAAATAGCTTATCATCGTGAATATATACCATACCATCTGGTTGTCGTAATCAAAGTTTCCGAAATACGCAAGGCATTTGTATACTATCATCGCAATAAATGCAACGATGATGTTCGATACGGGACCCGCAAGTGCAGTGAGTGCAATTCCCGCACGGTATTTTTTAAATCTCAGCGGATTTATCGGGACAGGCTTTGCCCAGCCGTATCCCGTCAGCAGAAGACATATCGCACCGATAATATCTACGTGTGCAATGGGATTGAGTGTAAGTCTTCCCTGATAATACGCTGTATCATCGCCCATTTTGTGTGCCATCCAGGCATGAGCATATTCGTGAACGGGCAGGATGAGAAAGATAATGACTACCCTCACTCCGTACTGCAAAATCAATTCTGTGGTCAACCCTCCGGAAAACAATCCGAACATTTTTCGTCCTCCCTGAAAGCATAATAATAGATAATATAATAATAACATAATTATTATATTTTTTCAAGTAATTTAAACATTTTAAGGCAAAAGTTTTCTCGAAAAAACAAATCCGCCCCGACTTAATCGGAGCGGATTTACTATATTTTTACTTTACAACAATATTGACGAGCTTCTTGGGTACGTAGATTTCCTTGACAACGATTTTTCCTTCCATTGCCTCGGCAATCTTTGCGTCAGCCTTTGCAAGTGCGATTACATCTGCCTGCTGTGCGTCAGCCGCAATCATCAGCTTTGTCTTCACCTTGCCGTTAATCTGTGCAACGATTTCGATTGTATCGTCAACACAGAACTTTTCGTCGTATGCGGGCCACTTCTGTGCGTGAACATATCCGCCGAGCTTGCACACCTCGAAAAGTTCCTCTGTAATATGAGGAGCAAACGGGTTGAGGAGTGTAAGGAGTGTAGCATACTCTGCCTTGTTGATAGTTCCGACAGCGGTAATATCGTTGAGGAGCGTCATCATAGCGGCGATAGCTGTGTTGAACTTCATTCCCTCGATATCCTCTGTAACCTTCTTTATTGTCTTGTGCATAGCTGTGCGGAGTTCGGGACGGTATTCATCGCCGTCGATGAGCTTGTCCTGAAGTGCCCATATTCTGTCGAGGAATCTTCCGCATCCCTTGATGCCTTCGTTGCTCCAGGGAGCAGACTTTTCAAAGTCACCGATGAACATCTCGTAAAGACGCATTGTGTCAGCGCCGTATTCGGCAACAACCTCGTCGGGATTTACGACATTACCTCTTGACTTTGACATCTTTTCGCCGTTTTCACCGAGAACCATACCGTGACTTGTTCTCTTTGCGTAAGGTTCGGGGTCGGAAACAACGCCGATATCGTAGAGGAACTTGTGCCAGAAACGAGAGTAAAGCAGGTGGAGAGTCGTATGCTCCATACCGCCGTTATACCAGTCAACAGGCATCCAGTAGTCGAGAGCTTCCTTTGACGCAAGGAAATCCTTGCTCTTGGGGTCGCAGTAACGCAGGAAGTACCACGATGAACCTGCCCACTGAGGCATTGTGTCGGTTTCACGCTTTGCAGGCCCTCCGCAATGAGGACATGTTGTGTTGATAAAGCTTTCGAGAGTTGAAAGCGGGCTTTCGCCGTTATCTGTCGGCATATAGCTGTCAACTTCGGGGAGTTTGAGAGGAAGTTCGCTTTCGGGGATAGCAACATATCCGCACTTGTCACAGTGAACTATCGGGATAGGCTCGCCCCAGTATCTCTGGCGTGAGAATACCCAGTCACGAAGTTTGAAGTTTACCTTGCTCTTTCCCTTGCCTTCCTTTTCAAGCCATTCCTTGATTTTCACCTTTGCCTCCTCAACAGAAAGTCCGTCGAGGAAACCACTGTTTGTCATAATTCCCGTTGCGCAGTCGGTAAATGCTTCCTTTGTTACATCTCCGCCCTTTACAACCTCGATTATCGGAAGGTCGAACACCTTTGCGAAATCGTAGTCACGGGTATCGTGTGCGGGAACAGCCATAATCGCTCCCGTTCCGTAAGTCATAAGAACATAATCCGAAATGAATATCGGGATTTCCTTGTTGTTTACGGGGTTGATTGCAGTAACTCCGCAAAGCTTTACGCCTGACTTGTCCTTGTTCATTTCTGTACGGTCAAAGTCGGACTTCTTGGATGCCTTTTCCTGATAAGCACGGATTTCATCCATATTTGTGAGCTTGTCTGCCCACTTTTCGATGAGCGGATGTTCGGGTGCAATAACCATATATGTAGCACCGAACAGAGTATCGGGACGTGTTGTGTATACAGTAAGTGTATCACCGGTTACTGTTGTGAAATCAACCTCAGCACCTGTTGAACGACCGATCCAGTTAATCTGTGATGTCTTAACTCTTTCGATATAGTCAAGGTCAGAAAGGTCATTGATGAGTCTGTCTGCATATTCAGTGATTTTGAGCATCCACTGTGACTTTACCTTACGGACAACTTCACCGCCGCAACGCTCACATGCACCGCCGACAACTTCCTCGTTTGCAAGAACAACCTTACATGAGGTACACCAGTTTACAGCCATTTCCTTCTTGTAAGCAAGACCCTTCTTGAAAAGCTGAAGGAATATCCACTGTGTCCACTTGTAGTATTCGGGGTCGGTTGTGTTTATTTCCTTCGACCAGTCAAAAGAAAATCCGAGAGATTTGAGTTGCTTCTTGAAACGTGCAACATTATCCCTTGTAACTATTTCGGGATGGATGTTATTCTGGATAGCGTAGTTTTCAGTCGGAAGACCGAAAGCGTCCCAGCCCATAGGATAGAGAACATTGTAGCCGTCCATTCTGCGCTTTCTTGAAACGATGTCAAGTGCAGTATACGGACGGGGATGTCCTACGTGGAGTCCCTTTCCCGAAGGGTACGGAAATTCTACGAGAGCGTAGAACTTCGGCTTCGTGTAGTCGTCGGATGTCTTGAATGTTTCGTGTTCATCCCAGAAATCCTGCCATTTCTTTTCGATTTCAGAATAATTGTACTTCATTATCTTTCCCAACCTTTATATTAATCTTTAATGAAATCCGATATGTCAATCTGTTTGCCGTCAGACCAGAGGCGTTCAAGCGAATAGAACTCTCTCGTTTCCTTGTAGAACACGTGTACGACAATGTCGCCGTAATCAAGGATTATCCAGGTTGAACCTGCGTAACCTTCGACGTGGTCAGGCTTTCTTCCGAGCTGACCTATCTGGTATTCCACTTCGTCGGCAAGCGCTTTGGTATGAGTTGTGCTCGTACCATTAACTATTATAAAGTAATCTGCAATTATTGTCAAATCACCTATACCGATTGCCTGTATATCCTCGCCCTTTTTATCGTCGAGAGCTTTTATAATACCTTTCAAAAGTTCGTTCTGTGTCATTCTGACGCCTCACTTTCTTCGCTAGTTTTTGTTTCTTCAGGGATTTCCTCTCCTGTTTCCGTATCGGAATTCACACCCTCCTGAGTATCCACGCCGTTGACGTAAAGCTGAATATTCTCAGGGTCGTAGATTTCTACCCAGCCGTGATATTCCTTATCATAGTAATAGTAGAACGGGCCTTCGGTTTCGTCTTCCTCATAAAAAGGCTCCCACTCTCCCGTTTTTGCGTTATAGAAGAATGTCGTACCTGCAAGTTTCGGGTCTGGTGCGGTTGTTTCGGGAGCAGGTTGTGTGATTATATGCGTATATACGGGAAGTGTGCTTTCGTTCTTCTCGCCTATCTTGTCACCGCTCACGATTGATTCCATATCGTCCTGCGTGTTTTCGTAGTAGTTGCCGGTGTGGACGATTTCAACTATTCCGAGCATTTCAGCAGGCACATCATCGGAATACGGTCTGAAATATTCGTTGAGCATATCTGCGGTTTCGTTAAGATGCACTCCCCATACCGCCTGTTTTTCGTACATAACACCCTCGCCGGGAAGAATGAACATCGTTACATTTTCAAGGTCTACCTGCATAGCCAGCTTTGCGTAGCTTATCGCCTGTGAAACCGTTATGTCGGTAGTGAATTCCCCGAAAAGCACGGGAACAAGATTTACAACCTCTTCCGTGCCGATTGTCTTTATCTTCTGGAAAAGCGACGCCAGAAAGAGCCTCTGCATCTTCATTCGTCCGATGTCGCCCTCGGTGTAGGTGTAGCGGTGACGCACAAGCCATTCGGACTGCTGACCGTCGAGTATCTGTTCACCTGCGGGAAGGATGCCGAGTTCTTCATTTCCTATCTGGTACGGAAGATTTATCGGCACGCCACCTATTGCGTCAACGCAGTTGCGGAACGAGCTTATCGTGACGGTTGCGTAGTGGTCAACCCTTAATTCATACTGGTCGTTTATCACCGATATTATTCGGTTTATTGGCGTTAAATCCTTGTCGCCCATTGAATATTCGCCGTTGATTTTCTTTGTCGGTGAAGAACCGTTTTCAATGAAGGTATCCCTCGGTATCTGGAGAACATTCACCGTCATTTTCTCATAGTCGAAGCAAGCGAGCATTATAACATCGGCAAGCTGTTCGCTTTCATCAAGACCGACTATCAGAAAATTCTCCGACTTCACCTTTCTGTCGGAATTATCGTTGTTCCCCGAAGGGATATCCTCGTTGTCGTTTTTATCGGTACCGACGACATTCACACCGCTCTGGTCGATTATCTTACCGTTTTCGCCCGAGAAAATCCGTGTGTTTGTAAGTATCAGGATAATCGCAGTTATAACAGCGATAACGGCGGCAATTATCGACACCGTAAGTATTATTTTTTTCTTTCTGGACATAGTTTCTTTTACTTCAGACATTATATTTCCTCTGAAAGACCGTTTTCTTTCACAAATCCGAGATAATAATTGTAAGCTTTCAATGATGTTTCGGGAAGGTATGATTTTCTTTCCGAAACATTACGCAGGGTAAAGCGCAACGCCTCAAGCATCGCAAGTTCGAGCGATATTCCACAGACACGCCGCATATTTTCCACATCGGGATAATCCCTCTCAGCAGAAGTGAGGTCTGCAAGATATATTATCATTTCGAGAAGTGACATCTCCGCCCGTGCAACAGTATGATACCGCACCGCACGGAGTATATCCTCGTCGGTTACGCCGAGTTCGTTTTCGCAATACCACGCTCCCGCAACGGCGTGATGCAGTGCAGGAACGATTACCTCCGAATTTTCGGCAGTAAAACGACATTTCTTCGTCATTTCAAGAAGCGTCTGCTTGTCCTCGTTCTTGCATATATCGTGCAACAGTCCCGCAAGGTACGCCTTGTCGGTATCCTCGCCGTATTTTCGGGCAAGCTCCACCGCTTTATCGGCAACATTGAGGCTATGGGTGTATCTGTCGTCAGTAAGACGACTTTCAAGCAGTTTTTTTATCTGTTCAACCGAATACATTTCTCTACTCCGAATAAAGCTTTTTTCCATTAATATATTCTACTACTCCTTCGGGCAAATAGCAAGAATATTCTTCGCCCTTGCGTATCTTTTCACGTATTTCGCTGGATGATACAACGAAAGGCTCGTTTTTCATAATATAAACCTCTCCTCCGAGGCTGTTAAGTTCTTCGGCTTTACGGATGAGAAGCTCGTATTTTCCGTCCTCCCTCGCCTCACATACAATTGCCGTCATAGGAAGTATATCCTCGTAGCGATACCATTTATCAAAGGTCAGGAGCATATCACTGCCCATGATAAAATACAGTTTATCGTCGGGATATTTCCCTTTGAGGTAACTGATTGTGTCGTAGGAATAACTCACTCCGCCCTTGCGGATTTCGTAATCCGATACTACCGCTCTTTCAAATTCATCGAAAGCATAACTGCACATGGCAAGTCTGTCATAATCCGACACGAATTCAGCATCGGGCTTATGCGGAGGTATATTCGTCGGAATGATGATTATTCTGTCGAACGAAAATTCCCTCTGTGCGTTTTCAAGAAGTTTCAGATGTCCGTTATGCACGGGATTGAAGCTCCCTCCGAAGATTGCAGTTTTCATACTATCACCTTACTTTTTGAGTATGATTACAGGGTCCTTGAGATTTCTCTTGTACAGTACAAACTTTCCGCCGATAACCTGTACTACTTCGCTTTCGGTTTCTTCCGCAAGTGCGTCTGCTGTATCTCTTGTGCTGTACGGTGCGGTATCAAGCACCTTTACCTTGATAAGTTCTCTTGCACGGAGTGCGTCCTGCGCCTGAATAACTACCGTTTCGGTAATTCCGCCCTTGCCTATCTGGAGTATTGTGTCTATGGAATTTGCCATTCCACGCAATTCAGCTCTTTGTTTGTTAGTCAGCATAATTTTCCTCTTTCAATAATTCAGTCAGTTTTTTCAATGCGTCTGCACGGTGGCTTATTCTGTTCTTTTCTTCCGAAGAAAGCTCCGCCATTGACTTTTCGCCCGTCATAAATATCGGGTCGTAGCCGAAGCCGTTGTCACCGATACATTCAAACCCGATGTAGCCCTCGCAGGTGCCTCTTGCCGTAATAACCTTTCCGTCGGGAGAGATAAACTGTATCGCACAGACAAATCTGGCGGTGCGTTTTTCTTTTTCTACGCCCGAAAGCTCTGCAAGTATCTTATCGCATCTATCCTTGTCGGTTGCGTTTTCTCCTGCATAGCGGTGCGAATAAACTCCCGGTGCTTTGTTGAGATAATCAACCTCAAGTCCGCTGTCGTCGGCTATAACGCACATATCGGGTAAAAGCCCGTGAATTGCCTTCGCCTTGATGAGAGAGTTTTCCTCGAAGGTTGTGCCGTTTTCCTCAACCTCAAGGTCTATTCCCGCCTCGCTCTGCGAAATCACATCAAAGCCCATAGGCTCAAGGATTTCCCTGAGCTCTTTCAGTTTGTTCTTATTGTTTGACGCAAGAACTGCTTTCATATATATTTTCCTTTCGGTTATTCGTTGAAAAGTGCGTTCACGAAGTCTTCACCGCAGAAGTCCTGAAGGTCGTCTATCTGCTCTCCGACTCCTACAAGCTTTACGGGGATTTTAAGTTCCTCCGCAATGGAGATGACAATTCCGCCCTTTGCGGTACCGTCGAGTTTCGTAAGAACAATTCCCGTAATGTCGGCAACCTCGCTGAACAGCTTTGCCTGATTTACGGCGTTCTGTCCTGTTGTTGCATCAAGAACGAGGAGCGTTTCTACCGAGCAACCCTCCGCCTGAGTTCTTATGATACGGGTCATCTTTTCAAGCTCGTTCATAAGGTTTTTCTTATTGTGAAGTCTTCCTGCGGTATCGCATACGAGAACATCTGCTCCCCTTGACTTTGCCGCCGTAATTGCATCGAACACAACTGCTGACGGGTCGGAGCCCTCTGCGTGCTTTACAAGGTCAACGCCGCTGCGTGTCGTCCACACTTCAAGCTGGTCGATAGCAGCCGCACGGAAAGTATCCGCAGCCGCAACGACAACCTTTTTTCCCTCTGATTTCAGGCGGGAAACGTACTTTCCGATGGTTGTGGTTTTCCCTGCGCCGTTCACCCCGATAACTACAACAACCGACGGCTTTGTGGAAAGGTCAAGCGGAGTATCCTCGCCGAGAATTGTAAGGATGATATCCTTCATCTCGTTTTTTATCTCCGACGGGTCTTTTATTCCCTTTTCCTTTACCCTTTTTCTGAGGTCGTCGCATATTCTCACCGATGTTGCAACGCCTATATCGCAGGTAATGAGTATTTCTTCGAGTTCCTCAAAAAGCTCCTCGTCGATTTTGGTGAAGGAATTGAGAAAACCGTCAACCTGTTTCATCATAGACTCTCTCGTTTTACGGAGACCGTCCTTTATCTTTTCAAAAAAGCCCATATATTACTCCTTTTCGGACTACATATCGCCCGCCATACTGTTGACATCGTCATGCGACATCTTGAGCAGCTTTGATATACCCTTTTCCTGCATTGTAACGCCGTAGAGCATATCCGCCTCTTCCATTGTACCACGTCTGTGAGTAACAAGGATAAACTGCGTTGTGTTTGTGAAATTACGGAGATACTGTGCGTACTTCGTAACATTGACATCGTCAAGTGCAGCCTCGATTTCGTCAAGGATACAGAACGGTGCAG
Organism: Ruminococcus sp.; assembly: GCA_015066785.1. Classification (GTDB taxonomy): domain Bacteria; phylum Bacillota; class Clostridia; order Oscillospirales; family Ruminococcaceae; genus RGIG4131. Next base: position 337,767 of record SVNT01000001.1, read on the forward strand.
GCTTTATGCGGAGTATAGCAAAGTATATCGCAATGGCAACAAACGCCTGTTCTCCTCCCGAAAGGAGCGAAAGGTTCTTGATTACCTTTCCGGGAGGTGCTACATTGATTTCAATTCCCGATTCGAGAACATCGTCGGGATTTGTAAGTACGAGTTCAGCCTTACCGCCTCCGAAAAGCTCAACGAAAATCTGCTTGAAGTTAGAGTTGATTTCCTCAAAGCTCTCGGAAAATCTTCTCCGCATATCCTCGGTAAGCTCGGAAATGAGCTTTTCAAGCTCCTTCTTGGACATTTCCACATCGGAAAGCTGTTCGGAAAGGAATTTGTATCTCTGCGAAACCTCTGCGTATTCTTCAATTGCAGAGAGGTTTACTGTACCGAGATTTCGTATCTTGTTCTTGTACTCGTTGAGTTCCTTCTGTGCAACCATCAGATTTTCAACGGGCACTGCAATCTTCTCTGCGTCGGAGCGTGTGAGCTCATATTCCTCCCACATACCCGAGATAATACCGTCGTAATCCTTCTGTACAGACTCTCTTCTTGCCTCAAATCTTGTCTTTTCAGTCGAGAATTTTTCCTTGACTTCGTTCTTGTTTTTAAGTTCGTTGCGAAGTTCAACGGATTTTTTCTCAAACTCAAGATTGCTTGTTTGTTCAGCACGAATCTGCGCCTTGTATTCTTCGATTTTTGTCACAAAGCCATCAAGCTCGGCCCTGCACTTTTCGATGAGTGCCTTTTTCTGCTCGATAAGGTCATTGTGGAGTGCAATCTGTTCTTCAAGGTCAAGTACGCTCTTCTTGAGGTTTTCGGCACTTTCCTTGAGGTGTTCAATTCCGCTGAGAGTATTTTCCTTGTCCTTGCGGAGTTCAACTTCCTTGAGTTTCTGCTGTGAAATCTTCGCAGAAAGCTCCTCTCGTCTTGCGTGGAGATTATCCTTTTCGCCCTGACGGCCTGCAAGCATATCCTCCTGGCGCTTGATTTCAGCCTCACATTCAGCAAGCTGTGATATTGCGTCCTCACGCTGTTTCTTTATGAGAGCCAGCTTTTCCTTCGACGCTGAAATTTCTGCGTTTATAGCCTTTTCCTGCTCTGCACCCTGTGTAAGAAGGCTTTCTATGCGCTTTTCTTCCGACTCGAAACGCACCTTGTCTTCGCCTATTGTGGAAAGTCTGTCTCTGTAGCCTTCAATGTCGAATGAGAGCTTGTCAACTTCGGACTGGAGCTTTGATGTATCCGCATTGAGTGCAAGCACGGTATTGCTGATTTTTTCAAGCTCTGCATTGAGTCCGTCGATTTCGTTCTTTCTTGTAAGAACACCTGCGGATTTTGCAAGCGAACCTCCCGTGAAAGAACCTCCCGCATTGATTACCTGTCCGTCAAGTGTTACTATACGGAATTTATAGCCGTACTTCTTTGCGATGTTCGTCGCAAGGTCGATGTCCTCTGCGACAGCTATTCTTCCGAGAAGTGACGCTACCACTCCCGCATATTTTTCGTCGTACTGTACAAGCTCACTTGCGAGAGCGACATAGCCGTTCTGAGCGTCAAGTCCGTTTTCACGGAGGGTATTCCCCTTGACTGATGTTATCGGCAGGAATGTCGCACGGCCTGCATTCTGCTCCTTGAGCATACGGATACAGCGCTTTGCGGTTTCTTCGTTTTCTACAACTACATTCTGGAGTGCGCCGCCGAGTGCGGTTTCGATAGCGGCACTGTACTTTCCGTCAACCTTGATAAGCTGTGCCACGGTACCGTGAATTCCGCTGATACGGGAATTCTTGCCCGCCCTGACAACTTCCTTTACGCTGTACGCAAAGCCTTCCATATTCTTTTCGAGGTCGTTGAGAATGTTAACCTTGTTTTCGTATTCATTCTTCTTCATAATAAGCTGCTGGAGGTTTTCCTTGGACTCCGTCAGCTTTTTGTTCTTGCTCTCGAAAAGCCTTGTATATCCGCTGATTTTATTTCCGAGTTCGTCGATAAGTTCCTGAGTTTTCGCCTTGCCCTTTGCGGTTTCGTCATACTCAGCCTTTAAGGATTTTACGGTCTGTTCAACAGAAATGAGCTGTTCCTCGCTCTGCTTTATATGTTCTGCGGTTTCGGTTTCGGCAGTTTCGGAAGATGTGATTGTGAAATTACATTCCGACTGTCTGATGTAGAGCTTATTTATCGACTGTCCCGATTCTTCGTACTCTGCGTCGAATTTATCCGCCTCTGCATTGAGGTTTTCAAGCTCACTCTGGAGCTTTGAGAGCAGTTCCTCGGATTCCCTTTCTTCCTTTTCAAGTTCGGCAATCCTGTCGTTCTGCGACGCAATTCTGTCACGGAGTTCTATCGATGACACCGCCGCACCCTGCTGCTGCGAAATTGTATTGTTTATAGTTTCGATACTATGTGCAATGTCGTTTTCGTATACCGCAATGTCGGAGTTCACCTGACCTGACTGACGCTCAGTCTCGACGATTTTTTCCTGAAGCTCTTCAACCCTGACTCTCGTTGACTGCATAGCGTTGTAGCTCTTCTGGATTTCCTCCTCGAGTGCAGTTATATCGTTATCTATATTTTCGTATTCGGTATTGTTTATAAGGATTTTCTCGTCTATTTCCTTGAGAGAATCACGGAGCTCGTCAAGTCTGCTTATCCACACGGAAATTTCAAGTGCCTTTTTCTTCTCGGCAAGCTCGAGGAATTTAGCCGCCTTCTCCGACTGGATGCGGAGAGGCTCAACTCTCCCCTCGAGTTCGGAAATAATGTCGTTGAGTCGCAGGATATTATCCTGTGCCGCAGAAAGTCTTCTTTCAGCCTCTGCTTTTTTGTAGCGGAGTTTTGATATTCCGGCAGCCTCTTCGAAAATTTCACGGCGCTCGTTACTCTTCGCCGATACGATTTCAGCCACTCGTCCCTGTCCGATGATGGAATATCCGTCACGGCCAAGACCTGTATCCATAAATAGCTCGTAAATATCCTTGAGTCGCACCTGACTTCCGTTGATGAGATATTCACTGTCTCCGCTGCGGTAGAGCTTTCGTGTTACGCTTACTTCATCCGACGGTATCTGCAGAAGTCCGCTGGAGTTATCAATGTTGAGGGTAACCTGCGCAAAGCCGACAGGCTTTCTCATCTGTGTACCCGCAAAGATGACATCTTCCATTTTTGCACCACGAAGGGTCTTTGACGACTGCTCTCCGAGTACCCAGCGCACTGCGTCGCCGATGTTACTCTTTCCGCTTCCGTTAGGGCCGACAACAGCGGTAAGTCCTTTGTTGAAATCCAGCTTTATTTTATCGGGGAACGATTTGAACCCCTGAAGTTCCAATGATTTTAAATACAATTATTTCACTTCCTTTATTGAAATTCCGTATCCTGAAAGTCTGTCGTCAGGAATGATTTTTATTTCCTTTCCGACAGACGAGAAATATCCGATATTGCGTTTGTTCTGTCCGACAGCCTTGCTGACGGATTTTCTTGCGACAGCAATTTCAAACCGTCCGACTTTTCCCGAGAGTGCATTGTCTATCGTTCTGCGGAAAATCTCACCCTCGCAAAGCTCACGGAAGGCGGGATGATAAAATCCTGCAATTGCCTTACCGTCAACCTCGTCCGAGGCGTGAAGTCCCACACGGATTACCCTTATGCCGACAAATTCGAACATATAGAGTATACTTGAGCATATTTCAACAGCCTTATCAAAATTGTAAAGATTATATTTGCCGCTTTGATAAAGCTCCGCTAAAGCAGTGCCTTCAATAACCACCGTCGGATAAATCCTCACCGTGTCGGGATGAATTGCGATAAATTCGCTCATGGTCATATATTCAAGACTTTCGGTGCTTTTGTAAAGCCCTACCATCATCTGAAGTCCGAGTTCAAACCCGTGGGATTTTATAAGTCGTGATGCTCTTCTGACATCCTCTGCGGTGTGCCCTCTGTTATTTGCGGAAAGCACCTCGTCGGACATACTCTGCGCACCGAGTTCAATTGCTGTAACGCCATAGCCTTTCAGCAGAGCGAGTATTTCTTCGTCTATGCAATCGGGGCGTGTGGAAATCCTTATGCCCGAAAATTTACCGTTGCCCACAAACTCCGCCGCTGCTGATAAAAGCTCGGTCATATAATTTCTTTCGATAGCGGTAAAGCTTCCGCCGAAAAAAGCTATCTCGGTATTTTCACGGCAAGGGACTTCTTCCAGCGCCGACGAGCATATACGGCGGACATCGTCGCCCGACGGTACCGTTCTGCTGCCCGATATACTGTGCTGATTACAGAAACTGCACATATTCGGGCAACCGATGTGTGCCACAAAAATCGAAATGTTGCTATGTTTCATATCCCATTAACTCCAACGCTTCTTTTGCAGCCATCTGCTCCGCCTGTTTCTTGCTCCGTCCCTCGCCCTTTCCGATAACATTGGAGTTGAGCATTACATCAACCACGAACGCTTTATCGTGGTCGGGCCCCGTCTGGTCACGGAGGACATATTCAACCTTTTCGGTAGGATTCTGCTGAATTACTTCCTGTAACATCGTCTTGTAATCGTTGAAGGTTATTTCCTTGTTGACGTCAATATCCTTGGGAATGAAGGAAAGTATATACTTCCTTGCAACCTCAAGTCCGCCGTCAAGGTAAATAGCCGCAATTACAGCCTCGAATGCGTCGGCAAGGATTGACGGACGCTCTCTTCCGCCCGAATGTTCCTCTCCCTTTCCGAGAAAAAGGTATTCGCCGAGAGAAATCTGCTTCGAGAAATTGTACAATGCCTTTTCGCACACAAGCGACGCCCTTATTTTCGTGAGCTTTCCTTCGGGGAGATTCTTGTAGTTCTCAAAAAGATACTGCGACACTACGATAGAAAGCACGGAATCCCCGAGGAATTCAAGACGCTCATTACTCTGGCGGCTTTTCTTGTTTTCGTTTGCGTATGAGGAATGTGAAAGTGCCTCATGCAAAAGTGCAGGATTTTTAAAATGATAATCGATTATATCTTCGAACTGCATCTGCTACTCCTTTTCCGCTGTTGCTTTCAGAACCTCAAGAGATCTGGAAATTTCGCCGACAACATCATTTTCAACGCAGTTCTTTGCCTGTCTTATAGCGTTGAAGAATGCCTTTGCGTCGGAGCTTCCGTGTGCTTTGATTACAGGCTTTGAAATGCCCATAAGTACCGCACCGCCGACTTCGGAGTAGTCTATCTTCTTCTTGAATGCGGCAACCTCTTTCTTCATAAGAAGATATGCGATTTTTCCGCCAAGACTTCCCTTGAACATTCCCTTGAGCATCTTTGCAAAGAAAAGTCCCATTCCTTCGTAGAGCTTGAGGGCAACATTGCCTGTAAATCCGTCGGAAACTGCAACCTGGCACTCTCCGTTAGGAAGGTCTCTCGCCTCAAGGTTGCCGTAGAAATTAACGGGTGCCGTCCGGAACATCCTGTACGCTTCAAGCTCAAGCTCTCTGCCCTTTGTGTCTTCTGCGCCGACATTGATAAGTCCTACCTTGGGAGAATGTATTCCGAGAACCTTTTCCATGTAACAGCTACCCATAATTCCGAACTGTACGAGCATTTCGGGGCGGCAATCAACATTTGCTCCTCCGTCGATAATCATTATGTATCCCTTGTCTGCGGGAAGAATAGGTGCAAGTGCCGCACGCTTTATACCCTTGATACGCTTTGCGATGAATGTCGCACCGACAACAAGCGCACCCGTACTGCCTGCGGAAAGGAATGCGTCGCCTTCGTCGTTGGCAAGCATTTTAAGTCCGACTGCCATAGAGCAATCATCCTTTTCCTTGATAACCATTGTAGGCTCGTCGTGAATGTCGATAACAACCTTTGTATCACGGATTTCGATACCGTCAAGGCTTATTCCGTTTTCATCGGCAACTTTTTTTATAATTTCCTCGTCGCCCGTGAGAGTAATATCTACACCAAGCTCCTTTACAGCCATTGCCGAGCCTTTTATCACTTCGAGAGGGGCGTTATCCCCGCCGAATGCGTCAACTATAATTCTCATCTGCTAGTCCTCCTTGATTACTTTGTCGAGAGCGTCTAAGGCACGCTCCGCATACTTCATATATTTGAGTTTTTTGTCCCTTATATTTTCTTCAAGCGGCGGAAGTATTCCCATATTACAGCCCATAGGCTGAAAATCCTTGACGCTTTCGTCACTGATATACGCCGACAATGCGCCGATCATCGTTGTAACGGGAAGTACAAGCGGAGCTTTTCCTGCAAGTCGTCTTGCCATATTTTTCCCTGCCATAATTCCGCTTGCCGCAGATTCAATGTAACCCTCAACTCCCGTTATCTGCCCTGCAAAATAAATTCTGTCATGCTCACGCATAGCGAAATCCGCACCGAGCAATTTCGGCGAATTGATAAAGCTGTTTCTGTGCATTACACCGTAACGGACAAATTCGGCATTTTCAAGACCTGTAATCATTGAAAACACTCTTTTCTGCTCGCCGAACTTGAGATTTGTCTGAAATCCGACGAGATTGTACATTGTGCCGCTGTCGTTTTCTTTTCTGAGCTGAACAACCGCATACGGACGCCTGCCCGTTCTGGGGTCGGTAAGACCTACGGGTTTCAGAGGGCCGAAACGCATCGTATCCTCTCCCCGCTTTGCGAGAACTTCAACGGGCATACAGCCTTCGTAGACCTTGAAGAATTCACGGTCATGCTCCTTGAGCTCAGCACTTTCTGCGGAAATAAGCTCGTTGTAAAACGCAAGATATTCTTCCTTGTTCATAGGACAGTTGATATAATCGTCATCACCCCTGCCGTAGCGTGAGGCAAAGAAAACGAGATTTTTATCAAGACTGTCAAAGGTAACTATCGGCGCCGCCGCATCAAAAAAGCTGAGATACTGCCCGCAAAGCTCCGAAATGCTGTCTGCCAGCTTGTCCGAAGTAAGCGGCCCCGTTGCGATTATCACATCACCGTCGGGAATTTCGGTAAGTTCTTCTTCGATTATGCGGATATTTTCGCAGGAGCGTATTTTCTCTGTCACAAGGTCGGAGAACTTCTCACGGTCTACCGCAAGCGCTCCCCCCGCTGCGACGGAGGTTTCCTCCGCACATGGAACTATGAGAGAGCCGAGCCTTCTCATTTCTTCTTTCAGAAGTCCTGCCGCAGACTCAATCCTTGAGGCCTTGAGAGAGTTTGAACATACAAGCTCCGCAAAGCCGCTGTATTTGTGCGCAGGGGTGAATTTTTTGGGTTTCATTTCGTATAAATCGACATCAATGCCTGCATGTGACAACTGCCACGCAGCCTCGCACCCTGCAAGCCCTGCGCCGATTACTGTAACTCTGCTCATTCTTTCACTGCCTTTTCAAAACCGCAGCCTGCCTTTTCACAGACATACTTGCCCGACTTCCCGCCCTTCTGGAAAAGCGTAGAATTACACTTCGGGCAACGCTGTGCTGTCGGCACATTCCATGTCATAAAGCTGCAGGAAGGGTTGCTTTCACAGCCGAAATACTTCTTACCCTTCTTCGACTTTTTCTGGAGAATTTTCTTTCCGCACACAGGACACTCTCCCGGTGTTTCCTGTACGATTTTCTTCGTATTCTTACATTCGGGGAATCCGGGGCACGCAAGGAATTTTCCGAATCTTCCGATTTTGATTACCATATTGCGTCCGCATTCCTCGCAGATAACGTCGGTTTCCTCGTCGGGAACCTTGACACGCTTGCCTTCCATATTGGTTTCAGCTTCTTTGAGAGTCTTGCTGAAATCCTTGTAGAAATCATTGAGGGTTTTCACCCAATCCTTTTTGCCGAGTTCAACATCGTCGAGATTTTTCTCCATTCCTGCGGTGAACTTGACATCAACTACATTGTTGAACTGCTCTTTCATAAGCCCTGTTATAACCTCTCCGAGACTTGTAGGCTTGAGCTGTTTTCCGTCACGCTCAACATAAAGGCGCTGTATAATCGTCGTTATTGTAGGAGCGTATGTTGACGGTCTGCCGATTTCGTTTTCTTCAAGCGCTTTGATAAGCGACGCTTCCGTATATCGTGCAGGTGGCTGAGTGAAATGCTGGTTTCCGTCTATTGACTTCAGTTTGAGAATGTCACCCTCCGAAATTGCCGGAAGGACTGTATTTTCTTCAGTGTTTTCGTCCTTTGTTTCCTCATAAAGCACCGTAAATCCATCAAAGCTGACAGAATATCCCGTTGCCTTGAAATCACAGTCGTTTGCCTTTATATCAATGGATACTGTGTCGAGAAGTGCGTTTTCCATCTGGCTCGCAATAAATCTTTCCCACACCAGCTTGTAGAGCTTGTACTGGTCGGCAGTAACGCTTCCCTTGATGTAGTCGGGAGTGATTTCGGGCATAGTCGGTCTGATAGCTTCGTGGGCGTCCTGAGCGTTGCTCTTGGACTTGTAAATCCTCGGCTTTGAAGGAATATATTTGTCGCCGTAGGTTTCCTTGATGAACTTATATGCGGCATCTCTCGCCTCGGTTGAAATACGGAGGCTGTCCGTTCTCATATAGGTGATAAGACCGATTGTTCCGTACTTCGGGATGTCTATACCTTCATAAAGCTCCTGAGCGGCTTTCATTGTTCTTCTCGTCTGGAAACCGAGGCGGCGTGACGCCTCCTGCTGCATTGTAGATGTCGTAAACGGAGCATACGGGGATTTCTTGTGTATGCTCTTCTTCACCTTTGTTACCGAAAATTCCGCATTTTCAAGCTTTTTGAGTACAGCGTCGGTTTCTTCCTTTGTCTTTAACTCAACTTTTTTTCCGTCTATTCCGACAAACTTTGTGTGGAAAGCCTTTCTGCTCGACGGAGCTGTAACCTTTGCGTCAATCGACCAGTATTCCTGCGATACAAACTCACGGATTTCATCTTCACGGTCAACGATAAGTCTTACCGCAACAGACTGCACACGTCCTGCCGAAAGACCACGGCGGACTTTCTTCCACAAAAACGGACTGAGCTTATATCCCACTATTCTGTCAAGGATACGCCTTGCCTGCTGTGCATTTACAAGGTCAATGTCGATGGTACGGGGATTTTCCATCCCCTTTCTTACACCCTGCTTTGTGATTTCGTTGAATTCAACTCTGTTCTTGATGTTCATATCAAGCCCGAGCATATTCGCAAGGTGCCACGAAATAGCCTCACCCTCACGGTCGGGGTCGGTTGCGAGATATACATTTTCGCTGTCGTAAGACATTTTCTTGAGCCTGGAGATAAGCTCTTCCTTGCCCTTTATATCAATGTATGTCGGTGCGAAACCGTTTTCTATGTCCACGCCTATCTTGGATTTCGGCAGGTCACGCACGTGTCCCATCGACGCTACAACCTCGTAGTTGTCGCCGAGGTATTTCTTTATTGTTTTCGCCTTTGCAGGCGACTCCACTATAACCAGATCTGACATAATATATAACTCCTTTTCGGATAATTAAATTGAGTATCTCTGTCCTGCCATCGCCCTTACCGCACCGCTTATTTCAAGCTCGGTCAGCACGGAAAGTACATCGGCAATCTCCATTCCCGTCAGTCCCGCAATTTCGTCTGCAAGAAGACTGTCACCACGCTCAAGCAGTTTGAGTATTCTTGCCTCATCGGGAGAGTATGACGAATAGTCGATTTCCTCCTCCGACTTCTTTGCAGGGGCAGTTTCAGTTGCTTTCGCAGACTTACTGCGTCGTTCCTTCACCGTAACATTTTCGAAAATTATGCTGTCGTTATCGCAATAATTACTGTACGGATTTGCAGAAAATAGTTTATGAGAATAATTCTCGTAATATTCAAACATAACATCAAGGTGTGAAAATACAGGAATCGCACCTTCACGAATCAGCCGTATGACGCCTGCATATCTCGGGTCGAAAAGGTCGGCAGGCGGCACGCAGAAAACTTCTCTGCCCTGATTTACCGCATAGTCGGCAGTTATCAGAGCACCGCTGTTTGAAGCTGCCTCTATAACGAGAGTTCCGAGTGACAGACCCGAAAGTATCCTGTTGCGTTTCGGGAAGTTCCCTCTGTTCGGAGGAGTTCCGGGAAAAAACTCGGTAACCACGGCGCCGTTAACGGCAATCACCTTTTTGATGTCGGCGTTTTCGGGTGGATAAGCTATATCAAGCCCCGAGCCGAGAACCGCTATCGTTTTTCCGTTGTTCTTGAGTGCGGAGCGATGCGCCATAGAGTCGATACCCATTGCAAATCCGCTGACGAGAACCGTTCCGACCTTTGCAAGCTCATCACAGATACGGGTTGCGAACTTCAGGCTGTATTCCGACGGTTTTCTCGTGCCGACAATGGTGATTAACACCTCGTTATCGACAAAACCGATGTCGCCCATAACAAAAAGTACAGCAGGCGGATTGTAGATGTCACGCAGTCTTTGCGGATAGCGTGCGTCATCATAAACGATGATATCGTAATCCTTGTCTGCGGAATACGCTATAAACTCCTCGGCGGAAAGCAATGACGCCCTTGAAACGAGCTTCCTTTCCTTTTCGGTGAGAGTTTTCACATTCCCGCTTTTGAGTGCGTCATAGGCAAGCGCAGGATTATTTCCGTAATCGGAAAGTATCTCCCATATGCGATTATTGCCCACGCCGAAACACTGCACAAACCATATCCAGTATTTAAGGTTGTCCATAAAAACACCCCTATCGTTTCATTTCCCAGATGATTATTCCAGCCGCCATAGCAGCATTGAGGGAATCTATATTCCCGTGCATTTTTATTGTAAGTTTCTTGTCGCACATCATTGCATCTGCGTCGGTAAGACCGTTCCCTTCGTTGCCGATAACAACGGCACTTCCGCCGCTGAAATCACACTCGGTAAGAGAAACGGCGTCGGTATCAATAACCGCCGCATATGTAATAACGCCGATGGATTTGAAATGCTCAACCGCAGTTTCGTATCCGCAGATTGCGGTTTTCACACGAAAGACAGAACCCATAGTTCCCCGTATTACCTTCGGGTTGTAGAGGTCACAGCAGGAGCACATAATCACTCCGTCCATACCGACAGCATCGGCTGTACGGATAATCGTTCCGATATTCACAGGGTCCTGAAGACCGTTGAGGACAAGGTACTTTCCCGACTTGTCGGAAAAGCTGTCCAGCGACGGATTTTCGGGGATTTTACAGATTGCAAACACTCCCTGTGTGGTGCCCGTATCTGACAACAATTCACCGACGGCATCGGAGATACGAAGGATATTTCCGTCAAAGTAATCAACAAACTCGGGATACTTGTTTTCGGCGGTTTCAGTGACCATAAGAACATTCACAAAGCCGTGATTTACGGCGTCTGTGCATATCCGCAGCCCCTCTGCGACGAACATACCGTTCTCTCGTCTGTCCTTACGGTTTTTCGATAATTTTCGATACAGCTTGACGGTAGGATTTTCCTTTGAAGTGATGCGTTCTTCCATAATTCCCCTCCTTTTCCGTAATAATTACAGCAAATTCAACTGCCTTAAAAAACCGCAAAAAGTCAGATGTAATTTAATACATCTGACTCTATAAAGCGATTAAATTAAAGTGCAGCCTTTGCCTGTTCAACAAGTGTTGTGAAGCCTGCGGGGTCGTTGATTGCGATTTCTGAAAGCATCTTACGGTTGAGTGTAATTCCTGCCTTCTTGAGACCGTTCATGAATGTTGAGTAGTTCATACCATTCATCTTGCAGCCTGCTGAAATTCTTGTAATCCAGAGCTGTCTGAAATCACGCTTCTTCTGCTTTCTGCCGATGTAAGCGTAGTTTCCTGACTTCATAACAGCCTGCTTAGCCATCTTGAAATGCTTGCTCTTGCTTCCGAAATAACCCTTTGCAAGCTTAAGAGTTTTATTTCTTCTCTTTCGAGTCATCATAGCGCCCTTAACACGTGCCATAATATTCTACCTCCGTATTATAATTCTTTTCCGTTACTCCTTATTTATAAGGGAGCATTTCCTTGATTGCAGCTACGTTTGTTGCATCTGCATATCCACCAGCGCGAAGATGTCTCTTACGCTTTGTTGCCATCTGATTAAGACGGTGTCTCTTGTTTGTGTGCTGATACTTAACCTTACCGTTCTTGGTGAGCTTAAAACGCTTTTTTGCGCCTGAATGTGTCTTCAACTTTGGCATGAGTGTTTTCCTCCTTATTTAGATGATTTAGGTGATACAAACATTACGAGAGCACGGCCTTCCATCTTAGGTGGTTTTTCTACCGTACCCGCTTCAGAGCAAGCCTGCTTGAAACGCTCAAGCAATTCCTCTCCCAGATGAGGATGAGCAATCGCACGTTTCTTGAACCTGATTGAAACCTTGAGCTTGTCGCCGCTTTCAAGGAACTTGATAGCCTGATTGACTTTCGTTTCAAAATCGTGAGTGTCGATAGTTGAGAACATTCTGATTTCCTTTACTTCAACAACCTTCTGATTTTTTCTTGCTTCCTTTTCACGCTTTGCCTGCTCGAAGCAATACTTTCCGTAATCCATGATACGACATACGGGCGGTGTGGCATTAGGAGAAATCTTAACGAGGTCAAGATCCTTCTCTTCGGCAATCTTCAACGCTTCTTTTGCGGAGATAATTCCGATCTGCTCACCGTCAACGCCGATAACACGGACTTCCTTATCACGTATTTCTTCGTTGATTTCCAGTTCTTTTTCCTTGCTACTGATAGTAAGCACCCCCAAATTACATCAAGATTGATAAAAAAATCGAGCGTGAACAGACCGTTCACGCTCATAACTCAAGTTCTACACATCAAGAATGTATCTCTTTTTGTTATTGACCCGAGACGCTTGATTGCGCTGAGGTGAGAACGGAACCGTTCTGCTTTATTTACTCAATTATTATACACTCCCCCGAGTGTATTGTCAAGCGTTTTTTTGAATTTTTTTAAAAATTCCGTATCCGACCGTTATTTTCATCAGATTATCCTAAATTATTTAACGATGTCATATATATCCCCGACATTTTCCACTATAAAATCCGCACCCGCCTCGGAAAGTTCTTCTCGGGAGCCGTATCCGTAGAGTGCGCCTATTGATTTTATGCCGTTATCCTTTGCGCCGATGATGTCGTATCTTCTGTCACCGACCATGATACACTCAGACTTGTCAACACCGCAGCGGCGGAGAGCCTCCGCAACGATTTCACTCTTATCGCAGAAGGAGCCGTCCATGGTACTTCCCACAACTTCCGTGAAATAATGTTCAATGCCGAAGTGTTTCAGTATAATCTCGGTATACACCAGCGGCTTGGAAGTCGCAATCGCCAGAATCTTTCCGTCCTGCGTGAGTTTTCCGAGCAGTTCGGGTATACCATTATATAAGCGATTTTCGTAAATTCCCGTGACGGAAAATCTTTCACGGTATTTTTCAACGGCAAGTGCCGCCTGTTCTTCCGAAAAGCCATAATATTTCTGATATGCTATATGTGCGGGCGGGCCGAGAAATTCCTTGAGATTTTCAGCCTTTTCGTCAATCCCGAAAGACGCCAGCGCATACTGTATCGAGCGTATAATTCCCTCTTCCGAATCGGTAAGAGTACCGTCAAGGTCAAACAGAATACATTTCACCAAAATCCCCTCCAGATATTTATTTTAACATTTAAACCCTTGAAATGCAACAAGCAATATGATAAAATAATAACAGTATTTTTTATAAAGGAGATTATCAGGATGACCTACAAAGAACAATTCATTAAATTCATGACCGAGTGCGGAGTGCTTACTTTCGGAGATTTTACCCTCAAGAGCGGAAGAAAAGCACCTTACTTCATCAACACAGGAAACTACAACACAGGCCGCCAGCTCGCAAAGCTCGGCGAATTCTATGCTGAATGCATAAAGGAAAACAACATCGAGGTTGAAACGCTTTTCGGTCCTGCATACAAGGGTATTCCCCTTGCAGTAGCTTGTGCGTCGGCACTTTACAACAAGTACGACACAGAGGTTTACTACTGCTTTGACAGAAAGGAAGCGAAAGACCACGGCGAAGGCGGCGTTATCGTCGGAAAGAAGCTCGCTGACAAGGAAAAGGTTGTTATCATCGAAGATGTTATCACAGCAGGAACAGCTATCCGTCAGGTTCTCCCCGTGCTCAAGGCTGCCGCTGATGTTGACATCACAGGAATGGTAATCTCGGTTGACCGTATGGAAAAGGGTCAGGGCGAGCTTTCCGCAGTTCAGGAAGTATACAAGGAATTCGGAATCAAAATCTACCCCATCGTTACAGTTCAGGACATCATTGACGCTATCAAAAACGGCGTAATCGAAGGACAGGAATACCTCGACAAGATGCTTGAATACAGAAAGACATACGGCGTTGAATAAGCCGTGAATAAAACGAAATCCCCTCGCATCAGCGAGGGGATTTTTTTATGTCGTTTCGTCAAAAGTAATCTGGTCGTAATCGTCAAGGTCCTTGGCGAAGCTGCCTGCGGCGGGAATGGTCTTTACACGGTATCGTGCGACATTTTCCTGCATTTCATCGGTTACGATATACGCCGATTCTACAAGCGATTTCGCCTTCAGCGTCATTACCGACACGCCGATTGTATTTTTCGTGGTCTTCGGAAGTATCATTCCCGAATTGAACACGATTGCACGGCCGTTTGTAGACTTCATGAGAATATCCGTATTTTCCTTTATCACAAGGAGTTTCTTCAACGGAGATTTATCTGAATATGCGTTTGTGAGCTTCTTTCTGTTGAGCTTTGTTTCGTAGGAATTAAGTGGTACCTTTGCGATTTTTCCGTTCTCGAAAACAAACATCAGCGTTTCGGAATAGTCGGTTGTCACAACCATCGCAAAGACATTTTCGCCCTCGTCAAAGCCGAGTTTTACAGGAATATACTCTCCGAAATCCCTCGCCTTTGTGTCGTCAAACTGCGAAACCTTTGCCTTGTAAACCTGTGCCTTGTCGCTGAAGAACAGTACCTCTGCCCTGTTTGTAGAAAGCAGAGTGGTTTCCATCACGTCGCCTTCCTTGAGCTTCTGTTCGCCGCTCATACGAAGTGACTGAGGAGTAATCTTCTTGAAATATCCGCTCCTTGAAAGGAAAAGGTGCACGGGATAGTCGGGTACTTCTTCCGCTTCCTCGGTGTATTCTTCCTCGCCTGTGTAATAGAACATCGTCTTTCTGGGCTTGCCGTATTTCTTTGAAACTTCCTTAAGCTCGTCAATAATTATTTTCTGTACTTTCTTTTCGCTTGAAAGAATATCCTCCATCTCGGCGATATCCTTTTCGAGCTGTTCGGTTTCGCTTATACGGTTGAGAATATACTCCTTATTGAGATGACGGAGCTTGATTTCGGCAACATATTCAGCCTGGATTTCGTCAATGCCGAACTCAATCATAAGGTTGGAGACAACATCCGCCTCTTCCTCAGTTTCACGGACAACCTTTATCGCCTTGTCAATATCAAGCAGGATTTTTCCGAGACCTTTGAGAAGGTGGAGCTTTGCTTTCTTCTTTTCGAGGTCGTGATATACCCTGCGCTTTACACACTCTGTACGGAACGCCGTCCACTCGGAAAGGATTTCGTAGACGCCCATAACCTTAGGCGTTCCGCCTATAAGAATGTTGAAATTGCAGGAGTAATTATCCTGTAAAGGTGTGAGCTTATACAGCTTCTGCATCAGCTTGTCGGGGTCAACCCCACGCTTTATATCAATGGCAATCTTGAGTCCGTTGATGTCGGTTTCATCACGGATATAGGCAATCTCTCTTATCTTGCCGATTTTTATCATTTCGGCGATTTTATCGATAATTGCCTCTACCGTTGTGGTCGGAGGAATTTCAGTAACCTCAATGCAGTTTGCCTCGCTGTCATAGTTGTAACGAGAACGCACCCTGATACTTCCCCTGCCTGTCTGATAGATACGGCGGAGTTCTTCCTCGTCGTAGAGCATATACCCTCCGCCCGAAAAATCAGGGCCCTTGAGGGTGGATATTGCATCATGCTCGGGATTTTTTATGAGAGCTATCGTTGTTTCGCATATTTCCGAAAGGTTGAAGGAGCACACATTACTTGCCATGGATACGGCAATTCCGACATTGGAATTGACAAGTACCGACGGGAATGTTGTCGGGAAAAGCGTAGGCTCCATAAGAGTATTGTCATAGTTCGGGACAAAATCAACTGTATCCTTGTCTATGTCACGGAAAAGTTCGTTACAGATAGGGTCAAGCTTAACCTCTGTATATCGTGAGGCAGCATACGCCATTTCTCTCGAATACGCCTTACCGAAGTTACCCTTGCTGTCAACATACGGGTGCAGAAGCGCCTCGTTTCCCCTTGAAAGACGCACCATTGTTTCGTATATAGCAGCGTCGCCGTGAGGGTTGAGCTTCATCGTCTGACCGACAACATTCGCACTCTTCGTCTTCTGGCCTGTGAGAAGTCCCATCTTATACATTGTATAGAGGAGCTTTCTGTGTGAAGGCTTAAAACCGTCGATTTCGGGGAGCGCTCTCGAAACAATGACGCTCATGGCATAGGGCATATAGTTGGTTTCGAGTGTTTCGGTTATTTTCTGTTCAACAACAACTCCGCTGTTTTCGATTTCCGCATTAGGCATAGCGCTTTTCTTCGGTGCCTTTGGCGGAGTCTTTTTTCTTGCCATTCCGTTCCCCTCCTCTCTAGCTTATATCCGCAACATCAAGATATTTACTTCCGAATTCGGCAATATAGTCCTTACGCCCCTGAAGATTATCTCCAAGCAGCATATCGAACATTTCAATCGTTTTCTGAACATCATCGGTAGTAATCTTTATAAGTCGTCTTGTTTCGGGATTCATAGTTGTGAATGACATCATATCGGGCTCGTTTTCACCAAGTCCCTTTGAACGCTGGATTACATACTTCGTATCGCCGATTTTCGCAAGAACATCGGCTTTTTCCTTTTCGCTGTACGCAAAGTAAGTCTTATCCTTCGTAGTGATTTCGAACAGAGGTGACTCTGCGATATACACATAGCCCTTCTCGATAAGAGTCGGGGTAAGACGGTACAGGAGTGTGAGAATGAGCGTTCTTATCTGGAAGCCGTCGACATCGGCATCGGTGCAGATGATGATTTTATTCCAGCGGAGAGTGTTGAGGTCGAACACGGAAATATCCTTGTTTGACTTTGTTGTAACCTCTACCCCGCAGCCGAGAACCTTCAGTATATCAACGATAATATCGTTCTTGAAAATCTTTGAGTAATCCGCCTTTAGACAGTTGAGGATTTTACCTCTTACAGGAATAATCGCCTGGAATTCCGCATCTCTTGCGAGCTTGCAGGCACCGAGGGCAGAGTCACCCTCCACTATATAGATTTCACGGCGGGCAACATCCTTTGTACGACAGTCAACGAATTTCTCCACCCTGTTGGCAAGGTCGATTGTGCTGAAAAGCGTTTTCTTGAGGTTGAGTCGTGTCTTTTCTGCGTTTTCACGGCTTCTCTTGTTGATGAGAACCTGTTCCGCAATCTTTATCGCCTCATCGGGATTTTCGATAAAATAAACTTCAAGCTGGTGCTTGAGGAAATCCGTCATTGCATCGGCAATAAACTTGTTGGTAATCGCCTTTTTGGTCTGGTTCTCGTACGATGTTCTCGTGGAGAATGATGATGATACGAGAACAAGACAGTCTTCTACATCGGCAAAGGTGATTTTGCTTTCGTTTTTATTGTACTTGTTTCCCGATTTGAGATAGCTGTCAATCTGCGACACAAACGCCGCCTTTACAGCCTTTTCGGGAGAGCCGCCATGCTCAAGAAAGCTGGAATTATGATAGTATTCAAGGCACTTTATCTTGTTGGAGAATGTAATCGCAACCGACAGCTTGACCTTGTATTCGGGCTTGTCCTCACGGTCTTTACCACGGCGTTCGGTCTGCCAGTACTGCACCGTTGTAAGTGCGTCCTCGCCGACGATTTCGTTTACATAGTCAACTATTCCGTTATTGTAGATGTATTCGGTTTCTTCAAATTTTCCATCCTCGTTCTGATTGCGGAAAAGGAAGAGTATATTCGGGTTTACTACCGCCTGTTTTTTCAGTACATCGTCGAAGTATTCCCTTCCGACAGCGATATCGGTGAAAACCTCGATGTCGGGCTTCCAGCGGATACGGGTACCTGTCTTTTTGCGGGAGGTTTCTTCCTTTTTCAGACCGCCGACATTTTCACCCTTTTCGAAGTGAATGTTGTACTTATAGCCGTCGGTATAAACCTCAGCATCCATATACTCGGAAGAATACTGCGTAGCACAAAGACCCAGACCGTTAAGTCCGAGAGAATAGTCGTAGGTTTCTTCGTCATCGCTGAACTTACCTCCTGCGTAAAGTTCGCAGAAAACAAGCTCCCAATTGTATCGGTTTTCGGTTTTGTTGAAGTCAACGGGAAGTCCTCGCCCGAAATCCTCAACCTCAAAGCTGTTGTCGTTGAAACGGGTTACTATGATTTTGTTGCCGTAACCATCTCTCGCCTCATCGATTGAGTTTGAAAGGATTTCAAATATCGAATGCTGACATCCGTCAATTCCGTCAGAACCAAATATAACCCCGGGACGCTTTCTTACACGGTCGGCGCCCTTGAGGGATGTGATACTGTCGTTGCCGTATGAATTCTTTTTAGCCATATCTGTTATTCACCTTTACTAATGTTTTCGGGAAGTGTATCTCTGACAAAAATCTTTCCGAACTTTATGTCAGCCTGTATCGTAATTGTTCTGCTGACGGATTTTTCTTCCACTCTGTTCACGAGCTTACCGCAGGTGCAGTTTGTGTTCACAACGAGCTTGACATTCTTCGGAACGATAAGAACTATCGTTGCAAGGCTTGCCTTGAGTTTAAGTGTTATATCCTGCTGTAATTCTGCCTTTGAGAAGTCATAGACCAGCTTGCAGGCTGTTGCGGAAATATTTCCTTCCTTGACATTTTCGGAGATGTTTGTGTATCTTCCGCCCGCAAAAGCGTCGGCAATCTTTATTGTATCCGTATCGTTCTGCTTTGCCTTCTCGTCAAACGCCATAATTTCAGCAGGCTTGCTGTCAACCGCACCCTTGATTGTAAGTGCAATCGTCATAACACCCATAGCAATCAGAAGAGGCACCCATTCCGTCTTGGAAACAAGTCCCGTTTCTGTAAGCAGAAGTCCGAAGCCCGCGAAGAAAAGTGCGGAATTGAAGAAGTTGATGTTGAAGATAAGCATCCAGATAATCGCAGGTACGATAAGCAGGAATGTCCAGAGTCCGTCAAGTGCGGAATTAACCTGCCACCAGCCCGCAGAAATACCGAGATATACTGCGGCACCAACAATAAGCGCCATAACTATAAATGAAACAACTGTATTCTTTTTCATATTTTTCCGTCCTCTCAACTATGTATTTCAGCGTGACATCGCAACTGCCGCCCAGCCCTCTTTTTCGGCATTGGCAAGCACTGTAAAGCCACATTCCTTAACAGCATCTATCACTTCATTTTTACGTTCAGTGATAATTCCCGACATAATAAGAACCCCGTCATCGGTAAGAAAATCAGCGAAAATATCACTCATCGCAATAAGCACATCGGCAACAATGTTGGCAACGATGATTTTGTATCCGCCGCCGATTTTTTTCACCAGCTCTGCGTCGTCGATAACATTTCCGCAATACGCCGTGTATATATCCGTGGATATATTATTCTTTGCGGCGTTTTCTTCCGCTATCTTTACTGAATTTGCGTCGATGTCAACCGCCGTACACTCCGAAGCACCGAGAAGAATTGCGCCGATCGAAAGAATACCGCTTCCACAGCCGAGGTCGAGCACTCTGTCCCCGTCGGAAAGATATTTTTCAAGCAACTCAAGACAAAGCTGGGTTGTGTGGTGCTGTCCCGTACCGAAACTTGACGCAGGGTCAATTTCAAGGATTATACGCTTTTCGTCGGGAGCTGCATCCTCCCAGCTTGGCTTGATAAGCAGCTTTTCCCCGACAGTAAGCGGCTTGAAGTACTGTTTCCAGTTGTTTGCCCAGTCTTCCTCGTTGACATTCGAAAGTTCATATTCCAGCCTTCCGAATGAGCCGTCGGTGTCGATGCTTTTCAAACGCTCAAGCTCCGTCTTTATTGCGGCAAAGTTTTCCTTGCCCTGTGCGTTATCGGGAAGATAAACCGTCACGCAGGTTTCGCAGTCACGGAGTCCCATAAGGTCGTCGTCAAGATAATCCCAGTTACCTGTTTTGTTTTCAAGGAATTCCTCAAAATCCTTGGAATCCTTTACTACAAAGCCGTTTACACCCATTCCGAGAAGGCATCCGCAGAGGATGTCAACGCCCTCACTTGAGGTGAAAACGGAAAGTTCAATCCATTCCATAAAGTATCTCCTTTTTCAAATTAAAGCATATCAATATATAGTATATCACATTTTTTTCAATACTGCAAGTTGATTTTTCCAGAAGTTATTCCTAAAAATAAAATATTGCTATTCCATTTTTTCAGATATCGTGGTATAATTTATTTATATAGTACAAATTACATTATGCTTGCCATTTTATCGAATATACAGGGAGGCCCACAATGAAAAAACCGATTATGCACCCGAAGTATTTTTCCATAGCGAAATACACCGTTGTCGTATTTGCAATCTGTCTTGCGATGGTAGTGGTTGTTTTACGCTTTGACGGACTTATGGAAATACTCAAAAAAATAATTGCAGTTGTAATGCCTATAATATGGGGCTTGGTTTTTGCGTATCTTCTCAACCCGTTCCTCAACTTCCTTGAACGGCACCTCACGAAAGTAATCGAAAAGAAGAAAAAGCATCCCCGTATTTTAAGGGGAGTATCGGCGGCAATCACCGTAATCGTGACACTTGCCGTACTCAGCGCACTCATTGCGGTAATTATCCCACAGATTTCAGACAGTATAGTAAACATTTTCAAGCAAGCCGAGGATTATATTCAATCCCTCAACAAATGGCTTCTCGGAATTGAAAAAATCAATCCCGAAATATATGCATTCATTGAAACGTATATCACATCACTTGAAATCGACGTTGTCGGACTCGCAAACAAATACCTCCCCGAAATAAGCACTCTCGCAACGGGAGCTACGACTGTACTCAAGAATTTCGCAGTCGGAATAAAGGACTTCGCCCTCGGATTTATCGTAATGGTATACATCCTCTGTGGCAAGGAAAATTTCAAGGGACAGACCAAAAAGGTAATCTACGCATTGTTCAAGAAGCGCACGGCTGATAACATTCTCCGCATTGTATCGCAGGCTGACCGCACATTCATCGGTTTCATCTACGGTAAGGCGCTTGACTCGACAATAATCGGCATCCTGTGCTTTATCGCAATGAGAATACTGGACATGCCCTTCCCTGTGCTTATAAGTGTAATCGTCGGCGTAACGAATATGATTCCGTTCTTCGGCCCGTTCATCGGTGCTATTCCGAGTGCGGTACTTGTATTTTTCGCCGCACCCGAAAAAACAATTATCTTCATTATATTCATACTTATTCTTCAGCAGTTTGACGGAAACATCCTCGGCCCGAAAATCCTCGGCGACTCAACAGGTCTTCCTGCCTTCTGGGTAATGTTTGCAATCTTCATCGGCGGAGGGCTTTTCGGTTTCGTCGGAATGCTAGTCGGAGTTCCTGTATTTGCGGTAATCTATGACTTGTCAAAGGAATTCATAAACGCAACGCTCATGAAGAAAAATCTTCCCGTGGCACCGAAGATATATCAGGGGTCTGAGGCAATAACGGAAATTTCTCACGAAACCGAAAATACAGAACCCGTAACCGTAACGGAAGAAACCACAGAAGAAAACGACACAACGGAGGAAAACTGATATGCTCTGCGATATTCAGGCAGAAATAATAAAGCTCAAGAAAGAAAAGAAAATAAGCATCTACGCACACAGCTATCAATCCGAGGATATAATCGAGGTTGCGGATTTCGTCGGCGACTCGTTCCAACTCAGCAAACTTGCGACCGAAGACCCCAACGACACATACGTAATGTGCGGCGTACATTTCATGGCGGAGACTATGAAAATCCTCTCCCCGCAGAAAAAGGTGATACTCGCAAACGGCACGGCAGGCTGTCCCATGGCGGAGCAGTTCTCGGTTGACGAAATAAGAAAATTCAAGGAAGAATATCCCGACTATGCAGTTGTTGCGTATATCAACACAACGGCAGAGCTAAAAACCGTGTGTGATGTCTGCGTGACTTCAGGCTCGGCGTTGAAAATATGCGAGAAAATCGAGAATAAAAACATACTCTTCATCCCCGACTGTAACCTCGGAGGGTATGTGGCAAAAATGCTCCCCGAAAAAAATGTAAAGCTGATTCCCGGAGGCTGTCCTATTCATGCGGCGGTAACGAAGGAAGAGGTTGAGGCAGCAAGAAAGCTCCACCCGAACGCAAAGCTGCTCGTTCACCCCGAATGTACCGCAGAGGTAGTCAGTGACGCTGACTACATAGGCTCAACAGCGGGAATAATGAAGTTTGCAAAGGAAAGCGACGCCGAGGAATTCATCATCGGCACGGAAAACTCAATAGTACAGCACCTTCAGTTTGAGTGTCCCGACAAGAAATTCTATCCGTTGAGCAAAAAGCTGATTTGCTGTGATATGAAAGCCACTACCCTCATCGACCTTTACAACGCCGTAAAAGGCAGGGGCGGTGTGGAAATCGAAATTCCCGAAGCTACAATGAACAAGGCAAAAGCCTGCATAGACGAAATGCTGCGGCTTGAAAAGTAATAAAAAGGTCTGACAGACGGTAAATCCTCTGTCAGACCTTTGTTTTTATTCTTCGTCTTTTATAATGTCCATTCCACCAAGCTCGAAACAACCTTCGTGCAACTGCCATCTGCCGTCAGGCTCTTTCATGAGAATTGCAACATACGCCTCGGTATCGGAGCGTTCGTCGTTGTACAGCGTTATATCGAGGTCGTAAAGCACATACTCGGTATCCCCTGCGTTGAAAATCATATCTGTATAATCAAATCGGGATACTATTTCGTACTTTGCGCCGTAATCCTCGCCATATTCTTCCTTGATGAGCTCAATGCCACGCTCTATTCCGTTCTGCGTGAGATAGAAATCAGGGTCATCGAAATTCGTTCCGTAGCACGCCTTTATTCCCTGAACATCGCCCGTGTCAACCGCAGATATATATCGGTCAAGAACAGCCTTCTGTCCTCTGTAATCGGCAGTGATGACAAGAACGCCTGCAAGCACGATAATTGCGGAAAGGCAAAGTGTAATTCCGAGTGCTTTGACAAAAGTACGCTTTTCACGGCGTTCTTCCCTTGCCGCCGCAACACGCTCCGCCTTTTTTTCGAGCATTCTCTTGTTCTTTTTAGACATTATATTTTCACCTTACTTACTTCTTGCGTTTCCAAGGAATGCCGCACCGATAAGTCCTGCGTCATTTCCGAGCTTTGCAATCACGATTTCGGTATTCTTTGCTGAATTCTTTGAGTATACTTCCTTCTTTACAAGCTCCTTCATAGGAACGAGAAGGGGGTCACCCTCGTTGCAGACACCGCCGCCGAGGCAGAGAATGTCAGGCTGGAATGTATTGATTACATTTGTAATTCCTGCTGCAAGATAACGGATGTACTTGTCGACAACCTTCTTTGCAGCCTCATCTCCCTCACGCATTGCGTTGAACGCATGGCGGCCTGATACGTGACCGTCAGCCTCAGCCATCTTCCACATGATAGAGTTCTTGTCTTCTTCCATAGCCTCCTTTGTCATACGGATGAGTCCCGTAGCGGATGAGTAAACCTCAAAACAGCCGTGTCTTCCGCATGAACAGAGAGGGCCGTCTACCTGAATTACTTCGTGTCCGAGCTCTGCACCTGCAAAGTTGGAGCCCGAGTAAATCTTACCTTCGATGATAATTCCGCCGCCTACTCCCGTTCCGAGAGTAATAGCAACTGCATTTGTAGCGCCCTTTGCCGCACCTGCAACATACTCTCCGTATGCAGCGGCATTAGCGTCGTTATCTATGTATACGGGTTTTCCGAGTTTATCTGAAAGATACTCAACCATAGGAACATTCACAAAACCGAGGTTGTTTGAAAATTCAAGGATACCTGTTGAGCTGTTTGCAATACCCGGAGTACCTATGCCTACCCATTCAACATCAGCGATTGAAATGCCTGCCTTTTCGCAAGCCTCAAGCGAAACCTTCGCCATATCGTCCATAATTTCGTCTGCGGGACGAGGGCAGTTTGTCTTGCAGGTTGCCTTTGCGATTATTTCATAATTTTCGTTGACAACACCTGCCTTGATATTTGTTCCGCCAAGGTCAATACCGATATAATACTTCATTATATATTCCTCCTGAAAATAAAATGTACGATACTGAAATTTTATCATATTTTATATAATAAGTCAACAAATAAAAAAATATCGCCACGGAAAAATTCCGTGACGATATGAGTTTTTATTAAAGTGCAGTTTCTGAAAGAATTACTCCCTCGCCAGCGGCAAGGTCAGAAAGATTTTCTGTTACAGCAGGTACTGTTGTTGCTACTGTTGTTGTGGTTGTCGGTGCAACATCAGTGTAATCAGCGGTTACAATCTTTTCTGTCTTTGCATTTGACTTTACGATTACGCAATTACCGATGTTTGTGGTTTTACAGCTTGCATAACCGTCGATAACGATTGTCTTTGTAATTTTTACAGAGCCGCCTTCACGCCATGTAATCATATATACTTCTTCGTCGTCATACTCACCGAAATCTGTATCAAGTTCAATTTTGTATGTGAACGAACCCGATACAGCTCTCTTTGTTGAAAGTGAACGTGCGAAAAGAATTTCATCGGAAGCCTTTTCCTTGAGTGCCTTGTAAATAGGGCATCCGTCGCCTGTACTGTCGCAGGGTGTGATTTCTTTTGCGTAGAGGTCGTTAGCGTCGCTTACACCATAGACGGTGATTTTCTTTCCTTCTTCAAAGATTGAAAGATGCTCGCCTTCCTCGTTTTCTTCATCGATAGCTTCAAATTCGTATCCGTAACGGTTTGCGTATGATTCTGCGTTGGAGCCTGTATATCCTCTGATTGTTGTAAGGAATGTACAGCCCTGGAAAACCTTTTCGCCGCCGTAGAATTCAATGCTGTCGCAGTAGATTGTGATTGATTCAAGGCTCTTGCAGTCACGGAAAGCACTGTTTCCGATTGCTCTTACATATCTCGGAAGAACAACCGATGTAACCTTTGATTCCGCAAACGCTTCGTCGCCGATTTTTGCAGGATAGCTGTTTCCACAGCGTCCGACTGTTATTTCTCCCGTTGAAGAACCTATGTACTCTGTGACAACGCACTTTCCGTCCTGAATTTCATACTCAAACATATCGTTTGATGCAGCGCTTACACCCGCTGTAAATACAGACATTGTTGCGACTGTCATAACCGCAGAGGTTATAAGTGAAATAATACTTCTCTTTTTCATTTTTACACCTTCCTTTTTTATTTTGCGAATGAACATATAAATATTTTATCATTATTATCACGATTAGTCAATCTTTTATAGAAAAAATAAAAATATAAAAGCAAAAAACTGTCACTTCACGCATTTTCTCTTTACATTTAACAGATTCTGATGTATAATATTTGCATAATTATGTGCCAAAAAACAGAAAGGTGACTACAATATGAAAACACTTTTTATCATTCTTGCCATAGTTGCAGGAATAATTCTACTGACAGTGATTATGTCATTGCTGATTGCGAATGTACTGTTCAAAAAAGTAATTCCCCGTCAGGACGGTGTAAAGGTCAATATGGACGAGATGGCAGACGCTGAGAAATGGCAGGAATATATGAAGGTCATTCAGCCGAACAAGGACTTTATGCTTTCACTCCCATGTGAGCATGTCACGGTAAAATCCAACGACGGTCTTACCCTTCACGGCGATTACTACCCTGCCGAAAAACCTTCGGACAATCTGGTAATATGCTTCCACGGATACACAAGTGCGAGAATGAGCAGCTGTTCCTTTGCGGCGTATATGCACAAGCTCGGATTTGACTGTCTGCTGGTAGACAACCGTGCTCACGGCGACAGTGAGGGTGAATATATAGGATTCGGTATCCTCGACAGACACGACTGTATCTCCTGGATAGAATATGTAAACGAAAAATTCGACAGCAAGAAAAATATTCTGCTTTACGGAGTGTCGATGGGTGCCACAACAATAATGATGGCGGCCGCAGACAAGAAAATCCCCGCAAATGTCAAGGCGCTCGTTGCAGACTGCGGATTCACTTCCCCCTACGAAGTTTTCTGCCATGTTCTCAAGAAGGACTATAAGCTCTCGGAATTCCCGATTATGAACTTCAACAATGTTATCTGCCGCAAAAAAGCAGGCTACGGTTTCAAGGATTACTCCACATTAACAGCCGTAAAGGAAACAGACAAGCCCATACTTTTCATTCACGGTGAGGAAGACAACTTCGTTCCCGTATGGATGACAAAGAAGAACTACGAGGAATGTGTTTCCGACAAGGACATTCTTCTTGTACCGAATGCTGCTCACGGAGCGAGCTATTACGAAAATCCGTCGCTCTATCAGGAAAAAGTATCGGAATTTACAGGCAAGTATTTCAATATATAAATCAAGGAGGTCAATATGAAGGAATTCAACATCAACGGCGCAATCGTACAGTGCTACCCCCTTTCCGCTGCGCAGAGAATTCACAACTACACCATCAAGTTCTCCGCACATCAGGTGCTCAATATCGGAACGGGATTTTA
This sequence comes from Ruminococcus sp., assembly GCA_015066785.1. Classification (GTDB taxonomy): domain Bacteria; phylum Bacillota; class Clostridia; order Oscillospirales; family Ruminococcaceae; genus RGIG4131. The sequence goes on from SVNT01000001.1 coordinate 364,483, forward strand.
CATTCAGTTCGACCTTGATGTAGAGATGCTGAAAAAAGCAATAAAGGTTGCTTATCAGCAGTTTGATTCGATGAGACTTCGCTTTGTAAAAGATGAAGACGACACCGTATATCAGTACATCGTGCCCAACGATGACAGAGAAATCCCCGTATTTGATTTTTCGAACTGGAACGAAGAAGACGCCCATAATGAAATGAGAAGATGGACAGCTATTCCGTTTGAAAGATATAACTCCCCGATGAATTATATCGCTATTATAAAGCTCCCGAACGGATACAACGGAACATACCTCAAGGTTGACCATATGACCATGGACTCAAGCTCGCTCATTATGTTCGATGAATATGTAATCAAGACATACTGTGCAATGTGCTTCGACACCGAAATGCCCAAGCCGATGATGTCGTATATAAAGGCACTCGAAAAAGACCTCGAATACGAAGCAGGCTCTGCCGCACAGAAGCGTGACGAGGAATTCTGGATGAACGAAATCACAAAGAGTGAGCCTATCTACACCGACTTCAACGGAATGGGACGACTCATCACACAGCGCCGTGAAAACAACAATCCCAACCAGCGTTGTGCTATGGTAGTATCAAAAAACCCCGAAGCCGCAATTGCTGTATATCACCTTGAAAAAGAACCTTCCGAGCGTCTTATGCAGTTCTGTGCAGACAACCAGATCCCCATGGCTACACTTCTTCTCATGGGACTGCGTACAATTCTTTCAAAGTTCAACAACGACGAAAAGGATGTATCGGTAAAGAGCTGTGTTGCAAGACGAGGAACTCTGCTTGAAAAGAAATCGGGCGGAACAAGAATTCACTTCTTCCCCATCCGTACAAGCGTTGAACCCGAAAACACATTCTTTGAAGGTCTCCAGATTATCCAGGCTGAACAGAACAAGCTGTTCAGACACGCAAACTTTGACCCCATCGACTATACAATCAGACGTGCAAAGCACTGGAAAAACCCTCCCGGAACAAGTTATGAAAGTTTAAGCCTTACATACCAGCCGATGACGCTTCAGCGTAAAGAACACGAAATGCCTGACATCAGCTACAAGACGATGTGGTACACCAACGGCGTTGCGGGACAGCCCCTCTACCTCACGGTAATGCACCGTGCGGAAGACAACGGACTCGATTTCAGCTTTGAATACAGAAAAGACGCTGTCACCGAATACGAGATGGAGTATCTTTATTATTACATCTGCCGTGCGCTTTTCAGAGGAATTGAAAACGCCGACAAGACAATGAAAGAAATTCTTGAAATGATATAACATATTTTGAAAGGAGCTATTTATCATGCTTGACCAGTTGAAAGAACTTATCGTAAATTATGTAGAGGTGGATGCAGACAGCATCACAGAGGATTCAAGATTTATCGAAGACCTCGGTTTCAATTCCTACGACTTCATGAGCCTTCTCGGAGAGCTTGAGCAGGAATTCGACATCACAGTTGACGAGCAGGAGGTAATCAACCTCCACACTGTCGGCGAAGCTGTGAAGTATATCGAATCCCTCAAAAACTAAAACAAAGGAGAAAGTAATGGATAAAAACAGTGTCAAAACCCTGCGTGATTTGTACGAAAACGCCGCAAAGTGCTACGGCGACGGAATATTCATCAAAGAAAAAAGCGGCAAGGAAATAGTTGAAAAGACATTCAACAACTTCAATGATGACTGTAAGAAGATTGCAAACTATCTCCTCACAGAAGTCGGAAAAAACCTGCACGCCGCTGTTATCGGGCCTACAAGCTATGCATATCTTGTCAGCTATTTCGGAACGGTGTCAACTGCAAACCCGATAGTTCCGCTTGACGCACAGCTCCCCTGCCCCGACCTCTGCGAGCTTTTGCAGAGAGCAGATGTGACGGTATTCTTCTATGACTCAAGATACGCACCGATGCTCGACGCTATCAAGGCGGCATGCCCCGATATAACACACTACATCTGTCTTCAGCAGAATGAAAATTCCGTTTCGACCGAAAGTATTATCGCAGATTACAAGCCTGCAACAGAACTTCCCGAAGTAACACCCGAAACTCTTGCGGCCATCGTGTATACTTCAGGCACGACGGGAAAAAGTAAGGGCGTAATGCTTTCACACGGAAACCTCATCGACAACACAATGTGCTGTGACGGAGAAAGCGCTCCCGGAGAATCAACTCTTACCGTTCTCCCCATTCACCACATTTATTGTTTCACCTGCGATATTCTCCTTTCGCTGAGATACGGCTCATCAATATGCGTAAACGACTCGATGATGAGAATTGCCATGAACCTCAAGCTGTTCCAGCCGACAATTATCCTACTTGTGCCGATGATTGCAGAAACCATCCTCAAGCAGATAAAGGCTGCCGCTGCGGCGAAACCCGAAATTCCCGAAAGAGCGATTGCTCAGGCAGTTTTCGGCGGACGCCTCAAGGGTATTTACAGCGGAGGAGCATATCTTGCACCCGAAATCCTCAACGGATATAAGGAACTCGGCATTCCGATTTCCCAGGGCTACGGTATGACAGAATGTTCACCGAGAATTTCATCCTCGATATTCACCGACGAAAGCTACGGCGACGTAGGTACGGTTGTAAGAGGATGTGAAATCAAAATCGAAGACGGCGAAATCGTCGTAAAGAGTCCCTCTGTTATGCAGGGCTACTACAAAGACCCCGAGGCTACCGCAGAGGTTCTCACCGCTGACGGATGGCTCCACACAGGCGACCTCGGTTATGTGGAAAACAACAGAGTGTTTATCACAGGTCGCAAGAAGAACCTGATTATCCTCAGCAACGGAGAAAATGTTTCCCCCGAAGAGCTTGAAAACAAGTTTGCAGGAAACGACAAGATTGCGGAAGTTCTCGTCTACGCAGAGGAAGGCTACATAACAGCGGAACTTCTCCCCAACCCCGAATATTTCAAGGATGCGGAAAAATCTGCTGTTGTCGCTGAGCTCAACGAACTCATCAAGGAAATCAACAAGACGGTAACATCTTCAAAGACAATAAGAAGAATCCGCCTGAGAGATAAGGAGTTTGACAAGACGACTTCGAAGAAAATCAAGCGTCAGCAGACAGAACAGGGCGAAATAATCTAATCCACGAAAGGAACAGCAAAATGACCTACGAAGAAATTTTCAGCAAAACCAAAGAAATTGTAATGCAGAGTGATGTCAGCAACATTGACGGACACCTTGCAGTACAGATAAACATCGAGGGCGAAGGCGAAGGTGCTTTCTACATCGAACTCAAGGACAGACAGGTTTTTGTCGAGCCTTATGAGTACCACGACCGTGACTGTATCTTCATCATAACAGGCGACAACTTCATCAGGCTCGTAAACGGCGAGCTTGACCCCGTATTCGCTTTCACTGTCGGAAAACTCCGCATAGAAGGAAGTATCGACAAGGCGCTTGAATTCAAGAACATAATCGATACTATCAAGGTTACCGAGCCCAAGACAAAGAAGAAAAAGGCATAATGTATCATCTGTATTTTACTTCGGAATTAGACGGATTTCCGACGACGGAAGAAATGCTCTCCTCCCTGCCCCGCACCTGTCGGGAAAGGATTGAGAGATACAACATTCACGATGACCGCAGACGCTCCGCAATATGCTATACGATGCTGAAAAAAGCGTTGAAGGAGCATTTCGGCACTAACGACTTTGAAATTTCCTGCAAAGAACACGGAAAACCGTTTCTGTCAGGCATTGACGGCGTGTATTTCAATCTCAGTCATTGCAAAAACGCCTGCGTATGCGTGGTTTCCGACAAGGAAATCGGCGTTGATGTTCAGGAAGTACGGGAATATTCCGAAAAAACAGCAATGAAAGTATGCTGTGAAAACGAGCTTGCCATACTTGAAAAAGTTGCGGACAAAGCGGAAGAATTCACGAAGATATGGGCGATGAAGGAAAGCCTCATCAAAATGCACGGCGACGGATTTTCCTACGGATTGAAAAATGCCGACACGACAAATTCCGATTGCACGGTTGTATCCAAGGAAGGCGACTGCTTTATTGCGGTAAGCGAAAAAAACACATAACAAAAAGGTACTGAGTTTTAGGATAACGCCGTACAGAAATTTTATATGTATTTATCGAGGGGAATCTTTCTGAAGAAAGGTTCCCCTCGTACTCCCCTTCAAAGACTTTCAAGTCAAAAACAAACCCATAGGGTTAATTCCTATGGGTTTGTTTTTAAATTCAAAGTTTTAGGAAAGGAGTTTGAGGAAAAACCTTTTTCAAAAGGGTTTTCCTCAACAGTACACATAAAAACTTCTTTATGGGTATCGTCCTTATTCTCAGTACCTTTTATTTTGACATAAATCAATTAATTTCGCAGATACTAAAACAGTTCGATAAACCGCTTTTTTGTGCTTGACGCCTGACCGTTCTCAATCCAACAAAGCTCAAGTGAGCGCGACGGCAGAGGTGAATCGAGGTTAATTTCAAACAGTCCGTCCATATCGGAAAACTCTCTGGTAACGCAGGAAATTCCAAGACCTATGCGTGCAAAGTCGACAAGCAGTTCGTGTGCGCCGAGTTCGATTTCAGGCTGTAAAACAATTCCGTCATCACGGAAAACCGCATCGACAGCTTTTCGTGAGTTCGAGAGAGTTTCAAGCATAATCAGCGGATATTGCGCAAGCTCTCCCCTTGTGACAGTTTTGCCCTTCAGATTATTGTACGCCTTGCCTGCGATAAAAACATCGTGGAGTTCAAGGCAACGCTTCTGGCAGAACTTCGCCTCGGGTATCGGAGAGTTGACAAAGGCAATGTCAATCTTCCCCGCCGACAGCAGAGAAAAAGCCTCGGTACTGGTACGGTTTACAACCGTAAGACGCACATTCGGGTAAAGCTCGTTCCACTTTTTAAGGTACGGAAGAAGATAATACTTCGCTACGGTATCTGCCGCACAGATGCAAAGGCTACCCTCCTGAAGAAGTCGCAGACGTGCGATTTTTTCCTCCGCCTCACCTATCGTTTCAAGCGCAGGAAGAATAGTGGCGTAGAGGGTGTCAGCCTCAACCGTCGGAATTACCGAGCGTTTTCCTCGTACAAAAAGCTGTACACCGAGAATGACCTCAAGCTGTTTTACCGACTGGCTGATTGCACTCTGCGTGACATAAAGCCGTCTTGCCGCCTCGGAAAACGACCTTGCCTCATACACGACGCTGAAGGTCTTGTAATAATCAAGCGAAAAACTGTATTTCATAAAAACACCAACCTATTAGTTTTACTTATGGTATTCATCAAATTATAACATTGACTTATATTTCGGATTATAGTATAATATTACAGGAATGTCAATAGATTAAATCACATTCCTCGTATATACCACAGTATATTAACCGCAAAAAGCGGTAGAATGGAGTATAAATTATGGAAAGAACTATCGGTACCGTTGTCCGTGGTGTAAGAGCACCCATCATCCGTGAAGGCGATGACCTCGCACAGATTGTAACAGACACAATCTGTCATTTTCTTGAAGTCGAAAACATCGAAATCGGCAACAAGGACATCGTCGCTGTAACAGAGTCAATCCTTGCAAGATCGCAGGGCAACTACGCAAGCGTCAAGGACATTGCAGACGATGTAAAGGCAAAGTTTCCCTCGGGTCACATCGGTGTTATCTTCCCTATCCTCAGCCGTAACCGTTTCGCTATCTGCCTCAAGGGCTTTGCTATGGGCGTAAAGAAGATTACTCTTATGCTCAGCTATCCTTCCGACGAAGTAGGAAACCACCTTTTCGACATTGATATGCTTGATGAAAAGGGCGTTGACCCCTATGCAGATGTACTTTCCGAAGAAAAATACCGTGAACTTTTCGGATATGTTCTCCACCCGTTCACAGGTATCGACTATGTTGACTACTACAAGAAGCTGATTGAATCCTGCGGTTGCGAATGTGAAATCGTATTTGCAAACAAGGCAACAGCTATCCTCGATTACACAAAGGATGTTCTTTGCTGTGACATTCACTCAAGAGCACGCACAAAGCGTCAGCTCAAGAAGGCAGGCGCAAACACAGTTTACGGAATGGACGAAATCCTTACTGCTCCCGTTAACGGAAGCGGCTACAACGACTACTGCGGACTTCTCGGTTCAAACAAGGCAACAGAAGACACAATAAAGCTCTTCCCCATCAAGTCGCAGGAATTCGTTGAGAGAGTACAGGCTCTTCTCCTCGAAAAGACAGGAAAGACTATTGAAGTTATGGTATACGGTGACGGAGCGTTCAAGGACCCCGTAGGAAAGATCTGGGAGCTTGCTGACCCCGTTGTTTCTCCCGGATACACAAAGGGACTCGCAGGTACACCTAACGAGCTCAAGCTCAAGTACCTCGCAGACAACGACTTTGCAGACCTCAGTGGCGATGAACTCAAGGCTGCAATTTCAGAGAAAATCAAGCAGAAGGACAACGACCTCAAGGGCAATATGGCGTCTGAAGGTACAACTCCCCGTCAGCTTACAGACCTCATCGGTTCGCTCTGCGACCTTACATCTGGAAGTGGAGACAAGGGTACTCCTATCATCTATGTTCAGGGTTATTTCGACAACTACACAGTATAAAGCGTGCCGCTTTGGGCACATCGCATCGTTTCTGACGAAGTAAGATAAAGTTTTCCGCACGGTAACGATACAAATATTACACCGAAAGAAAAAAAGCGAGCCGCTTTTGGCAATCGTATCGTACGGATTATAATAGAGCGAATTTACCGCTCGGTAACTTCACTTACTCTTGTACCGCACCCACGCTAAAGCGAGCCGCTTTGGGTAATACACAAAATAAAGGGTATCGAGTTTATTGCTCGATACCCTATTTGTTTTTATAAGTTTATTACAGCATAATTTCGTTTACAGAAACGCCCTCTCCTGCCGCAAGGTCGGAAAGGTCGGCGTGCGACTTTTCGTCAATCACAAGCGCATAGTCTGCCGCATGGTCGAAATTGAATGTCGTCCTGCCGCTTTCAACAAGCGACGCCGCACGGAATTCAAGTTCCTTCGTTGTGCTGTTATAGGAATAAAGATTTGCGTATTTTCCGTTGTTTTCACGGTCAACAGATAACGAAAGTGTCGCCTTGAAACCAAAATCTCCGTCGTTCGTAAGATGGAGCTGAGTTGTTTTCGCTCCGTCAACCGCATCAATCACAGACTTCGGAATATACTCTCCCGTCGTGATGTACAAGTCGGTATCCCTTGCGTATTCAACATTCTTGCCGTTGACAGTCCATTTCATTCCGTCAGCAACTTTGATGACAAGGGTGATGTCCCTACCCTTTATTTTATCGAGAATTCTCTCGGGAATTACAGTATTTTTCTCTGCCTCAACGGTAATTGTCGAATGGTTGCTTACATCTTCAAGAAGCTCGTCAATCTCAGCCCAACCGTCAGGGTCATCATCTCCCAACGGGCTCGGGAGCGTTCTTTCCGCTATATTGCTTGTTCCGTCGACTGTAACGGCGATAGCCTTTACAACTGTATCATCTGCAATTGCAAATGCTTTTGTGTATTCTTCGGAATTTTCGTCTGGGGTTGTTCCGTCAGTTGTGTAATATATTGTCGCACCTTCCTGTGCGGTAATGGTGACTATTCTTCTTGTGCATTTGATTACAGGAGGTTCTATCGGATTTTCAGCAAAAACCCCTGCCGAAAAACAAAGACACGTAATTCCTGCAAGTACAGCAGAAACGCATTTTTTCAAAAAGCTCATATAAACACCTCGATATTACGATATTATCGGTAATTATATCATACAGTCAGTATTCCGTCAAGAGAAATAAAACGCCCACGGAAAAATCCGCAGGCGTTATATTTTTTTCAATTCAATTTACATTACTTAGCCATAGCTTCTTCAACTGCAACTGCGCAAGCAACTGTAGCACCAACCATGGGGTTGTTACCCATACCGATAAGTCCCATCATTTCAACGTGTGCGGGAACTGATGATGAACCTGCGAACTGTGCGTCAGAGTGCATACGACCCATTGTATCTGTCATACCGTATGAAGCAGGGCCTGCTGCCATGTTGTCAGGGTGAAGTGTACGACCTGTACCACCGCCTGATGCAACTGAGAAGTACTTCTTGCCCTGTTCAACACATTCCTTCTTGTATGTGCCTGCAACGGGGTGCTGGAAGCGTGTGGGGTTAGTTGAGTTACCTGTGATAGAAACGTCAACGCCTTCCTTGTGCATGATAGCAACGCCTTCTGTTACGTCGTTAGCACCGTAGCAGTTAACCTTTGAACGAAGTCCTGTTGAGTAAGACTTGCGGAATACTTCCTTAACTTCGCCTGTGTAGTAGTCCATTTCTGTTTCAACGTAAGTAAATCCGTTGATACGAGCGATAATCTGTGCTGCGTCCTTTCCGAGACCGTTGAGGATAACACGGAGGGGTTCCTTACGAACCTTGTTAGCCTTTTCAGCGATACCGATAGCACCTTCAGCAGCAGCGAATGATTCGTGTCCTGCGAGGAATGCAAAGCACTTTGTTTCTTCTTCGAGGAGCATCTTTCCGAGGTTACCGTGGCCAAGACCAACCTTACGCTGGTCAGCAACTGAACCGGGGATACAGAATGCCTGGAGTCCGATACCGATTGCAGCAGCAGCATCAGCAGCCTTTGTGCAGCCCTTCTTGATTGCGATAGCACAACCTACTGTGTAAGCCCACTTTGCATTTTCAAAGCAGATGGGCTGAATGCCTTCAACGAGCTTGTAAATGTCAAGACCCTTTTCCTTGCAGATATCAGCACATTCTTCAATTGAATTAATGCCATATTCCTTGATGCAAGCAAGAATCTGCTTTTCTCTTCTCTCATAAGATTCAAATAAAGCCATTTTCAATTTCCTCCTTATTCTTTTCTGGGGTCTACGATCTTTACAGCATCATCAACACGGCCGTACTGACCCTGTGCCTTTTCAAATGCTGTGTTAGCATCGTCACCAGCCTTGATGAAGTCCATCATCTTACCGAAGTTTACAAACTTATAACCGATAATCTGATTTTCGTCATCAAGTGCAAGACCTGTAACGTAACCGTCTGTCATTTCGAGGTAACGAGGACCCTTTGCGAGAGTACCGTACATTGTACCGATCTGTGAACGAAGTCCCTTACCGAGGTCTTCAAGACCTGCACCAATCGGAAGTCCGTCTTCTGAAAATGCACTCTGTGAACGTCCGTATACAATCTGGAGGAAAAGCTCTCTCATAGCTGTATTGATAGCGTCACAAACGAGGTCTGTGTTAAGAGCTTCGAGGATTGTTCTTCCGGGGAGGATTTCAGATGCCATAGCAGCTGAATGTGTCATACCTGAGCAACCGAGAGTTTCAACGAGAGCTTCCTGAATAACACCTTCCTTAACATTAAGAGAGATCTTACATGCACCCTGCTGAGGAGCGCACCAACCCACACCATGTGTGAATCCTGAGATATCCTTGATTTCCTTTGCCTTTACCCACTTTGCTTCCTCGGGAATAGGAGCAGCGCCGTGTGCTACGCCCTGAGCGATAGGGCACATCTTTTCTACTTCATGCGAATAAGTCATAAAAGTACTCCTTTCGGTTTTTCTATGTCGGGATTGAACCCGTTAACATACTCTCACATTATAACGCATAACATTACATTTTGCAAGTGATTTTTACAAGAAAGTTAAAATTTTAACTATATTTAATTATTTATCAAACATTTATTCCCGCACGGCTCAATGTCCTGTTTATACAATGCCCGATAACACCTGCCGCAACGGATTTTACGATATCGAACGGCAGAAACGGAAGAGTCACCGCAAGAGTTTCGGCAACGGAAGAAAATCCGATAACGAGCATATTGTAAAGCGTGGAAATCGCATAAATCACGGGAATTCCGACAAAAACAGCCGAAACGATATGTGTCGCAAGGCGTATGCCTTTACACGCGCTAACCAGCGGAACAGCAACAAGGAAAGAAACGAGAAATCCGCCTGAAACAGTGAAAAGGCACTGAAATCCGCCCGTCATTCCCGAAAATACGGGAACGCCGATAAATCCGATGAGAAGATACGCAAGCACTGCAAAAAAAGCCTTCTTCGGCGAAAGGATAACCGCCGTAAGAATGACAGCAAACACCTGCAAAGTGAGTGCCGTATGAGAAAACGGTACAGGAATTGCGAGCATTCCCGAAACGCAAAGCAACGCCGTACATACCGAAATCTTTGTAATATCCGAGATTTTCACGCATTACCTCCCCTTTCTTCAGATTTGATATTAACACACTCAAAAACGCTTGTCAACAGAGGCGAGCCGCCTCAGGCAAACGTATCGTACAGATTATAACAGGGTGACTTTATCCGCTCGGTAACGCTATAAATGTTATGCCAAAAAATAAGGCGAGCCGCCTCAGGCAAACGTGGCGAGCCGCCTCAGGCAATTCGTTTTTACGGATTTTATTTGACACATCTTAAATATAGTTGTATAATATAAGGTAATCTTGCAGAAAGGGCTGATTATATGGCACAGGATTTTAAAGAACTTGCGGAAAGACTCAAGGGTCTCCGTGACGCTTGCGGATACACTGCCGAAGAAATGGCAGAGATGCTCAAGCTGGACATTGAAACTTACAAAGGATATGAAGAGGACGGAAAGGATATTCCCATAAGCGTCCTTTATGAAGTCGCAAACAAATGCGGCGTAGATTTTACAGAAATCGTCACAGGTGTCGGGGCAAAGCTCGACACATATCACGTCGTCAGACGCGGGCACGGCAAAAGTATCGACCGCTTTGACGGATACAGATTCAAGGACCTTGCATTCCGTTACAGCCACAAGGTAATGCAGCCGCTGCTCGTAACTCTCGACCCGACAGACAAGCCTGCGGCACTTGTATCACACGCAGGTCAGGAATTCAATTTAGTACTTAAAGGCACGGTTGCCGTAACATTCGAGGATACAGAAATCATACTCAACGAGGGTGACAGCATCTACTTCAACCCTACGCATCCTCACGGACAGAAATGCGTCGGAGATACAAAGGCGAGATTTCTTACGGTAATTGCCGAATAGCAAGGAGAAAAGAAAACAATGTTACTTGACAGATACCTTCCCCGTATTGAATTCGACTCGTACGAGGATTTCAAAAAGAACTATACAGTAAACGCCCCCGAAAACTTCAACTTTGCATACGACATAGTTGATGAGTGGGCAAAGCAGGACAAGGAGAAAAAAGCACTCCTCTGGGTTGACGACCACGGTGGAGAGGTTTCCCTCACCTTTGAAGACATAAGAAAAATGTCCAACAAGGCGGCGAACTATTTCCGTTCACTCGGACTGAAAAAAGGCTCGGTTGTACTCCTTGTTTTAAGACAGCGCTGGGAATACTGGGTTGCGGTAACAGCCCTTATGAAGCTCGGGGTTATATTTATCCCCGCAACACTTCAGCTTACAAAGAAAGACATCGCTTACCGTGCGAATGCGGCAGGCGTAGAAATGATACTCTGCATAGACGACGACTATGTTGTAACTCAGATTGAGGCCGCACTTCCCGAAACACCGAGTATAAAGAACATCGGTCTTGTAAACGGAAAGCGTGACGGCTGGTTCAACTTCCACGACGCAATAGAGCCGTTCTCTGACGAATTTGAGCGTCCCACAGGAGATGAGGCTACCGTCGGCAAGGACATAATGCAGATTTACTTCACATCGGGCACAACAGGTATGCCCAAGATGGTCTGCCACAACTACTTCCACCCTCTCGGACATATTGTAACCGCAAAATACTGGCATATGGTACAAGACGGAAAGCTCCATATGTCCAACTCCGACTCAGGCTGGGCGAAGTTCGGCTGGGGCAAAATTTACGGTCAGTGGATATGCGGCGCTGTAATCTTCGCATACGACTCGGACAAGTTCTCTGCCGCAAATATGCTTGAAATGATACAGAGATACAAACTCACGACATTCTGCGTTCCGCCTACGATATACAGATTTATGCTCCAGGAAGATATCGAGAAATACGACCTTTCTTCAGTTGAGCACTGGACAACCGCAGGCGAACCCCTCAGTGCAGAGGTTGTAAACAAGTGGGAAGAACTCACGGGACACAAGATTGCATCAGGCTTCGGACAGACGGAAGGCACAGTTCTTATAGCTGAATTCCAGTGGTTTGAAAAGCGCCCCGGCTCTCTCGGAAAGCCCTCGCCTATCTACAATATCCAGCTCATCAACGCAGACGGAAACGAATGCGAAAATGGTGAAGAAGGCGAAATTGTAATCAAGGATGTAGACACCAATCCCCCTATCGGTCTTTTTGTCGGATACTACAAGGACGAAAAGCAGACAAACGAGGCTCTCGGTTCGGGAGTGTATAACCTCAAGGATGTTGCGTGGCGTGACAACGACGGTTACCTCTGGTTTGTAGGCCGTCACGACGATGTTATCAAGTGTTCGGGATACCGCATAGGGCCTTTTGAAGTAGAAAGCGCACTCAACGAGCATCCTGCAGTAATCGAAAGTGCTATTACAGCCGCACCCGACCCGATAAGAGGTCAGGTTGTAAAGGCAACCGTAAAGCTCGCAGAAGGCTATACCCCGTCACCCGAGCTTATAAAGGAATTGCAGACGCACGTAAAGAAACTCACAGCGCCGTATAAATATCCAAGAATTATTGAGTTTGTCGACGAGCTCCCGAAAACAGTCGGCGGAAAAATCAAGCGTGCATCTATAAGACACGAGGACGCGAATGCGAATAAATAGCGTAAATGCGACATAAAAACAATCAAGGGTATCGAGCTTATCACTCGATACCCTTTCTTTTGTTATATTTTAAGCCGTCAGAAACGATGCGCTTGCCATAGGCGACTCGCCTTTATTTTCTTTTCACGATACAAATAAAGTATCGTTACCGTGCGGATGAAGCCGTCTTACGCCGTCAGAAACGATGCGTTTGCCATAGGCGGCTCGCCTATGAAAGTTCAAACATTCCCGTATAAAGCTGATAATATTTGCCCTTCTGTGCAATAAGCTCGTCGTGACTGCCACGCTCGATAATCTTTCCGTTTTCAAGCACCATAATGGCATTCGAATTTCTTACGGTAGAAAGTCTGTGGGCGATAACGAAAACCGTTCTGCCCTCCATAAGACCGTCCATTCCCTTTTCGATGAGAGCCTCCGTTCTCGTGTCGATAGAGCTTGTAGCCTCGTCGAGTATGAGCACGGGCGGGTCTGCAACAGCCGCTCTTGCGATTGCTATGAGCTGTCGCTGTCCCTGGCTGAGATTTGCACCGTCAGCCGTAAGCATGGTATCGTATTTCTGCGGAAGATGTCTTATGAACGAGTGCGCATTCGCAAGCTTTGCCGCCGCAATGCATTCCTCATCGGTAGCGTCGAGCTTTCCGTAGCGGATATTATCCATTACCGTACCCGTGAAAAGATGCGTATCCTGAAGTACCATAGAAAGCGAACGCCTGAGGTCTGCTTTCTTTATCTTGTTGATGTTTATTCCGTCGTAACGGATTTTTCCGTCGGGAACATCGTAAAATCTGTTGATAAGATTTGTTATGGTCGTTTTTCCCGCACCCGTTGAGCCTACAAAGGCGATTTTCTGCCCTTCCTTCGCCCACATTGAAATTCCGTTGAGTACGGTTTTCTTCTCGTCATAGCCGAATACTACATCGTCGAATTCAACATTGCCCGACAGCTTTGTGTAGGTAAGCGTGCCGTCGCTGTGAGGATGTTTCCATGCCCACTGACCTGTACGCTTTTCGCTTTCGGTGATGTTTCCGTTTTCGTCGATTACAGCATTCACAAGGGTAACATAGCCGTCGTCGGTTTCGGGAATCTGGTCGAGCACATCGAATACTCTTTCAGCACCAGCAAGTGCCACAAGAATACCGTTGAACTGCTGTGAAAGATGCGAAATCGGCATAAAGAACGACTTTGTGAACTGTACGAAAAGCGCAACTGTTCCGAGGTCAAGCACTCCCCCTATCGCAAGGACAGCACCGACAACGGCGGTAAGTGCATAATGCGCATTCGCAAGATTTCCCATAATCGGCATAAGAATATTCGCAAATGTATGGGCGCTTGTAGAGGCGTCGCAGAGTCTGTTGTTGATTTCGTCGAAATCAGCCTTCGTCTTGTCTTCGTGACAGAAGACCTTTACGACCTTCTGTCCCTCGACATATTCTTCGATATAGCCGTTTACCTTTCCGAGTTCGGTCTGCTGCTTTGCAAAGAACTTTCCGCCCCTGCCGCCTACAACGGTAACGACAAACATCATCACGATAAACGTAGCGATTACAAGAAGTGTAAGCTGCCAGCTCATCGTAATCATAATGATGAAGATTGCCGAAACCTGTATAACCGTCGTGATTATCTGGCTTATAGCATTGGAAAGCATTTCACGGAGCGCTTCAACATCGTTTGTGAAACGGCTCATAAGCTCGCCGTGAGTATGTGTGTCAAAATACTTTACAGGAAGTGACTGGAGCTTTTCAAAAAGTTCCTTTCTTATTCTGCAGAGCGTTTTTGTTCCGACCTTGAGCATTGCAAGATTTGAAAAGTATGTCGAAAGCGCGCCGAGGAGATATATTCCCGCTATCACAAGAAGCATTTTCGCAAATCCGCTGAGGTCGGGGTTCTCCTGCGAAACCGCAGGCATAACATAGTCGTTTATCAGCGGTCGCAGGAAGTATGTTCCCGCAACATTTGCAAGCGAGCTGAAGATAAGGAAGAAAACCACCGCTATCATGAGCGGCCAGAATTCCGTCAGATAAAAGAACACTCTCTTTATCGTCTTTTTGATATCCTTCGGTTTCTGAGGTGCCTGCATTTTTTTGCCGCCTACTTTAGGAGCCATAGTTACTCAGCTCCTTTCTGCTGTGATTCGAATACCTCACGATAAATCTCGTTCGTTTCAACAAGCTCATCGTGAGTTCCGACAGCGTTTATTTTTCCGTCGTCGAGAACGATTATTCTGTCAGCGTCGCAGACAGATGATATTCTCTGTGCAATTATTATCGTTGTGGTATCGGAAAGTTTCTCCCTGAACGCCGCACGGATTTTGCTGTCCGTAGCGGTATCGACAGCACTTGTACTGTCGTCGAGGATAACAATCTTCGGCTTTTTGAGGAGCGCCCTCGCAATACAAAGACGCTGTTTCTGTCCGCCCGATACATTTACGCCGCCTTGTCCGAGGTCGGTTTCATATCCGTCGGGGAATGAAACTATGAAGTCGTGTGCCTGCGCCGCACGACAAGCCTCCTCAATTTCTTCCTGAGTGGCATTTATATCTCCCCACAGAAGATTTTCCCGTATCGTTCCCGAAAACAGCACATTCTTCTGGAGTACCATAGCTACTTCGTTGCGGAGTGCGTCGAGCGTATAGTCCTTGACATTCTCGCCGCCGACAAGAATTTCACCCTCCGTAACATCGTAAAGTCTGGGAATAAGCTGTACAAGTGTGGATTTTGCCGAGCCCGTACCGCCGATAATTCCTATCGTTTCCCCCGATTTTATCTCGAGATTGATGTTCTCGAGGTTGGGGTTTTCAAGGTCTCCCGAATAGCTGAAGTTCACATTCCTGAATGAAATCGAGCCGTCCTTTACTTCCGTGAGTCCGTCAGCCTTTTCGGTGATGTCGATCTCCTCGTCAAAGACCTCTACAACACGGGCAAATGACGCTCTCGAAAGAACGAGGGAAATGAAAATCATACAAACCATCATAAGCGACGTAAGTATCATCATTATATAAGTAATGAAGCTGACAAGGTCGCCCGAAAGCATTTCGCCGTTGACGATGAAGTTTCCGCCGAACCAGTAAATCGAAAGCATACAGCCGTATGTCACAAGCTGCATAAGCGGCATTGAGCAGATGATTATCTTTTCCGCACGGAACTGTGATTCCCTGAGATTGTCGGCAACCTCGTTGAATTTCTCGTTTTCGTAATCCTCACGGACAAACGCCTTGATTACTCGGATATTGATGAGCATTTCCTGTATTCTTGCATTGAGCTTATCAAACTGCTTGAGGAATTTCTGAAATCTCGGAAACGCCTTTGTGCTGATGACAATAAAAGCAATAGCCAGAACAGGAATGGCAACTATAAACACAAGTGCAAGCTTTGCGTTTATAAAAAACGCAATCGCTGTTGCGGTAATGAGCATTACAGGTGCCCTGACAAGTATTCTGTCGCACATCATAAATGCATTCTGTGTATTTGTGACATCGGTAGTAAGTCTTGTCACAAGACTTGCTGTGCTGAATTTGTCTATATTCGAGAATGAAAAATCCTGGATTTTATCAAACATTCTCTTTCTGACATTTTTTGCAAAACCTACTGCCGCAACAGACGCAAATTTTCCCGATAACGCTCCGCACAAAAGCGAAAGCAACGCCATTGCGACCATAATAATCCCCATTTTTGTAACATACGCCAAGCGTGCACTGTCTTCCATCGGGCCGTTTATGCCGATGTCGATTATATCGGACATAGTAAGCGGTATGAGGATTTCGAGAAAAACCTCTAACGCAACGAAAATCGGTGCAAGTATTGCGTATTTCTTGTACGCCCCCACGCACGACAAAAGTTTTTTAATCATAAAAACTTCCGACCGCCTCTCCGGGCGGTTACGCTCCTTTCTTGAAAACATACAACTATTATATACCTATAAAGGTAAATTGTAAATATTGATGTTTTAAATTTCGTCAGTTTTTTCAGTTTTTACGACGTATGCAGGTTCAGATTTGACATAAATTATCCGATATGATATATTTTTTATTGAGAATACGGATATTTTATTTTCCGAAATATTTATTTTCAATAGAAACGGAGGGATAGTATGTTCGACAAAGCCCAGGATTACGGTGTTTCTTCGGATACGGAGTGTAAAATGCACGACGATATTCTGTCAGAAGAAAAAATCGCAGAAAAAACAGATAATAAATATAAAATAATTATTTTCGATAAAATAAATTCAACAAATAATTACGCCAAAAATATAAAAAAAGAAGAAATAAAAAAACCGATAATAATTATCGCAAATGAGCAAACCGAAGGCCGTGGCAGACTCGGAAAAACCTTCTTTTCTCCGAAAGACACGGGACTTTATATGAGCATTGTTTTTTCTCCCGACAAATCCCCAGAGGAGCTTTTTATGCTCACAATTATTGCCGCCGTCAGCGTCTGCGAGGCGGTAATAAATATCACAGAATTACCTGCCGAAATAAAATGGGTAAATGATATTTTTATCGGCGGTAAAAAAATATGCGGAATTCTCACCGAAGCAGAAATAAATTATCAAAGCGGCAAAATAGAAAAAGCAATCGTAGGAATAGGCGTAAATACGCAGTTTCCCGAAAATAATTTCCCGAAAGAAATCGAGAATATTGCCTCTGCTATAAATTCCGAAAAAGCAGAAAGAAATATCCTCGCCGCAGAAATAATAAATAAATTCGAAGAATATTATCAGGAAAGTGATAATAAATCAATAATCGAAAAATACAAAAAATATTCCCTTGTACTGAACAAAAAAATCAGATATATAAAAAATAATACCGAATATTCCGCAACGGCAACAGATATAAACGAGCGTGGAAACCTCGTAGTTACGCTATCCGATGGCACAACCGATATTTTAAATTCGGGTGAAATCTCGATTATTCCGACAGAATAAAAAATCGTCATAAGGATTTTTCTCCTTATGACGATTTTTTTATACTGTAAATTTCTTTAGTTCACGATTAAGTCGTGACACAGGAAGTCCGACCACATTAAAAAAGTCGCCGTTTATTCCCTTTACAAGAAGACTTCCCTCTCCCTGTATTCCGTATGCGCCCGCCTTGTCCTTCGGCTCACCCGTAGCTACATATGCCTTGATTTCGTCATCTGTCAATGCATAAAACTCAACCGCTGTTTTCTCCGAAAACGACAGGCTCTTTCCGTTACAGAATATACAACACCCCGTAATTACATAGTGTGCCTTGCCCGAAAGCGCCCGTATCATTCTTTCGGCGTCGGCGTCATCAACAGGCTTTCCGAAAATTTCATCTCCGCAGATAACCGCCGTGTCACTTCCGATAACGAGTGCGTCGGGGTACTGCTTTGAAACATGAAGTGCCTTCTGGCACGCAAGGTATTCGGGAACACAAGTAGCTTCCATTCCGTCGGGAACAATCTCCTCTATATCAGCGGGAATACATCTGAAATCCTCGAAAATCAGATGTAAAAGCTCCTGCCGTCTTGGTGATGCAGATGCAAGAATAATATCCATTTTTATCAGTCCTTTGTCATTTTTTCAAACGCCTGCCGAAGATTAGACACTCCGATAATTTCAATATCGTAATCCTTTTCGTTTATTGATTTAAGGGAGTTTTTCGGTACAATACAGCGCTCGAATCCAAGTCTTTGCGCCTCGGAAATCCGCTGTCCGACGTGGGAAACATTCCGCACCTCTCCGCCAAGTCCGAGCTCTCCGAAGGCTATGAGCTTTTCGTCGACAGGCTTGTCAATCAGGCTGGAATAAAGTGCGAGAGCAACCGCAAGGTCAGCCGCAGGCTCGTCAATCCTGAAGCCTCCGACTATATTGATGTAAGCGTCGAGATTTCCGAAGAAAAGTCCCATTCTCTTTTCCAAAACGGCAATGATTATTGCCATTCGGTTGAAATCAAACCCCGTCGATGTTCTTCGTGGCGAATTAAATCCACTCTTTGTCACGAGAGCCTGAACTTCCGACAAAATCGGGCGTGTTCCCTCCATAACGCAGGCAACACAGCTACCCGAAACATCATGCGGTCTTCCCGAAAGCAACATCTGTGAGGGGTTTTCGACCTCTTCAAGCCCCTTATCGACCATTTCGAAAACGCCTATTTCGTTAGTCGAGCCGAAACGGTTCTTCACTGCACGAAGAATACGGTAGGAAAGATTTCTGTCACCCTCGAAATAAAGTACTGTGTCAACAATATGCTCCATAACCTTAGGGCCTGCAATCGCTCCGTCCTTATTCACGTGGCCGACAAGGAATATCGGCACCTCCTCCGCCTTTGCCGTGTGCATAAACAGATTGGTACATTCCCTGACCTGAGTTATACTTCCCGGGCTTGACGGCAATGACGAAATCGCCATGGTCTGTATCGAGTCTATTATTACAATTTCGGGTTTTTCCGAAATAATTGCGTCACTTACCGCCTCTGCGTCGGTAACGGACAGCAGATAGAGATTAGGCGTGTTAACGCCGAGTCTTTCTGCACGGATTTTTATCTGGCGCACACTTTCTTCTCCCGAAACATAGAGGATTGTATGCTCCTCGCCGAAATACTGGCATATCTGTAACAGCAGGGTTGACTTTCCGATACCCGGCTCTCCTCCGAGAAGAACGATACTTCCCTTTACAAGCCCTCCTCCGAGTACACGGTCAAGCTCATTAGTGCCTGTTTTGTATCGCACATCGTCTGCAATATCAATATCGGATATTTCGGTAATTTTTGAGGACACATCCGCTTTTTTGCCGGCACTTCTCCCTTTCGGAGTTGCCTGAACAAAAACCTCCTCAAACGAGTTCCACGCCGAGCACGACGGGCATTTTCCGTTCCACTTCGGGCTTTCGTAGCCACATTCGTTACACACATATACCGTTTTTGACTTTCCTGCCATTTTAATTCTCCTTCTGTTCAACCGACTATGTGTTGATATATTCCATTATACCAGAAAATATCGTAAATGCAACTTTTTTCTGATAGATATTGTCCGAAAGAAGTGTCGCCTCATCGGGATTGGAGAGAAATCCGCACTCTACCATAACCGTCGGATTTTCGCAGTATCTGCAAAGATACAGGTTGTCTCCGCAGGGCTTTGTTTCCCGTGTGTTGTCGGGTTGTAAGTTCTCGACGAACTTTTCCTGCATAATCCTTGCAAAGCGTTCGTTTTCGGGATTTCCCTCGTAGTAGAACATCTGCGCACCGCTGTATTTTTCGTCGGTAAAGTTATTCTGATGCACCGACACGCAGACGGCATTGCTGTGGGAATTGAAAATCTCCAGACGGTTATCCATATCGGACTCTTTCTGCGCCCTTATCCCCTCAACACCCGCATCGTGAATGGAGGTATCCCTGTCTCTTGTAAGCACAACATTATACCCGTACAGCTCGCAAAGCTCCTTCACCTCAAGCACGATTGCTAGGTTGATGTCCTTTTCCACACTGCCATCGGCGGAACTGCAACCGCCGTCCATTCCCCCGTGACCTGCATCGAGTATGATGAAGAATTCCTCCTCGACGGGAAGTGCTGTCGGCACCGAAATATCAATACTGCTGACAGCGTAATATATCGAAACATACCCGACAATCAACGCCATCAGAACACATAACGGACGACTTTTCAAATCCAACATAAGCCATTCTCCTTTTGCTTTTTATTATAAATCTATGCAAAAGGAAACGCTTGTATAACAAAGGGTGTATAATAAAAGCCCACGGAAAATCCGCAGGCTTTTTTCTATTTCTTACTTTCATACTCCTCACGCAATATCGAAAAATAAAGTCTTCCGACATACACACCGTCCATACAGAAGTAATCACGGAGTGTACCCTCATATATAAATCCGCATTTTTCAATAACACGCTTTGACGGAACATTTATCGTCTTTGTGCATATCTGCACCTTATGAAGATTCATCTTTTCAAAACCGTATGCTATAAGTGCCCTTGTGGCTTCGGTAGCGTAGCCTTTGCACTGGAATGATGAGCCTACGCAATATTCGATTTCAGCGAAATGATTCTTGTTATCGACAAGAAAAAACGCTATCTGCCCTATACATTCATCGGAGCCTTTTTCGGTAATTGCCCAGCGGTAATAATCCTCACGCTCGTAGGAGCCGATATACTTATCAAGCAAGCCCTTGACTTCATCTTTTGTGCTGTATACAGGCTCGGAATAAAGCGACTGTATCTTTTCGTCGGCAACCCAGTATTTCAGCATAGCGTCATCGTCTGTATACCTGAATCTGCGGAGCACCAGTCTTTCGGTCTCTATTGTATTTGTACCTGTATGTGTAAGCATATCCCACACCTCCGATAATATGATAAGTCAAGTTTATCATCATTGCCATACAATGTCAACCCCGAATAAAAAAGCGTCGGAAAATTCTCCGACGCTTTAAAATTCGCATTATTCGTAATCTACAACATCTACCCATGAGAGAAGGAACTCCCTCTCCTTTTCGTTGCCCTTTACAGACTGCGAAGCCGCAACAATCGGCATCCACTTCTGTACATACTGGCGTGCGGTGTTGCTCTTTTTACAGAACAGGTCAAGGTATGTCTTGGCGCCGTCAATATCTCCGTTAAGCCAGAAAAGAAGGTATGTTCTGGCCGCATCGGCAGATGCATTACCCTGCGTTGCGTGTGCCCAGTCGATGATATACGGAGTTGAATCCTCCGCAATGATTATATTCGAGGGGTTGAAGTCGCCGTGGCAGACCTTGTTATGCTTGGGCATACCCTCAAGGCGTGTGTGGAGTTCGTATCTTGTAGTAGCATCAAGCTCCGCCTGGGAAATCTTGCGGTTCATCTTGTCCTTGAGCTTATTGAGGAGCGGACAGGTCTTTGACTGAACCTCAAGCTGAATATCAACGAGCATAGCAAGATATTTATCCTTGTTTTCAATGTCCTCCTGAATAAGTTCCGCAAGTGTCTTTCCTTTGATAAATTCCGTAATTATCGCCCACTTGCCGTCAATCATTGTAACTTCAAGAATTTTCGGGATATTGAGTCCTGTTTCTTCTATCCTAGCCTGATTGAGCGCCTCGTTGAGAACATCCGCCTTGGAATAATCCTCATCGAAAACCTTAATACATCTGTCGCCGTCACGATAGACTGTTTTTGTTTTTCTTACTGCAATCACATTATCAAGATTCATTACTGTCAGCCTCCTTTATTAGCGTTTTTTGGTTGTTTTCTTTGCGGGTTTTTTAGCCGTTGTCTTTGCAGGAGTCTTCTTTGCTGTTTTCTTTTCAGCCACAACATTTCCTGCGGGAATTTCAAGCTCTGTAAAGGTTTTTCCGTAATATGCGTTGAGGTACATCTGCTTGATTTCGCTCATAAGCGGATATCTCGGGTTAGCGCCTGTGCACTGGTCGTCGAATGCCTGCTCAACCATATCGTCAAGGCGTGCAAGGAAGTCCTTTTCGTCGGGAACATAGTCCTTTATTGTTGCCTTTATTCCGACCTTTGCCTTCAGCTCGTCAATAGCCTTGATGAGTCTTTCGAGCTTATCCTCGTCGGTCTTTCCACCAAGTCCGAGGTAATCCGCAACCTCAGCATATCTTGCAAGTGTATGAGGATGGTCATACTGTGAGAATGTACCCATCTTCACGGGAGCCTCGCAGGCGTTGAAACGAAGAACCTCGTCAATCATAAGCGCATTTGCAACTCCGTGAGGAAGGTGGTGGAATGCTCCGAGTTTATGCGCCATAGAATGACACACTCCGAGGAAGGCATTTGCAAAAGCCATACCCGCCATTGTAGCGGCGTCTGCCATCTTTTCACGGGCTTCGGGGTCGTTTGCACCGTTTTCGTATGCACGGGGCAGATACTCGAATATAACCTTGAGTGCTCTGAGTGCAAGACCGTCTGTGTAGTCGGTTGCAAGCATTGCGGCATAAGCCTCAAGTGCGTGAGTTACAGCGTCGATACCTGATGCGGCAGTAAGACTCTTCGGTGCGGTCATGTGGAAGTCTGCGTCGATAATTGCCATATCAGGCATAAGCTCGTAGTCTGCGAGAGGATATTTCACTCCCGTATTTTCGTCGGTAATTACCGCAAAAGGTGTAACCTCCGAGCCTGTACCTGCAGATGTCGGAATAGCTACAAAGTATGCCTTTTCGCCCATCTTCGGGAATGTGTATACTCTCTTACGGATGTCGATAAATCGCATAGCCATATCCATGAAGTCTGCCTCGGGATGCTCATAGAGTACCCACATAATCTTTGCGGCGTCCATAGCCGACCCTCCTCCGAGGGCGATAATGCAGTCGGGATTGAATGCGCTCATCTGCATTGCTCCCGCCTTTGCGGATGCAAGCGTCGGGTCAGGCTCAACATCGAAGAATGTCGTGTGGACAATTCCCATTTCGTCGAGCTTATCGGTAATCGGCTTTGTGTAGCCGTTGTTGTAAAGGAAGTTATCTGTTACGATGAATGCCTTTTTCTTGCCCATTATTGTTCCGAGCTCATCGAGAGCAACGGGCAGACAGCCCTTCTTTGTGTATACCTTTTCGGGCGCTCTGAACCAAAGCATATTTTCCCTTCTTTCCGCAACAGTCTTGATATTGATGAGATGCTTTACGCCGACATTTTCGGATACCGAGTTCCCTCCCCACGAGCCACATCCGAGTGTAAGTGACGGAGCGAGCTTGAAGTTATAAAGGTCACCGATACCTCCGTGTGATGACGGAGTATTGACGAGAATTCGGCAGGTTTTCATTCTTTCTGCGAAGATGTTGATTTTTTCGGTTTCCGTAACTGCATTCACATAGAGTGATGATGTATGTCCGTATCCACCGTCAGCAACAAGCACCGACGCCTTGTCGAGAGCCTCTTCAAAGTTCTTCACCTTGTACATTGCAAGTACGGGAGAAAGTTTTTCGTGTGCGAATTCTTCGGTAAGCTCAACGCTTTCAACCTCACCGATAAGAATTTTTGTACCCTCGGGAACATCAACGCCTGCGAGCTTTGCGATTGTTACTGCCTTCTGTCCGACAATTTTCGCATTAAGAGCTCCATTGATGATAATTGTGTTTCTCACCTTGTCGATTTCCTTTTTGTTCAGGAAATAACAGCCTCTGCGTGCAAATTCATTCTTTACCTTGTCGTATATTTTTTCGTTTACGATTACAGACTGTTCCGACGCACAAATCATTCCGTTGTCGAATGTCTTTGAGTGGATAATTGAGCTTACAGCAAGAAGAATATCCGCAGTTTCGTCAATAATTGCGGGAGTGTTTCCTGCGCCTACTCCGAGTGCGGGCTTTCCGCTTGAATAAGCAGCCTTTACCATTCCGGGTCCGCCTGTTGCGAGGATAATGTCCGCTTCCTTCATAACCGTATTTGTCATATCAAGCGACGGAATGTCAATCCAGTCGATAATTCCTTCGGGAGCGCCTGCCTCAACCGCCGCCTCAAGAACAATTTTCGCCGCCTCTATCGTACAGTTCTTCGCTCTGGGATGAGGGCTGATGATAATTCCGTTTCTTGTCTTGAGTGCGATGAGAGTCTTGAATATTGCCGTAGATGTCGGGTTTGTCGTCGGAATTACAGCCGCAATAACGCCGATAGGCTCAGCAACCTTTTTAATTCCGTACGCCTTGTCTTCCTCAATAATTCCGCAGGTTTTTGTATCCTTGTATGCATTGTAGATGTATTCGGACGCATAGTGGTTCTTGATTACCTTGTCCTCGACAATGCCCATTCCCGTTTCTTCTACTGCCATTTTAGCGAGATATATTCTCTGCTTGTTAGCCGCTGACGCCGCCGCAAGAAAGATTTTGTCAACCTGTTCCTGCGAATATTCAGCGAAGATTTCCTGAGCCGCTTTTACCCTTTTGATTGCAGCTTCGAGCTTTTCTACGCTGTCAACGATTTCATACTCCTTTGTTTTCATAGATTGTACCCTCCCGTAAAATAATATGAAGTAATTTTCATTGTTATAATTTTAACAAACACATTGCTGTTGTGGAATAATTAAAAAAGTATATGGGTTATATCTTTTTTGATATAACCCATGCTTCCATCTTCGGACAACCCCGTTATTACGTTGTTAATCATCCAGATGCTCCCTTTTGGAACGACGTACTTCCTCGATAAACAACCTGTCTAGCTCGGTCAGCTTATATCCTTTACGATATATCAGCACATCCTTGTATATACGCTTGTTTTCAGCAGATTTTCTCTGTACAAGCCCGTATCTTTTCAGGAGCTTTTCGGGCATCGGAGATACCCACATAAAAACCTCCTTGTTTTCGGAAAGCAGGTCAAACTGACTCGCCCTTTCATATACGAATATACGACGGCGGATATTGTCGGGGATTTCTTCTTTCTTTACAAGCGACAACGGTAGCGTCGGCACATATGGGTCAGCGTGTGCGATTTCTATGTACTTTTCAAGCTCGGAGAAATGTATTTCCTCCAGCTTGGCAAGAGGGCTTTCCCTGTTGGTTACGATGCGGTAGGTGAATTCCGCAATTTTTTCGCACACAAGGTCTTTCCCCTCCAGCAAGGTCTTGAAATACCTGTCGTAATTTTCGGCGTAACGGATAATCCCCATTTTACATTCAGAAGATAAAACCTTTTTTATCGACTTGAGGGAATTGGTTTCCTTGTAGTAGATTTCTGCGTCACCGTCGCCTATCTTCTGTGCAAAGCCCGAAAACGCATCGGAAATATAACTCGCCCTCGGAACACACACCGAGAACTTACGCTTTGCGTATCCGCCCTTGTAGATGTTCTCCACCTCGTCAATCTGCCCGAGGATTTTCTTTGCGTAGCCGATAAATTCCTCCCCTTCGGGAGTGAGTATCATTCCCTTTGCGGAACGGTCGAAGATGACTATGCCGAGGTCGCCCTCAAGCTCCTTTATCGAGCGGCTGAGGTTAGGCTGTGCAATCAACAGCGTTTCCGACGCCTTGTTGATTGAGCCTGCCTCTGCAACCTCAACGGCGTATTTCATATGCAGTATATTCATATCATTTGTTCCTTATTATTCATCTGTATACGGGTCAAGGTCGGTAGGTTCGAGCAGTTTTGCCGTCTGTGGTACAACGAACTTCAGCTTTTCGCCTGTAAGTCTTATCAATGCGTTTGCCGTTCTCACGCATTCACCGTCGCAGTTGATGACAATCTTCTTTCTGTCACGGCGTGAAACAGCAATGTTAGTTCCCTTGACGAGAGTGATTTTTTCACTGCAACGGTCAAGTCTGCTTTTCTTGAAATCCGCAAGAGTTCTCAGCTGCGCAAAGCCCGACATCTTATGTACCATAAGGCAATTGAGGACGCCGTCGTTGGGGCGTGGGTCTTTCAGCGGCATGATACTGCTGCCCATACAGACTCCGTTGAAACAGGTGAATATAGCGTACTTTCCGCTGTAATTCTTACCGTCAATCATAATGTTGTAGTGATAACACTTGTTGCGCAGAATGTCCCAGAAAATTCCGACGCCGTAGTTCAACGCCGCACGAAGCGAGCCCATCAGCTTGAACAGAAGAGAGTCGTTGAAACAACTGTTTCCGAGACCTATATTTGTGAAATTGAGGGTCTTGTATCCATTTACATCAATCACATCAAGATAATCAACTCGGCCGTTTATGAGATTTTCAAGCGATTTGAATTCCCCTGCCGTATCGCCGTAGCTTTTGAGGATATCGTTCGACAATCCCGTCGGATAGCAGGCAACTTCCGTCCGTGTAAAATCCTTTATTCCCGAAATGATATTGACGAGCGTTCCCGACCCGCCGACAGAATAAAACCTGAGAAATTCATTCGAGAAAAGAGTGCAGATTTTCTCGGTCATTTCCTTTTCGTATCCGGGATATTCACTGATGAAAACAAGCGGGTCTATATCACTTTTGCGACAGATATCCAGTATCTCGCTATAAAAATTTTCTTTTTGAGGTTTATTTCCCGCAACAGGATTTATTATGAAAATATGCCGCATTGTTTTCACCTCTTTTGCAAGTTATATATTACTGAAATTATAATATAAATACGCATTTTTGTCAACGATACCCGTTTTTGTAAAAGCGTAAATCGTTCCTTCCTTTTTGTTGACTAAACAGAGCCTTTATGTTAAAATAACTATGTATATACATTAATAATAAGTATTTAATAATATAAATTAAAAGGAGTGCTTCAAGTGTCGTCAAAAAACAAAACAAGCCCCCTCTCCGACGAGCGCAACATAGGAAAATTGATTTATGCTTCCATAGTATTCATCAGTATAATACTTTTCGTGGAATCCATAACCTTCAAAAGTCACCCATTTATTCCGCTTTCGGCGTTAGCACTTTCTCTGCTTCTTATCCCACTCACATTTTCATCGAAAGTGCCGTTTATTCTGCACAAAGTCGTTGTAACTGTCGGACTTTATTCTATCGTTGCCCTGCATTCTTATATTGCAAACAACATCAGTCATTTCGAAATTGCGGCAATACCGATACTCTGCATTATCGCACTTTATCACGACAAACGCCCGATTATCATCGGCGTCTGTTACACTCTGCTGCTCTACATTGTCGGAACAACCACTTCGCCCGACCTCACAATAGATACACTACACCCGGAAAACCCCGTGTTCGACCTCATCATGAAACTCTACATATACTTTTCGGGTGCCACCGTTCTCTTGATTATGATAAACATCAACAACAGACAGCTTGAGCAGGAAAAAGTACACGCACAGAATGTGAACTGTCTCCTCCGCCTTGTTGAAATCAAGAAAGCGGAAGCTGAAGAGGCCGATTTTGCAAAAACCGCATTTCTTGCAAATATGTCACACAAAATCCGCACACCTATGAATGCTATCTGCGGTATGACGGAACTGCTTGAGCATTCCGAACTGACACCCATAAATGCTGAATATGTAGGTGCGATAAAAAGCTCGGCAAATAATATCCTTGAAACCATCGACGGCATTCTTGACCTGTCGAAGATAAACTCCGAAAAGATGGCTCTCAGCGAAGCTGATTACTGCCTGTCATCAACAATAAACGATGTACAGAACATCATAAGCGCACAAATTGCAGGCAAAAACATTGTACTGACAGTCGATGTCTCCCCCGCTATTCCGTCAATGCTCAACGGTGACGAAGCCCGTGTACGACAGTTACTCCTCAATATAATGGATAACGCCGCAAAGTTCACAAATGAAGGACATATTTCACTAAACGCAACCTTCGAGCCTATTGACAACGAGCACACAAGAATAATATTCAGAATTTCTGACACGGGTATCGGAATAAAGCCTGAAGACCAGGTCGGAATTTTCGACGAATTCACGCACATAAATGCAAAGCGCAGTCACCACGCACAGGGCGCAGGACTCGGGCTTGCCATTTCGCACCACCTCGCCTCACTTATGGACGGCCAGATTTCACTCGAAAGTACCTACGGCAAAGGTAGCTGCTTTACTATTGAAATAATACAAAAAATTTCCGATACGACACCTTGTGTAAATACTGATAATTTCAAAAATGTCAATCTCCTCGTTTGTGAACCGAACAGCCACATACGCAACAGTATAATAAAAACTGCGGAGGCTCTCGGTGTAACCTACACCCTTCTCGACAGTGCAGAAAGACTTTCTTTGGTGAAAAAAACAAATCAGCTTCAGAATTTCTTTATTTTCGATTATTCAACCTGTATTGTTGATGTGAGAAAAATGCTCGGAGATATGAAAATCAAAAACATTCTCCCCGTCGCTATGGTCAGCATAAACGATGTTGCCGATGAAACTCTCGGCAAGGATATGCTGTTTATAAGAAAACCGTTTACTGTTTTCTCTGTCGTTTCAATGATAAACGAAAAGTCGGGAATTGAAAAATCCTCACGCCCCGCAAGTACTGATTTCATCTGTCCCGACGCAAAATTCCTTGTAGTTGACGACAACGCAATAAGCCTCAAGGTCGCAGAAGGTCTTATGGGAATTTTCAAGCCGCAGATTACCCTTGTGCAAAGTGGAGCGGAAGCTCTCAAGCTGATAAATGGCGGCAACCGTTACGATATTATTTTCATGGACCATATGATGCCCGATATGGACGGCATCGAAGCAACTGAGCACATCCGTGAAATCGGAACCGACTACGCAAAGAATGTCCCCATAATTGCCCTTACCGCAAATACAATAAAGGGTATGGACAAGGTGTTCATAGAGGCGGGAATGTCCGACTTCCTGGCAAAACCGTTTGACTCAAAGACACTCGGAAAACTCCTTGTACAATGGTTGCCTGAATACAAGCGCACAGCACTTTCAGACGAGGAAAACAGCAATCCCGTCGGAGAAAAAATAAATATCGAAGGTATAAACCCCGATGTTGCAATCGAAAGATTTTCCGGCGACAAGGATATTTATTTCAAAATTCTTTCTGATGTAACCGAAAAAGGCCGCAACCAGATTGAACGTCTCCAGAAATGCTACGACGAAAGAAATTATAAAGACTACACCATTGAAGTACACGCACTCAAAAGCGTGTGTGCAAGCATAGGTGCAGACAAGCTCTCGGCAGATGCTTTCGAGCAGGAAAAGGCAGGAAAATCCGAAGACTTCGACTTTATAGACGACAATGCACCAAAGTTGCTTGAGGATTACTCTGCCCTGCTCGACAGAATATCCGATTACTTCAAAGCAGATAACACATAAAAGGAGACCTCAATGCTCGACAAAATCATAGCGTTGATAAACGACGCACTTTACAGTTACATTCTGATTATTCTTCTCGTTGCAGGAGGAATTTATTTCACCATACGCACAAAATTCGTACAGTTCCGTCTTCTGAAGGAACAATTCCGTGCAGTTCTTGAAAAGCCCGAAAACGGGGTGTCATCATTCCAGGCGCTTATGGTATCAACAGCGTCCCGCGTCGGAACAGGAAACATCATCGGCGTATCGACAGCCCTCTGTCTGGGAGGGTTCGGCTCGGTTTTCTGGATGTGGGTAATCGCAATAATCGGCAGTGCCTCGGCATTCATTGAAAGTACGCTTGCGCAGATATGCAAAAAGCGTGGCGAAAACGGAAGCTATGGTGGCCCTGCATACTACATCGAAACGCTGCTTAAAAACCGCCTTCTGGGAATAATCTTTTCTATCCTTCTTATTCTCACCTACGGCGTCGGATTCAATATGCTGGCGTCGTACAATCTGCAGTCGACATTTTCATCATACGGATTTTACAACCCGACAATAACTCCGTGGGTAATCGGTCTTCTGACAGCTCTGCTCGTCGGAATATGCATCATCGGAAGTGCAAACGGAATCGTCAGGGTCACCAGCTTTCTTGTACCGATAATGGGAATGATATACATTCTTGTTTCTCTTGTTATAGTGGCTATAAACATCACTTCTCTTCCTGAAATCTTTGCTGAAATTTTCAGAGGCGCATTTGATTTCGAGGCTATCTTCGGAGGATTCAGCGGTTCCTGTGTAATGTACGGAATAAAGCGTGGGCTTTTCAGTAACGAAGCAGGTGTCGGCTCCGCACCGAACGCATCCGCCTCTGCGGAAGTAAGCCACCCCGCAAAGCAGGGACTTGTGCAGGTGCTTTCCGTTTTCATTGATACCCTGCTTGTATGCAGTGCCACAGCATTCATGTGTATGTCATCGGGAATTGAGCCTTCCCCTGAAATTTCAGGTGCAAAGTATGTACAGCTTTCCCTCCGTGAAACACTGGGAGATTTCGGGCCGATTTTCATCACCGTTGCTATGATACTTTTTGCATTCACCACTCTCCTCGGAAATCTCTATTATGTAGACCAGTGTCTTGCGTATATCAACAAGAAAATCCCGTCAAAGACATTTATGACGATTTACAAGGTTATCGCATCGCTCGTAATCCTTCTTGGTGCAGGACTCAACGCTGATCTCCTCTGGGGTATTGCAGATATATTCATGGGCGGAATGGCGCTGATAAATCTTCCTGTCATTATCATCCTCGGAAAATACTCCCTCCGTGCGCTTGCAGATTACGAAAAACAGCGCAAGGAAGGCGCAGAGCCAGTCTTCCGTGCGAAAGATATCGACCTTCCCGTTGAGGTTGATTACTGGAAATAAATGACCTTCTTGAAACGCAGAAGAAAATAAGATATAATTAAATAAATCAAAATACAAAAGGATGGCGTTACTTATGAAAAAGCTCTTAAAAGAATTCAAGGATTTTGCAATGCGTGGAAATGTACTTGACATGGCTGTCGGCGTAGTTATCGGCGCAGCTTTCAAGGCAATCATCGACTCTGTTGTAAACGACCTTATCTCCCCCCTCATCGGTCTTATCTTCAATGAGGACTTCAGCAGCCTTTCGTTTATGGTTCGTGATGTTTCGATAAACTACGGTGCATTCCTGACAGCAGTGA
The DNA here is from genome assembly GCA_015066785.1 of Ruminococcus sp. Lineage (GTDB taxonomy): Bacteria > Bacillota > Clostridia > Oscillospirales > Ruminococcaceae > RGIG4131. The sequence continues at coordinate 395,566 of SVNT01000001.1, forward strand.
TAAACTTCTTCATTGTTGCTCTTGTGCTCTTCGTTATCATAAAGACTGCGAATGCCACCGCTAACCTCAGAAAGAAGAAGGAACCCGAAAAGGCTCCCGAAACAAAGAAGTGTCCCTACTGCCAGAGTGAGATTTCAATCAAGGCAACACGTTGCCCTCATTGCACGTCCGAACTCAACTAACCGCACTTCACAAAAGAATATTGCAATAACAAGGATACCTGCGGAAATACTCCACGGGTATCCTTTTTTGTAATATGTACCAAATCCCTCACAAAAAGATGATGATATTTCTTACAGAATATTATCCTCTTTTGCTTGAATAATCGCCATTTTTTTGATATAATTATAAGGTATGTAGTTATTAGATATAAAGTGAAAAAGGAATGAATTTTATGAAGAAAATCGTAATAATAGCCTGCGCCATAATACTTCTGATAGTGACAGGTATACTTGTAATCAATAAATATTCCGACTCGCAGAAGGGATACAACAACGTGACCGTAGGGCTTGTAATGATTGGCAGTGCAAGCGACAAGAGCTGGAGTCAGTCGCACTACGAAGGCCTCAAAAAAACAACCGACGAGCTTGGCGTTGAGCTTATGTACAAGGAATGTGTAAGCAAGGACGCTTTTGAAGGTGCTGTTGACGAACTGATTACAAACGGTTGCAGTATAATCGTCTGCAACACCTTTGAATATTCCGAGCCACTCAAAACAGTTTCCGAAAAATACCCCGAAACATACTTCTTCCACGCAACAGGCGTAGAAACCCACGAAAATGTAACAACATTCTTCGGGCGTATCTATCAGATGCGTTACCTTGCAGGAATTGTCGCAGGTATGCAGACAGAAACCAACGAAATCGGATATGTTGCGGCATTCCCCATTTCAGAAGTAAACCGTGGGATAAACGCATTCACTCTCGGCGTGCGTGCTGTAAATCCCGACGCAAAGGTATATGTCGAATGGACTGAATCCTGGACAGACGAGGAGATTGCGGCAGCTGCGACACAGCGCCTCATCGACGAACGCAATATCGACATTCTGACTATACATGTAGACTCAAACCGACCTCTTGACATTGCCGACCAGAACGGCGTTATGACTATCGGATACAACTACGACAACAGCGATGTCTACCCCGATACATACCTCACCTCTGCAATATGGCAGTGGGACAAATTCTATACTCCCCACATAACGCAGTGTCTTGAAGGAAAATTCGAAGACCGCAATTACTGGGACGACGCAAGCACGGGAATAATCTCGATTGCTCCCCTCACCGACAATGTAAAGAACGGCATTGCTGAAAAAGTCGAAGAAGAAAAGGAACGCTTCAACAGTGGCGTATTCGATGTATTCTACGGCCCTGTATACGACAATGAAGGCAACATCCGTATCGCTGAAGGCGAAAGCATGACCGACGACGCAATGCTCAACAGCTTCGACTGGTATGTAGAAGGAGTAGTAATAAATGAATAGCAAATCACTGAAAAACATTCTTATCTCCCTGATAATACTACTCATAATCGGTATTCTGATGCTTGTGATTCTCCCTTGTATTCCAACGGGCAAAAGCACAAAAGTCGGATACATAATGACGGGCAGTACCGACGAAGCAGGCTGGAACGGAATGAACTACAACGGCATCAAGGCGGCGTGTGATTCGCTGGGCGTAAGACTTGAAATCAAGGAAAATATCCTCGAAAATACCGAAAGCAACGACTGCGTAAAGGCGATATCCTCCCTTGCAGACAAGGGCTGTGAAATGATAATCCTTTCAAGCTACGGTTATCCGTCAGAAGTCCGTGATACCATCGACGAATACCCCGAAATCTCATTCTACGGAAATTCTTCCGACTACTATTCCGACAATATGACATCCTATTTTGCGAGAATGTATCAGGCACGGTATCTTTCGGGCATCGTTGCGGGAATGACAACCGAAACCGACAACATAGGATATGTTGCCGCAATGCAGAATAACGAAGTTATCCGAGGGCTCAACGCTTTCACTCTCGGGGTAAAGCGTGTAAATCCCGACGCAAATGTGTATGTCAAGTGGACAGACTCATGGGAAGATGAAGAAAAGGAAACTGCGGCGGCAGAATACCTTATAAACGAAAAGGACATTGATGTTATAACATATCATCAGAACCGCAACTATGTAGTTTCGGTTGCCGAAAAGGCGGGAATATACTCCATCGGCTACAACGAGGCAACAGAAGGTGCATCCGACAAACACCTCACCTCTGCCGTGTGGAACTGGGAAGAACTTTACAGCGACATCGTCTCCGATTTCCTTCAGGGCAAGGCGAACGAGCGTCAGCATATCTGGTGCGGAATAGAAACAGGCGCAGTTGAGCTTGCCCCCTATTCTCCCCTTGTAACTGCCGAAACGCAGGCGGAAGTAGAAAAAGCAAAGAACGAAATACTTTCCGGAAAAGACGTATTTTCGGGAAAGATTTACGACACCGACGGAAATCTCCGTTGTGACGAAAATGAATTCATAAGCGACACCGCGCTTATGAGCGAATTTGACTGGTATGTGGATGGGGTGATTATCTGTGAATAGTTTCCGCCGTATTTCAGGCGCTAAAAATGCTATAATGGTTATTCTTGTATACCTTATAGTAATCGGTTTTGTCTGCCTCATGCTCGTATCAAGAATAAACATCGAAATCAGAGACAGCGTACTTTCATCGGTATCCGCCCGTGCAGAAATCGTCGCCACTTCAATGAACGACAACTTTTCTTCCGAACTTGAGCAGTTGACTTCAGCGGCAACACTTCTCGAAACATCAAAAAACGGAATGGGATTTATAGATTACCTCGATAAATCCGAGTATTACAGTTCTTCCTACGGCGTACTCACCATAAACGGAGAGGCACTTATCGGAGAGTCTCTTTCCTTCAAGGACTACCCTGCGATACTCGACTCCTTCCACGGTAACCCTGCGGTATGCAGTGCGGGTGAAGATTCAATCCTTCTTACAGTACCCGTGTACAACGGCGAAAATGTAAAGTACGTACTCTATCAGATACTTGATAAAGGCGTATTCGAAGAAAAATACGAGCCTGATTTCGGTACAGAAAAAGCCGCTATGATGATAATAGACGGTAACGGAAATCAGATTCTCAATTTCGACGAAAAAAAATTCGATGCAATGCCTTCGAGAGAGCTTGAAAATTCAATAAGCAAAATCTCCAAAGAAATAAGCGTATCGGCGTCTGCCGCAACACAGCTCAAAACCATTTCGGGAGAGTATTGTGTATTCGCAGCAGAGCTTGATTATTCCGACTTCTATCTTGTAGGGTTTGTTCCCTACGAAGATGTCTGCGGCGGAATTCACATCATCCGCCCACTTGTAATCTGGACATTCGGACTTTTAAGCCTTCTCCTGATTATCATCACCATCTATCTCATCGGTGCAGAACAGAAGGCGATGGAAAGTGACGAGCTCCGTGAAGCTAAGGAAAGCGCCGAAAACGCAAACCGTGCAAAGTCGGACTTCCTTGCGAATATGTCGCACGAAATCCGTACGCCTATCAACGCCGTTATCGGAATGAACGAAATGATACTGCGTGAAAGCAACGACGAGGCTGTACTCGGTTACGCCGACAACATCGAAAAAGCAAGTAAAAACCTTCTTTCGATAATCAACGATATTCTTGACTTTTCAAAAATCGAATCGGGAAAAATGGAAATCACCGAGCAGGAATACAGCCTTAACGATATGCTCACGAATATCGTGAATATGATAAAATTCAAGGCAGAGAGCAAAAAGCTGAAGTTCAATGTAAATATCGATGAAGCTCTCCCCTCCGTCCTCACGGGTGACGATGTGAGAATTACGCAGATAATCCTCAATCTCCTCAACAACGCCGTAAAATACACGCCCGAAGGCAGCGTTACGTTTGATGTAAACGGAAAAACCGACGGCGATACAGTCACTCTCGAAATTGCCGTAAAGGACACGGGTATAGGCATAAAGGAAGAAGACATCGGCACTCTGTTCAAGGATTTCCAGCGCCTCGACCTCAGCAAGAACAGAAATATCGAAGGAACAGGTCTGGGTCTTGCAATCACGCGCAACCTCACCGAGCTTATGAACGGAAAGCTTGAGGTTTCAAGCGTATACGGCGAAGGCTCCGTATTTACAGTATCAATCCCGCAGAAAATCAACGACAGAAAGCCTGTCGGAAAGCTCGGAAAGAGCACCGATGACACCGCAGGCAAACAGCACAAATACACTGCCAGCTTTACTGCTCCCGAGGCGGAAGTTCTTGTTGTCGATGACAATGAAATGAACCTCCTTGTTGTAAGAAATCTTCTCAAGAAAACAGAGGTAATGGTTACTGAATGTATGAGCGGCCATGAAGCACTCGAGCAGATGAAGGAAAAGCATTTCGATGTAATCTTCCTTGACCATATGATGCCCGAAATGGACGGAATTGAAACTCTCAACCGTGCACGCAGCCTGAAGAACAACAAGTGCGTCGGCACCCCGATAATTGCACTTACCGCAAATGCCGTATCGGGTATAAAAGAAACATACCTCAAGGCAGGATTTGATAACTACCTTGCAAAACCGATTGACGGCGGCAAGCTCGAAGAAATGCTCGCAATGTATATCCCTGAGCAGAAAATGCGCTCAGCCGAGCAAAAAGATGTCACTTCCTTTTCTGTTCCGACGGAAAGCAAACTCATCGACACCGAAAAAGGCATTATGTACTGCGGCGACAACAAAGAGATATACCGTGAAATTCTCGGAATGTTCTGCGAGATGAACGGCACACAGCGTGCTACCCTCGACAAACTGCTTGTCGAAAGCAACTGGCAGGATTATGCGATTAATGTTCACGGAATGAAATCCAACCTTTTCAATATCGGCGCAGACGCAGTCGCTGAAAAATGCTACGAGCTTGAAATGGCATCAAAATCCGCAGACGACCCCGAAAAAGTTGAGTTCATCAGACAAAATCATCACTCAGTGATGAAAATGTACGCCGAAGTCGCAGAAGAGGCAAAAAAGTATATATAAACAATCCATAACAAACAAAGGGTACCGAGCTTAAGGACGATGCCCATAAAGAAGTTTTTATGTGTACTGTTGAGGAAAACCCTTTTGAAAAAGGTTTTTCCTCAAACTCCTTTCCTAAAACTTCAAATTTAAAAACAAGCCCATAGGGATTTACCCTATGGGCTTGTTTTTTGACTTAAAAGTCTTTGAAGGGGAGTAAGAGGGGAAACTTTCTGAAGAAAGTTTCCCCTCGATAAATACATATAAAATTCTGTACGGGCGTTATCCTTATCTCTCGGTACCCTTTTTGTTTTCAGTTCGTTACGGCACAAACTGCGTTGTTCTGTCCGCAGGAGAGCGTTTCATAATTCCACTGCCCTCCATCTTTACGATGTCATAATCAAACACAAGGTCGCCATTGTACATCTTCTGGAAGCGCTCAAGAATTCTCTCAGCGCAGACCTTTCCTCCGTCTTCCTTTGCCTCAAACAGAAGAACTATCACTTGTCGGCTGGAGTATCTGGTCGACACATCGGCACGACGGAGCGATGTGAATATCGCACGGTCAAGAAGCTCAACCGCCTTTTCAACTTCGTTTACATCAGCATTGTCATTGCGTAGTGTGAACAATACGGTGTTGACATCCTTATCGTGTCTTTCGACAATTCTTCGTATAAAATTATATACATAGTGGAAATTGTCGTATTCAAGCATATACGCACCCTTGCCGGGGTCTGTTCTGCACATCATTTCTTTCAGCTGCTGTATATCAACGCTGTTGTTTGCCCTGCTGTTCTCTGCGGCGTGCTGGTCGCTGAAGAAGTGGTACGAGTTCTTTCCGTTCTGCTTTACATGATAAAGCGCCTTGTCTGCGGCGTTATAGAGAGTTTTGAAATCATTTCCGTCTTCGGGGAACTGCGCTATTCCGACAGACACCGACGAATTTGTTTCAAACTTGCACTCCTCATCGAGATAATAGCACATATCGGAAATAATATCTGCGGCATGGTTGCTGAGTGCGGATTTTGATACATCCCCTACAACGAATGTCATAAATTCATCCCCACCGATACGGCAGATGATGTCGTTGTCATTTGCGTACTTTACGAGAGTGCTCGCAAATTTCTTGAGGGTATTATCCCCTGCCATATGTCCGTAATTATCATTGATAGCCTTGAAATTATCCATATCCATCATAAAGAGCGCACCCTTTACACCTTCACGGAGTAATTCCTCAACCTTTTCTTCGGTATAGGCACGGTTCCAGAGGTCTGTAAGCGCATCACGGAAGGATTTACTCTTTATATCCGAAACCTCACGGATTTTTTCGTCAAGTCTGTTTGCAAGGCTCTTTCTGAGGTCTTCAAGCTCAAGAATACGGCTGATGCGTGAACGCATTACCGCAGGAACAAACGGCTTTGCGATAAAGTCCTGCGCCCCCGCATCGAAACATCGCTGTTCAGTTTCAGCGTCGTTGTCTGCCGTCAGGAATATTACAGGTATGTCGCAGAGTTCGTCCCTTTTTATCACTTCCAGAACCTCAAAGCCGTCCATATCGGGCATATTTATATCGAGAAGTATCATATCGGGCGTATTCTTCTCAAGAAATTTCAACGCCTGCTCACCTGATACAACCGCAGTAACCTTGTATGTATCGGCAAGTGCTGTTTTCGCAGATGTAAGGTTTGCCTTGTTATCATCAACGATCAGTATGTGTTTCATAACAACTTATCCTTTCGCTAAATCACTCTTTTACAAACAGCAGTCCGAATGTGCGTGGCCCGCTGTTTCCCGAAACTGTTGCGGAGGCTTTGGTAACCTCGACAGCGTCAAACTTTGCAATGCGTGAGATTTCACGCTTTACAAGTCTTATATCGCTGAGTTTACATCCCGCATGAGTAACAAAAATCAGTTCTCTTTTTATTTCATCGTATTTCTTGAGTTCATTGCGCACATATCGTATTGCGCTTTTCTCGTACTTCCCTATCTGTACGGTTTTAAGCACGAGCTTTCCGTCTTTCATCATAAGTACGGGGTGGATATTGAATTTACTGCAGATAAACTGAACATTCTTTCCCACTTTTCCGTTTATGTAAAGATAATCCGCATTATCCGCCATAAACGATGAGGAAACCTTTGTTTTCAGAACGTCAAGCTCTGCAAGTATTTCCTCGGAATTGCGATTTGCGCGCACCATTTCTGCGGCACGCAGAACAAGATGCGCAATCCCCGTTGAAAGATGCAGAGAGTCAACGATATGAACACGGGCAGCCTCATCTTCATTGAGACGTTCAAACGCCACCATTGCATTTGCGTATGCAAGGCTTACTCCCGAACTGATATTGATATGTATTACCTCGTCGTAATCCCTGAGTTTTTTCTTGAAAAATTTCGCATATTCTTCAGGCGGAGGAGCTGTTGTGGTAGTTTTTCCGCCGCCGTTATTGATGTATTCAAAGACATTCTGCGCAGTTATTTCGGATACGTCACGGAACACTCCCGTATCGGTCTTGATGTAGAAATAAACAAGGTCAACATTATTTCGCTTGAGTATACTGTCAGAGAGGTCGCAGACGCAGTCGGTTGTTATGCAGATTTTATTCGCCACGCTTACCGCCTCCTAACCCTAGTTCTTTGAGCATTTTTTCAAGCTCCTCGTCAATTTCGTAATATTCGAAATCCAATGCAAGTTCTTTAACCTTTTTGAAGTATTTTCTGAGAATTACGCCATTGAACTTATACGCACCTGCTTTTTCAGCGGTGCTGATAATTTCGTCGATGTCAAAATCATCACAGTAGCCCTTTATCTCAGAAACAAATTTACAGAGGTTTTCCTCAGTGATTTCTTCCGCCTCGGAAAAATCCTCGCTTTCAGGCTCGTTGATATTTGCGGGATTTCTGTCGGCAACAAGCTGTTTTCCTTCCTCGATTACCGTGCGGTACAGTTCAATAAGAGCGTCGTTATTCTTCAATATGATTTCGTAATCGCCCGATTTTCCTGCAAGTTCAAGCTTCTTTGCGCTTTCTGAAAGCTCATCCGCACCTATACTGAGCGACGTACTCTTCAATGCGTGCACTTCGATAGTATAGTTCTTCCAATCATTATCGGCAACCATACGGTTAAGCTCTACTATCTTATCCTCACCCTTGCGCACATACATATCAAGTATGTCGTAATACGCATCTTCGTTTCCGCCTGCGTAGTTAAGCCCCTTCGGCACCGAAATATGTTCACTGCTTCTCGGCAGCTCGGCAACTGCCATACCGTTTTTGCGTCGGTCGTTTCCGCCGTATGTGGATACGGAAGGTGCCATAATATACTCCTGCGGAAGATGCTTTTTCAGCACCTTGTCAAGCGCCGAAAGCTCAATCGGCTTTGCGATAAAGTCGTTGAAGCCCGAGGATATGAACATCTCACGGACGCCGTTTACAGCGTTTGCCGTAAGTGCGATAATCGGGAGATTCTTGTAGTATTCATCGTCCATACCCCTGATAATTCCCGTTGTTTCAACACCGTCCATTTCGGGCATCATATGGTCCATAAACACAAGGTCGATATCCTTTGAACGCAACATCGAAATCGCCGCTTTTCCGCTCTCAACCGTCATAATCTGCATATGGTACGGCTGCATGAGTCCGACAGCAACCTTGAGGTTGATTGTATTATCGTCAACGATAAGTATTCTCGCCTTCGGTGCAGAGAATGTAATCATCGAACCACGACGCTCATTGAGGTTGAGGACACTACGCTCATTGTTGAGCATAGACGCCGCAGACATCGTATAAAACGGCTTGTAGATACACTTTATGCTAGGCGGCAGCTGAACAGCGTCGATAATATCCTGCACGAGAGTAACCGTAAGTTCTCTTGAAATATCGATAAAGTACGACTTGTTCGCAAGATACTCTTCTTTTCCGATAAAGCAGTGTGTTATTCCGCCTGCACCGATAATTTCCTTGACTCTCTCGAAATTGCTCGTATGCTCCATTTTTACATTGAGCTGAGTGCTGATTTCGTGCATAAGACTCATATACTGATTTTCGATTACAACAGAATCGAACTTCTTGAAATTTATGTACACCAGCGACATAATCTTTTCGGGTTCCTTGACGCTGATGAACGGACGTTCATCCGAAACCTTCATCGGAAGAACAAAGCTGAATGTCGAGCCCTGCCCGTAAACGCTGGAAACATTGATGAATCCGCCCATTCTCGTAACAAGTCGTTTGGATATTGCAAGACCGAGGCCTGTTCCCTCGATAGACCTGTTTTTGCGTGTGTCTACCTGCTGGAAACTCTCAAACAGCTTTTCGAGGTTTTCTTCGGTAATTCCTATTCCCGAATCCTCAACCGAGATTTTGAGGTTTATTCCATACTCCTGCTTTGTCTGGGTTACATGCAGAGTTACCGCCCCGTCATGCGTGAACTTCACGGCGTTGGTCATAAGGTTTACCATAACCTGACGGATACGGATTTCATCGCCGATAAGACCGCACGGAATATCGGGGTCTGCGTGTACCATAATCTCGATTTTCTTGTTCTGCTTTCTTGTCACCGTCATATTGATTACGTCGTTGAGCAACGATGCAATATTGAACTCGGATTCAATGATTTCCATTCTTCCCGATTCGATTTTCGACAAGTCAAGTATATCGTTGATAATAGCAAGAAGGCTTCTTCCCGAGCTTTGTATGTTGAAGCAGTTTTCCCTTGTGGTTTCGCTCAAATCCTGGTCACGAAGAATAAGCTCGCACATACCCATAATCGCATTCATAGGTGTGCGTATTTCGTGAGATGTGTTCGCAAGGAAGTCCGACTTTGAACGCTCAGCATTCTGTGCAGCCTCAAGACTCACCCTGTAATTCTCCTGAGTGCGGCAAAGACGGGCAACAAAAATCATCAGGAATATTTCCGCAAAAAGCATAATTCCCACACGGATTATGAAGTTTGCAATCTCGCTTGATGTACTGAAATCAACCGTGCCGAGAAATACAGCGTGAATGACTACAAGAATTATCGAATTTACAGTTATGTCAAATACAACCTTGTCATCCATAAAAATGGTAGAAAGTATAGACAGGGCAACAATCGCTGTTATTACATTGTAAAGCTCCATCTGCATAAGGCTGAATATAAATATATTTATCATCGACAGGAACATAAGCGTGTGAGAAAGTGTTTTTTCACGCACTTTGGTAAAAAGGGTCAGCACAATCATCAGAACAGCCGCAACAATCGTATAAATGATAGTCCACACAGGCCAACTTTTAGTAAATGCCGCCACAAGCATAAGAACGGAAAAAAGCATAACGACTGCCAGTGCTATATAAGAATTTTTCTTTCGTGAAGCCAGAATTTTCGACATAACAATCACCTCTATCTTACTAATAATTATCTCATATTCTACTATGTTTTGTCAATAAAAAAACAGTCAGAAATCAATAATCCCGACTGTTTTTATTATGCTATTTAAGTTTGAAGCCCTGAATGGATGTTCGTCACCTGCGTCCTGACTGCCATACCATTGGCACTGTGATCGCCGACAATCTCTCCCACCTTGCAAAAAATATATGAATATTATGCCATTTTTTTGTTTTTGATTTCAATACATTTGGTTTATTCTTCTAAAACTTTATATGTTTTTTGATAAATATGTCATATTTTTGCAATCAACCAATATTTTATTGCGTCGACTTATAAAATATGGTATAATTATATATCATATTTTAAGAAACGAGGTTTTTGCTGTGAAAAAAGCCGTTATATACATACTGTGTGCCGTAATTGCGTTTTTCTGCGCATACAACAATATTTTCGGCACTGTGGATAAAACCGTCGAGGATGTACTCTATCATAATCCGGGGAATGTCAACGGTAAAATCCGCATAATAAAAATTGACGACAGGACAATGAACGAGCTCGGCGATTACACCACCTGGGACCGTTCTATACACGCACAGCTTGTTGACACCCTCAACGCATCGGAAGATATAAAGCCCGCAGTTATCGGTTTTGATGTACTTTTCTCCAGCGATAATAACAACGAGGCTGACCGCTATTTTGCCGAAGTCTGCGCCGAATCGGGAAATGTCGTAACGGGATTCAGCTATATCTTCTCAAAGGACATTGTAACCGATGAAAACGGAAATCTCTATATAAACGAACTTTACGCAGAAGACAAGGTAATGCCATACAAAGACCTTATGAACGCAACTGAGCAGGGCTTTGTAAACGCAATTCTCGATGAAAAGGATTCGATTATAAGAACAGGTTTTATCTATTTTGATGAAGAAGACGGCACTCGCACAAAGGCTCTCAGTGCCGCAATGTACGAAAAATATATGGCGACTATCGGCGAAGAGCCCGTTTATCCCACAGATGATTCGGTTTTCGGATTCCGATACACAGGCGACCCTCAGGATTACGAAAACATTTCGATGATTGATGTACTCAACGGCACCGTACCTCCCGAAGCATTCGACGACTGCATAGTTTTCGTAGGCGCTTACGCCGCAGGAATGATGGACTCCTATTTCGTGCCGATTGACCGCGGCGACCAGATGTACGGAGTTGAAATCCACGCAAATATCCTTCAGGCTATTATGGAAGGAAAAACCCTCAACGCTATTCCCCGCTGGGCAGACGGAATTATTGCCGCTGTTATCGTTGTACTTCTTATGGCGGTATGCGAAAAGCTCAGCGTAATAAAAACCATTGCAGTTTGCGGCGTTGCGGTTATTGCAAAACTCGGTGCGGGACTTCTTCTTTTCAACGCAGGCTATTCCTGGAACAATCTCGTCGCAGTGCTGATGGCAGTTCTCGTTGCGGTTTATTACACCGCACTGCACTACTACCGTGCAAGAGCCGCAAAGGCAAGTATCGAAAAAGCTTTCAGCAAATATGTTGCTCCGCAGGTTGTAAGCGAAATCGCAAAAACAGGAACATACGAGCTCAAACTTGGCGGTGAAAACAGAAACGTTGCTGTTCTTTTCGTTGATATAAGAGGGTTTACTCCCCTTTCCGAAAGCCTTGAGCCTGAACAGGTCGTTGACATTCTCAACAGCTATCTTGAACTTACAACAAGCTGCATCTTCCGTCACGGCGGAACGCTCGACAAGTTCATCGGCGACGCAACAATGGCGGTGTTCAACGCACCGTTCGATACAGAAGATTATGTATACAAGGCAGTTCTTGCCGCATGGGATATAGTCCAGGGCGGAAACAAAATCGAAGAGCAGTTCGTCGAACGCTATGGCAAGCATGTCGGATTCGGCGTCGGCGTAAACTGCGGCCCTGCCGTTGTCGGAAACATAGGCTGTGACTTCCGTATGGACTACACCGCTATCGGAGATACGGTAAACACCGCCGCACGACTTGAAGCAAATGCCCCCCGTGGCACAGTGTATATAAGCAACACCGTATACGAACAGGTCAAGGACAGAATAACCGTCGAAGAAGTCGGCGAAATTCCGCTCAAGGGTAAATCGAAGGGCGTGTTTGTATATTCAATCACAGGAATAAATGACTATGAAGGATAACTATATGAAAAAAATACTTATTATCCCCGACATAAAAAATCTCGATGAAAGTCTGTCGCTTGCCGAAAAGTACTCCCTCGGATTTGAGTACAATGATTTTTTCATTCCGTCGGTGCTTGACGACGCAGAAAAAGCAGACGAAATCATCAGGACTTACAAAGAAAAAACACTCCCCGATTACTGTACCCTGCACGGAGCGTTCTTTGATGTCATCCCATTCAGCCCCGACGAAAAAATCCGTGATATTTCGCTGATGAGGATAAATCAGAGCATCGACACCGCAAGAAAGGTCGGAGCGTCGGCGGTAGTATTCCACACAAACTACAACCCTTTTTTAAACTCGAAGGATTATATTTCGGACTGGATTGAAAAGAATGCTGTGATATGGGGAAAAATCCTCGGTGACAACGCAGATGTTTCGATATACCTCGAAAATATGTTTGATACCTCGCCCGAAATAATGTCTGCCCTTTCCGAAAAATTATGCTCCCACGAAAATTACGGTGTGTGCCTCGATTATGCTCACGCCTCACTCTCGAAAGTTCCTGCTTACGAATGGGCAGAGGTTCTCGGAAAGTATGTAAAGCATATCCACATCAACGACAACGACCTTGTCAGCGACCTCCATCTTGCGTGGGGCAGTGGAAAAATCGACAAGGACAAATTCTATCAGGCGTATGAGAAATATCTCGGCGATGCGACAATTCTCGTTGAAACAACACCGATGGAAAACAAACGCACCTCTCTGGAAGTTCTCAAAGCCGACGGATTTATAGACTGATAAAAATCAAAGGGTACCGAGCTTAATATTCGGTACCCTTATTTTATTATTCCACTTTTCCCGAAAGATGACGCAAGAGGATTTCCTCCAGCTTTTCGGTGATAATCGGCTTTGAAATAAAGTCATCAAAGCCTTCGGCGATGTATTTTTCCCTGTCGCCGATAACATCATTCGCCGTCAGCATTACAATCGGTGCATCGGTAAGCTTGTACTCCCTGATTGCCTTGAGAGTTTCTATTCCGTCAAGGTCGGGCATCATATGGTCAAGGAATATCAAGTCGTACTCATTGGTTTTGAGCATATCAAGGCATTGGAGTCCCCCTCCCGCCTCGCTTATATCCGCCTGTGTACGTTTGAGGAGTCCCTTGAACACCTTGAGGTTGACATAGTTATCATCAACGATGAGTATTCTTGCGCCCGGAGCTGTGAATATCTTCGTATCCTTCTTGACCTTGTTGGGACGCTCTCTGAAATCGTTTACAGGCTCGTGATTAACGATTTTCTGCATAATATCGAATGAAAATTCACTACCCTTTTCGTATTCACTCTTCACTCTCAGTTCACTGCCCATAAGCTTCAGAAGTTGCTGGACAATTTTCATTCCGAGACCCGTTCCCTCTATATTGCGATTCTTTACGGTATCAAAACGCTGGAATTCATCGTATATCCTGCTGATGTCCTCTTCCTTTATTCCTATTCCCGTGTCTATTACCGAACAGGTAAGAATTCCATCATCGCCGTCTGCAACACAGGTCACCCTGAGGGTAACCGTTCCCGTCATAGTATATTTCACGGCATTTGTCAGAAGGTTGAGGATTACCTGCTTTATACGCTTTTCGTCGCCGTAATATTCGCTCGGAATATTCGGGTCAATATCAAATACAAGTTTCAGATTTTTCTCATTTGCCCTTATCTTTATGATATTGTACAGGTCGTTGAGGAGTCCCTTTATCTTATAGTCGGACTCAACAATCTCCATCTTCCCCGACTCGATTTTTGAAGAATCAAGTATCTCGTTTACTATATCAAGAAGATGCATGGATGAGTCTTTTGCGTCCTGTGCATACTCCCTTATCTCTTCCTCATTGCTTTCACGGAGTATCATTTCATTCATACCCATTATAGAATTAATGGGGGTTCTGATTTCGTGCGACATTCTTGCAAGGAACTGCGTTTTTGCACGGTTTGCATTCTCTGCGTTTATCTTTGCAAATTCAAGTTCCTCGTTGAGTCGTGCTTTTTCAAGGCTGTCACTGAGAATATTGTATATACGGCTACATATAGAGTCGAATGCGATGTATATCATACACCTGGGTGCAACATAAAACAGAAACAACGTCACCGTCGGATTTTCGTTTATTGTGTCAAGCGCAAACTTTCCGTTCAGGTTATACTCGTACAACGGGCCTGTCGTGAGCAGTGTCATATTCGCATCGCAAAGCCCGAAATAGTATCCACCGTAAACGATAATAATCGTACTTATAATCGAAAGGATATAAACATATCGCATTACGGGTTTTGAAGAATACGCCGTCGCATAAAGAAACGGCAGAACTGAAAGCAGAACTGTGTGATATGTCAGAAACACTCCCGCAACGGTAACGAAAGTTATTACGCAGAACAGTATAAAATATTTCAGCCACTTGCTTTCCTTGAGAAATGTTCTCGACGCCAGAAATGAAAGGCTGTACAACAAAAGTGTAGAAAAGAAACCTAAAGTTACAAGCGTTTGTTCAACCACAAAAATATCAAGAACATTCAGAAGAAATACAATAAAAAAAACAACCAGTACAACAAAAAAACAATGTATGACATAGTCGTTTATCTTCTGTTCCTGCTTATTCAGGACTACTTCTTTTTGTGACGATGAAATTCTGCTCCACATAAAGAAACATTCTCCTTTCGCTGATGATATATATCTGAAATATTATATCACATTCCCCTTTAAAATGCAATGTTTATCCAAAATAATATAAAATCTCCCCTTGTAACAGGGGAGATTTATTCTTGTATTATTCACTATCTTCAGATTTTGCAGGCTTATAAATTCTTCCGTCAAGTCCGAAGGGCTTTTTGCTCGTAATTGTGCCGGCCTCCGTAGTTTCATAAGCATTTTCAAAAATATACATTTTAGCGTCAAGGTTATCTATGTAATGGAGCGCAAGTGCCTCAGGCACCGCAGGCAAAGAAACCGCACCCCACTCATGCGTACCGTGGTGCGAAAGTATAAGGTGTGTAAGAAGCTGTATCTTTTCGGGATTGTAATTTCCACCGTCAGCGTTGCTCTTGATAATCATCGCACCCATGTATATATGACCGAAGAGTATACCCTTTGTAGTATATTCAGCCTCTCCCGACAAAAGAGTGTTGTATTCCCAGAGCTTTCCTATATCGTGGAGCGCCGCACCGCATACTATCAGTTCTTTATCCAGATCGGTATAAACCGAACAGATTGCAGCGGCAGCCTTTGTCATACGGTAGGAATGATAAAGCAGTCCGCCTTTGAGATTATGGTGCATGGCAACCGCCGCAGACGATGACATATACCCCGCTTTGTAATTTTCAAGAATTTTAAGTGCAAGGTCTGACAAGGGATTGTACTTGCCACCACAATTATCCGCAGAAGAACGAATCAAATCGCAGATTTCATTGTACATCTTATCAAGCGGAACAGGCGGCAGCTTTGTAAAATCATCAAGTGTCAAATCAGTGGCTTTTGTAGGTGCGATTTCCTCAACAATATAGCTTTTAGCACCTTGATATTCCGATACCGACAGCGTAACATCTGCTATCGTTTCCGTGGTAATTCCACGTGCCGCAAGAGTTTCAGTCTTGTTGTCGAAAAGGTTTGCAACAACCTCTGAAAAACCGTCTTTGAATGTGATTTTAAGGAAAGGCTTTCCGTTTTTTGCAGTATTTTCTATAATCGTAGCAACAAGCAACGGACGTGTAAGTTTTTCACCTACCTGTGCGTCATTAAGCTTTTTGTATCTGTTTTCATCCACTGTATATCACTCCCGTAAAAAATCTGTTTTTATTATAACACATCATTTATAAAAGTTCAATAAACAAGCTCAGCTTCCGATAATAACAGTATATTTAAACATTATTTAACACTAAAATGATTTTATAATATATCTATTTATATATTTTCGTTCATTAAATATAACTTATAAAATAAAATTAATATAAGCCTAAACAAACATTATTTTATATCCATATTAAATCTATAATAATTTATTTTACCACTTTATGATAATTTCTGAGAGTTTTTTATCAATATCAATCCTTGTCGCTCTGCACTCCTTCGGGAATTGTTTTCCCACCCTGAATTCAAAGCTTACAAGAAGTGAAGTCAGCAGTGGATTTATCATAGAATACGGAAAGGCAAAGTGTGTTCCGTGCTCATAAGTAAGCAGTTCGTATACACAATCGTGCGGAAGTGTCTCCAGTCTTTCCGCCATTCTGCGAATGTACCGACAAGTATCCCAGAGAACATCATCCTCTGCACCGACAAAAACTATCTTCCCTTTGATATTCTCGACCTTTATCTTTTCCTCCTCCTGCAAAGGATGACGACGCTCGGACTCGTCAAACAGCTTTCGGGAGGCAACCATATCCCCGCCCTCTTTCGCCTCTTTTTCTATCATCTGCCAGTATTCAGGGTGACGATAGGCATACGGCAAAAACGGAAGGGGCTCCCCACGATAAGAAACGCTGGATTCGTAATCCCCGGGACGCTCACGTGCGCCGTCAAGACCGTCACGGTAAAAACCCTCCATCACAAAATCCGACGGACTTATAGCGATAGTAAGCGTAATATCGGGAATATAAGACGCCGCCACAAGTGCCAGCATTCCCGTTGTGGATGCTCCTGCTATTCCGATTTTGGTATTTCCCTGCTTTTTTAGGAAGTCAATCGCCTTTTCAAATCGCTCCAACGGATAATTGTGATGGGAATAGTCATTCTTCGCCGGAGACATTGTCATAACGTTGCAATCTTTTTTCATTACCCACTTTGCGCCTGCCATTGCCATAAAATCGTCGATATTATCGCCCAGCATAAGTATAACCGCTTTTTCGGTATCTTTCCTGCACTTGAAATAAGCTCCGTAAAATCCGTCTTTTTCTACGCTGAAATATGTTTTTTTCATTATATCATCCCTTATTTCGTTTTAGGTTAGCTTCCGCTAACTATATTTTACACCTTTATTATACATCTGTCAATAAAAAAAGTCCGAACAATAGTGTCCGGACTTTTTTTATATATCAATATTTCAATCACTGATTATTCAGAGTTTCGGTAAGAACAGACTTCAGAACCTGAGGATCACAATTGCCCTTCAATTCCTTCATACATCTGCCAAACAGTGACATCAATGCCTTTTCCTTACCGTTCTTGTAGTCGTTTACAGCCTTTTCCTCTGATGCAATGACTTCCTTGACAACCTTCTCAATCAGTCCGACATCGTTGGACATGATATAGCCATTCGCCTTTGCGTATTCTGCAGGAACGATTTCTGTATCATCAAACATTGCCGCAAGAATTTTCTTGCCGTTTGCACGACCTACCTCTCCTGCCATAACAAGCTTGATAAGCTCACCGAGTGCAGTACCATTGACATTCAGCATGTCATATGTCATCTTTCTCTGGTTAAGGATGCTCATCACCTCAGAAATCATCCAGTTTGATGCTTCCTTTGCGTTGCCGCATACTGCATAGGCTGCTTCAAAGCATTCGCAAAGTGCGATACTTTTGATCAGCTGTGCAGCGTCATATTCGTTAAGACCCAGTTCCCCTGTATAGCGTGCAAACTTTTCTTCGGGAAGTTCAGGCAAAGACTCACGAATAGAGTCGTACCATTCATCATCAATCACCACAGGCATCAGGTTCGGGTCTGGGAAGTAGCGGTAATCACCTGCTGTTTCCTTATTTCTCATTGCAAAGCTCTTGCCCTTTATATCGTCCCAGCGGCGTGTTTCCTGTACCAATACCTCTGTGCCGTTTTCAATAGCATCGATATGTCTTGCTGTTTCGTACTCAATCGCATGCTTGATTGCTTCGATGGAGTTCATATTCTTCATTTCGGTACGCACACCGAGCTGGTCGCTTCCCTCAGGACGAACGGACAAATTGACGTCACAGCGCATTGTACCATGCTCCATTGCACACTCTGCAACCTTTGCATAACGGAGGAGCATCTTCAGACGCTCAAGATAAGCTTCAACCTCCTCAGCGCTTGAAAGGTCGGGCTGACTGACAATTTCAATCAGCGGAACGCTGGTACGGTTAAAATCCACATGTGTGGTATCTTCTGCAAGGTCATGTACGAGCTTACCTGCGTCTTCTTCCATATGAATCTGCTTGATGCGGACATTCTTCTTGCCTTTAGATGTTTCAATCTCGACTGTACCGTTGACAGCAACGGGAGCAAACCACTGCGTTGTCTGATACGCACAGGGCAGGTCGGGATAATAATAGCTTTTCTTATCGAAAGTAGTTGTACGGTTGATGTGACAATTCAGCATCATACCTGCCTTCATTCCGTAATCAACAACACGCTTGTTGACAACGGGAAGCATACCTGGCATACCACAGCAGGCAGGGCAGACATGCTCGTTAGGGCCTGCACCGTACTTGGCGTTGCAGGAGCAGAAAATCTTGGACTTGGTTGCAAGCTCTACATGCACTTCCAGACCGATGACTGTTTCGTAGTTCATGATTATTCGCCCTCCTTTGCAATCACCTTTGCGGTTTCAAACAGCATATTTTCGGAAAATTTGTTACCGATGAGCTGAACGGAGCCAGCCACAACAACAGGAAGTCCTGTAATAGATGCAGGAGCTGTGAACTGATTTTCCTCAAACGCAATGTACTTGTCGGATTTAATATCATCCTCCGTATACGCCAGCTTGGAGCAAGCAGGAAGAAGCACAGCGTCATACTGACGGAAAAGTGCTTCAAACGCTTCACATACTACACGGCGGATACGCAGAGCCTTATCGTAGACCTTCATATAGTTTTCGGTGGAAAGATTATCCGAACCGAACAGAATTGCTGTCTTCAGGAGCTCACCGAACGCTTCGGTACGGGTGTTGGTGTAAAGCTCGTCGATATTGGTGTAATTCTGTGTACGATAACCGTACTTTACCCCATCATATCGTGAAACATTGTTGCAAAGCTCTGAAGACATAAGGATATTCCATGCAGCACGGGCAACGGCGATTTTTTCATCTGCAATTTCGCAGACATCAACGCCGTTTTCGGTCAATGCAGCCTTGGCAGCATCAATCTTTGCGGAAACTGCATCATCAACCGCCTCACAGAAGTTGGTGAGCACAGCGATTTTAGCAGCAGGCTTCGCATCAGCGGTTTTTACAAGTGCGCACTGTTCTTCGGAAAGACTTGTGCCGTCCTTATCGTCGTGACCGACAAGCACATCCAGAATTTCACGACACTGTGCAACGCTGTCTGCCATAACGGAAACAGTTTCGCCTGAACAAGCAACGGGAACTGTTCCGAAACGAGAAACGGTACCGTATGTAGGCTTGATGCTCACAAGACCGTTCTGTGCAGCAGCACGGCGAACAGAACCGTTTACATCCAGAGATACAACAGCAGGTACATCACCCGACTTGATTGCTTCGACGGATGCACTGCAAAGTGTTCCGTCTTTTGTCAACGCTCCATTATAGGAAGTTTCGCCAACGAGGTCGATTGCAAATTCACCTACATCGGTCTTGCCTGCAACGGCATAACCTGCATTTGTCAGTTTTGTGATAGCCTCTGCATCAAACAGACTCATATATCCATCCAGCATTCTTGAGCCCGCCGCAGTGGGCATTGTTTTTGTGAGGATCATATCATCAACTGCAACTTTGCGTTCTGCCGCAACATCGGCATTTGCTGTATAAAATTTCATGTTATTTCCCTCCTTCGCCATTATTCCATTACCTGAGGAACGCACCAATAGCCCTGATCGGTTTCAGGTGCACCCTTCTGCAATTCCTCAACGGTAAACGGCTGGGAAGCAACATCCTCACGCACGACCGTCATAATGGGCATAACATGCACCTGTCTTTCAGTCTGCGAGGTATCAATTGCATTGAGCATCGCCATATCCTTTTCACGATCGGAAAAGAATGCGGTAACTTCTTCTTTCTGCGTTTCTGTCAGACTGAGCTGATTGAGCAGTTCAAGCCTTCTCAGTGTTTCTCTATCCATAGTCATTTACTCCTTCTGTGAAAATCATTTCATCACCGAAAGTTGATTCTAAAAACGCCGTAATCGATTTCAGTAAATCAGTCTCTTACTTTGATGTGTACTTCTCTGAGCTGAAGCTCTGTAACTTCACTGGGCGCACCCATCATCAAATCCTGTGCGTTACCATTGAGCGGGAATGCGATAACATCACGGATAGTTTCTTCACCTGCGATGAGCATAATCATTCTGTCAACGCCGGGAGCCATACCTGCATGAGGCGGTGCACCGTAAGAGAATGCAGTATAGAGCGCTCCGAACTTCGCCTTGAGATTTTCCTCGTTGTAGCCTGCAATCTCGAATGCCTTTCTCATTATCTCGGGGTTGTGGTTGCGGACAGCACCTGAGGAAAGTTCCACTCCGTTGCAGACAATATCGTACTGATATGCGAAAATCTCCAGCGGGTCTTTGTTCATCAGTGCGTCCATACCGCCCTGAGGCATAGAGAACGGATTGTGTGTAAAGTCAATTTTGTTTGTATCGGGATTCATCTCATACATCGGGAAATCTACGATGAAACAGAATTCAAATGAATCATCCTTGATAAGACCAAGTTCGTTTCCGATCCATGTTCTCATTTCGCCTGAAAGCTGGTTGATAACCTTTGCGGTATCGCTGATGAAGAACAGCGATTCACCTTCCTTGATGCCGACAAGTTCAGTCAGTTCAGCCTTCTGCTCTTCTGTCAGGAACTTTGCGATAGGGCCTTTATATTCGCCGTCCTCAAGAGTAATATATCCGATACCGAACTTCATGCCGATACTTCTGGAATACGCATCAATAGCCTTTTCAAAAGCCTTCTTACCGTCACCGTCGCCATCTTTCTTGACGAGGTAATTTGCCACAATACCACGAACGAGCTTGTTCTTGAACGGAACAGTTCTGCCGTTGATAGTAAGGAATTCATGCTTTGCAAAGAAGTCGGTCAGATCCTGAATGAGCAAAGGATTGCGAAGGTCGGGCTTATCCGTACCGTACTTGAGCATAGACTCCGCAAACGGAATGCGACGGAAAGGCGGCTTGGATATCTTCTTGTCTGAGAACTCGTTAAAGGTGTTATAAATCACCTTTTCAGCCACTTCAAATACATCTTCCTGTGTTGCAAAAGCCATTTCGAAGTCGAGCTGATAGAACTCTCCAGGAGAACGGTCCTGACGTGCATCTTCGTCACGGAAGCAAGGAGCAATCTGGAAATAACGGTCAAAGCCCGACGCCATCAACAGCTGCTTGAACTGCTGGGGAGCCTGCGGCAGAGCGTAGAATTTTCCCTTGTGCTTACGGCTCGGAACGAGGTAGTCACGAGCACCCTCAGGTGAGGAAGCAGTCAGGATGGGAGTCTGGATTTCCATAAAGCCCATATCCTCCATCTGACGACGAAGGTAGCTCAAAATCTTGGAACGAAGTACGATATTATTGTGAATTCTGCTATTACGCAGGTCAAGATAACGGTACTTAAGACGTACTTCCTCTCTTGTCTGAACGGAAGTATCAATTTCAAACGGAAGTCCGAGCTGGCATGGGCCAAGCACCTCAATCTTGTCGGCACGGACCTCAATCAAGCCTGTTTCAATCTTTGAGTTGACAGTTTCTTCGTCTCTCATTGTGACAGTACCCTCAACCAGAATTACGGTTTCCTTGGGCATTCCTGCAATCATGCTGTCATCAGAAAGTACAATCTGTGTCACGCCATAATGGTCACGCAGGTCAACGAACAATACGCCACCATGGTCACGGATTGTGTCAATCCATCCGGTCAGCGTAACATGCTGGTCAATGTGTTCGGGTCTTAATTCGTTACAGGTATGTGTTCTCAACATAGTTTTCATCCTCCATTAAAATATATTATATGCGGTTTTTTTAAGAATAAATAATCGCAAAAATAAAAAGCCTCCGTCCCAAATCATGGGACGAAAGCTCACTTCCGCGATACCACCCAAATTGATTGTTTCCAATCCACTCGTTTCACATCTTTACGCGATGAACGTGCAGTTCTAATCACAGAAAAATCCTATACGATTTTCTGCTTTCTTCTGCAGGCTCCGGAGTGTTATTCACATAGACCCGTTGCTGAATTCACACCATCATCAGCTCTCTTCAAACGGAATTCTTATGCTACTCTCTCCATCTTCACCAATATAAATCAGTATATCACATTTCAGGCACGGCGTCAATAGTCAATGTTAAAAAAATACACGCACAACAAAAAAGAGCTGTTAAAATTCCTTAACGGAAATAAAACAAGAAAGTCCGAACATTTTTTGATGTTCGGACTACTCCAGTGTGGCTCCCCAAGCTGGACTCGAACCAGCGACATCGTGATTAACAGTCACGCGCTCTACCGACTGAGCTATTGAGGAATATAGAAGAATAAGTCCAACGGATTCCCCTTGGACTTATTCTCTCTT
>SVNT01000004.1 GCA_015066785.1 Ruminococcus sp.
AAGAGAGAATAAGTCCAAGGGGAATCCGTTGGACTTATTCTTCTATATTCCTCAATAGCTCAGTCGGTAGAGCGCGTGACTGTTAATCACGATGTCGCTGGTTCGAGTCCAGCTTGGGGAGCCACACCCTCGCAGAGTATTCTGCGGGGGTTTTGTTTTTTTCTTGAAAAATTCCCTATTGACTTTTGCCGTTTGAAGTGTTATAGTAATAACACAAAAACAAGGACGAAGACAAATCTGTTATGAGAAGCGTTCAAAGAGAGCTGTCGTGTGGTGAAAGACAGCAACAGCCTTATAGCAGGTATCCCTTCTGAGTTGGAATGCCGAAACCTTCCCGACAAAGTCAGTAAGCATTCTCGTGAGGCTGCGTTAACGCACAGGGCTTAACCCTTTTTTTGCAGGGCGAGTCTGAAAGTGGCGGAAGAACAATACTCTTTCGCAATTTGAGTGGTACCGCGGGTTCATCTCGTCTCAAAGTAACTATACTTTGGGGCGTTTTTTATTGCCCCACAAACCGAAAGGAGCAGTAAAAATGAAAAAAACGTACATAACAACAATGCCCGACGACATAGGCGCATTCCTGAAGGCGAGCCGACTTTTTTCCGACCTGGGAATAAACATAACAAGGGTAAGCTACAACAAGGCGATAGACAGCCATACGCTTTTTATCGACGCTATGGGAACAGAGGAACAGCTTAAAAAAGCGGACGAAAAGCTAGCCGAAATAGGCTATCTGAACGGCGACAAGTCCGAAAGGGGAGTAGTTCTTATAGAGTTCTGCCTCAGAGATGTCCCCGGAAGTGTAACCGATGTCCTTTCCCTGATAGACGACTTCGATTTCAATATCTCGTACATCAGCTCGGAGGAAAACGGCACGGACTATCAGTATTTCAAGATGGGGCTTTTTGTTGACGACCCACGGAAGATAAAGACATTCCTCAAATCTGCGGAGAAAATCTGCCCCGTCAAAGTACTTGACTATAACCACACCGAAAAGATTTTCGACAACAGCATTTTTTACGAGAGCTTTGTTTCCGAAATCGCAAGGAACGCAAGGCTTTCCGATGAGGCGAGGGAAAACCTCCTCATAAACACGAACCTTGCAATGCAGACGCTCGACGAAAGAGGACTTTCCCCCTACAAGACATTCGACAGCATCGGGAAGTTCGCCGAGCTTATCTCACGCTATAAGGGGGAGAATTTCTCCCCGAGGATAACTGCACACACCGTCAGCGACAACACTGAAATCGTACTGATAGAGCCACCCTGCGGGAGTAATACCGCCGTGATAAAGCACGGTGACGAGGCACTTTTCATCGACTGCGGATACGCCTGCTACAAGGAGGAAATGCAAAATCTGTTCAGAAAAATCCTGCCCGACTACGATAATATGGAAAAGCGTGTGCTGATAACCCACGCTGATGTCGACCACGCAGGACTTCTGCCGTTTTTCGACGAGGTGCTGGCAAGCGAAAAATCCGCAGAGTGTCTTACGGCGGAATATGAGGGCAGAGACGGGTTGAGGGAGCAGAACAGACTCCACAAGCCGTATGTGAATATCTGCAAGACGGTGACGGGATACACTCCCGTAAACCCTGAAAAAATAAAGGTAATCTCAAAAGAAAGAAACAGCGGAGGATTTCCGTTGCAGAGCGTGGGGGAGTTCTCTTTCGGGGATATGGCGTTTGAAATCCTTGAAGGCAAGGGCGGTCACCTTGAGGGCGAAATCGTCCTTGTTGACTACATAAACCACATTGTCTTTTCGGGGGATATATATGTGAACACCCACGACCTCACGGCAGAGCAGAAGGAGTATAACAGGTACGCCCCGATACTTATGACTTCCGTTGACACCGACAGGAATTTATGCTCCGCCGAGAGAGAGTACCTCACGGGAAGGCTGGGCGTCGGAAAGTGGAGGATTTTCGGCGGTCACGGCGGTAAAAAGGATTTGTCGGTAGGGCAGAACGGATAAATCCGGGTACTCTCGTCTATTTACAAAAATGACATAAAGAGGTATAATATAAACTGTATTAATCTGTAAGAGGAGGGGAGCCGTATGGCAAAAACTATACTGAAACATATCGTGGCGTTTCTTGTAACGCTTGTTGCGCTTGCGGGAATACTTGTACTCTCCTCGCTTGTGCCGAAAGAAAGCATAAGAGATAACCTCATAGAAAGTATGGAGCATTACAGGAACAAACAGCCTTTCCAGAGTGACGAAAGCGGAAGGCTGAACAAAATCACCGACAACTACGCCGATGTGATACTTCTGGGCGTTCTGTGGAATGTTTCCTCCGACGAGCCGTTTGTTTCCGCCATTGACACAAAGTATTTCGACGGAAATACGGGCAGTGAGGATTTAGGCGAAAGCTGGGGACTCTATACCTCTCTCACAAACGGGGCAGAGCCTAACACCGACTACACACGCTACTGGCACGGAATGATGGTCATTCTCCGCCCGATGCTCACCTTTGCGACGGTACCGCAGATAAAGGCTATACTTCTGGCGCTTGTACTTCTTCTGGGAGGGGCGTGCTGCGTCATCCTTGCTGTCAAAAAGCAGTATTTTGCGGCGGGTGCGTTCGTGCTTTCGGCGTGCTGCGTGCATATCTGGAACATCCGCCTTTCGCTCGAGTATATCCCTGCATTTTTAGTGGCGTTTGCCATGTGTATTCCCTTCATACTGCTTGAGAAAAAGGGCGACGGATACCTTACAATTCTGTCGGTTATAAGCGGTGTGGCGATAAACTTCTTCGATTTCCTTACCGCAGAAACCCTCTCGATACTTCTTCCGCTGGTGCTGGTGTTCATTATGCGTGAGCAGGAAAACCGTCTAGGCGGGCTGAAGAAAAACATCATATTAACGATAGAATGCGGTGCGGCGTGGGGAATAAGCTACGCTATGACCTTCGTTTCGAAGTGGACGCTTGCCACTGTCGTCACGGGGGAGAATAAATTTGCCGCCGCATTTTCTTCGGTGGGGGAGAGAACCTTCGGCGAAATGGGACAGGGAGTGTCGTATGCAAACCAACTCCTCTTTGCACCTGCGGCGAATATCTCAACCCTTTTCGGCGGAAAGGAACGCCTTGATGTTTCCGCACTCGTCACGGGGATTATCGTGACAGCCATTCTTCTGGGGGGAGTGTTTATAGCGTTCGGAAAAACCTCGGGAATACGCAGGGACTTCATAAAGCTGATGCTTGTAACAGCGGCATTGCCGTATGTGAGGTTTTTTGTGCTGAGCAATCACTCCTACCTGCACGAATTTTTTACCTATCGTGCGCAGATGGTAGTTGCACTTGCGCTTTTTGCAATCGTTTGGTTCAATGTGGAGTTTGTCAAGAAAGCTCCCGTAAAGAAGAAAAAGGCGGTGAAAAAATGACGGAGCTTACAATTCTGATGCCCTGCCTTAACGAAGAAAAAACGCTTGCCTTTTGCATAGGTGAGGCGAAAAAATACATATCCGAAAGCGGAATATCTGCGGAAATTCTCATTGCCGACAACGGAAGTACAGACCGCTCCCCCGAAATT
Source organism: Ruminococcus sp. (assembly GCA_015066785.1). Classification (GTDB taxonomy): domain Bacteria; phylum Bacillota; class Clostridia; order Oscillospirales; family Ruminococcaceae; genus RGIG4131. Next base: position 3,535 of record SVNT01000004.1, read on the forward strand.
GCCCGTGAATGTGGGGCGAGGGTTGTATCGGTTGCAAAAAAAGGCTACGGCAACGCACTTATCGGCGGAATAAACGCCGCCGAGGGCAGATATATCATCATGGGCGACTGCGACAAAAGCTACGACTTCTATCACCTTGACGGGTTTGTTGCAAAGCTCCGTGAAGGCTACGGGCTGGTAATGGGCAATCGTTTCAGGGGTGGAATAGAAAAGGGCGCAATGCCGTTTTCTCACAGGTATCTGGGAGTGCCCGTGCTGTCGTTGCTGGGAAGGCTCCGCTTCAAGACAAAGGTCGGGGATTTCCACTGCGGTCTGCGTGGCTTCGACAGAGAAAAAGCTCTCGCACTCGGACTTTCCTGCGGAGGAATGGAGTTTGCTACCGAAATCATCGGGAAGTTCTCTCTTTCGGGGGAGAAGATAGCAGAAATCCCGACGCCCCTGCGAAAAGACGGAAGAAACGGGCACTCGCACCTCAACACAATCCGTGACGGGTGGAGGCACCTGAAATATATCCTCCTTTTCAAAAGCGAATAGTTGATTTGAACAAAAATCATTGACTTTTCGAGTCGTAAATAGTACAATAATAATATGGAAATACAAATTTCTACATAGAAAGGAAGTAATCACGATGGGAAAATTCGTTATCAAGCAGACAGCAACAGGCTTTACATTCAGCCTTAAGGCAGGCAACGGCGAAGTTATCGCAACAGGGGGAGAGGTTTATTCAGCTCTCGACAGTTGCAAGAACGGCGTTGAAAGCGTAAAGAAGAACGCACCCGTTGCAAACATCGAAGACCAGACAGTTGAAGACTTCGCAACAGAAAAGAACCCCAAGTTCGAAATCTACGAGGATAAGGCAGGGGAATTCCGTTTCAGACTCAAGGCAACAAACGGACAGGTTATCGCAACAAGCGAAGGCTACACAAAGAAGGACGGCTGTAAGAACGGTATCGAGAGCGTAAAGAAAAACGCACCCGATGCAGATGTTGAGCTTCCCGAATAAAGCAAAAAGGGTACTGGAGAAATTCAGTACCCTTTAATGTTTATTGCAGAGAGTTTCGCACTCTGCGGAGTGCGACCTACTTTCCGTGTGTGCGGAAAGTAGGCAAAGGCACACTCTTGCAGAGAGCTACATTTTCCCCGCCGACGTTGCGGCGGTTGAAAATGTTGTCATTATATCCGTGCGGGAGAAGAAATGTCCCGCGCCCTTAGCTAGCCCTGCCAATGCGCCCGCACGGAGTGTTCTCTGCCCGCACTAATTTTTCTTGCCGACCAGCAAGAAAAATCGATGCGACTGATTAAATCGCATAAGAGAGATAACTCCCGATAAAATATTTTTTACTGCCTCTTGCGGAAAAGTATACAACGATTTTTTGTTAAAGTGAGCGTATGCGAACGGTATCACAAAAAATCGTAAGCTCTCCGCAGGAGCGCACCTTTGCTTTCTTTCCGTGCGTACGGAAAGAAAGTCGCACTCCGCAGAGTGCGAAACTCTCTGCGAAATAATTAAAGGGTACTGAAAAAAATCAGTACCCTTTTAATTTTAATTTATTTCGGCATAACGCTTGTATAGTCACCGAGTGGATAAAGTAAATCTGCTTTATCCGTGCGTCACGTTTGCCCGCAGGGGTTCCCTGCCTCGCCCCTCGCCTATTTGCACACATCCGGGAGGGTAAACTTCTCGACATAGTCGATAAATTCACCGCCGTTGACAGCCTTCGAGAAGAAATATCCCTGGAAATAATCGCAGTCAAGCTCAAGCAACTTCTTCACCTGTTCTTCGGTTTCAACGCCCTCCATAACAAGTGACATATTGAGCTTTTTCGCCATTGTGAAGGTGTTTTTCAGCGTCATAAACGCCCTCGGGTTGCTGTCCGCAGACCAGAGTATGCACTTGTCGACTTTTATGCGGTCGAACGGGAGTGTGTACACATACGAAATATTCGAGTATCCCGTGCCGTAGTCGTCGAGCGACAGCGACACGCCGTTTTCGTTGAACACGTTGAGGTTACGCACCATAGCACTGTACGAGTTCGTTGCCGAGGTTTCGGTAATCTCGAAATTTATCTGCGACGGCTTTATGCCGTACTTTTCCATAATTCCGATAAACTCTTCCGCAAAGCGATACTGCATGCACTGAACAACCGACAGGTTGACTTCAATGTACTCAATGCCCTTTTCTTCGAGTTTGTTTTCGGAGTAGAAACGGCAGACTTCCTCAAACACGAATTTTCCTATGCGGAGGATATAGCCTTCCTTTTCGGCAATCGGGATAAACACATCGGGCGGAATAAATCCGAGGTTGTCGTCGAAGAGGCGTATCAGAGCCTCGGCTGCGACGATTTTCTTCTTTTCAGCGGAATAAATCGGCTGATAGTAAACCTGGAATTTATTTTCGGCAGAGGCATTTATCACGGCGTTGAGGATTTCACGGTTGCGCTTGATGTTCCTGAAATCACGTGCGTGGAGGACTGAGCCTGCCTTCGCCTCGGTCGAGTTGATGATGTTTACGACATCGACAAGCTCGCTGATGTTCTTTGCGTCGTCGGGGCATTTTACGAGAATGTAGTTTGCCGAAAGCACGGTTGACGCATCACGGATTTTCCACGCCTCAGAAAAGCGTGCCTTGATTTTTTCGAGTAGCTCGTTCACGCCCTTGTCGGAAATCTTCGAGAGCTTCAGTATAAGCGTGTTGTCGCTTGCACGGAAGATAACGGTTTTCTTCCCACGGAGCGAGAAAAGGAAATCCGACACATGACGCATAATCATCAGGGTGAAATCCTCGCCGACGGTACGGCAGAGCATATTGTAGTCCTGAATGGTCACGGAAATAAGATAGAATTTCTCTTCCTTCTCGTAGTACGAGCGTGCAATATCGAAGAAGATATTCTTGTGTATCGAGTTTGTCTCGTCGAAGATTTCGTCGGGGCTTTGTATTCCGTATACAATCATACTCATACAAAGTGCGATGCCGAAACAGCTTACGAGATACTGCGGGAAAATAAGCTGGATGAAATGCGTGGACAGAGCAATAATCCAGAACCGCATTACAGAGGCGTACTTTGTTAGGCTTGTCTTGTGTTTTTTGAGAATAACAATCGAGAAAATGAAGTAGTACACCATCTGAATGTAGAGTAACGGGAATAACACTCCGTGACGGTAAATCATGTTCTCGTCAAGATAGAATATAAGATGATTTGCCGACGAGCTTGCTATAATTCCGACTGTTATCACCGCAGGCAACCACAACGCCAGCAGATACACCGACCTTTTCAGCCGTATCTCTGAAAAACGGAACAGGAACGCTGTAAATACCAGTGGCAGAAGATTAAGCGTTGAAAGATACAGTATGTTTACTATGTAGTGTACCCATAGCGGATAGTACGCAGGGTTTCTCATAATTACTACGGAGGCGATGTCGAACACCGTCATACCGAGCGACATTGAGGTCATCACGCAGAACAGCCAGTATGTCGGAAGAATACTGCGCCTGTTGTTGCAGAAGCATATTGCGAGGGTGGTGAGAATAATAAACGCAATTATATCAAAGCTGAGGATATATGTGTCTGTCATATTATATCGCACCTCCCGTTGACGGCAGAGCCGGAGGAGTAAATCTCTCCACGTAGGAGATAAGCTCAGCAACATTAAGCGGCAGTGAGAAGAAATATCCTTGCGCAAGGTCGCAGGGGAGCTTTGATATCGAGTTGAAGGTATTCTTGTTTTCGATACCCTCTACCATTGTGTTCATGCCGAGGTCTTTTACGAGTGACAGCGTGCTTTCAAGCGTGATGTACGCCTTCGGGTTTTCCGCCGCCGCATGAACGATGTCCCTGTTGATTTTTATCACATTAAGCGGGAGCGTATAGATGTACGAGATATTTGAATATCCCGCACCGTAATTTTCAAGGCAGAACATAGCACCGTTGTCGCTGAATGTGTGGATGTAATTCTCCACGGCGTTTGCGGCGGATATGATAATGCTCTCGGAAATTCTGAAGCAGATTTTCTTCGGGTCGATGTGATAGAGGTTCATAAGACGGCGGAATTTTTCCGCAACGCCGTACTGTACGCACTGCACAGCCGAAAGGCTTATTGAAATATAGTCTATACCGAGAGATTCAAATCTTGAACTTGAGATGAAACGGCAGACGTTCTCGAAAATAATGTCACCGATGTGGATGATGTATCCCAGCTTTTCCGCTATCGGCAGGAATTCGTCGGGGTAGATATGACCAAGCTCATCGTCGTAGATGCGTATTGTCGCCTCTGCGGAAACTATGCGCCTGTCGGCTGTCGAGTAGACGGGAGTGTACATAACCTCAAGATTGTTCGAGCTGAGGGCTTTCTTGAGGGCGTCCTCCATCATCTTGGAACGCTTGATTTTGTCTATTCCGATGTCTTCTGCACTTACAACAGCATTGTCGGTCTTGTTGTAGGAGAAGTAACGGATTAAATCCTGCGCCTCTGTCGGTGTTGCGGCGTTGTCGGGGCATCCGATACTGCACACACGGGCAGAGAGGATAATCGCACCGTCGGAAACCTCCCACGGTTTTTCGAAGCGCTCTATAATTTTGTGCGAAAGGTCGCTCGCCATCTTGGCGTTTACGCCGTAAATCTCTATACAGAAAGAGCAGTTCTCTGTACGGTAAATGAGAGCGTATTCGTCGATAGTACGCAGATAATCATGCACGCCCTTTATCATTTCGTTTATCTGACGTGCACCGAATGTACTTTCGATGAGTTCAAAATCGTCAACCGTTACGTAGAGAAGATAAAAACGCTTTTTGAGAGAGAAGTTATACTTCATAACGGTGTTGAATGCAGAATTGTTGTACGCCCCCGAAATGTTGTCGATGAATGTACGGGGGTTCTGTATCGTGAAGAAAAGGAACAGCAGACAAAGTGCAATCGAGCAGGTTTCAATCGGGGAGGCAGGTATGAAATACTGCACAACCGCACCGAGAGAAGTCGAAATGCATATAAGATACAGCGATATTCGCTTGAGGAGAGTATAGTCGTTGTAATTTTTTGAAACATAGATGATGAGGAAAAGCATGTAGTAAATCATTATCGCATAGACAATGGGAAGATGCTTTTCACGGACATATGCCCCTTCGGGAGTTATCGAGAAGAATAAATGCGTGAACGGTGATGACGCCGCCATGACAGCCGCCGCTGCGGCAGGCAGGAATATAGCCGCTTTCATCGGTGCGGAAATCTCGTGCGGGAGCTTTCTGAATGCCACGGCGTAGAGTATCAGCATAGGCATACACATAACGTGAGGCACATAGTAGCACACCGCCGCTATCGCACGGGGTATCATCGACGGGAAGAACGAGTCGATTAAAATACTGATGATATTGAATGCCGATGCGGCAACATTCAGTCTGAGAGCAATCAGAAAAACCTTGTTCTGATATATCGGGAGCTTTCTTGACGGGCGGAAATAATATTCGATTACTATTGCCATACAGATACTTGCAATTTCATAGCTGAAATCTTTTAAAAGCATATATTTTCCCGCCTCCTTTATATAAAGATACTTATATAAAAATTATACTATATTCACTATTAAAAAGCAATACAATCTATGAATTTTGACATATCATACAAATGGAAACGGCGTTTTTCGGCAATGGGCGAAAAAAACTGCCGCAGTATCCCTGCGGCAGTGCGATATTTCGTCTTATTTTGTAAAAAGAGAGGACTTTTTGTACTCTCCCGACAGGATATCTTCCCACCATTTGCGGTTTTCGAGATACCACTGTATCGTTGTTTTTATTCCGTCGGAGAATTTTGTTTCGGGTGACCAGCCAAGCTCCTTTCCGATTTTTGTCGGGTCGATGGCATAGCGCAGGTCGTGGCCCTTTCTGTCCTCGACGTAGGTGATGAGAGTTTCGGGCTTGCCGAGCTCCCTGCAGATGAGCTTTACTATGTCGATGTTCTTCATTTCGTTGTGACCGCCGACGTTGTACACCTCGCCGATTTTCCCGTTGTGGATAATCATATCTATCGCACGGCAGTGGTCGCCGACATAAAGCCAGTCACGGATGTTTTCGCCGTTGCCGTAGACGGGCAGAGGCTTGTCTGCGAGGGCGTTTGTTATCATCAGGGGTATCAGCTTTTCGGGGAAGTGATACGGCCCGTAGTTATTGGAACAGCGGCTTATCGTTGCGGGAAATCCGAAGGTGCGGCAGTAGGCAAGCACCAGAAGGTCTGCCGACGCCTTGCTTGCGGAGTAGGGGCTTGATGTGTGTATCGGGGTATCCTCCGTGAAGAAAAGGTCGGGGCGGTCAAGCGGCAGGTCGCCGTAGACCTCGTCGGTTGAAACCTGATGATACCTCGGCACATTGTATTCACGGCAGGCGTCCATAAGCACCTGCGTTCCGATAACATTCGTCGTCAGAAAAACCGACGGGTTCTCTATGCTGCGGTCAACGTGCGACTCTGCGGCAAAGTTCACCACGATGTCGGGTTTTTCCTCAGCGAAAAGACGGTATACACCCTCACGGTCGGTAATGTCGCCGTGTACAAAGCGGAAATCCGGGTTTTCTGCAACATCACGGAGAGTTTCCCTGTTGCCCGCATAGGTGAGTGCGTCAAGGCAGACTATGCGGTAGTCAGGGTATTTTTTCAGCATATAATGCACGAAATTTCCGCCTATAAAGCCTGCACCGCCCGTAACGATTATCGTCATAAGAACAATCCTTTCAAGAATTAATCGAAGAAAAAGTCAAGTCTGTCAAATGTGGGGAGGAGCCTGTCCTTGTCGGAAAGTATAACCTTTGTCCCCTCGGGAATCTGCCAGTCTACGCCGACAGTCTTGTCGTCCCACGCAATTCCGCCCTCGTCGTCGGGGCAGTAGAGTCTTGTGCATTTGTAGGAGAATGTTGCGCTTTCGGACTTGACGAAAAATCCGTGCGCAAACCCTTCCGGAATATAGAACATCTTCTTGTTCTCGGCGGAAAGCGTCACTCCGTACCATTTTCCGAAGGTTGCGGAGGATTTCCGCATATCGACGGCAACATCGTAGACCTCACCCTCGGTACAGCGCACAAGCTTACCCTGCGGATTTTTCTTCTGAAAGTGAAGACCACGGAGTACCCCTCTGCACGAACGGGATTCGTTGTCCTGCACGAAATCGACGGTTATGCCGTTGTCGTGAAATTCCTGCTTGTTGTAGGTTTCTGAAAAATACCCACGGCTGTCGCCGAAAATCGTCGGCGTGATGACATAAGCATCGCAGAGTGGGGTTTTCTCGAATGTGAATTTTGCCATTTTGCTCTCCTAGTAGTGAATTTTGTTCTCGGCAACACGGGAAAGGTGTCTGCCGTAGGGAGAATTTCCGTACAGGCGTGAAATTTCCGTCAGCTTGTCTGCAGAAATCCAGCCGTTCTTGTATGCTATTTCCTCGGGTACCGAAATACCGATGCCCTGCCTTGCCGACAGCATACGGACAAAATCCGACGCCTCGCAAAGACTGTCGGGAGTGCCTGCGTCAAGCCACGCAAACCCTCTTCCGAGCTTGCGGACAGAGAGCTTTCCCGCCGTGAGATAAAGCATATTGAGGTCGGTAATTTCAAGCTCGCCCCTTGCAGACGGGGTAAGCGTCTTTGCGCAGGAGCATACATCCTTATCGTAGAAATAAAGTCCCGTCACGCAGTAGTTTGACTTCGGTTTTTTCGGCTTTTCCTCGATGGAAAGTGCGTTGCCGTTTTCGTCAAACTCAACCACGCCGAATCTTTCGGGGTCGGTGACATAGTACCCGAAAACCGAGCTTTTTCCGTTTTCGGCATCTGCGACAGCCTCTTGCAGTATCTTCGAAAAGCCGTTGCCGTAGAAGATATTGTCGCCGAGAATCATAGCGCAGGCGTCACCGTCGATGAATTTTTCGCCGATGATGAAAGCCTCCGCAAGACCGTTGGGGTGAGGCTGTTCCTCGTACGAAAGAGAAATTCCGAAACGCTCGCCGTTGCCGAGGAGCTTTCTGAAATTCGGCAGGTCGTCGGGCGTGGATATTATCAGTATGTCACGAACCCCCGCAAGCATAAGCGTTGAGAGGGGATAGTATATCATAGGCTTGTCGTACACGGGGAGAAGCTGCTTGCTCGTCACGGTTGTGAGAGGGTATAGCCTCGTTCCCGAACCGCCCGCAAGAATTATTCCTTTCATAGAAAGCACCTCTTATCAGTTAAGGTTGAAGGTTTCCTTTTCGGCAATGCCGAGAGCCATACGGAAGTCGATGATTTCCTCGTCATTCGGGCAGAGCTTTTCGTATTCGGCAAGGGTCTTTTCCGCCTCTGCCTCGTGACCGTCGTCAATCAGTCGTCTTATGTTTTCCTTGACGGTCTTTGCAAGCATTTCAAACTCGCTGTTCGTGCCCTGCTTTTCAGCGGAATCGGGCACACGCAGTGATGACGCCGCAATGTACTTGATGAGGTTTTTGAGTTCGGGTGCCTGACGTACAAGCTCCTTGAGTTCTTTTATTATTGCAATCTTACGCTCGTCGGAGAGTGTGCCTCTCGTTTCGACAAAAATCTTGAGCGCAGATATTACGGGTGCGGGGAATTTCTGCTTTATCAGTGCGGCTGTTATCTTTTCGCCGTCATTTCCGTGAGTGATGTGCCTGAGCAGAGAGTTGAAGAACGACTGTCTGTACATGATATCCGAAAACTCCGACAAAAGCGATGCCGCATAGCTGAAGTTCATCAGCCCGTGCATAATGAGAAGCTCCTGCTTTATGCGGATGTGGATGTAGTTCTCGTTGTCCATATATTTTTTCAGCGGGAGATTTTTCAGCAGCGCCCTTGCGGTGTTGTATTTATCCGACTTGATAGCGGCGATTACCGCATTGTTGACGCAGCCTATCATCTTCGCTTCGGAAGTGAACGACATCGAGGTCAGAAGCGTGTCGAGGGTACGGTACTGCCCCTTGACAAAGCCCTGGTACATCTTTATGTATGATGAGTATGCGTCAATTGCGACGGAGTAATTCTTTTTCGCAAAGTTGATATAACCCTTGCAGGCATAGACATCAATATCTGTGCCCATAGGCTCGTGAACTGTGCTGAGATATTCGTCGATATATTCAAGTGCCTCGTCGTATCTGTCATATGCGGTGAGGTGCTTTATCCGCTTGAAACAAAGCGTATAGTATGAGTAATGGTTCAGCTTCTTTGCGACGTCTATACCCTGAGCGATGTATTCAAGGCTCTTTTCAGGCTCGAATATTGCGGTCGCCTCCGAAAGCTGAAGGTATACCATCGGGTCGTCGGCACGGTTTTCAAGCTCCTTGAGGAGAAGGGGATAGTTACGCTCATACTTACTGCGGCTGAGGGCGTTGTCGGGGTCGGAAACATATCCGAAGTGGTCGACACGTGCCTCTATCTGCTTTACGGGTACGGAGAAATCCGAAAAATGCTCGTGAATTACGCCGATGAATTTCGTTCCGGGATTTTTTCTTGTAAGTCGGGGCGCAAAGAACAGGGTGTACATATTCGCCTCAACATCGGAATAGTTGCGGAACGAAAGCGTTGCGGAGCAGTATTCCCTGTACTCTCCCGAAAGGAAGAAGTCTGCGATTTTTTCAGGCTCCATAATAACCTCGTCGGCGTCAAGGAACATAAACCATTCGCCCGCAGCGGCGTCAAGGGATACATTTCTTGCAGCGGCGAAATCGTTGCACCACTCAAAATGAAGTATCCTGTCGGTGTAGGTCTTTGCTATTTCAACACTGCGGTCGGTTGAGCCCGTGTCGGTTATAATAAGCTCCGCCTCGCCGTTCATCATATCGAGGAGCGACTTTATTCCGTCAAGACAGCGTGGGAGATTTTCTTCTTCGTTCTTGATAATCATTCCGATTGATAAAAGCATAAATATATCCTCCGAAAAAAGTATTCGTCATTCATATTGTGCCCGATTTTAATGTTCAGAAAATATTATACCATATATTGACCCTTAAAACAAGTGCAAAAAAATGAAGAAAACCCCTTGAAATCCGTGCATTTCGGTGATATAATATAAGTGGATAAATCCGACAACGATACAAGGAGGTGTCGCTATGCTTGGAGGTATTGCAGGAGCGGGAGTAGGGCTTTCCGACACAAGAAACCCCTATACTTCATACCACACAGTCGGCAGACCGCAGTTCAACACAACCGACGCTATGTCAAAGCTGTATAAAGCCAACGGTCAGGACAATGCTCACGGTGCGGGAAAAACCGACGAAAACGGACATAAATCCTTAGGCAAGTTCAAGGACGGCTTCGAAAAGGAAGAATGTCAGACCTGCGAAAACAGGCGCTATCAGGACGAATCGAACGACAACGGCGTTTCATTCCAGTCGCCGACAAAGCTCTCAAAGGGCGAAGCGGCAGCTGCCGTAAAGGGTCACGAAATGGAACACGTCAACCGCAATAAAGCAAAGGCTGAGCGTGAGGGAAAAGAAATCGTCTCACAGACCGTAACGATAAAGACGGGAATCTGCCCCGAATGCGGAGAGCAGTATATAGCAGGCGGCGAGACACGAACAACCATACGAGGAAAATACGATGTCGGCAAGCCCGAGGGTGATGTCGCACAGAAGGGTCTGAAATTCGACTCGGTAGCATAAAATCGCAAAACAAAAGCACGGTAGAGATACCGTGCTTTTTTATTTTACCTATTCTGCTTCCTGCTCCGAAGCGGAAGTCGTTTCTTCAGCGGGGTAGTTCTTCATTCCGTCGCCACGGATATCCCCGTCGCCGACAGAATACTGTACCACTTCGCAGTCAAGTGCTATGGTTTCAAGCATATTCACGAAGTTATTGAGTGCTACGGGAACAGCCTCGTCGTTGCAGGCGAATGAGAAGTATCGGTTTTTCGTCACTCCCGAAAGGAAGAAGTAATCCCCCTCGTTGCCCTCTGCCAGAACCGTGCCGTCGGGTTGCCAGTCAACAGCGAGGAAATTGAGATTTTCGTCTATAACCGCAAGTTTCTCTTCGTCAAGCAGGAACTTGCGGTTTTCGTAATATGTGTCGTTTACTGCGGAGTATCTTATCGACAGAAAAGCCTCGCCGTTTTCCTTATATACGATATGGTGCGAACGGTAGTCGTTTGTCACTCCGTCAGGGGCGTGGTACCACATAACCTCGGTGATTATTTCGCAGTCGGAGTTGACGGTGTTGAACATTATCATCTTCTCGGAAATATCGCCGACACGGTTTTTGTCAAGCTCCGCAAAAAAGCAGATGTACGCCATAGCGTCACAGCCGATTTCGGGGGTGATAACGGGTACGGAAATCGTCACGGCACCGTACTGCATAAACGCCGTCGTGTCCTCGGTGAGAATCTGCACAGAGGAACTGGGGTAAGACGCCGCCGTGTAGAAGAGAACATTCTCCTCGAAGAATTTCTCGTCGTAGTCGTAGAATTTCTCGGGAACGCCGTTGGGGTAGTTCGGGGCGATGACATTTTCTATGAACTCCGACAGCTCGTCATAGTCGGAGAAGAGCTTATTCTTGTCCTCCTCCGTGTTGTCGATGTCGCACACGCTTGCGTCGTAGGCTGTCAGCACAACGCCGATTTCCTGCATAGCGAACGGGTCGGCGGGTTCAGGCTCACCTATTGCCGTTTCCGAAGGGTGTATTGTAGTCACGGGTACTTCGGGGTATACAGGCTGTGGTTCAAAAGTCCGTGTGCAGCCCGTAAGAAGAACAAATGCCGTAAGAACAAAAATCAGTTTTTTCATTTTTTAAACCTCCTTCAAAGGTACTCTGTTAATTATACCATATAAACGGGTAAAATTTTTCAAAAATAAAAAAATTTTTTCAGAAGTTGCACATTCCTGTGCAACTTTTTCCCGTTTCGGAGCTATAAGTGAAAGGCATTGAAAGGAGAGAACAAAAAATGGGACTTATTCTCGACGAGCAGGAAAAGCTCCTGTGCAGGTATTACGCCGAGGTCGGAAACATCACCGAGGCGGCGGTTCTTGCGGGATATTCACCCGAGGAGGCGTTCGCAAAAGGCTCGGAAATACTGACGAGGTCGTCGGCAATGCGGCTGGTAAAACGCCAGAGAAAGCTGACGGGAGGCGGAATTGACGAAATCCGCTCGGCTCTCAGGAGGATTATCTTCGGGCAGGCAAACGACGCCGTCGGTGCGGTGATTTCCGAAAGCGGTGAAAACTGCGGCACGGACTTTTTCTCGGTAAGCGAGATAAAGAGGGTCAAGGGCGGCGGAGTGGAGGTAAAGCTCGTCGACAAGCTGGACGCACTCAGGCTCTATTATGAGCTGGAATGCCGTGCGGAAACCCTCGGCAGAAGCGAGAGCTTCTTCTCGGCGCTTGCAAAAACGGAATGTCCTTCGTCGGAAGGGGATGATATCCCTGAATAGCATAGAGCTGAACAGCTTTTCCGACAAGCAGACCAGGGCAATACTCTGGTGGAAGGACAGCGACTACGACGGGATAATCTGCGACGGCTCGGTGAGGAGCGGCAAAACCCTGTCGCTCGGTCTGGGGTTTGTCATGTGGGCGATGGCGTCGTTCAACGGTGCCAGCTTTGCAATCTGCGGAAAGACGATAACCTCAGTCCGCAGGAATGTCATAACCCCGCTTATTCCCGTGTGGGAGGAGATGGGCTTTGTCTGCCGTGAGCGTGTGTCACGCAATCAGCTTGAAATCACGGCGGCAGGGCGGAAAAACACCTTCTACATCTTCGGCGGAAAGGACGAGGGCTCGGCGGCGCTCATTCAGGGAATGACGCTTGCGGGCGTGCTTTTCGACGAGGTCGTGCTGATGCCACGCTCGTTCGTTGAGCAGGCACTTGCGAGATGCTCCGTCAGCGGCTCAAAGCTGTGGTTCAACTGCAACCCCGACAGCCCGTATCACTGGTTTTACTCCGAGTGGATAAAGAAGGCCCGAAAGAAAAACATCCTTTATCTTCATTTCACTATGGAGGACAACCCGTCACTCTCCGACAGGATACGCAGGCGGTATATGTCGATGTACTCGGGGGCGTTCTACGACAGGTTCGTTCTCGGTCAGTGGACTTCCGCCTCGGGACTTGTCTATCCCATGTTCGACAAAAACACAATGCTTTTCGACAGTATGTCGCCGCCCGAATGTACGAGGTTTGTCGTTTCGGCAGACTACGGCACGATAAATCCTGCGTCATTCGGGCTGTGGGGATATTCCGACGGCAGATGGTATCGGCTGAAAGAGTATTACTATTCGTCAAGGAGAAGCGGTATGCTCCGCACGGACGAAGAACATTACGAGGCACTGGAAAGGCTGTGCGACGGCTACGACATAGAAACTGTCATAGTCGACCCCTCTGCCGCCAGCTTTATCGAATGTATACGGCGCCACGGTGTATTCAGTGTGCGACACGCCGAAAACAGCGTGCTTAACGGAATAAGACGGGTAAGCGACGCTCTTTTGTCGGGGAGGATTTTATTTTCCTCCTCCTGCCTTGATACCATACGGGAGTTTTCGCTTTATGTCTGGGACGAAAAAAGCGGCAACGACTGTCCCGTAAAGGAAAACGACCACGCAATGGACGACATACGCTATTTTGTCAACACCGTTCTTTGCAGGGACGAAAAAGACGACGGATTTTTCGTTATGTCATTGGGACGGAGATAGGGAGGTGACAGGAATGGGACTGTTCAACAGAAAGCAGACAAAAAAGAATACCCCTGCGGGAGTATCCGTGCAGACGGCAAGAAGAACTGCGGACACGGACTTCAATCTTCCCGTAAGGTCAGAGGCGGAATATTCGCTCTACGACACGCTCAGAAAGTCGGTGCCGATTATCGACGCCGCTATCATCAAGACGGTAAGACTTGTCGGCGGCTTCACGGTGAAATGCACCGACAGTCGTTATCAGGACGCACTCGATGACTTTGTCGGCAATGTAAAGGTCGGAATGTCGGGGCAGAGCCTCCAGACATTCGTGGACGAATACCTCGACGACCTTATCACATACGGCAATGCCGTCGGGGAAATCGTTCTTTCCGAAGGGGGAGAAAGCGTTGCGGGGCTCTGCAACGCAGAGATACGCAGTATAGAAGTGCGTGAGGGCAAAAATCCTCTCACAGCGGATTATTACCTCCGTGACGGGAAGGAAACCCGACTGCTGACAAATCCCGCGCTTATTGTATTCACGGCGCTCAACCCCGCACCGAATCAGCCTTACGGTGTGTCGGTGCTCAGAGGACTCCCGTACCTTTCAAGGATACTTATGCGTATCTACGAAAGCGTAGGGCAGAACTTCGACCGTGTGGGAAACGTCCGCTACGCCGTGACATACAAGCCACAGGACAGCGCAGACAAGGCGTTCGCAAAGGAACGTGCCGAGCAGATTGCGAATGAGTGGAGTGCAGGTATGCAGGACTCACGCAACGGGCAGGTGCGTGACTTCGTTGCTGTCGGTGATGTCGATATAAAGGTCATCGGTGCGGAAAATCAGATGCCCGATATACAGATACCCGTAAGACAGCTTCTCGAGCAGATAACGGCAAAGCTCGGAATACCGCCGTTTCTTCTCGGACTCAACTGGTCTTCAACGGAGAGAATGTCGCAGCAGCAGACGGATATTCTCACCTCGGAGCTTGAGTATTACAGACGACTGCTCACCCCGATGATAAAGAAAATCTGCCGCAGCTTTCTTCGTGTTCAGGGAAGCAGCGCAGACGCAGAAGTCATCTGGAACAGCATAAATCTTCAGGACGAAACAGAGCTTGCCGAGGCACGCCTGAAAAATGCACAGGCAATGGAAATCGAGGCAAGACTCGGACTTACAGAATAAAAGAGGAGTGTTTTTATGTACAATACAATCAGACTTGAAAAGGGACTTTACAACCTCGCAGGAAAGACATTCACACAGGCACTTTCCGAAATGGACCCCGACATCGCATACGCAGACACAGAAATCCGTGGGCTTGACGCTTTTGAACGCCAGCTCAAGCGCTTTGACATCAAGGTGAGCGGGCCCGACTGCGACACAGTAGAAAAGTTCTTCGCAACAACAGAAAGCGCAGTGCTTTTCCCCGAATTCGTGAAGCGTTCGGTAAGAGCAGGAATGAACAGCGCAGTACTCGGCGAAATCGTTGCCGCAACAAGCGAAACAAACTCAATGGACTGCCGTGGTATCACAGTAACAGCCGAGGAAAACAAGCCTTACTCAACAGCAACAGTACAGGGTGCGGCTCTCCCCGGAACAGCAATCACACTTTCAGACTCACTTGTAAACCTCGTGAAGTACGGAAGAACAATCACAACTTCATACGAAGTTATCCGCCAGCAGAAGCTCGATGTACTTGCGGTTACTCTCAAGTCAATCGGCGCACAGATTGCAAGAGCCGTAACAGCACAGGCTGTAAAGGTTCTTGAAAACGGCGTGACAGCAGATTCAATGTCGGGTTCAGACTTCAACTACGGCGAGCTTTCGGCATTCTGGGGCAAGTTCGAGGACTACGATATGACAACAATCATCGCAGCCCCCGAAACAATGGCGAAGATTCTCGCTTTCGACCAGATGAAGAACGCAAACGGCGACTTCATGGCAACAGGCATTGTAAAGACACCTTTCGGTGCGTCACTCGTGAAGTCAACAGCGGTTGCGGAAAACACAATCATCGGTCTTGACAAGTCATGCGCACTCGAGATGATCAACGGCTCCGACATTGTTCTTGAAGTGGACAAGCTCATCGACAGACAGGTTGACGCTATCTCCGTTTCAGTGACAACAGGCTTTGCGAAGATTATTCCCGACGCAGTAAGAATTCTTGATGTTGCCGAATAAGACAGTTTGTAGGGGCGGGGGAATTTTCCCCTGCCTTTGCAGAATAAAGGAGGAAGAAAAATGAGCGCAGAACTTCTTGAACAGCTTAACAGATTTACCCGACGGGAGCATACCGAGGACGAGGTGTATATCTTTTCTGTAATTCTTTGCGACAACGAAACAGACCGTGACGGCGAACGCTTTTCGCTGAAGGCACTCGAAAAAATGCGTGAGCTTTTCGTCGGCAAAACGGGAATTTTCGACCACGACGCAAAAAGCGGAAATCAGAACGCCCGTATCTTCTCAACCGAGCTTGTGACAGCCGAGGGAAGAAAGACCGAGGCGGGCGAGGACTACACCTGCCTCAGGGCGAATGCGTATATGGTGCGCACAAGCGCAAACGAAGACCTTATAAGAGAAATCGACGGCGGTATCAAAAAAGAGGTCAGCGTTTCCTGCATGGCGGAAAAGAGAATATGCTCCGTCTGCGGTGCGGATACAAAAATAAAGCCCTGCAAGCACATTGCAGGCAGAGCATACGGCGGAAAGAAGTGCCACTTCATTCTTGACGGCATTACCGACGCATACGAGTGGAGCTTTGTCGCAGTACCTGCACAGGTGAACGCAGGCGTCACAAAGCGCTACGGCGGTGCGGAAGAACCCTCTGCCGAGGTGTGCGGCGGCGAGGTTGCCGAAAGCCTCTACAACGAGCTCCGTTCGGAAATCATACGCCTTGCATTTCTTTCGGGCAGTGGCATTGACGGCAAGTCGCTCTCCGCTGTTATGGACAGAATGAGCACCGACGAGCTTGTGATAATGAAGAAGAATTTTGCAAACAAGGTGCCTTCGTCATTCGGCGTGCAGACAAGAGTGCAGGACGACGGGGCAAACACAAGCTACAAACTCTAGGAGGGCGTTATGGATATCGAAAAAATCTGCGAATTCTTTGAGCTGATTTCGGGCGCAGACTCCGAAGAAAATATGCTTTTTGTCGAGGCGGCGGAGGAAGAAACCCTCCGACTTCTCAAAGACCCACGCTGTGCCTCGCTTTCCTGCGTTGAGCGTCTTGCGGGGGCTATTGCAAACTTCTACTACTGCTCGGCAATGCTCACAAAGGAAGTCCGTGCGGTAAATCTCGGCGGCGGAGTGACCTCCACATACCCCGACAATTCGAGGGTGGAGAATGCAAAGCTCCTCGTGGCGCAGGAGAAGAAGCTCTGCTCCGACTACATCATCGACGAGGATTTTGTTTTCTTCGGCACAAGGGGGTAGGGTAATGAACGCATACGAAATCACAGAGGCGGTAATCTCTGCGCTGAAAGCAACGGAAATCCCCGTTTTTCAGCAGTTTGACCTTACGCCTGCCGCAAAGCGCAACGACTGTTTTATCACCGTCGGGATAGAGGAGTACATCTCCTCGGCGGACAGCAGTGCGGTTGTAACGGTGTCGCTTTTTGCACCGTCGTCTTACAGCGGGGGAAAAATTCTCCGCAAGAGCAAGGACATAACCCCGTCGCTTATGAATTCGGAGCTTTCCGTCGAAAGCGTAAGGGCGAAAGCACTCTCCTACGACCGTGCGCTTGACCGTCTGAGATACGACTTCTCGGTGAAGATAAACCTCGGCGGAGGCGGTGCGCCGTCCGGCAGTACAGATGTCGAAATTTCCGACAACATTACGGTAAATACGACATCATTCACAGTCGGAAGAAAGCGTGCAATTTCCGAGATAGAAAGCGTTGCGTCGGGGGTATTCCTCGGCGACGGAGGCAACAGGCTCATCACCCTTGAAATAGCGGGAACAACCGCCGCAGACGCCTCGGAATGTGTGACCGTTCTCGACGGTCTTGAATGTGGCGGCGAAACCGTTTCCCCGACGCTTGCGGGAATTGTCTTCCCTGCAATGCGGCTTAAAAGCTATACCGTTTCTGTCAGGAACGGCAGAACACAGGTGACGGCGGAGTTCGTTTCCGCCGAAGCGGGAGAGGGGCTGAGGGTAAGTGAGTGATACGGTAATCCTTACTCTGACGGAGCTTGACAGCGGCGATGAAATCATACTCGACAAATGTCTTTCCTTCCGTTTTGAGCAGGAAAGATACACGCCCTACACTACCTTCAGGGGAGAGTTTATCCTGCCGAGAGATTTCGGGAATATCTCCTCCGTGGCACTGAATGTCAACGGAAACGACATACACAAAGGGCCTGTCGATACGCTGAAAATCTCCCACACCGCCGACGGAAACACCGTGACGGTGACATCACGGGGATATACTGCGGCACTCGGTCAGAACGAGGTACAGCCCGGAGTGATTTCCAACCTGTCACTCGGAACACTTCTCGGTGCGGAGGTTGATATTCCCAATATCACCTGGGAGATAAGCCTCAAGCCCGTGAATTATCTTTATGTCGTGTCGCACACAAGCGTGTGGGATGTTGCGGTCAACCTCTGCCTCAAGCTCGGCGGAGATTACCCCTACATCACCCACCCGAACCACCTGCGGTACTCCATGCCGACGGAAACCCTGCTCGTCGCTCCCTATGACGACGGGAATGTCATCGACTTCGGCACGGAGCTTAACTACCGCAATCTCCTCAGCGAGATAAATATGGCGGATACAAACGACGACCCGACAGCGTTCAGCTTTACGAACAACAAGGCGGCGGCTCTCGGCATAAAGCGAGAGAAGTTTCTTTCGCTGGACAAGCGCTGGCTTGAGTGCGAAACGGAGAGCCTTTTCTATCGTTCCTACTATTCAATGCGAGGGTACAACAGCAGTTATGTCACATACCTCGGCTACTGCGGAGAGGACATCAACGACCGCCTGCGCTTTGAAAGCGGCGAAGAAAAACGCATCAGCAGGATTCTCGTCACGGGGAATAAAAACGGCGTCACGACAAAGCTCTGGTGCTATAAGGATATGTTCAATAATCTCTAGAAATAAAAAAAGCACGGTATCAGATACCGTGCTTTTTGCGTTTTACTTTGTGAAAATTCTCTGGTATGCCGTGAAGCTGTCCTTAGGCTCAATTTCACGATAGCCCGATACTTCGGCAGGAAGTCCGAGGTTGGGGGCGTCTATCATCCAGGTCATAGGTTCGGGGCAGAAGAATCCCTTGTTGCCCTTGTTGTTCCAGAAAATCCAGAAGCCGTACTCGCTGCCTGTTTCGTAGCAGATTGACTTTCCGCTCTTGATGTCTTCCATAATTACGCCGTGGAATTTCGCACCGTCAAGCTCTCCGTTCTCGGCGATGTACATTTCGTTGTCGATGAGCGTTGTAGCCGCCTTGATGTTTCCGTCAAGGTACTGCTTGTCGTAGTCTGTCAGCGGAAGAAGTCTTCCCGTCGGCAGACATCTGTCGTCAAGCTCACAGCGCTTTCCGATAGGTGCGTAAAGGCGGATGTCGTCGGGGTCTGCACCGTCAACAAACGGCGCCTTGATTGATGTGTGCGAGCCTACACCGAACGGCAGCATCTTGTCCGAGAAGTTGCGGAGTGTGTAGAACTGCTCAAGCCCCTTGGAGCCGAGTGTGTATACGATTTCGAGCTTGAAGCGAAGGGGGAAGTACTTGAACATCTCGTCCTTTTCGTCGTAGAGGTATTCGAGCTTTACAGCGGCAATTCCGCCCTCTGTCGAAATTCTTGCAATAGTCATCGGTCTTTTGTGGAGAAATCCGTGGAGAGTGTTGTTCCAGGGGAGACCTTCGTTGCAGGGGAAACAATATACAGCGTCGGAGGTTTTAAGCACACCGTCGCTGAGTCTGTTCGGGAAGTAAAGCGTCGGGAAACCGTATACCTCGGGTGAGTTCTTGTAGGTTTCAAAAGGATCTTCCTCGTAAAAACGGAAAACATCCATTTTCTTTTCGTGGTCACGCAGACGGAGTACATTTCCGCCCATTGCGGGTGATATGAGGGCGTAGTATCCGCCCGCCTCGAGTTCAACGCAGGGCTCACCCTTGAAGTTTATTTCTCTAGCCGATATTTCAGGCATTTTTTATCAGTCCTTTCCAAAATGCAGGGATAACATCCCGCAAATAACATTATACAGACTTTCCGCAGGAAAATCAATAGCTATCGTGCAAGAATTTCCGCCTTTTTTGGAGGAATGGTACACTACCGACAGCTTTCGGCACGGCTGTTTGTCACACTTCCATAAATAGTCGGTTTTACTTGACAAGTCGGGACAAAAGTAGTATTATTATATAGAATATAGTAGTATAGTGCGGCTGTTTGCAGAGAGAATCGGGGTGAGAGGGTTGTATTTCGGTAGTGTCAGGTTCTTCAAGGACCTTATCCTTGGGACAGTTTTTCTGATAATCGTTGTGTCTTTGGGACTTGCGATTTTCTTCGGCGTAAAATACAACACCCTACTGAAAGAAACCGAAACGGTATCATCCACGAACATTGAAACACAGCAGCCTTCACAGACTCCGCAGGAAACCCCTCCCGCAGATGAGGTTGTAATCCCCGACGGCACAACCCTCGAGGAGATATATGCAATCCTCCGTGAGAAAGGCTATTCCGACGAGGAAATCCTCACTATAATCGGTGAAGAAAACCCCACTGTATTCGACGCATACATCGAAAAAACAAAAGCGGAGCGTAATGCTCCCGAATACACGAGAATGTACGACAACCTCTATGTCGAAGGGCCTTCCGAGGTGCGTGACCTCAAGGACAACACGATTTACCTCACATTCGACGACGGGCCGAGTCAGTACACACTCGAAATTGTCAGACTTCTTGACGAATACGACATAAAAGCGACTTTTTTTATGAGTGGCTCGGAATCTCCCGAGGGGATGGAGATTATGCGGAAGGTTGCCGAGTCGGGTCATACAATCGGAATACACTCCATGTCGCATGATTACGATGAAATCTATGCAAGCCCCGAGGCTTTCCTCGAGGATATGAACAACACCGCACAGAACATATATGAGGCAACGGGCGTAAAACCCGACATATACAGGTTCGCAGGCGGCAGCAAGAACAATCACAACAAGGAAGTATACGACGAAATCGTTGCCGAGGTTGAACGCCGTGGATATGTCTACTACGACTGGAACGTCAGCGGAGAGGACGCAACGGAAGGCGCAACATGGACTTCGATTTACCGCAACGTCCTTGACGGAGTGGAGCAGCATGACAGCTCGATAGTGCTCCTGCATAACAAGTACAACACGCTGACGGTGACGGAGGATTTAATCATCGCCCTGAAAAACAGAGGGTATGAATTTGCTCCCCTCACAAACGAGGATAAACCGATACAGTTCTGATAAACACGCAAGCCATATACCAGATAGGAGAATGAAAAAATGAGCCTGAAGGATAATTTCAATCAAGCCGTAAAAGAATTGCTCAAGAGAGACGGACTTGTAGGAGATAACCTCAACAAGAACGCCAAGGAAAAGACGGAGCTTGACCGTTATCTTGACACCCCCAGCGCAAATTCGGAGCCTATAAAGCCCGCACATATCGAGCCGCCCCCGATGCCTGCAACACCCATGTCGGTAAGACCGATTTCGGCACCGCAGACACCTCCCCCGACGGCACAGCGCCCGACACAGACACCGTCACAGTCGCTCAACGACTTCACAGGCGGAAGCGCAGCGCAGACATACGGCGCACGTCCCTCTGCCCCGATGGGAGTATCACAGCCCATGGACAGCACACCGTACTTCGAAACGGAAGAAACAACAGTTATCTCAAGAAACACTGTTGTTGACGGAAATATAAAGTCCTTTGCAAATGTAAACATCGAAGGAAGCGTAAAGGGTAACGTTCAGATTACAAAGAACGCAAGTCTCAGCGGTAAGGTTGTCGGCGACCTTGAATGTAACAACGCAACAATGCTCGGCTCGTCAATGCAGGGTAATGTGGCGTCAAAGGGACAGGTCAAGATGGACCGTGACAGCGTAATGCTCGGCGACATCAACGCACAGTACCTCGACCTCAACGGTAAGGTGAGAGGAAACATCGACATCTCAGGCAAGGCGGAATTCAAGACAGACGCTATCATCTTCGGAAACATCAATGCGTCGACAATCACCGTCCTTGACGGAGCGACAATCCAGGGCTTCGTAAACACTACATTCCTTCAGGAAAGTGCAACGAACATCTTCCCTGAAACTATCGTAATTGCAGAATAAAAACAGTAACCCCCGCAGAGAAATCTGCGGGGGTTTTGTACTCAATTTCGCTCGAGGGACTAAAAGTTCAGCGATGAAATTTTTTATGCTGAATAAAGAAATGAAAAAGTCTTTTTCTTTTCGGGATTGCGCTTTGCGGCGGTGAGCCACCGCTGGCAAGCGTGACGCACGGATAAAGCAGATTTACTTTATCCGCTCGGTGACTTTACAAATGTTTGTCGGAAGAATGGCTCGGCGGCGGCGCCTCGCCGCTTTCGCTCGCGGGACTTCGTCCCTCCCGCGACCTACTTTTTGTTTCGCAAAAAAGTAGGCAAAATGCGACTGCTCGCCGCAGAGGCTACATTTTCCCCGCCGACGCTGCGGCGGTTGAAAATGTTGTCGCTATATCCGTGCGGGATAACAAATGTCCCGCGCCATTAGCTAGCCCTGCCGATGCGCCCGCACGAAATCTTCTCAGCCCGCACTAATCTCTCTTGCCGACTAGCAAGAAAAACCGATGCGACTGATTAAATCGCATAATAGGGATAACTCCCGATAAAATAATTTTTATTGCCTCTTGCGGAAAAGTATACAACGATTTTTTGTCAGAGTGAGCGTATGCGAACGGTATTACAAAAAATCGTAAGCTCTCCGCAGGAGTGTGTCTTTGATACTTTCTGCACAAGCAGAAAGTATATCCCTCTGCGGCGGCTCACCGCAAAAAAGGTGCCGAGATTTCTCTCAGCACCTTTTATCTTTATCATTTGTACCGTCACCGAGCGAATAAACTCACTCTGCTTGACTTGTACGATACGAACTACCTCAGGCGGTACGTCTGCCGCTTAGCCCATGATAGCCTCAACTGTGTGAACGCCGCCGTCGTCAAATGCGGGAACAATCACGCCGTCAACGGGCTTGCCGTCAACAGTCATGCTCTTGATACCCTTGCATACATGGTCGGGGTTCTTTACAGTGATGTTGTATGTTGCGCCACGGAACTTTCTTGTTGCTGTGAAGCCGTCCCATTCGTGAGGGATAGAAGGATCTACTCTGAGTCCGTCGAAGTCAGGCTGCACACCGATGATGTACTGTGAGATAGCAACCATGTTCCAAGCTGCTGTACCTGTGAGCCATGAGTTCTTTCCTTCACCGAAGCGGCTAGCGTCCTTACCTGCGATCATCTGACCGTATACGTAAGGCTCTGTCTTGTGGAGCTCTGAAATATCCTCGTTGAATGCGGGAGCAATCTTTGAGTAGTATTCGAATGCCTTGTCACCACGGCCTGCATAAGCCTCAGCACAGATGATCCAAGCGTTGTTGTGTGTGAAGATACCTGCGTTCTCCTTGTATCCGCCGGGATATGTGGAGATTTCACCGTACTTGATGTAGTACTTTGTGAATGCGGGGTTGTTGAGAACAAGACCGTACTTTGTATTGAGGTACTTGTCGATTGAGTCGAGTGTCTTGATGTCAGCACCGACATCCTTACCGATTTCGGACATAACAGCGAAGCCCTGAGGTTCGATGAAGATTTTACCTTCTTCACATTCCTTTGAACCCATCTTTTCGCCTTCAGCGTCGTAAGCACGGAGGAACCAGTCGCCGTCGAATGCGTGTTCCATAACATTAGCCTTCATCTTGTCGATTTCAGCCTGTGCCTTGTCAGCCTCGTCATTCTTTCCGAGGTGACGGAGAATTCCAACATATGCAGGACCTGCGTATGTGAAGAGTGTTGCAACCATTACAGACTCAGCAACCTTTGAGTAGCCGCCTTCTGCAGCGAACTTCGGGTTGGTGTATGTCTGGAATGACTCACCCGGAGTGTCGGAGTAGCATGAGAGGTTGATACAGTCGTTCCAGTCAGCACGCATAGCGAGAGGAAGTCCGTGAGGGCCGAGGTTCTCAACAATGTGGTAGAATGAAACTGTAAGGTGGTCGAGCATAGGCTTAGCGAGTGATTCGTCGTTGTCGTAAGGTACCATTTCATCGAGGATTGACCAGTCGCCTGTTTCCTTGATGTATGAACCTACGGAGAGAATCATCCACAGCGGGTCGTCAGAGAAGTCTCCTCCGATGTCGGAGTTACCCTTCTTTGTAAGAGGCTGATACTGGTGGTAGCATCCGCCGTCGGGAAGCTGTGTCGATGCGAGGTCGATGAGTCTTTCTCTTGCTCTGTCGGGAATCTGGTGAACGAAACCGAGGATGTCCTGGTTTGAGTCACGGAAGCCCATTCCACGACCGATACCTGATTCAAAGTATGAAGCGGAACGGGAAAGGTTGAACGTAACCATACACTGATACTGGTTCCAGATATTAACCATACGGTTAACCTTGTCGTCGGGAGTATCAACGTTGAAGATTCCGAGGAGCTTATCCCATGCGTCCTTGAGTTCAGCAAGACCTGCAGCAACCTTTTCGGGAGTGTTGTACTTGTCAATCATTGCAAGTGCCTTTTCCTTGTTGATTGTCTGACCGTCAGCTTCGAACTTCTTGTCAACGGGGTTTTCAACATAGCCGAGAACGAAAACAAGTGTCTTTGTTTCGCCTGCGCCGAGTGTGATTTCCTTGTAGTGTGAAGCAATGGGTGACCAGCCGTCAGCGAAGGAGTTTGTAGCCTTGCCGTCAGCAACAGCCTGAGGATTGTCAAATCCGTTGTAAAGACCGATGAATGAATCACGGTCTGTATCGTAACCGTCGATAGAATCGTTTACGGTGTAGAATGCGTAGTGGTCACGTCTGTCTCTGTACTCTGTCTTGTGGTAGAGTGTTGAGCCGTCAACTTCCACACGACCTGTTGAGAAGTTTCTCTGGAAGTTTGTGCAGTCGTCCTGAGCGTCCCAGAGACACCATTCAATGAGTGAGAAGAGCTTGAATGTCTTTGAAGAAGAGCCTTCGTTCTTGAGAACGAGCTGCTGTACTTCTCCCGAGTAGTTCTGGGGAACGAAGAATGTAACCTCTGCCGAGATGTCGTTCTTCTTACCCTTGATGATTGTATAGCCCATACCGTGACGGCACTCGTAAGCGTCAAGCTCTGTCTTTACGGGTGACCAGCCGGGTGACCAGATTGTGCCGTTGTCGTTTATGTAGAAATAACGGCCGCCCATATCGATAGGTACATTATTGTAACGGTAACGTGTAATTCTTCTCAGACGAGCGTCCTTGTAGAAACAATATCCTCCTGCTGTGTTGGAGATGAGCGAGAAAAACTCCTGCGTGCCGAGATAGTTAATCCAGGGGTACGGAGTTCTGGGAGATGTGATGACATATTCCTTTTTGGCATCATCGAAAAATCCAAACTTCATAAGTCTTTACCTCTTTTTCGTTATATTATGGTCTGCACGTTGCAGATTACATATATATATTATACAATAGACATACTATTTCGGTCAAGGCGAACTGTTAAAATTGTCACAAAAATATATAACAAAATTAGTGTGTATTTGATGTGAAAAATAAACATACAAAGAAAAAGTGCGGTGAGTCTTTGCTTCGGCAACTTTACAGATATATGCCTGACAGACTTCGTCCCGCACGGATTTTCTCTGCTCTCGTTCTTTATTTATACATATATTATTTCCCATTTGTTAATATTCGCCCTTATATTCTGTTGTAAAATGTAGATGAAGGCGGCTTTCTGCCGACTTGGATTATTATGAAATGGGGCGATTATTATTTTAGAAAAACTGTTTAAACTCAAGGAAAACGGCACAACCGTAAAGACTGAAATCTTTGCGGGCCTCACGACATTCTTCGCAATGGCGTACATCGTTTTCGTCAATCCCGACCAGGTTGCAGCAGGCGGAGCAGGCGGCTGGCTCGCAGGAGAAGGCGCAGACGCTGCCGTTCTCGGACAGATCTGGAACTCGGTATTCATCGGCTCTATCCTCGGCGCAGTAGTCGGAACACTTCTCATGGCGTTCCTCGCAAAGCTCCCCTTTGCACAGGCGTGCGGAATGGGACTCAACTCATTCTTCTGCACCTGCTTTGTATCGGGCGCATACTTCTCGAACACAGACCTCATCACAGGTTACCATTCGGGACTTGTAATCATATTCATTTCGGGACTTGTATTCCTT
The DNA here is from genome assembly GCA_015066785.1 of Ruminococcus sp. Classification (GTDB taxonomy): domain Bacteria; phylum Bacillota; class Clostridia; order Oscillospirales; family Ruminococcaceae; genus RGIG4131. The sequence goes on from SVNT01000004.1 coordinate 29,501, forward strand.
CTCCTCTCCGCAACGGGACTGAGAAGCTACATCGCAAAGGCAATGCCCGACTGTCTCAAGAAGGCAATACCTGCAGGTATCGGACTTTTCATTGCACTCATCGGTTTCAAGAATGCAGGTATCATTCAGGACAACCCCTACACCTTTGTTCAGTTCGTTGACATCAACGGCGCAAGACTTTCGGGCGACTGGTCACCCGTAATTCCCGCAGTTGTTGCTCTCCTCGGACTTATAATCATCGGCGTATTTGAAAAGCTCAGGGTCAAGGGAAGCGTAATCCTCGGAATTCTCGCAACAACCGTTCTCTACTACCTCTTTATGTGGGAGCTTCCCACGTTCAGCCTCTCCGCAATCGGTCAGTCATTCTCCGATTTCGGCAAGGTCGGCGTTGTGGGACTTTTCGACCCTGCCGCATGGTCAGCCGCATTCAACGGCGCTCATATAGGCGGAGTATTCAACGCTGTTATGCTCGTAATCACATTCTGTCTTGTCGATATGTTCGACACACTCGGAACACTCTACGGAACAGCGGCACAGGCTGATATGCTCGACGAAAACGGCGACCCTGTAAGAGTTGAAAAGGCTATGCTCTGCGACTCTGTTGCAACGGTTTCGGGTTCTGTATTCGGAACATCAACGGTAACAACCTTCGTTGAATCTTCATCGGGTGTTGCGGCAGGCGGAAGAACAGGTCTTACAAGCCTTGTCACAGCTCTCTGTTTTGCAATCTGCCTCTTCTTCAGCCCTCTTGCAAGCATCATTCCTTCAGCGGCAACAGCACCTGCACTCATCTATGTCGGCGTTCTTATGGTAAAGAACTTTGCCAAGGTTGACATGGACGATATGCTTTCGGCAATTCCCGCTTTCCTCACACTTATTATGATGCCTCTTACATATTCAATCGCAAACGGTATCGGTATCGGGGCGATTGCGTACACGCTCATCTCCCTCTTCACAGGAAAGTACACAAAGAAGAACATCGTTGTTACAGTAATTGCGGCGCTCTTTATTGTCAAGTTCATCTTCGTTACAATGTAACGGTGAGCCACCGCTGGCAAGGGGCGAGGCGCCCCAGCCAATTCGCACCGTTGCTGATGAAGTAAGGGTGATTTATCCGCACGGTAACGATACAAATTACAGACTAAAGATAAAAGGGTACTGGAAAAATTCAGTACCCTTTAATTATTGTGTCAGAGAGTTTCGCACTCTGCGGAGTGCGACCTACTTTTTGTTTCGCAAAAAAGTAGGCAAAATGCGACTGCTCGCCGCAGAGCTTTTTCTTTGGGCGTCGAACTCTTTTCTGCTGAATAAAAATTGTAGTCGTCGCTACTATTTTGAGGAGCATAACAATAAAATTTTCCCCGCCGACGTTGCGGCGGTTGAAAATGTTGTCATTATATCCGTGCGGGATAACAAATGTCCCGCGCCCTTAGTCAGCCCTGCCAATGCGCCCGCACGGAGTATTTTCAGCCCGCACTAATCTCTCTTGCCGACCAGCAAGAAAAACCGATGCGACTGATTAAATCGCATAAGAGAGATAACTCCCGATAAAATAATTCTTTACTGCCTCTTGCGGAAAAGTATACAACGATTTTTTGTTAAAGTGAGCGTATGCGAACGGTATCACAAAAAATCGTAAGCCCTCTGCAAGAGTGTGCCTTTGCCTACTTTCCGCACATACGGAAAGTAGGTCGCAAAGCGAAATCCCGAAAAGACAAAGACTTTTTCATTTCTTTATTCAGCATAAAAAATTTCATCGCTGAACTTTTAGTCCCGCGAGCGAAAGCGGCGAGGCGCCGCCGCCGAGCCATTCTTCCGACAAACGATTGTAAAGTTACCGAGCGGATAAACTTACTCTATTTAACTTGTGCGTCACGCTTGCCAGCGGTGGCTCACCGCCGCAGAGTGCGAAACTCTCTGCAATAAACATAAAAGGGTACTGAAGAAATTCAGTACCCTTGTATCTTTGTGTATATAGCTCAGAGTCATCGACCGTCAGTACACGCCTTCTTCAGCCTCTCTGCAAGCTCAATACAGCGGAGTTTCTCCCCGTCGGTGAGGCAATGCGCCCACTCTGCACGGGCGGGAGAATATGTCCCCTCGCTTTCGGAGAACACGGCGGTTTTCTTGTTTTCTTCCTTGCCCCAGAAGTCCCAGCCGACAGGCACAATGCTGTTGTCGATGTCGCAGTCAATGTATGTCGCTCTCCCGTAGGGGCGCCACGGTCTTCCGAGATAGGCGGAGCTTTCTGCCTCTCCCGTTATGCGACAGCCGATGAAGATAAATCCGAAGTCGTTATCCTTGTCCGTTGACGGTGCGGCGATATATCCCGACGAGCCGTTTTTACAGCGCAGGGAGTGTATGTGGCAGTTGTCGAAAACAGCGTTTCCGCCGCCGAAGATGAAGTCGATAGTGCCTTCGATATAGCAGTTTTCGAAATACACCTCGGACAAAAGCCGTGGGGAGTTTTCGTTAGGCCCCTTGAAAGAGTTGGGTATCACGGGTTTTTCGGGCAGCGGAGTAATAAATACCGTGTCCTGATGTGCGATAAATCTCACATTCCTGAAATACGCCCTGCGGCAGTCGATGTACGCCGCAACCGCCTGCCCCACATCCGAGCCGTCGCCTGCGGAGTTTTCGATGGTGAGGTTTTCGCACCACAGCCGTTCACACCCGAAGTACGCCGTGTAGGAACGGAAAGTCCCGTAGTTGTCGCCGTTTCCGTGTTTTTTGTCGGCATAGTCGCCGTAGGTGATGATAGTGTTTCCGGCACTCTCCCCCGAAAGCTCAAGTCTTTCACGTACGATATGCAGCTTTTCACGGTATGTTCCGTCAGGAAGGGAAATCTTCCCTTCGGACAAAGCAAGCTCGTTTATCATAAATACCTCTCTCAAATCCCGTATTCTTTGGTAAGTATTCATAATTATCATTTCTTTTTTATTTATTTTTTTCTTTCTCTTCGTGCTGTTTGATGTATTCCGACAGTATGAATTCTATCTCTTGATTTTTACTTCTTTTTTCTTCTTGAGCTATTTTAACTATTTTTTCATTTACTTCATCCGATAATCTCAAATTAAAGGTAACCATTTTAACACCTCCTTTGTGCTAATATTATACTACAATTTATATAGAAAGAATATTCCGTATAGCAGGGGCAACCATCCATATTATTGCGCAGACGATGACAACCGCCATTGTGAGCAGGAAGGCTATCTCGTACAGCCAGTCGCCCTTGCGGCGCATTTCGCCGTTCCTGACACGCTTTACGAGTTCTGCGGAATACTCCGCCGTAAGCAGCAGCATCGGGAATGGTATTGCTATATCCAGCAGACTGCGTGTAAAGTCGTTGCGGGTAAACGCATATACCAGAAATACTATAAGCAGTACAGCAAATCCTGCGATTGCCGATTTCGGAAGTTTGTATTTTCTGCGGTTTTCTTGTTGTTCAGACATAGCTGTCACTCCTTTACCTGAATATATTGTACCATACATTATGACTAAAATCGAGTGGTTTTTAAAAATTAGCACTCTCACACAACGAGTGCTAATTTTTCACCCGTCTATCACAAAACCTCTATTGTTTTTTCACAAAGGGCGGTTATGATAATAACAACGAAAGGCGGTGAGTCCGATGGAAAAGTAAAACACGCACGGATAAAAGGAGAAAAAATTGACACAATGATAATATAATCGGTTTTGGAAAAATGAAAATTGAAGGGAAGGAAAATATATATGCTGAGAATTATACCTTTTGAAAGAAACAACTACGATGTCTTTGATGCGTTCAGGGATTTTGAGAACAGCTTTTTCGGAAGCAATTTCGCACTCTCCACCCACTGTCGCACAGACATAAGAGAGGAGGAAGACAAATACATTCTTGAGGCGGAAATGCCCGGGTTTGAAAAGGAGGAAATCTCCCTTGACCTTGACGGCGACTGCCTTGTACTGAAAGCGGAAAAATCAAGTGGAAAGGAGGAAAAGGACAAGGGCGGAAAATACATCTGCCGTGAAAGAACATACGGCTCGTATCAGCGCACCTTTGATGTATCGGGCGTTGACACCGAACACATCCATGCCGAGTACAAAAACGGCGTACTCGAGCTGATAATGCCGAAAAAAAGCCCCGAAAAGCCGACTTCCAGAAGGCTGGAGATAAGCTAGGGCAGAAATTCAATGAAAACAGATACTCAGAGTAGATTAACATAAAAAAGAGGCGTCACCGTTTATGCATAACGGTGGCGCCTCGTCAATTTTAAAGCATTATTCCGAACTTTGACATCATCCGCTTGAAAAGTGAACATTCAAGCGTGTAGGGCTTGCTTTCGGCGACGATTTTTTCGGATTTTATATCGTCCTTCACATAGCGGAAGACGATGTAATTTTCCGAACATTCACCGTCCGACCAGCAGGTTGCCCCGATGTATTCCTTCTTCAGTGCATAGTAGTTTACGGGGGAAAGTGTCATTATCACCTCGGGGTTGTGTTCAAACGAGGCGATGAAGCTGTCCCATTCGGTTGCAACGAAGTTTACTTCACGCATTTTCATTCCGTCAACTCTGCGCAGGAAATCACGCTTTTCCTTGTTGGCGGAAAGCCTTGAGAACAGCGACATTTTCACACCTCCGTAAAATTATACCTTTGAAAGATTCCAGATGTCCCTAGCATAATCCTCAACTGCACGGTCAGCAGAGAAGATACCTGCGTTTGCGATGTTGTTGAGTGACATTCTGCTCCATGCCTGTGCGTCCTGATACTTCTCTGACGAGAACTTCTGCGCTCTCTGGTAGTCGTCGAAGTCTGCGAGTGCAAGGTAGGGGTCCTTGTATCTGAGGGAGTTTGCAACTTCCTCGAATGTGCAGCCGTTGATTCCGTGATACATACGCTCGATAGCCGCACGGATAACTGCGTTGTCGTTGTAGTAGTTTTCGGGGTTGTAGCCCTGCTTCTTCTGGATAACCTCGTCCTTTGTCATACCGAAGATGATGATGTTGTCCTTGCCGACAGCGTCGCCGATTTCAACATTCGCACCGTCGAGAGTACCGAGAGTTACGGCACCGTTGAGCATGAGTTTCATATTACCTGTACCCGATGCTTCTGTTCCTGCGAGAGAAATCTGCTCGGAAATTTCACTTGCGGGCATGAGGATTTCAGAAAGTGTTACCTTGTAATCCTCAAGGAAGTAAACTGCGAGCTTATCCTTGATTTTGTCGTTCTTGCGGATTTCCTCGGAAATAGCCCAGATCATCTTGATAATCTGCTTTGCGAGGTAGTATCCGGGTGCAGCCTTTGCCGCAAAGATGTATGTCTTGGGTGCAAAATCCATATCGGGATTTTCAAGGAGCATATTGTACTGCGCAATGATGTTGAGGGCGTTGAGCTGCTGTCTCTTGTATTCGTGGAGACGCTTTACCTGAACGTCGAAGATGCTGTCAGTGTTGAGGATAATTCCCGACTGCTGCTTGATGTAGCGTGCGAAAGTTTCCTTGTTCTGCTTCTTGATTTTTGCGAGCTTTGTAAGTACCTGCTTGTCGTTTTCGAACACGCCGAACTTCTTGAGTTCCGAACCGTCACGGAGGAACTTGTCACCGATTGTATCCTTGAGGAGCTTTGTAAGTCCGGGGTTGGACTGATAGAGCCAACGACGGTAAGCAATACCGTTGGTTACATTCTTGAACTTGTGCGGTGTATCGATGAATTCGTTGTTGAATACTTCGTGCTTGATGATTTCGGAATGGAGCTTCGATACTCCGTTTACGCTGTGTGATGCGTCAAGACAGAGGTTTGCCATATGAATCTGGTTGTTCTGGATGATTGACATTCTTGAAACCTTGCCTGCGTCTCCGCAACGCTCCATAAGAGCGGAGCAGTATCTCTGGTTGATTTCGCAGATGATTGAGTAGATACGGGGAATAACTTCCTTGACGAGATTCTGGTCCCACTTTTCGAGGGCTTCAGCCATAACTGTGTGGTTGGTGTAGGCAAATGTGTTGCGTACGATGTGCCAAGCCTTGTTCCAGCTGTAACCGCAGTCGTCGAGGAGTATTCTCATAAGCTCGGGGATAGCGAGCGTAGGATGTGTGTCGTTGATGTGGATTGCAACCTTTTCGTGAAGGTTGTCGAGTGTTCCGTACACGCTCATATGATGTGTAACGATGTCGCCTACTGACGCTGCACAGAGGAAATACTGCTGGCGAAGACGGAGCGATTTACCCTCAAGGTGATTATCGTTGGGGTAAAGAACCTTTGAAATAGCCTGAGCTACGCTGTTCTGGCCGAGAGCCTTTGCATAATCTCCCTGGTTGAACATATTCATATCGAATGAAGGTGACTTTGCCTGCCACAGACGAAGAACAGAAACACCTTCGCTGTCGTATCCCGAAACATAAAGGTCGTAGGGGATAGCAATTACGGTGTTGTAGTCAACGTGTGACACGTGATGATACTGATTGTCCCAGTATTCGTTGAGCTTTCCGTCGAAGTGTACTTCAACTGCCCTGTCGCTCTTGGGAACAAGCCATACCTGACCGCCGGGAAGCCAGTTGTCAGGAAGCTCTGTCTGCCAGCCTTCTTCAATCTTCTGACGGAAAATACCGTACTCGTAACAGATTGAATATCCCATTGCGGGGTAGTTCTGTGTTGCAAGACCGTCGAGGTAGCAGGCAGCAAGTCTTCCGAGACCGCCGTTTCCGAGACCTGCGTCAGGCTCATATTCAAAGATGTTGTCGAGCTTTATGCCGTACTCGCTGAGGATGTCACGGACATCGTCCTGTATACACAGATTGTAGAGAGAAGTCTTGAGTGAACGACCCATAAGGAATTCCATCGAGAGATAGTAGATTTTTTTCTTGCCCTCGGAATTCGCCTTGTTGATAAACTTGCGACGCTTGTTGCGGAGCACGCTTACAACAACGGATGAAAGAGCCTCATAGACCTGCTTGTCTGACGCTTCATCGGGAGTTACATTGTAATCCATCTGAATTTTGTGGAGAAGCTGGTCTTTAAGTTCCTTTTTAGAAATTTTTTCTGCCATTTGTCAATACCACCATTCATAAAAATCATAATAATCAAAATCAGCAAAAATATTATACACTATTTTCCGCAGGAATACAACGAAAATATCAAAAATTGGCGGAATAGATAAAATAAAGCGGGGGTTTGCTCCGAAAAAGTGTTATATGATAACAAGGAAGCGCTTACATAAAGGCGGAAATACAACATAAAATCCCCTTGAAACAGCCGTATAATCATAATAAAAAACAAAAAGTCCGATTTAAAAATCGGACTTTTGTATCTGTCGGTATTGTCGACTGGAGCTGGTGATGGGATTCGAACCCGCGACCTGCTCATTACGAAAAATAACACGCTCTTTTGGCTATTTTAAGTTTATTTTTCTTTTTTTACGCAAACGTCAATTTTATGCGATTTATCGGCGTTTGATTTCTGGTATTATCTTGTCTTATCCGACTTTCTTCAACTAATTTCAGCAAATTCCGAGAAAAATAAATACCAAATAAATACCACGGTATTTGTTTGTGATTTTTGATTTATGATGAGCCGACTTCGTTTGAGGTCGGCTCAACTTATATGAAATTCAGCGATTTTATCAAGCTGTTCTGCAATACTCTCAAAATCACCACTTAAATCAAGACTCTTTACAGTAATAACATTCCCATTCATATCATAAGATGCACCATCGTTAGGTATCAAATCGTTCTTTGTCTTAGCATACAAAAGCATACCTGAAACATTACCGCTGTAATTCACAGCCTCATTTTTGACATAAGTAAAAATCTGATATAGATTATGCGAGTGAAAACTGTCTTTATCAAAATGCTTTTGAGTTGATTTGGAATAAAATTTTGCGTCTATAATGAGCTTTCTATTATCGCTTGTCAGCATAATATCCGACTGCATTTTTGGCAGCATTCCTGTAGCACCGCTTATTGCCCATTTGATTTCCGATGAAGCTGGCTTTAGTTTCGGATAATGCTTGATATAATAATTGAGGATAAATTTCTCATACAGCTTATTCAAATTTTCTTCCGAGAATGATATAAGTCTGACATCGCCATCTTCTGTGGAATGAAGCATATTTTCGCAGATAATTCTACATACACTCATCAGCAGGCGGTATTCTCCGTGATTTCTGTTATAAGCAAGTGAATCCCAACGAATGTTGAATAAGTCAACCTCTGCGATACTGCTGAAATAGCGTATAATCCTACGGAGTTCTACAACCTGATTATCCTTGATTTCCGAACGAATCAAAAGCAACATCACAGATTTTAAAATCCTGTTCATCAGCGTATCATCTGTATATTCATCATAACTGCATACAAGTTTTCGTCTGATAAGACTGCCGCTATTTATGGTATCGGAAATATCAATTTTACCTCGGAGAACAGCCAACTCTTCCTGACAACTTTCATAATTGCGAAGCAATCCCTTTTTTAGCTGATAGGATACACCACGAATTATAATTTCAGCCATAAGCTGATGAATATTTTCAAACTCTTCAGGCTTTACGGAAACAACATTTTGCTCCCGTAAGTCCTTGAAAGCATAGCTGAGCATATAGTAGATATTCCCGATTGGGATTTGATTTTTATACAGCTCCATTATCATCACCTAAGAGTACTTCAAGCTTCTGACGTTCAATATCAAGCCTTGTTTCGTTATCAAACCAGTATTCTTCAATAGTAGGAATAATCTCAAAAGCAATGATATTCTTCACCAATTCATCAGTAATGGTTTCAGGATTGTCAGAACAGAAATAACTGTGTCCGATTTCGAAACCTTTGCCCAGCGATTTATCATCAACAATAACTGCATTAAGAGCTTTCACTGCTTCAACCGCCTTGTGAAACAGCTCACAATTCACCTGTTCAGCGTGCTTTTTAAAACTGTCGCTATCAAATGCGGGTCTCATCGGATAGAATGAGAAACGTCTGCGAAGTGCGTAATCAATCATAGCAAGACTTCGGTCTGCTGTATTCATCATACCGATAATATGTAAATTTTCAGGAACAGAGAAAGGCTCTCCGCTGTATACAAGATTCAGAGAATGCTCTGAACCACGTTTATCAGCTTCAATCAGCATAAGCAACTCACCGAAAATCTTGCTCATATTACCACGGTTTATTTCATCAATGATAAAGAAATAATTATTTTCGGTATATCTTGAAGCTTTATCACAGAATCTTTTGAAAACACCATCACGAAGTTCAAATCCACCGTTTTCCAACGGTCTGAACCCCTCTATGAAATCTTCATAGGAATAGCTCTGGTGGAACTGTACGCACTGCACTCTATTATTATCTTTTTCGCCCATAATGGAATATGCAAGACGCTTAGCCGCAAAGGTTTTACCGACACCGGGAGCACCCTGAAGAATAATATTTTTCTTGTGCTTAAGGAGATTGCAAAGTTTGTCGTATTCGGTGGAAGTGATGTAAACATCGTTCAGGAAATCGGATTTTGTATATGGAATTACAGTAGGAATTTCCTGTTCAGGTTCATTTTCTTCAGGATTATAGTCTACTAATCCCCAGATACCTTTACCTAAGCCCTCAACAGAGTAGAATAAATCATCATTTCCCTCTATATACGATTTTGTTTCACTACAATGCTTTTGAATTTCAGCTGATACATTTCTTTTCCAAGCCTGATTTGTTTTAATGTAGGGTAAGATATCACGATTTTCAATTTGGTTTGTAATTTCGTTCAAAGAAGCTATACCGCCTAATTCTTTCATAGATGCAATTATTTCGCTTAAATATGTAGCTTTATCATTTTCATCATCAAGCAAATATTTATCTGCCCAGAAAGGATGGGTCAAGAAATCATTATAAACCTGTGGTTTATTTTCAAAAGTAAAATCAAGAAGCGCATTGTTATAGCTGTCATCATCAGTACGTTCTACTTTCCAGATGGTATTTCTCATTGTGTAAAAATACCATTTCTTTGACGGAGAAAGCTTTATCCACTCAACATCAAGTGTTCGTCCATCTTTGTGATTCTTTGTAACTGTACCTACAGCTTTTATTTCCATAACAGAAGCCGTACCACCGTTTATATCAAACGGTAGATTATACTTTTGAGTATATGCAGATTTTATCGCTATTTTATCGCCCACTTTGACACTATTTACATTATCGAGATATTTATCATTATATCCGTTTATCCATATCCCTTCATCTATAAATTCATCAGTTTTATCCTCACTGGATATAAATGCACCAACATACCAACACAAATCAACTCTTTTGTTCAGGAGTTCATGTTCCTTTGCATAATTCATATAGAAAAAAAGAATATCCTGCACTAAAATATGAAGTGATTTATCCTCGTATTCTTCGTCTGTAATAGAATCCGAAAGCATTTTTACAAGTTCAGCATCCTGCTTGATATACTCGCAGATTTCATCACAGAATTCAAAGTATTTCAGCATCTTGTCAACAGGAGAGAAACCTTTAGGCTGATTATAATCGAAAATCTCCTTTGCTTTATCATATATACTTGGCATATAGAAGTAATACTTATTCGGAAATTTTGTTGCAAGGTAAACTGAAACGGAACGTGAATCTTGATTTGTTTTTAATGTTTTACCTGCATTCTGACTAACCTTACCAATACGTTCTTCTGAAGAAAAATAATCCATAAAGTTCTGAACTCTTGTTTTTAGGTCTTTTGTTTCATCATACAACATATCGAATTGTGCAGCGACATCTTCATCTCCACAAAGATTGCAAAAATGTCCAATCATAGAACGAGGCTGCCAGTAAGAACCAGTGGATAAAAGATTATCATGTTTTTCAGTTGAAATTGAAAATTTCTCTGAAAAACTGTCAAAGTCAGATGTCTGTGTATCTTGATAGTGCTTAACCGCTTGCCATTTGTATTTTTCATCTTCCCAGCGGTCGTTAAAAATCTTCTTATATTCAGCAATAATTTCATTCAGCTTGCTTGTATTCATTAGAATTCTCCTTTGTTTGTCAGATACTCAACAATCAAATTTACAATACCTATTAGTATCGCAAAACAGTAACAGGAATATCATAGTATACATTATTCAGTCTTTCCTTAATTGAAGCGATAACACCATCAATTAATTTTGTTGAAAAGCCCCTACCTCGAACATCAAGTACAATTTCCTGCGTTGAACCTGTGGGTAAATGGTTAACACGATTTGTAATTTGTCTTTCGAGTTCATTTAATAAATGGCTTCTACTTGTGCTGCTTTCAAGATTATAATTCTTCACTTCGATAGCTTTAACGGTTCCATCAGCGTTTTGTATAACTACATCAGGTCTTGTCGCTCCTTGTGTGGAACTGCTTACTTTTTTACCGTCAAAGTATGAAACTTGCTCAACAGCGTCATCGGTCATACTAAGTACTTTTAATTCCGAATCTCTCGGTGCAGGAATTGTCCTTGTTGATCTATAAATTGAAAGTGCCTTAGAGCCTCCGCCCAAAACAGAGCCACCTATAGCGCCCCATTTGAAACCCTCGCTTCCTGAAAGTGCAGCTGCTTCAAGAGCTTCATTCATATCGCCAGTTTCAATACCCCTCACTACACCTGCTGATACGCCACCAAATGCGGCAGAAGATAACGCAAATGTTGTTCCTGTTTTTGCTGCCGCTGTAAATATTAAATTAACAACAGTAGGTGTTGCTGCACCTGCAGTAAAATATGATACCGTAACACAAAGCAGTATTACACCTGTGCCGATAGCAACATTTTTCAATATTTCTTCAGTGTCAGTATTTTCAATTATCTGCATTTCTTGAACAGTTGTCTGTCCATCTTCGCCTAATGTAAAGATGTAACGCGTGCCTTGGAAATAATCATTTAATTCGTCTAATGTATATCCAAAAAATATATTTGATTGCGAGTTAAAAGCTATTTCGTCTATATATTCTTGTGAAATATACGAAGCAGTTACATTTTCAATTGTGTAATAATCAGTGTCAAGCTGAACGGCTAATTCAGCATAAATATTATCTTCAACGTACTGTAATAATTCCTGATTATCAAGGTTTGTAAACTGATTGAGGTCAACATCTATACCTTCTATATTAGTTTCGGATGTTGTTGCCTCAGCAACAACAGACTCCGTAGTTTCAATCTGAGACACAACTGTCGTGCTCTGATTTTCGGTGTTTTTTGCGGAAGTACATCCTGTGAGAAGCATTGCGCCGCTAAGAAGCAAAGCGATTATTCTTTTCATTCTTCTGTACCTCCCTCACTGTCTGTTTCGGAGCTTTTGGGATTGCTGTCCACTTTTTTCTTCATCATAACAACTGCAACTATGGCACCAACAAGCACAACTCCTCCGATTGCTATTAGAATAACAATCGGTGTTACAGAATTGTCTTTCTTTTCAGTATCAACATCAGCCATAACATCGACAGTTTCTTCTGTGGTAGTTTCGGTAGTTGCTTCTGTCGGCTGAGTTGTTTCAGCTTCTGTTTCAGACTCAACAACCTTGTCAGCAAGTTTAATTGTTCCATCATCAAGTATAGTTGCACCCTCCGCAACAAGATTATTGATTTCAGGTATTGATAAGCCTGTTGTCATATAGGCTCTCAGAATATTGTTAGTGCCGACATAGATTTTCTTAACAGTAAACTGATTGGTGTAATTGTTGCTGACAGTTATAGTGTAGATACCTTCTTCGGTATATTCGGCGCCGTCCTTTGCAGGTCCATTAAATCTTGTATCTTCAACAAGACCGTCTGCACTGTCCTTCAAAACCTCACGTTTTATATTAACATTCAAATATCTTGATTTTGCAAGGTCAAGACGGAAGCCGTTTTCTGTCATTGAGCTGTTAGTAAGCTCACTTCCTGTTACAATATCAAAGGGGTAGACCATACAGTTTCCGTTACGCACAGAGAATTTGAAGAAAATACGGTAATGCCCCTCGCTATCAATAAATCCGTCTTCTGTAACTTCATAATCAAGTGCTACTTCGTAGTCGCCTTCTTCAAAAAGTTGCACCTTTGTATCAGCACCGAAAGAGGTATTGGCTTTAAGATAATCAGTATATATAATTATCTCCGATTCATTATTTCTGTCTGTATATTTAATAAACAAAGCTCCTCTTCCAAAATTCATAGGACCTTTTTCAAAATACTCGTCGTATCCATCTGTATCAGCTGTGATTGACAAATTATCTTTCCCATCCAATTTATCAATATCTTGATTTAACCTAAAATACAACGCTACTTTATCACCAACATTCTTTAAGAAAACCACATTCCCGTTTTCATCAGTAATATCCTGAGTATATCCGCTAACAAAGAAATTGCCTAAATCCCAATCTTTATGAGGGTCTTTTTCACTTATTGCAGTCTCTCCAGAGTAGCTATCAAAATTCTCCACCCTTACTCTTTTGCCGAGACTATATGTTTTATCTATAACATCTGCATTTCCATTTGATGTATAAGCATAGAACTCATAAACCTCAGCGTATTTCTTATAATTGAATTTATCCGTATCTATGAAAAGGAAATTGCTGTTTTCAGTTCTGATACGAGTTTCATATGCTACCACGACTTTATAATAACAGCCGTTTATCAGTTCAATATCCTTTGCAGTATAAAATGCTTCAGAATTGGTAGGAGTCGTGCTAAATATATTTCTCAGACGAACAGCATTAGTCCAGTTCATTCTGTCCATAGAAGTCTGAAGCCATATCGTACCTTTTTTTATTTCCCCACCAATACTTTTACCGTCAATCTTTTCCGTGCTGTCGCTGTATAAATGCCACGAGTCAATGCCGGCGTTAAGTAAAGTATCATCATATTCGTAAATTAAGGACAACTCTCCGTCCGCAATTTCATAAGCGGGAACACCGTTCTTATCGGCAACAGACTTAACATTTCCGCCTAACAGAAATTCGCCATATGTATTATCTTTTGTGGTTGCAGTATAGCTTTCAGCAGAGGAAATCTCATATTCACTCTTTTCTCCGAATTCATAGAGCTTTCCGACAACAGCTGTATCTCCGTTTTCTGCAAAAGTCGGAATATGCACTAAGAATAACAGCATAACAGCCGAAACAACAAACGATGATAATCTAGTAATCATTCTTTTAATCATAGGCTTCACTTCCGTCCTCATTTATTTTCCTTCTAATATTGTGGCATTGTAACAGTTTTTCTGCTTCCTATATACATTATAACATAGTCATTGTACCAAAATCAGTACACCAAACGACAGGTTCCGAGGTTTTTTAAGATATAATTATATTATACCATAAAAATAGGCAAAAAGCAATAAAATGCTCATTAAATTTTGAGTACGATTTGTCGAAAATGCAAACACTCATCCTTCAACTATTTCCTAATCCTCACCCTATACTCCTCAAACTCAATTTCGCCGTTTTCCGCCTTGCTTCTGAGTTCAAGGGCATAATCTGCCCATTCAGCAAATTCAGTTTGTGTCATCTTCTTTTTGAGGTATCTGGCATAATGCTGCTTATACGCTTTGTTGTAAACATTCCAGTAAGGATTGGTCTTGATTTTATCAGCATATTTCTTTCTATGCCCCATATCACGGCATACTCTACCGGCCATACCCTCTATTTCTCTTGTACAGTAATCAGAAAACAGACCTGCTGTGAGAAGAAAATACTTACCGCAGTAGCCGCATTTTTTCGGCAGATAATGTTGCTCCAGTCCCTTGAATAATTCAATATACAGATAACCTCCGAGTGTTGTGAATGTGTAATACTGACACAATTCGGGGGATTTCTTTTTCCACAGGACTTCGTAAGATAACCGCATTACACCCGACGGCTCTAATCGTTCATATGGCTGTGCACTGAAATATGGTTCATCCCTGCGGTTATAAACAACCTCTGCGGTTTCATTGTTATCAAGATAGCGACTTTGACTGTGTATTTTCTCTAAGAACGGCTCAAAGGTACGTTTCACACGGATAATGTCCTCAATGAAAACTCTCATTTCCGTTGCAAAGGCTTTTAATCTGTCGTTGAGCTTATAAATATCCCTGAGTAGTTCTGCGTCCTCCATATCGTTTGAGCCGATACGAACATAGAAGTGGTAGTGTTCTTCCGTATCAGCGTCAATCAGCTCATCTTCCTCAAATGCCCAACTGTGAAGATTGAGAATGGTGCGTAACGTATCACGCTGTATATCCATAGAGCCGTATGGCGGTGTATTTGCTATCATCTGCTCAATTTTAGCGTAGAACGCAATCGCTCCCTGAAACAGCTTTTCGCTTTCATCAGCTTCACGCATATCTTCGGGATAATGCAGTATTGTTTCGTATCGTTTGCATTCTGAGTAAAGCTTATCAAGCTCTCTATAACGTTTATCAAGTATCTTTTCAAGAATTTCTCCGACTACATATTTCTTTGCTCCGTTTATATAAACCGTAGTACCGTTAAAATAAGCTGAAAAACCTGTCATTGCAATTCTCCTTTAGCAGTTATTTTCTCCATTGTATCACATCTACTATTTCCAGTCAACTCAGAACCCCCCATTTTCAAAAATATTTTCTTTCAGTTTTTTCATTGTGGGACTTTTTTGAGATGCTGAATATTACAAATCAAAATTTTAAACAGCGTAATCAAGCCGTTTCAGAGATGTTTGTGCAAAAATAGATGTTACCTTTCAAAAAGTAGAGTATATGCAGAAATAGATGTGAAAATAGTTGTAAATAGAGTATGCCTATCACATCTATTGACTTTGCGGATTATGTTGGATATAATGAGAATGCAACGTTGCATAAGTACCTTGACAACTGAATATCCCTCTCCGGACACGCCTGTTACATAGCGTAAAGCTGTGTCGGTCAAAGACCGATTTTATGAAAAGGAGGTATTCAATATGAATACTACCAACAGACGTGTGCTTACTATTAAAGAAGCAGCAAAACTTATTGATGGACTTACTGAATATCGTATCCGTCAGATGTGCATTTCAGGTCAGCTCCCGTGCTTTATGGCAGGGAAAAAGTATCTGATTGCAGAAGAAAATCTGTATAAGGCTGTGTTCGGGAAGGATTACAGGAGGGAGAGTGATGTTGCGTGATTGACTTCAAGGGAATCAAGGATGCAGTGCCTGTTCCAGTCGCCGCTGAGCATTATGGCTTGGCGGTGCGTAACGGAATGACGCAGTGTATCTTTCACGATGACCGCAATCCTTCTATGAAGCTGTATGACGACCATTTCTATTGTTTCGGCTGTACGGAACACGGCGATGTAATCTCTCTTACGGCAAGGCTGTTCAGTCTTACTCCGCTTGAAGCGGCAAAGAAGCTGTGTACTGATTTCGGTATTTCCTGTAATAAGGACAAGCCATATATCAGACGACACATCAGAATTGAAACACAGCGTGAAAAGGAGCAGAAAGCATTTCGCATTCTCTCCGATTATTACAGGCTGCTGAAAGAGTATCGTGATGAATATAAACCGAAAAGTGAAGCAGAGCCTTTTCACCCTCTCTTTGAGGAAAGCCTGCAAAACCTTGAACTGTACGGACATTACTGCGATATTTTTATCACAGGCACAACAGACGAACGCAAGGACTTTTTAGAAAACGGAAAGGAGATTATCGCTTATGCAGACAGCAGAAACAGAAATTGTACAGCAGAATGTGAACCTATCGCAGTGTGAAATTCCGACACCTACACCAGCGTGGCTCATTGACAACAAAATCCACGAGGTAGTGTTCTGCAAGGAGCTTCTTAGTGAACACAAGGTGCTCTGTATCAACGGACAGTTTTATGATGTGGACGGGTATATCCCTGACAGCGAAATTAAAACTGAAATCTACGAAAAGCTTAAACCTCACATTTCCGCAGGGCTTGCAAATCGTGTAACACAGCTTCTTTCTGCGTTGCAGTATGAAGCGTATTCTCCCGAAATTGTCCTTAACCCTGACGAAATTCATCTGCTGAACGGAACGCTCAATGTTGACGGAACATTTACGGAGGAAAAGAAATTCTGCTATAACCGTTTGAACGTCAGGTATAATCCAGAAGCTGAAATGTCAGCCGAGTTTCTGAAATTCCTTGATGAGCTTCTCAATTCTGAGGACATTGTGACATTACAGGAATGGCTCGGCTACTTACTGACGCCAAACACAAAGGCTCAGAAAATGTTAATGCTTGTGGGTAACGGCGGCGAGGGCAAAAGCCGTATCGGCGTACTGCTGAAAGACATCTTCAAGGAAGGTATGGCGACAGGCAATCTGCAATATCTTGAAACAAATCCCTTTGCCCGTGCTGTACTGGAGAAAGCGTATCTGTTTCTTGACGACGATATGAAAATGGAGGCTCTTACGCAGACGAATATGCTGAAAACCATTATCACAAACGAGGGTCCTATGCTCATTGAAAAGAAACGAGTGCAGGCTTACCCTGCAAGTATTTTTTCAAAGCTTATGGGATTTGGCAACGGAACGCTCAATGCGGCGAATGACAAATCTGACGCATTTTTCCGCAGGCAGATTATCATCACCACAAAACCAAAGCCAGATGGCAGAGTTGATGACCCTTTTCTTGTGGAGAAATTTATCGCAGACAAGGAAGGCATTTTCTTATGGATGTTCAAGGGTCTTCAAAGGCTTGCCGCAAATAATTTCAGGTTCACCATAAGTCAGCAGGCGCAGGATAATCTGAAAAGGAGTATCGAGGACAGTTGTAACATTATCGGTTTTCTTTCCGATGAACAGCTTGTAAAATTCGGCTCAGACCTTGAATGTTCGACAGCAGATTTGTATAGTGGCTATTGTTACTGGTGTAGCCTTAATGGCTTGACAGCATTGAAGCGTGATTGCTTCAACTCTTGGTTGAAACAGAATTATCAGAAGTATGGCTTGCAGTACGGTGAGAAAATTATTTCGCACACTTCGGGTAAATACGCACGAGGTTATCAGGGCATTGATACAACCTATCGCAGTAGTGCAAAGTGAACTTCAAAAACGCTGTGCTCCCTGTGCCAAGTGCGTAAAATCGGGGAATTTGCTGTGCTGTATGGTGTGCCACGCTGTGCCGAGCTGTGCTTTGATGTGCCGATTGGCACGGCGAAAACCGCATAAAATCGAGATTGGCACAGCAAGCACATCAATTTCCGAGTTGAGTTTACACGAGGATTTCTGAGGCAGTATTGCCGAATAGGGAGTGCAGAGGGAACGTCTGCCGCAATGACGCTTTTGATAGAAATGTACGGTACGGAAATGGATGTCAAAAGTGTCTTTGCGTTACTTTCGCAGAAAGTAACAAAGGCAAAAGCAAGCTTATTCAGAGAGGAGAATTGCTTATCGAAAAAAGAAGTATCAGCGGTGTTATCGGTAAGGGCGACCTTTATCATAATAACCGCAGATTTGTTGCAGAAAATGTTGACAAGAGCAGAATTGCCGACAACATTACAATCATCAGTGAGGATGTTAAATCTGTATATCATGAGCTGTTTGATGAAGCTCTTGCTGAATACAACTCCAAGCAGAAACGCAAGGACAGGATTATCAAAGACTATCATGACCATATCAGGCACAGCCGACAGGAAAAGGAGTTTCACGAAGTCATATTTCAGATTGGAAACAAGGACGACACTCCCTGCGGCTCTGATATATCCAAAAGAGTAACCGAAGCTCTGAAACAATATGCTGAGAGCTTTCATCAGCGCAATCCGCACCTGAGAATGTTCAACGCTATTATTCATCTTGATGAAGCAACACCGCATATTCATATAGACTTCGTTCCCTTTGCAACAGAACAGAAGCGTGGATTATCAACGAGAGTTTCGCTCTCAAAGGCATTGGAACAGCAAGGTTTCAAAAGTGAAGGAAAGCTCAATACCTGTTCAAAGCTGTGGATTGACAACGAAAAACAGGTGCTTGCGGATATTATGAAAACTCTCGATATTGAATGGGAGCAGAAAGGAACTCATAATGAGCATTTGTCGGTTTTGGATTACAAGAAAAAAGAGCGTAAAAAGGAAGTTGCGGCACTTGAAAATAAGCTATCAAAGCTTTCTGAAAAGGAAACAAAAATCAAGGCGATTGATAATATTCCTACGAAGAAAACTCTGCTTGGTGATAATCTGACGGTCAGTCGTGAGGATTATGAAAGCCTTGCGGCTACTGCAAAGAAACAGATTGCCTCCGAGAAAAAGGAAAAGAAGCAAAAAACGGAGATTATTAAACTTCAACAGGAAAACGCTCAGCTAAAATCTGAGCTTACTGTCGAGAAGAAAAAGAACGCAGACTCAAAATCCATAAATTTGCGTATAGAAAATGCGAAGCTGAAAGAGCAGAATTCCAAAATGGAGTCTGTTCTGAAAAAAGCTGAGGAGTTTCTGAAAGGCAAAGGACTATACGAGCTGTTTCAGAATTTTGTTCTCGGAATTGGTAGGAATAAGGGTAGAAATAAGGACGGATTGGAATAAAACTTTTGCATTTGACCCCGAAATTTTCTCCAAGTACTTGACAAACGCATAATAAATCTGTATAATCGCTTTAAAGCGCTAAATCAACTTGTAGGATAGTCTTTACGCATAAACCAAAAACGGAGGAAAAATCTTATGAAAAAAGAGTTTACAGAGATTGTCGGCGGAACAGAAATCCGCTATGTTCTTGATGAAGCAACGGGAACTTATCTTCCCGACTGGGAGTTGTCTGAACAGCGTGAGCTTGGTCGCTACGGAAGAATGAGAGCTGAGTATCTGAAAGAAAATCACAAAGGTCTGTATCAGGCAATGCTTATAAAAGGAACGCTGAACGAGCATTGCGCTGAGGTTGAGGATACAGCTTACGAGAGACTCGACCGAATTGTAAAAGCTATGGCGAAGGCTGACGGGCTTACTGAAGAAATGAAAAACACCGACCTTTTTCACTGGGTCGGTATGATGAACAATTACAAAAAATGTGCAGAGGAAATTATTTTTGACGAGATAATCTATGGGTAAGGAGGAAAAGGATGGCGAGTATCGAAGAAAGAAAAAATAAAAGTGGAAAAATCACAAGTTATCGTATTCGTGTGTCGGCAGGCTACGATATAAAAGGCAAGCAAATTGTAAAACTTATGTCGTGGACTCCAAGTGCAGATATGACTAAACCGCAGATAAAACGTGAACTGACGAGAGTAGCAGCAGAGTTTGAGAAAAAATGCGAGCTTGGACTCTGTGTTGATGACAAAATCACATTTGCGGAGCTTACGGAAATGTGGTTTAGAGATTACGGCGAGCACAACCTGAAAAAGACTACGCTCACAAGCTATCAAAGTTTATTAAGCAATATTCTGCCTGCTATCGGGCATATCAGCATAGGAAAGCTCCAGCCACATCATTTAAATGAGTTTTATTCTGGTTTGCTCAATAGGAATGTAGAGTCCAACAAGGCTTCAAAGCCGACAGTTGATTTTAAAAAGTATATCAAGGTACACGATGGTGTTAAGCGTGATACTGTAATTATAAATCAAAAAGAGCTTTCAGAAAAAGCAGAAGTTTCCCTTACCACTATTAAATGTCTGCTCAAAGGCGAGAATATTTCATATAGTGTAGCAAAACGTATCTGTAATGTTTTGAATTTAAAATATGAAGATACTTTTGAAGATGTAAAACGCCATAATGTCAAATCAGCGACGGTCAAGCGTTATCACGCAGTAATTTCTTCTATTTGTTCGTTTGCTGTGTATCAAAATATCATAACGGTTAATCCTTGTACGAGAGTTCGCGCTCCGAAAAAGGGTCAGCACGAAGCAGAATATCTGGAGGAAAACGAGGTACAGGAGTTGCTTCAGGCATTAAACGAAGCTCCTGAGCCTTTCAGAACAGCAATACAGATTTTATTGTTCACCGGTATGAGACGTGGAGAATTGTGCGGATTGGAATGGGATGACATTGACTTTGAGCATAACATCATAAATGTTCGCAGAAATGTACTTTATACAAAGGCGACAGGGGTGTATGAGGATACTCCGAAGACAAAATCTTCTGTCAGAGGCATAAAGGTTTCCGATTTCGTTATGAAGCTTCTTGAAGAATACCGAGAATGGCAGAATATGCAAAAAGAGTTTTTCGGAACAGGATGGGGAAATAGCCCGAAAGTGTTCACAAACGAAACAGGCGTTCAGCTACATCCATCGTCAGTTTCAAAGTGGTTTTCCTCATTCAACAAGAAGCAAGGGCTAAAAAAGATACCTCTTCATTCTCTCAGACACACATCAGCTTCACTTCTGATTATGAACGGTGTTCCTGTAAATGTCGTTTCAAAACGATTGGGACACAATAATTCCTCAACCACAACTTCAATTTATACACACGTTCTTCGCTCGGCTGACGAGCTTGCGGCAGAAGCACTGGATAATGTAATTCTTTCAAAGGTAAAACACGCTTGATATATTAAGGCAGATGAGATACGCTTTCATCTGCCTTTTTATTTTCAAATATGGAATAAATACCAAATAAATACCACGCTTCACTTTTTTACATAGGTCGGAAATGAACGGAAAATCAACAGCAGGGCATTTGATAAATACCATAAGTACCAAATCAGAAAACTTTCGTAAAATAAATTTAACCACACAGTCCGAAAACTGCGTGGTTAAGCCATTTTTGTGGAGCTGGTGACGGGATTTGAACCTGCGACCTGCGCATTACGAATGCGCTGCACTACCACTGTGCTACACCAGCAAATATTAAATTTTACGAAGACGGGCTTTTCATTACGAATGAGCTGCACTACCCCTGTGCTACACCAGCATAGGACTAGTATATTATATCGGTTTATACGCCTTTTGTCAAGGTTTTTGTATCCAAACTGTAATTTATATATTATTTACATTAACGGAGGAATGTGTTATACTGTCGGTAATAATCGAAAAATATATTTTTTCGGGAGGAAGGACAAAATGGCAAGAAAAAAGCGTGTGACATCGCTTACTGTGCTCGAAATTGCAATAATTGTGGTTTGCGCACTTATGATAATAGTTATGCTGAGCTGTTATTTCATGTTCAGAAAAGACGGCTCCGCACCCGAGGTTTTCGGAAAAACGGTATATGTAACAACCGCTACCAATATGGAGCCTAACATTCCCGCAGGTGCGGCGGTTTTTGCCTCTGACGAGAATATGGCGGGCATTGCGGCGGGAGATGTTGTACTCTTCCGACTTATGAACAACGCCGACGGAACTTCCGTTACAGGCATACTCCGTGTACAGAAGATAGAATACGACGAGAGCGGAATGTTATACTACACCCTCAAGGGTGACGCATCCGCCGCAACCGAAAGCATAAGAATACCGCAGACAAGCATCATCGCCAAGTGCGTAAGCTACGACAGGACAATCGGTGCGGTAATCCGCTTCACAACATCGACAATGGGACTTCTCGTTGTTGTAATCATCCCTTGCCTTCTGCTTATAGTATTCCAGATTGTACGCATAATCCGTATCCGCAGCGAAGAAGACGATGACGACGATTACGATTATGACTACGACGATGATGACGAAGAAGATGAAGACGACGAGGACGAAGACGATGAAGAAGAAATCTTCGTTCCGAGAAAGGCACAGCCGAAAAAACAGCCCGTTTATGAAGAGCCTGCACGCCGCCCCGCACCCGCAGAGGCAGAAGCAGCAGTAGCGGCTTACCGCAGCAACGGCGAGGCTGTACGCAGACAGGCTTATGTCGGCGGAGACGGCACCGCAAGATATACTTCAAACCAGACGCCCACTGCCACAACGGAGGAATTCCGCCGTGCAATAAGAAGGGAACAGCCGCTTGAACGCCAGTACGAAAACGAAATTCCGAGCTTCAGGCATCGTCCGCAGGAGGTCAACAACTCATACAAGCCGAACAGCTACCGCACGGGCGAATATGTATCCGAAGGCGCAAGAACCGAAAGAATAAAGAGTATCGACGACCTCTACGAGCCGAGAAAGAGCACTCCCGTTGAAACCGCTGTCGAGGTTGAGGAAGAGCCTAAGCTCTACTACACACCGAAGCCGAAGGAGGAGCTTGCTCCGAGAGCCGTGGAAAACCCCGTTGATGTGACTATTCCGACGGCGGCGAAAATCCCCGAGGAAACAATCGCACCGCCTCCGAAGAAGAATAACAATAAGACCGTCGAGGAACTTATGCGTATGATCGACAACGCACAGTAAACGACATCTGCACAGAATTATATGTATTTACCGAGGGGAATCTTTCTGAAGAAAGGTTCCCCTCGTACTCCCCTTCAAAGACTTTCAAGTCAAAAAACAAGCCCATAGGGTTAATCCCTATGGGCTTGTTTTTTAATCTGAAGTTTTCGGAAAGGAGTTTGAGGAAAAACCTTTTTCAAAAGGGTTTTCCTCAATATATGCATAAAACTCCCGTGCAGATGTCGTTCTTATGCGAGAAAGTCATTTATTTTATTCATTATTACGTCCCAGCGGTAGTTGGCGTTGACATATTTCTCGCCGTTTTTACCCATACCCTCACGGAGAGCAGGTTCGTTTTCAAGTAGGCGCAGGCACTCCTCAAAATCAATGGCGTTGGTGAAATACAGTCCTGCGTTGCTTTTTCTGCAATGTCCCCTGAGTACGGCGCACTGTCCGCTTACAAGCACGGGCTTGCGTAGCCTGAACGCCTCCAGCACGACTATGGACAGACTTTCGAAGTGCGAGGGGAGTACCAGAGCGTCGCAGTATTTAAGCACGGAATATTTCTCCTCGTCGGATACAAACCCGAGGGAGATTATATCGTCGCTGTCGGGAACCTTCATAACCTCCTTGCCTGTAAGGACAAGCTGTATGTCGGAGCGTGTTTCCTTCTTGTAGCGGAGAAACCACGCAAAAAGCTCGTGACAGCCCTTGGACTCGTCAATCCTGCCCATATAGAGAATGTACGGCTTTTTCAACCCGAATTCCTCACGCATATCGGAGATTTCCGAGGCATCGGGAGTGTCAAGACCTATTCCCGTAAGTACCGACGGCTTTTTGTCGGTGCCGTAAAATCTGCGGTATACGAAATCACGCTCTTCCTCGGTGTTGAAGATGATTTTTGATGCCGAAGAGAATACCTCGTCGTAGCATTTGAGGTACACGGGAGGCTCATCGTGGCAGAAAGGCACAAGTATCGCCTTGTCTGCGACTTCCCTCATTGTCATTACCGTGGGGTAATACAGATAGGTGAAGAGAAGGAAAAAGTCGAAATCGTCCTTATGCTCACGGGCGTAAAGGGGAAGTGCGGGGCAGTACGGGCCCTGCGCCTCAACCCAGTCGTATGCGTCGGCTGTTGTGTGCGACGGGTCGGAGTATATCCTTTCCGACATTTCGGGGAAATGCCTGTCACGGTTTTTCTCCACGGGGAAACGGATTACCTTCACGCCGTTCACAACGCTTTCTCCTGCGGGGTAGTGGTTTTCCCAGAGGTTGTAGTCCAGCGCCGTTGAGGTCAGCACCGTTATGTCGAATTTGTCCGACATCTTTTCGGCGTAGGTGCGTGTGTAATCCTCCGCACCGCCGTTTATTTCGGTGCCGTAGCGCTGTACGACAAAGCACAGCCTTTTTCTTTCCATAGAAACTCCTTTATGCGAGCCACGGGGAAATCATCTCCCCGAAGTGTTTTTTCGTCTTTTCAATGTCGAAGTCACTGAGGCGTTCTCTCTGCGACGAAATCATTTTACTGCGTATTTTTTCGTCGGTGAGAATGAGGTTTATAAGCTCCGCCACGACAGCGTGATTTTTCTCGGTGAATACCATTCCGCTGTTGCCCATTGTGTACGGCACAGCGCAGGAATTGTACGCAAGTATCGGTACATCGAAGGTCATGGCCTCCAGCAGAGGAACGCAGAAGCCTTCATGCTCGCTCTCACAGAGGAATAAATCCGCCGTTTTATAGTATGCAAGAATGTCGGGAAAACTCACATGCCCCGAAAAATAAACATTCTCTGTCTTGTTTGCGGAGATGAAATCGTCAAGTGCCGTCTTGTATTTTTCGGTGTCGACAACCGCACCGACAAGGAACAGCCGTGACTTCGGGTTAATGTATTTGTTGTACAGATGAAAACTGCGGATGATGTCCTCCTGCTTTTTGTTGGGGGCGATACGCCCTACAAACAGTATGTTCGTCACACCGTCGGAGTATCTGTCGACAATCTCCTGCGACGGAGTGGTGTCAAGGTATTCCGACTTGTCAAAAACAATCGGAAGAACGGCGGTTTCACGGTAGCCGAGGTCGTCAAGCTCTTCCTTGTTGTATTCGCTGTCGCATATTGCAAAGTCGATGCAGTTGCGAAGTCGGAAAAGCTCCTCCCGCCCTTGACGGCAGGAGTCCGCAAGCGAAGAAATCCCGTCGAAGAAATGCGCAGGGGTGATGTTGTGCCACACCATGATTTTCTTCTTCACATCGGCATTCAGTACAAAGTCGGAAAGGGCACTGCCTATCGACATATGGTATATGAAAATGTCGTTGCTGTCGGGGGTGAAATCCTCGAAAAGCACAATCTTCCCACGGAGCTTCTTCCCCTTTGCTATTGCAACGATTATGTTGTCGTAGCCCATTCCGTCGAGAACCTCGGACATCGCAAAGACATCGTTTGATACTGCGTCGCCGTAGCTTATCGTCGGGGTGAGCTGAACAATTCTCGGTTTCATTTTACACCTTTTTTCTGCATACAAGTGCGTATTCTCTGTTGCCGAAAATGAGGTTGTTCAGTGTTTCGGCGGATTTATTGTATTTTTCGTCCTCTGTCAGCGGAAGTCGGCAGGTTTCGTCTGTCGGCGTCATATAGAGGATTTCCGTGTCGGAAAATCCCTCCTGCTCCGCAATGAATTCAACCGTCAGCGGATGCACGGGCTTTGTGTGCGACGGGTCGAGATACATACTCTCGGCGTAAATCATAAGGCACTGCGGATTGAGTGTTTCGGTGATGATAACCGCACCGTCACGGAGTTTTTTCTGTGCAAGCCTGAAAAGTCTTATCACCTCGTCGGTTGAAAGATGTTCTATCACCTGTGCGCAGAAAATTCCGCCGAGGGAATTGTCAGGCAGGCTTTCGAGGTAGTCAAGCCCGTTGCAGAGTCTTGCGTCAAGTCCCTTGCACATTGCGATATTTTCAGGCGATAAATCCACGCCTGTTGCGGAAATTCCGTTGTCGGAGAGTAATTTTAAAAACTCTCCCCGTCCGCATCCGATGTCGAGGACATCCGACTTCCCCTCAAAATAGGGGAGATATTTTTTCTGTCGGCTGATTATTTCCTCAGTCGTTCCACGGAATTTATCTTCAAATTTTGTGTAGTCAAAGTCCAGAGAGCCACCCTTCACTGTGGCAAGCTCGTACTTCAGGGTCTCGTTTTCACGGCGGAGATTTTCAACCTCCCTTGCAAGTGCGGAAATTGCCGAAGCTGTGTTGCGGTTGAAGATATTCTGCTGGTCGAAGGTGTGCTTGAGGTAAAAGTAGTTCAGCTTTCTTACAACCTTTTTGATGAAGGTCTTGACGCTTTTTCCGGGCATTACCCACCAGTATTTCACCTCTGCCGAGGCAACTGCGTTGTGGACATATTCGCCGAGAGGTGCGTCGGACGGGTCGCTTTCCGTCGGGATGACAAGTTCCTTGGAAAGTGCGGCGATTTCCGCCTCGTCGTAGTCACGGGATTTCACACGCTCGTGTATCTGCGACATTATATTTTCGATGTCGATATTATCAGCGTCGAAGATGATTTCCTTGTTCATGCTATTCTCCTTGTATTCTCCAGCGGTGAGGGGGTCTTGCCGTGCCTATATCGTTTGTCGACGAGGTCGTGCAGAACTCCACCATGCCGAGTATATAGTCGTAGGGTGTGCCGTCACGGTCGTGTGAGGCGATGTCCAGACGGTAGCTCCCCGCAATAAGTCCGAGGCGGTCGATTTCACATTCTGCGACGCCTGTTTTTCCGACAGCTACGGCAACGCCGTCAATGTATGTGTTGGTGCCGTAGCACTGCGTGCCCTCTGCGGAAAATATCCCGATGCCGAAGCCTGCGTCGGCAACATCGGAATTCCTGCGGTATTCTATCCGTATGGTCATGGGGTCTTCGACATCGAATACCGAGCGGGTTTTTCCGTCTTTGCCGACAAGAGTAACCCCCGTTATTTCGATAGCCTTGTTGCCCCAGCGGTTTTTTTCTTCCTCTGCGGGCGGAGGAGTATCCTCCTCTTTTTCTTCGGGTGCGGTAACATCGGCGGTCATTGTTTCGTTCCGGGTTTCCGACATATATTCAAGGTACGAATTTATCACCTGTTTCGGAGCACCTTGCAGACGGACTTCCCCGCCGTCGAGCCACACTACCCTGTCGCATATTCTTTCGACGGTTGCGAGGTCGTGGCTGACGATGATTATAGTAACTCCCTGCTTTTTGAAGCCGAGAATTTTATCTATACATTTTTTCTGGAAGTTGCTGTCGCCGACAGCGAGAATTTCGTCAATCAGAAGAATTTCGGGGTTGACGTGAACCGCCACCGAAAATGCAAGGCGCATGTACATTCCCGAAGAATAGGTGCGCACGGGGTTGTCGATGAATTCGCCAAGCTCCGAAAACTCGATTATGTCGGAGAGAAGTGCGTCGGTCGCACTGCGTGAAAGTCCGAAGATAGAGGCATTGGTGTAGATGTTCTCACGCCCCGTGAAATCGGGGTGAAAGCCTGCGCCAAGCTCCAGCAGTGAGGAAACACGCCCGCCTACCGAAATCTCGCCTCTGTTCGGGTATATTATACCCGAAAACAGCTTGAGCAGAGTGGATTTTCCGCAACCGTTGTGCCCGATGAGTCCTATCGCCTCGCCCTTTTCTATTTCGAGCGAAACATCTCTGAGCGCCCAGAATTCGTCGTATGATTTTTTTATCACGGACAATGCACGGTCTTTCAGGGTCATCGGCTTGTCCTTGTATATTTTGAATCTCTTTCCGACATTTTTTGCCGAAAGCATTATTTTATCCAAAGTTTACAGCTCCTCCGCAAAATCTTTCTGAAGTTTCGAGAAGATAAACGCCCCTGCGAAAAATACCGCAGCCGACAGCGCAACAAGTACGGGAAAACCGAGCTTTCCGGGGGCGGTGCCGTACAGCATAACCGCACGGTAGGCGTCAACGAACTGCGTCATCGGGTTAAGTGCGAGGATTTTCCTTATATTTTCGGGGAACGCCGCCGCATCGTACACTATCGGGGTGACATAGAACCACGCCGTGAGGAGAATACCCACAATATGCTCAAGGTCACGGAAGCGTACATACAGTGCCGAAAGCGCAAGGCACAATCCCGTCGTGAATAGGAACTGCACGAGCATTATCACGGGGAGAAGTGCTATCCACGGGGTGATACGGACGCCGGTGATTATAAGTGCGGGGATTGTCACGCACAGCCCGAAGAAGTAGTTTATCAGTCCCACGCAGGAAACGCTTATCGGCAGTATCATACGGGGGAAGTAGATTTTTTTCACGAGGTTTGCGTTTGCGACGATGCAGGTCGATGAAATCTGCACCGACGAGGTGAAATATATCCACGGGAGAAGTCCCGCAAAGACATACATCGGGTAATTTTCCGTCTGTATGCGGAGAAGGAACGGGAACACTACCGAGTATATCAGAAGCTGAAAGAGCGGGTTTATGAAAGTCCACAGAAAACCCAGAAAAGACCCCCGATAACGAGAACGAAGGTCTTTCTTTACAGTCGATATAAGCATTTCACGGTAAGCGAGGATTTTTTTCAGTTCGTCAAACATTCATACTTCTCCAGTAATCAAGTGTGTCAGTCAGGGTCTGCTCGATTGTATATGTCGGAGCCCAGCCCGTGTCTTTTTTGAGTTCGGTTATATCCGCCATGATTTTCGGGGTGTCGATGGGACGGATACGGGATTTGTCCATCTCGGAAATAATCGTCGCCGTCGAGAGAGAGATTATCTTCTCGAGCAGTTCTGCGATTGAGAGAACCGTTCCTCCGCCGACATTGTATGTTTTTCCGGGGATGCCCTTTTTCATTATTGCCGAATACGCACGCACAACATCACGCACATCGGTGAAGTCACGCACAGCGTTGAGGTTTCCGACGGAAATGACGGGCTCTGCGCCACGCTCGATATTCGCAACCTGCCTGCAGAAATCCGACGCCACGAAATTCGATGACTGTCGGGGGCCTATATGGTTGAAGGCACGCACGGAGATAATATCAATGTCGTAAGCCTTGCGGTATATGTTGCCGAGCATATTCTGTGCTACTTTCGATACAGCGTAGATGTTCGTCGGCTGAGGCGAAATCTTTTCTGAGAGGGGAACACTGCTGTCGGCAGGAATTCCATACTCCTCGCTTGAGCCGATGAGCAGTACCTTCGGGCTGAGTTCGAGGGCGAGTATAGCCTCAAGCAGATTTATAACGCCGATAACATTGACCTCCATAGTCATCTGCGGTTTTTTCCACGAGAGCGCCGCCGAGCTTACAGCGGCAAGGTGATATATGTGTTCGGGGTGAACTTCGTCGAGGAGAGTGAAAACCTCGGCGTAGTCACGCACATCAACATCAAATACATCGACATCACAGATGTCAATCGTTTCGTCGGGGAGCTTGGTCGCATAGACCGTCTCTCCCTCACGCAGAAGTTCTTCTATAAGATACTGGCCTGCAAAACCTGCGCCGCCGATTACAAGTGATTTCATAAGAAACCCCTCCGATAATTATTTCATTTTTGCAACCTTGTCAAGGTCAGACTGTACCATCATTTCGATGAGCTGCTTGAAGGAAACCTCAGGCTCCCAACCGAGCTTTTCCTTTGCCTTTTCGGGAGAGCCGAGGAGAACCTCAACCTCTGCGGGACGGAAGAGTCTCGGGTCGATTTCAACATAGTCGTTGTAGTCGAGGCCTACGTAGTTGAATGCAACCTCGCACATTTCACGGATTGTGTGTGTTTCGCCCGTAGCGATTACGAAGTCGTCGGGTGTTTCCTGCTGAAGCATAAGCCACATAGCCTTTACATAGTCGCCTGCAAAGCCCCAGTCACGCTTGGAGTCGAGATTTCCGAGGTATACCTTGTCCTGAAGGCCGTGCTTTATTCTTGCAACCGCCATTGAAACCTTGCGGGTAACGAATTCAAGTCCACGGCGTGGGCTTTCGTGGTTGAAGAGAATTCCCGAGCAAGCGAACATATCGTAGCTTTCACGGTAGTTCTTTGTTATCCAGTGACCGTAGAGCTTTGCTACACCGTAAGGACTTCTGGGGTAGAAGGGAGTAGTCTCTCTCTGCGGCATTTCCTGAACCTTGCCGAACATTTCACTTGTTGACGCCTGATAGAAATGTGCGTCGGGCTTTTCCATACGGATAGCCTCAAGGATGTTCGTAACGCCCATAGCGTCTGTTTCACCTGTGAGTATGGGCTGTTCCCATGATGTCTGTACAAAGCTCTGTGCGGCAAGGTTGTAAACCTCGTCGGGCTGTGCCTTCTTCACTGCGGAAATAAGCGAGGGCAGGTCTGTCATATCTGCGTAGATGAGATTGATGTCGTCCTTGAGGTGCTTTACATTTCCGTAGTTGAGGTCGGAGGTGCGGCGCTTTATTCCGTATACATTATAGCCCTTTTCGAGAAGGAGCTCTGCAAGGTATGAGCCGTCCTGACCTGTAATTCCTGTAATAAGTGCGTTCTTCATCATAAATTCCTCTTTTTTATATATATTTTTTCATATCCCGCTTTGCGAGTTCTTCAACAATTTCCTTTACGCTCTGCGCCTTGCTTTTCGGGCAGACCATAAGTGCGTCGTCGGTTGAGACGATAATCATATCGTGTATGTCAACCGTGCTGACAAGCTGTTTTGAGCTGTATATGATACAGTTGTCGCTGTCAAGGATTACCGAGTTGTCCGCACGGATTATATTCCCCTTTTCGTCGGGAGAAAATACCGCACCGAGACTGTCCCAGCTGCCGACATCGTTCCAGCCCATATCGGCGGGAATGACGAGGACATCGTCCGAACGCTCCATCACGCCGAAGTCTATTGAGATTTTCTGTACCTCGGGGTATATTCCGGCGAGGACTTTTCTTTCGTCGGGAGTGCCGATGTATTCGTCCCACTTCATAAGGTCGTTGTATATGTGGGGAAGATAACGCTCAAACGCTCTGAGTATCGTCGAGATTTTCCACACGAAAATGCCGCTGTTCCAGAGGTAGTTTCCGCTGTTGATATATTCCGTTGCTTTTTCGAGATTCGGTTTTTCTACAAATTCACGCACACGGTAGGCGTCGCCTGTGCGGTCGTCACGGTCGAAGTTGATGTATCCGTAGCCTGTCGAGGGGAATGTCGGCGTTATTCCGAAGGTTATCAGCTTTTCGTTTTTCTCCGCAAGCTCAACCGCTGTCGAGAGGGTTCTGCGGAAGGCGTCCTCGTCGGTGATGTACTGGTCTGACGGGAACACGCACATAATTCCGTCGCCGTAGATTTTCCTGAGCTTCAGTGCGGCGTACAGAATGCAGGGCGCTGTGTTTCTTGCCGCAGGCTCGGCGAGGATGTTGTCCCTCGGCACCTCGGGAAGAAGTACGCTGTCAATCACGCTCACCTGATTTTCGGCGGTGACGATGTAGCAGTCCTTTTCGGGAATTATATCGCCGCAGCGCTTTATGGTTTCGTTTATCATTACGTCGTTGCCGCTTATGTTCAATACCTGCTTGGGAAGATCTGTGCGGCTCATAGGCCAGAAGCGTGTGCCGTTCCCTCCCGCAAGGATAACTGAGATAGTCTGCATATAATTACCTCCACGAATAGTCGCATATAAATAAGTATACCATTATAATGAAAGAAAATCAACACCAAAAAGCAAATGTATTGAAAATACGGGAATAATATGCTAGAATAACTATA
Source organism: Ruminococcus sp. (assembly GCA_015066785.1). Taxonomy (GTDB): domain Bacteria; phylum Bacillota; class Clostridia; order Oscillospirales; family Ruminococcaceae; genus RGIG4131. The sequence goes on from SVNT01000004.1 coordinate 61,335, forward strand.
CTATCATCGTAAAAAGAGGCTTTTTCCTATGAAGATAAAAAGAGTGCTTGTCAACACGGTGTGCAACCTCGGTGACAGGCTTAAACCCGTGATACTGAAGATTGTTCCGCTTTCGGTGTCAAAGAAGATAAAGCAGAGGCTTATAAATTCGGCTTACGACGGAAGTGCAAAAAAGCCGTTCGAGAAAGACGCATACCCCTACGGTATAAACCTCATCGGATTTATAAAGGCACAGATGGGGCTGGGCGAGGGCTGTCGGCTTATTGCAAGGGCAACGGAAGTCACGGACATACCCTTCGGGATAATAGAAACACGGGTAGGAAACCCGTTTAATCACAACGATACGACCTTCGACGACAGACTGATGAAGTCTGCGCAGTACGGGATAAATATATTCCACGTAAACCCCGAACAGATGGTGCCGTTACAGCTTTCGCTCCCTGTGGACACGCTTGACAGACGGTACAATGTCGGCATCTGGCTGTGGGAGCTTGAGGAGTTACCTGACGAATGGCTCAACGCCTTTTCCCTCGTTGACGAGGTATGGGCGCCGTCGGTTTTCAACTGTGAGAGTCTTCGCAGGAAATCCCCCGTGCCCGTAACTCTGATACCATACGGAATAGAGCCGTCAACGGACTCCGACAAGAGCAGGGGAGATTTCAGACTGCCCGACGGGGATTTCCTTTTTCTCTGTATGTACGACACGAATTCGACAATCGAGAGGAAAAATCCCGTGGGTGCGATAAGGGCGTACAAAAAGGCGTTCTGCGGAAACGAGAACGGCGTGGGACTTGTAGTAAAGGTGAACAATCCGACCGACGAGGATATGGCAAGGATAAAGAGCGAATGTGACGGCTGTGAGAATGTCTATTTCATCTCCGACACTCTGGACAGGCCCGATGTGAACGCACTTATTTCCTGCTGTGATGTTTTTGTTTCTCTGCACAGGGCGGAGGGGTTCGGTCTTGTCATTGCGGAGGCTATGGCACTCGGCACCCCCGTAATTGCAACGAACTGGTCTGCGAATGTGGACTTTATGAACGGGGAAAATTCCTGCCCCGTGGGATATACGCTCGTAACGATAGAAAAAAGCTGTCACTCCTACAAAGCGGGACAGCGCTGGGCAGAACCCGACGAGGATGAGGCGACAGAGTATATGAAACGCCTTTTCTCCGACAGAGAATATTATGACAGAATACGCACAGGCGCAAAGGAATATATCACGGAAAACTACTCGGTGAAAAAATCCGCAGAGGCGATAAAAAATCGGATTGACGAAATTTACGGAAGGGGAAACGCTTGATGGAAAAGAGCTTTGAAGTATTATCGGAAAAGATAAAAATCTGCGTGACGGCAGAGCACAGGTTCGGCACCGACGCATTTCTTCTTTCGGATTTTGCGGCACCGAGGCACAAGGATATTGTCTGCGACCTCGGTACAGGGTGCGGAATAATTCCTCTGCTTATGGTGAAGGCATTCGCTCCGAAGAAAATATACGCACTCGATATACAGAGTCAGGCGATAGAACAGCTCAGAGAAAGCATATCCGTGTCGGAAATCGACAATGTCGAGCCGATATGCGCCGACCTCAAGGAACTGTGGAAGGACGCTCCCTTAGGGCAGTGTGATGTTGTCACCTGCAACCCTCCGTACAAGGCGTACAAGGCGGGGATAGAGAGCGAAATGACAGCGCAGAAAATCGCACGGCACGAAATTCTCTGCGACATAAACGATGTGTGCAGGGCAGGGGCAAAGCTCCTTAAATTCGGAGGAAAGCTGTGCGTCTGCAACCGCCCCGAAAGGCTTGCGGATGTCATATGTGCAATGCGCAACAACGGGATTGAGCCGAAGGCTATGCGGGCAGTCAGCAAAACCCCCGACGACGAGCCGTGGCTGTTTCTTCTTGAGGGAAGAAAGGGTGGCAAGCCGTTCATGAGGATACTCCCCCAGCTTTACATAAGGAGCGGCGACGGATTTTCCGACGAGCTGAAGGCAATATACAACAAAGGGAAAGAGCAGGTTTAGCGTATGGCAGGTAAATTATATGTTGTCGGTACGCCGATAGGCAATCTCTCGGATATGACTTTCAGGGGAGTGGAAACCCTTGAAAGCGTCGATTTCATAGCCGCAGAGGATACGAGAGTGACGCTGAAGCTGCTCAACAGCTATGAGATAAAAAAGCCTCTGGTGAGCTATCATCAGCACAGCAGAAGCAATGTGGCGCAGGAAATCGCCGACAGGATAATGGCAGGCGAGAACGGCGCAATAGTTACCGATGCGGGAATGCCCTGCGTTTCCGACCCGGGTGAAGAGCTGGTGCGTGTCTGCGTCGAAAGAGGGATTATCGTCGAGGTTGTACCTGCGGCGTCGGCGGCGGTTTCCGCACTTGCCGTAAGCGGACTCCCTACGGCGAGGTTTGCGTTCGAGGGTTTTCTTTCGACGGTGAAAAAAGAACGCCGGGAGCATCTCGAAAGCCTTATACACGACAGGCACACGCTGATATTCTACGAGGCACCGCACAAGCTGGTCGGCACTCTTGAGGATATGAAGAAAACCCTCGGCGACAGAAGAATTTCCCTCTGCCGTGAGCTTACGAAAATGCACGAAGAAATAATCCGCACTACAATAGGCGGTGCGATAGAGTATTACAGCGGCGACAAATCTCCGAGAGGGGAGTATGTGCTTGTCGTCGAAGGCGCAACGGACTCCGACAACGCAAAGCTGACGATAGACGAGGCTGTTGCACGGGCGCAGTCCCTCATCGACGGGGGAATGAAACCTACCGAGGCGTGCAAGGAGGTTGCGAAGGCAACGGGATATTCCAAGGGTGAAATATACAGCAGACTTGTATAGAAAAAAGAAAAATCCGCAGAGAAATCTGCGGATTTTTTCCTTATGCGTAAGTATCAAGCAAATGGTTGAAGGAGGGTACACCCTCTGACATACCCTGGATGAGCTGTTCCGCCTGGGCAGCCTGGGTGTCCATTGCCTTGTCCATGAGTTTGATTGATACCTGTGACATGAGGTCTGCCTGCTTCATAGTCGTTGAAAACTGAGCAATGCTTGACATCATATCCATCGGGACACCCCCTTTTCTGCTTAATCTGTTCACACATGGGCAAATGTATTGCCTTACTGTATATATCGGCAGAAAAAAGAAAAACTTTACACCATATTTTCACGGATGAATGCTATGGGGTCAATCCATTCGCCGTTTTTGCGCACGCCGAAGTGAAGATGCGTCACCTCTGCGATTTCGCACTCGGCGGTATTTCCGACAGCACCGATGACTGTGCCTGCACTCACCTTCTGGTCGGGCTTGACATTGACATTCTTCGCAAGACTGCGGTAGTGACCTTCCACTCCGTTGCCGTGGTCAATTACAACGCACACTCCCCAGAGGGCGTCCTCGTAGACCTCAAGCACCTTGCCTGTCGTCATTGACTTCACCTGTTCGCCGAGCTCCGCCTGAATGTCAACGCCGTCGTGGGTCTTCCAGCAGTTGAGGGTTTTGGATTTCACAAGCTCTCCCTTGCTGTATTCGTTGACGATTTCGTTCGCAAGAGGATATGCGTAGGGTTCGGGCTTTGTTTCAACGGGGATTACCGTCTCGGCGATAACGGGCTTTGCTTCCGTTACGGGAGCTGTTGTGGTTGCCGCCGTGGTCGTTTCACGGGGGACATCGTCCTTGTCGGAGTTTGCGTCCGTGAAATCCTCGTATGTCCATTCCCTGCGTGTGACGGTTGTTGTGCGTGGAGTGAGCTGCTCCTCGAGCTTATCTGCGGTTTCCTTGTATGCCACATACCCCGACACGCCGATTATTGCGGCACAGCAGAGAACAGCGGCGTAAAATCCCTTGCCGCCAAGAACGCCTTTTTTTGAGTGATGATTGTTTTTCATAATAACACCTCCGTTGTTATTTTTAACTGCCCTGACGGGAATTATACGGAAGGATTAATTTTATTGACAAAATCGTTGTTAAAACTTATAATTGTTGTAAGAAAGGAAGTGCGTCGGTATGAATATAAATGAAATCGTTGAACTGAAGAAAAAACGCCTCAATCTCGAAATGGATTTTGTCAATGCGGCAGAAATGGAAGAGATTGCGAAGGGGATAGAACGACCGACCGTCAGCTTCCGCAGGGCGCTTGAGGAGAATGATATGATACTCATTCCCGAGATAAAGAGCGTCTCCGATTCGGGCGTTGCGGAAATGCGCCTCTACGAACCCGACATAATGGCGCAGGAGGTTTCACGCCACAAAAAAGTAAAAGCACTTTTTGTACAGACCGAAAAGGATGTATACAAGGGTAGCGCAGGTCATCTGCGTGCAATAAGAAAGGTGTCAGACCTTCCGCTTGTGAGAAGGGATTACATCCTCACCGCTTACCAGATGTACGAGTCGAGAGCAATCGGTGCAGACGCCGTGTTGATTATAGCGGCACTTTTCAGTACAGAAAGCCTTACGAAAATTATCGCCCTCGGAAAGAAGCTCGGGCTTGAATGTGTGGTCGAAGTCCACGATCGCCACGAGATAGAAAGAGCGATAAAAGCAGGTGCGGAAATCATCAACATCTACAACAGGGAAGTCCGCAGCATTGAAACCGACGCAGAAAAAATCGGGGAGTATCTTGAGATGATTTCCGATACAGCGGCGGTAATCATTGAAGGCGGAGTGTCAAATCCGACGGAAGTAAAACTCGCTAAGGAGCTTGGCATCAAGGGTGTCGTTTCAGGAGATTTTCTAATTAATTCCAACGATTACGACAGGACTTTAAGCTGGCTCGAAAGCGAAATCTGATAAAAATCAAAACAATCGACTTACAGAATATGTAAAATTAACGACGGCGGAACGAGAGTTCTTCCGTCGTTTTTGTTTTCTTCGCAAAGGATTTATGCAAGAGCACCAACTTAATCCACAGAGGAATATCAAAAATGCCGAAATGCGAAAAAGTGCGTAAAATAGGCTTGACAAATATATCGGTTGTCGATATAATATATATCGACAACCGATATATCGACGGTTTTCTGCAAATTTTTAGGGAAATCAGATTTGCGACATTACTATATCGGCTACCGATATAGTAACAAGTGCGGTAGCGATCGCAGAGAATTTTCCCGATGGTCGTACTGTATCGCAAGACGATACACTCCCCGATGAGAAAAGATGACGATAAAAAATCCCCGACGGGTGACTATATCGGTTGACGATACATCACCCGTCAGGGTCATAAGTGAAAGGATGTGGCGGTATGCCCGAGAGCTTTGACAGAGGCGCAATGACAGAAACGGTCTTCTACCTTCTGCTTGCATTCCACGAAAAAATGCACGGCTACGGTGCGATAAAAAAGGTATCGGAAATGACTGACGGGCGGATAGAAATCCCGACGGCGACACTCTACGGTGCTATAAATGTAATGCTGATAAAAGGGTGGATTTCCGAGGTGGAGAGTGACGACTACAACTCCCGCAAGAGAGAGTACATCGTGACCGCCAAGGGCAAAAAAGCATTTGTGGCAGAGCTTGAACGGCTGGAAGAGCTCATCGCCAACGGAAGAAAATACACGAAGAAATAAGAGTAATATTCATGCATAATATTTGTGTGTACTATTGAGGGGAACCTTTCTTCAGAAAGATTCCCCTCGATAAATACATATAGAATTTCGTATGGATATTACTCTTTTTCTGTCGTGGGAGGTGCAATTTCAAGGCGGATTTTCTTGAGCTTCTGCTCGTCGGTTTCCGTGACGGTCACCGTGAAAATTCCGCTTGTGATTGTTTCGTCCTTTTCGGGTATGCTTTCAAAAAGCTCCATTACCCAGCCACCGACAGCGGTACATTCGGTTTCGATTGCGTCGGGTCTGAGGTTAAGCTGTTCGAGCATATCGTTTACGGAAAGGTCGCAGGAAACGGAATACGCATTCTCCGAAATCTGCACCAGCGGGTGAACTACCTCGTCGGACTCGTCGTAGATTTCCCCGACAAGCTCCTCGATGATATCCTCCATTGTGACGATACCCTCGGTGCCGCCGAACTGATCCATTACAACGGCCATGTGCTGCTTTGCCTTCTGCATTTCGTGCATCACCTGGTTGATAGGCTTGAGTGCCGAAACATAAAGCGGCTTCTGTATGATTGAGCGTACAGACGGGTTTTCCTCGTCGATAAGCCGCATGAATGATTTGAATGTGATTATTCCGACAATACTGTCAATGGTTTTTTCATACACGGGAAGGCGTGAGTACATTTCGCTCTTGAAAACCTCAAGTATTTCCTCTATCGGCTGATTGATTTCAACCGCCGTTACAGATACACGGGGAACGAGGATTTCGCTTATGCTGATTTCGTCAAATTCAAGTGCGGAACGGACAAGGTCGCTTTCCTGTTCTTCGAGTATTCCACTTTCTTCGCTTTCTTCGATTATGTACATAAGTTCTTCTTCGGATACGCCGTTGTCGTCCGAGCTTACGTTGAACAACTTTGTCACGCCCTTTTTAAGCGCCGAGAAAAGTGCCGATACGGGAGTGAGAACTATCGTAAGAAGATTGAGCGGTGCCGACATCCAGAGAACTGACTTGTCTGCGGTTTCCTTTGCGAGTGATTTCGGAAGTATCTCTCCGAAAATAAGAACGAGTATCGTCATTACAACCGAGGCAATTCCCGCACCCTTGTCACCGAGAAGCGCAAGGCACACAACCGTCAGGAGTGATGTCGAGCATATATTCACTATATTATTTCCGATAAGGATTGTTGTGATTGTCTTGTCGAAGTTTTCTGCGAGCTTAAGTGCCCGCACGGAAGTCTTATTGCCTTTTTCTGCGGCGGTCTTTAGTCTTATACGGTTGGCTGTGGAAATTGCAGTCTCCGACGCTGAGAAGAAAGCCGAAAGAGCAAGAAGTACAGCTATTGCGATTATTTGCGGGACATACTGTCCTATGTCTGATAACACGAAAAAACTCTCCTTTATCAATATAATGTAACGATTATATCACACCGCAGTGTAAAAAGCAAGCGATTTCTTTTGACTTTAATAATAGTATGTGTTATTATATAAATATATCAATCTATCGTGAGGAAAATATGGAAAAATTAAAACAACTCTATCATAAATACGAGGATATAATCCGTTATGTCTTTTTCGGCGGACTTACAACGGTGGTGTCGTTTGCGTCGCACTTCATTGCCCGTTTCGCAGGGGCGGAGCTTCCCGACGAAATCACACTTGCATCACTTCAGGCGGCACTTGATAACTCCGCCGTGTCGGCAACGCTTGCCACGACGATTTCGTGGATATGCGCAGTAACATTTGCATTCGTCACGAATAAAATATTTGTATTCAGAAGCAGGGAAAAGGGCAAGGGTATCATCCGTGAGGCGCTGATGTTCTACGGTGCAAGACTGACATCCTACTGGGTGGAAGTACTGATGATGTTCCTGCTTGTGACCAAGATGGGCATAAACGAACTTCTGATAAAGGTAATGGCGCAGGTAGTCATACTTGTGATGAACTATCTTTTCAGCAAATTTATAGTTTTCAAGAAAAAATCCGACGACAAGACGGAAGAATAATTCATTTAAGGAGTGATTGTTTTGAAAGTACAAAGCATAAAGGAAATCAACAACCTTATTTCCTATAACCCCGAAAAATTCATTCTCGACAGCGAGGCGCAGTACAGGAGCGAGCTTAAAGCCGCCGCAGAAAAAATTCTCGAAAAGTCGGATAATCATTCGCTGGTGCTGGTATCGGGACCGTCAGGCTCAGGCAAGACGACTTCTGCACTCAGGGTAGAGGGTTTCCTCAGGGAAATGGGCTGCAAGGCGTCAACTCTTTCTATGGATAACTATTTCCTGCCCGACGATATGATAGACGATGTACCTCTCAACGAGGACGGAGAAATCGACCTTGAATCGCCGTACAGACTTGACATCCCCCTGCTCAACAAGCATATGGAAATGCTCAACAACTGCGAGCCGATTGAGTGCCCGGTATTCGACTTCAGGACAAATTCCAGAATGGGAGTTATTCCGATAAAGAGAGAGCCGGGAGAGGTAATAATCATCGAGGGAATACACGCCCTCAATCCTGCCGTTACGGGAAACAGCAGGGACTATGCAACCTGCATCTATGTCAGCGTGAGAACCCGCCTCGAAAACTCCGAGGAGGACAGACTTCACCCACGCCTTATAAGACTTATGCGTCGTCTTTCGAGAGATAAGCTCTTCCGTGGACGAGTGCTGACCGATACATTCAAGATGTTCAAGAGTGTGTCACGTGGCGAAGAAAAGCACATCATGCCATACAAGCACCTTGCGGATTTTGACATCGACACATTTATTCCGTTTGAAACTTCGGTGTACCGTTCGGTGATTTACGACAGCCTGCTTGAAATCCGTGAAAAGATGCACGGCAATTTCGACTACGATATGATTACGCAGTTCCTTTCTGAACTCACACCGCTTGACAAGGAACTTCTTGCGGAACATTCGCTCATCAGGGAATTTGTCGGATAGGAGAAAAGTCATGGGAATACACATAAAAAACGTACTTGCCGTTATTGACGGCACGGTAAAAAGAACAGACATATATATCGACGGGAATATAATCGCAGGCGTCGGAGAAATCCCCGAAGGATTTTCCGCCGACACGGTGATTGACGGTACTGACAGACTTGCCTCGGCAGGTCTTGTCAACACCCACACGCATACATATATGTCGCTTTACAGAAACTACGCCGACGACCTTTCGTTCAGCGACTGGCTGTTCGGCAATATCTCTCCGCTTGAGGACAGGACAACCCCCGACGATGCGTATGTCGGGGCAACCCTCGCCTGCGCAGAGATGATACGCACGGGAACGACAACCTTTGTAGATATGCATATGTTCAGAGGAATGACCTGCCGTGCCGCAGATGAATGCGGTATGCGTGCGGTGATTTCAAGAGGACTCTGCGGAGAGGGCGACGACGAGGGCGGACAGCGAAGACTCGACGAAGCTTTCGGGGAGATGGAGGAGTACAAAAACAACTCCCGCCTTACCTTCATGCTTGCGCCCCACGCAATATACACCTGCGACACGGATTATCTGAAGAAGGTAATCGCACTTGCGGGAGAGAGGAAGTTGCCGATAAACATACACCTTTCCGAAACACGCTATGAGGTTTCGCAGGCTGTGGAGAAATACGGGGTATCCCCCGTGAAGTACCTCGACGACCTTGGAATGTTCGGGATAAAAACACTTGCGGCGCACTGCGTTCACATCAGCGACGAGGATATAAAGATACTCGCTGACAGAGGGGTGTCGGTTGCGGCAAATCCCAAGAGCAATATGAAGCTCGGCAACGGCTTCGCTCCGATAAAAAAGCTCCTCGACAGTGGCGTGAATGTCTGCATAGGCACCGACAGTGCGGCGTCGAACAACTCCCTCAATATGTTCAGCGATATGAATTTCACGGCACTTGTACACAAGGGCACGAGCGAGGACGCACAGGCTGTATCCGCAGTTGAAGTTCATCGCATGGCTACAGAAAACGGTGCGGCGGCACTCGGCATAAACGCAGGAAAAATCGAAAAGGGAATGTTGGCGGATATAATCCTCCTCGACCTCAACACGCCGCAGTTCAACCCACGCAACAACCTCGTTGCCGCAATGAGCTACTCCGCAACGGGAAGTGAAACGGACACCGTAATCATCGACGGAAAAATCGTGATGAGGGACAAGAAGCTCCTGACGATTGACGAAGAAAAACTCTATTACGAAGCAAATAAAATAATGGAAAGACTCAGAAAGGAAGGATAGTATGCCTACACCTCACAACAACGCAAACAAAGGGGACATCGCAAAGACAGTCCTTATGCCCGGCGACCCGCTGAGAGCAAAATTCATAGCGGAGAATTTCCTCGAAAATGTAAAGCAGTACAACACCGTCAGAAATATGTTCGGCTACACGGGGACATACAAGGGCAGAGAGATTTCCGTTCAGGGAAGCGGAATGGGAATACCCTCGATTTCGATTTACTCGCACGAGCTCTACACAGAGTACGGCGTTGAAAACATCATCCGCATAGGTTCAGCGGGAGCGTATGCAGAAGAACTCGACCTCGGCGACATCGTGTTCGGAATGGGTGCCTGCACCGACTCGAATTTTGCGGCGCAGTACGACCTGCCGGGAACATTCGCTCCGATTGCCGATTTCGGACTTTTAAGACACGCAGTTGAAAACGCAGAGGCACTCGGAATTCCCTACAAGGTAGGAAACATCGTGTCAACAGACGCATTCTATCATCACCGTGCAGACTGCAACGACAAGTGGAAGTCAATGGGTGTGCTTGCAGTTGAAATGGAAGCCGCAGGACTTTATATGAACGCCGCAGAGCTCGGTAAGAAGGCACTCTGCATCGCAACGATTTCAGACCATATCTACAAGGGAACGGCACTTCCCGCAGAGGCAAGAGAAAAGACCTTCACCGATATGATGAAAATCGCCCTCGAACTCGCATAAGTCGGGGGTTTATATGCACTACCTGAGGAAAACCCTTTTGAAAAAGGTTTTTCCTCAGACTCCTTTCCCAAAACTTCAAATTTAAAAACAAGCCCATAGGGTATAAATCCCTATGGGCTTGTTTTTAGCTTAAAAGTCTTTGAAAGGGAGTACGAGGGGAACCTTTCTTCAGAAAGATTCCCCTCGGTAAATGCATATAAATTCTGCTCCTTATCAGCCGTAGTAGTTATAGTTGAGTGCGCCTGCGAGGAACATTTTAAACGGTGAAAATCTCTTGCTCGATACGATTTCCTTCGGGGCGGAGTTCATGCTGTCCTTGCCGTCTGCTTTCGGGAGCGTGATTATTATTGAGCGTCCGCCGTTTTCGGAGAGCATATGCGACAGCCTGCCGCCGAAACGGTCGCAGAACATACGCAGGCCTAAAAGCTCCAGCGTGTCGGAAGAACTGCTGTCGGAATATATATGGTGGCTGTGCGTTGTATAGCTTCCCGACGGCGCACCGCAGTTGAGTGCAACGGTCACGTTGTCGTTTTCGGAGTATGCACGCAGGCGGATTTCCGACACGGAGCCGTTGTGCGTGATTTCCGTTGCCATTGCCGACGCAAGCGAGAACATAAAACGCTCCTTATTGGCGGAAACGAAGAGCTTTTCTTCGCTGTCGACGTTGATTGAGCAGTCGCTGTACTGTGACATTTCGGAAAGCTCCTCACGGATTTCGCCCATGCAGTCGGAAACGCTTACAACCGATGCGGGAATGTCGTCTGTGTACATAAGCATTTCACGGAAAACCGTCAGCTCGGCCAGAAGACCGTAGCTGCTTTTCATCTGCTCGTTGGCGTAGGAAACTTCAATCGTGTTGCCGCTTTTTTTCAGCACATCGCAGATGGTATCCGTCGTTGCACAGAGGTTCTGCAGGTGGTCGATTGAGTTTGCCGCCGAGGCACTGAGATACTCCGCAACAGCGGGGTTGCTTATCGTATCGAGGAAGGTGTTGGAGCTTGTCTCACATATTATATAGTATACACAGCCGTTGTCGTCGTGACGGATTACATCATAACGGCAGGGAGTGTTGTATCTTGTGGTGTGGTAGGTTCCGCTTTTTTCGGGCAGAGGCGTATTCATGCCGAAGAATACGGACGAAGACTGTCCGACAAAGGACTCATCACGGTTTGACCAGAGAATAGTGTGGTTGCCATCTGCAATAACGGTATGCAGAGAAGAATCGGCGTAAATCTTTTTCAGCTGTCCGAGCATAAAAACCTCCCCTTTCAGAACTTATAGCTTATTATAACAATAAGTCCGCACAAATTCAAGCGGATAATTCATTTTTCGTGCATAATCGCACATTGACGGCGAAAAAACGCACTTCAGGGGAGAACACGGAGAAGGTTGGCAATACAGCTGAAAATAAATTTGCAAGTTTAGTTAATTTTTTATCAAAAACCCCTTGAAATTAATTGCAAAATAAGATACAATATAAATACATTAATTTCATTAGGAGGAATTCAAAATGGCAGTTAAAGTAGCAATTAACGGTTTCGGCCGTATCGGTCGTCTCGCATTCAGACAGATGTTCGGTGCAGAAGGATATGAGGTAGTAGCAATCAACGACCTCACAGACCCCAAGATGCTTGCTCAGCTTCTCAAGTATGACACAGCACAGGGCGGATACTGCGGAACAATCGGAGAAGGTCTCCACACTGTTGAAGCAGGCGAAGATTCAATCACAGTTGACGGAAAGAAGATCACAATCTACGCTAAGGCTAACGCAGCAGAACTTCCCTGGGGCGAACTCGGTGTTGACGTAGTTCTCGAGTGCACAGGTTTCTACTGCTCAAAGGAAAAGTCACAGGCACACATCAATGCAGGTGCTAAGAAGGTAGTTATTTCTGCTCCCGCAGGTAACGACCTCCCCACAATCGTATTCTCAGTTAACGAGAACACACTCAAGGCTGACGACACAATCATCTCAGCTGCATCATGCACAACAAACTGCCTCGCTCCTATGGCTAAGGCTCTTAACGACTACGCTCCTATCCAGAGCGGTATCATGTCAACAATCCACGCTTACACAGGCGACCAGATGATCCTTGACGGTCCTCACCGTAAGGGCGACCTCCGTCGTGCTCGTGCAGGTGCTGCAAATATCGTTCCTAACTCAACAGGTGCTGCAAAGGCTATCGGCCTCGTAATCCCTGAGCTCAACGGAAAGCTCATCGGTTCTGCACAGAGAGTTCCTGTTCCCACAGGTTCAACAACAATCCTCACAGCTGTTGTTAAGGGTAAGGACATCACTAAGGAAGGCATCAACGCTGCAATGAAGGCTGCTGCTTCAGCTTCATTCGGTTACAACGAGGATCAGATCGTTTCTTCTGACGTTATCGGCATGAAGTACGGCTCACTCTTCGATGCTACACAGACAATGGTTGCACCTATCGGTGACGATCTTTACGAAGTACAGGTTGTTTCATGGTATGACAACGAAAACTCATACACAAGCCAGATGGTAAGAACAATCAAGTACTTTGCTGAACTTGCTTAATTTATAAGCCTTTATACAAGTAAAACCGCACGGAATACCGTGCGGTTTTTTGTTTATTATAACTGTTTTTGTATTTTTTGTGCCATTTTTACTAAAAAAATATTGATTTTGGATTTTTTTGTTATATAATGATAATATATTAACATAGGCATAAAATACTTTGAAGTCAGAAAGGTGACAAATATGATTACTATTGATAAAATCAAATGCGTGGGATGTAACGCTTGTATCAGAAGCTGTCCCGTTCCCACTGCAAACATCGCAACTACAGATGAGCAGGGAAGACAGATAGTAACCGTAAATACAGACGACTGTATAAAGTGCGGTGAATGTGTAAGAAGCTGTGTTCACGGCGCACGTGACTATACAGACGCAACAGATAATTTCTTTGCTGCACTCAACCGCAGAGAGAAGATTTCCCTCATAGTTGCCCCCGCAGTCAGAACTGCTTTCGGCAGCGACTGGAGGAAGGTTCTCAACTGGCTTCGTTCAATCGGTGTTGATAAAATCTACGATGTAGGTTTCGGTGCGGACATCTGTACATGGGCACACGTTGAATATGTAAAGGCAAACCCCAATGCAAAGATTATCTCACAGCCCTGTGCGGCAATCGTAAACTACTCAGAAAAGCACATCCCGAAGATTATCCCTTCGCTCTCGCCCGTACACAGCCCTATCCTCTGTACAGCGGTATATGCGAAGAAATATCTCCGTGACAACAACGTTCTCGCTTGTTTCTCTCCCTGTATCGCAAAGGAAGATGAATTCAAGAACACAGGACTTATTTCAATGAACGTAACCTTCAAGAAGGTAAAGAAATACATAACAGAAAACAGAATAAGCCTCAACAGCTACTCAAACGATTTCAAGTTCGATGCGGTTGAAGGTTTCGACGGTAACTACTACCCCATTCCGGGAGGACTCAAGGATAACCTCCTCCTCTACACAGACGCTGTTTCTATTCTCACATCGGAAGGCGTAGGAAAGGTATACGAAGACCTCGAAAAATACACACACGCCCAGAAGGCAAATCTCCCGCAGGTTTACGACGTTCTTTCGTGTGAATTCGGATGTAACAGCGGCCCCGGTGCAGTTGACGTATTCGACAGCTTTACAGCTTACGGCGTTATGGACAGCGTGAAGAGAGAGTCAAGAAAAGTTCCCAACAAGAAGAGATTCCACACGGATATTTTCAAGAAGCTCAAGCTCAACGACTTCCTGAGAGATTACAAGAACAGACACATCGACAGAAGTGTTTCGACATACGACATCGAAAGCGTATTCGGAAAGCTCCGCAAGTACACAAAGGAAGAAAGAACCTACAACTGCCATGCTTGTGGATATAACAGCTGTGACGAAATGGTACAGGCAATCGCACTCGGCTTCAACCAGCCGCAGAACTGTATCCAGTACGAAAAGCTCATTGCCCTTGAACAGAAGCAGCAGATTGAAATGGCTCACAACCAGATTGTCGCAATGATAAGCGAGGTTCAGAGAAATGTCGATGACCTCCAGAGACAGTCGGGCAGTGTAGGCGAAAAGGCTGCACTTATTTCGGACACAAACAGTCGTGCAAAGGACGGCGTGAACGAGCTCAACGAAGAAATCCGCCGTGTCAACGAGGCTATGGCTGAAATCAGCGGCGCCGCAGACAAGATTTCAAAGGATATCACACTCTACTCAACGATGGTAAGCGAAATCGAAGACATCGCAGAGCAGACGCATATCCTTTCACTCAATGCGTCGGTTGAGGCTGCCCGTGCAGGTGAAGCAGGCCGTGCATTCGCAATCGTTGCAGACGAAGTCCGTACACTTGCGGCAAGCTCTAACGCTACCGTTAAGGCTGCAAACAAGAACAACGAAACAATCAGCATGAGCATCAATCAGATTAACACGGCGATTTCAAACATCGAAGCAAGAATCAAGGAAGTTTCCGAGATGGTTGTTACGGTTACAAACATTGTTGAGGAATCAACAACGGCAAGCCACGAAATCGTGGGCGAGATTGACGGAATTATCGGTTCGACAAGCTCAATCAGCAGAAGTGTTTCAAATCTCAACTAAATACAGGACGAAGCGTTGCTGTGGCTTACAGCAGCGCTTCTTTCATAAAGGAGGAAGTTATGGCAAGCATAATCGGGGCGGTAACCCTTGCACACGAATTTATACGCTCACGGGTGAAGGAGGGCGATGTCTGCATTGACGCTACCGCAGGCAGAGGGTACGATACGGAGTTTCTTTGTTCGCTTGTCGGAAAAAGCGGAAAGGTAATCGCCTTTGACATTCAGGAGGAGGCAGTTGAAAGCACCCGCAGGCTTATAAGCGAAAAGGGTTACGACGGCATTGCGGAGGTTGTACTCGACAGCCACGCAAATATGGACAGATATTACGACGGAGAAATTGACTGTGCGGTGTTCAATCTCGGCTGGTTGCCGAGGGGCGACCACAACATACACACCAACGCCGACAGCAGTATAGAGGCGCTTTCAAAGGCACTTGAGATGTTAAAGGACGGCGGAATTCTGAGCCTTTCCATATACTACGGCAGGGAAACGGGCTTTGACGAGCGTGACAGGGTGCTGGAGTATCTGAAAACCCTCAATCCGTCGGTGTATACCGTTATTGTGAGCGAATTTACCAACAGACCCAACTGTCCGCCGATATGCGTTTTCATCGTCAAGCTGGTGGAGGTGTGATATGTCCCGCATTGACAAGGCAAGCGTACTTTTCCTTGAATTCGTGGCGTTCTCGATGATAGGCTGGATATACGAAACGGTCTACACCTCGTTTCTGTGGGGGCGCTATATCGACAGGGGATTTCTCGACATTCCCCTATGCCCTATATATGGCTTTGCAGGGCTTCTGCTCGTTGCGGTTTTCCCGAAAAAGTTAAACCCCCTGCTTGTATTTTCGGGGGCAACGGTGCTTATAGGCGTGTTGGAATTCACGGCGTCGTATATCCTCGAAAAGTGCTTTTCCCTCACCCTATGGGACTACAATTATATGAAATGGAACATCGACGGCAGGGTGTCGGTTGTCATCTGTCTGGGGTTCGGGATAGCCTCCGTGATACTTGTGAAGTGGCTCCACCCGACGCTGTTTTCTTTCTTTTCGGAAAGGCTGAAAAAAGTAGCGAGATACACTGCGGCGGCGACATTTCTGGCGGTAATTCTCATAGATACGGCAAAAATTATATTTTTCTGATATTTTCAAAAAACTATATACATTTGTAAAAAAATATGCTATACTGAATCGTCAGCTTTTTATTGCGACAATATAACGATAAGGAGTGATGTTAGGGTTGGAGAAAAAACTCACCTTGTACGGCTTTAACAATCTCACAAAAACGCTCAGCTTCAACATATATGATGTGTGCTACGCAAAGAGCGAAACAGAGCAGAAGGACTATATTGCATATATCGATGAGCAGTATAATTCCGAGCGTCTTACAAAGATACTCTGCGATGTAACAGAGATGATAGGAGCGACCGTCCTGAACATCTCCAAGCAGGATTACGAGCCTCAGGGGGCGTCGGTAAATGTTCTCATAGCAGAAAAAGAACTCGACGAGAATGCAGTCGACCCGTCGTGCAACAGAGGGAATTATGACCCCGCACACCGTATGGTTCACGCACACCTCGACAAGAGCCATGTTACCGTACATACATTCCCTGAATATCACCCCGATAACTCCATATCGACCTTCAGGGTGGATATTGATGTTTCAACCTGCGGAACTATATCTCCGCTTAACGCACTCGATTACCTCATATCCAGCTTTGACTCCGATATCATAACGATAGACTACCGTGTAAGAGGATTTACAAGAGATATGGACGGAAAGAAGTGCTATATCGACCACGATATTACCTCGATACAGGACTATATCGCAAAGGATACAATGAAAAACTACGATGCGATAGATGTCAATGTGTATCAGTCAAATATATTCCATACGAAGATGCTCATAAAGGAAATCAACCTGCAGAACTACCTTTTCAACAAGGATGTGTATGAGCTTTCTCCCAAGCAGAGACTTGACATAACGGACAGCCTGCGCAGAGAGATGATTGAAATTTTCAGCGGAATGAATATATATTAACCGACAAAAACCGCCGTGGGTTTTGACGGCGGAAGAAAGAGGGCGCTGTACTGAAAGGGTACAGACCCCCTTTCTGCATTTTATATCGGGAGGGTAAGAAATGAGCTTATCTCAATCAAATACGCCGATACATGAGGCACTTTTAAAGCACAAGGGAAACCGTGTGGTACAGCTTGATGTTCCCAGCCACAAGGGTGGCAGGGGGAATAAAGAACTCCGTGATTTTCTCGGGGCAGACTGCCTCAAGGTCGATGTAAACTCGATGAAACCGCTCGACAACCTCTGTCATCCCGTGTCAGTAATAAGGGACGCAGAAATTCTTGCGGCGGAGGCTTTCGGGGCAGAGCAGGCGTTTTTCATAGTCAACGGAACAACAGCCTCGGTGCAGGCAATGATAATGTCCGTGTGCAAAGCGGGCGACAAGATAATAATGCCGAGAAATGTACACAGGAGCGCCATAAACGCCCTCGTTGTCAACGGGGCGATACCCGTGTATATAAATCCGGGAACGAACAAGCGCCTCGGAATACCTCTCGGAATGTCGGTTGCCGATGTGAAAAAGGCAATCCTTGAAAATCCCGACGCAAAAGCGGTGCTTGTCAACAACCCGACGTACTACGGTATATGCTCGGACATAAAGGAAATAGTCAGACTTGCGCACGAAAACGGAATGATGGTGCTTGCCGACGAGGCACACGGAACACATTTCTATTTCGGAGAAAATCTCCCCGTATCAGCAATGGCGGCAGGTGCGGATATGGCGGCTGTCAGCATACACAAGACGGGCGGCTCGCTGACACAAAGCTCGTTTGTGCTGTGCGGTAAGGGAGTCAATGTGGGTTATGTCCGCAAGGTGATAAACCTCACGCAGACAACAAGTGGCTCGTATCTTCTTATGTCGTCGCTTGATATTGCAAGAAAAAATCTTTACTTCAACGGTAAGGAAATGTTCAGAAAAACCGTCGAATACGCCGATTACGCAAGAGAGGAAATAAACCGCCTCGGCGGATATTACGCCTTCGGGAAGGAACTCTGCGACGGGAACGAGGTCTTCGACTTCGACTCGACAAAATTGTCGGTGCATACCCGTGCGATAGGTCTTGCGGGGGTAGAGGTGTACGACATACTCCGTGACGAATTCGGAATACAGATTGAATTCGGCGACATCGGAAATATCCTTGCTATCCTTTCGGCAGGCGACAGAGAGCTTGAGGTTGAAAGACTGCTTTCTTCGTTGTCGGAGATAAAGAGGCTTTATTCAAAAGACCCGTCGGGAATGTTCGACCACGAATATATCAACCCCGAGGTTATACTTTCTCCGAACGAGGCATTTTACAGCGAAACGAAATCCGTGCCGATTGAAAACAGCGTAAACTCCATAAGCGGAGAGTTTGTTATGTGTTATCCCCCGGGAATACCCATTCTCGCCCCGGGAGAGAGGATAACGGCAGACATCGTAGAATACATCCGCTACTGTAAGGAGAAGGGCTGTCTTCTCACGGGTACGGAGGATATGAAGATAGAAAACATCAACATTGTTGTAAGGTAGGTGATATTTATGGAACTCTGGTTTACGGAAAAGCATACCGACGACGCACAGTTCTCGATAAAGGTAAAGGAGCAGTTATATTCGGGCAAAAGCTACTATCAGGATATAGCAATCCTCGACACATACGAGTTCGGGCGGATACTCACCCTTGACGGATATATAATGCTCACCGAAAAGGACGAGTATATCTATCACGAGATGATGGTACACGTCCCTATGGCGTGCAACCCCGACATAAAGAATGTCCTTGTTATCGGTGCGGGCGACGGCGGAACGGTAAGAGAGCTTACACGGTACAGCACGATAGAAAACATAGATATGGTAGAGATAGACGAAAAGGTGATAGAGGTCTGCAAGGAATTTCTTCCGCAGACAGCGTGCAGATTTGACGATGAAAGAGTGCATGTAAGTATCGCAGACGGGCTGAAATATGTCCGCAAGAAAGAAAACTTCTACGACCTTATAATCGTCGATTCGACAGACCCGTTCGGGCCGGGAGAGGGACTTTTCACAAGGGAATTCTACGGCAACTGCTTCAAGGCACTTACCGAAAACGGAATACTTGTAAATCAGCACGAAAGCACATATTATGATTCCTATGTCGATATGGTAAAGCGCACCCACCGAAGAATAGGGGGAGTGTTCCCCGTATCCATGGTATATCAGGCGCACATACCGACATATCCGTCGGGGCACTGGCTTTTCGGCTTTGCGTCGAAGAACATACACCCCGTTCACGACATAAAAGAGGACGAGTGGAATTCGCTCGGACTTGAGATGAAATACTACAATACGGAGCTTCACAAGGGGTCATTTGCGCTCCCCAACAGCGTGAAGGAGGTGCTTTCGGGTGAATAAGAATGTATCGGCATTTATCGGCTGTGAGGCGGAATATGACGACAGCAGGATTGTCATCTTCGGGGCACCGTACGACAGTACGACATCGTTCCGCCCGGGAACGAGATTTGCCTCCTCCGCAATAAGAAACGAGAGCTTCGGGATAGAAACCTACTCTCCGTATCAGGACAAGGATTTGCTTGACACGGAAATCTTCGACAGCGGGGATATTGAGCTTTGCTTCGGCAACAGCAAAAAAGCCCTCGACGCAATAGAGGAAAGAACGGCGCAGATACTTTCCGACGGGAAAATCCCCTGTATGATAGGCGGAGAGCACCTTGTAACTCTCGGAGCGTTCCGTGCGGTACAGAAAAAATACAGCGATGTGGCTATCGTTCATTTCGACGCACACGCTGACCTCCGTGAAGATTATCTCGGGGAAAAGCTGTCGCACGCTTCCGTTATAAGAAGATGCCACGATATTGTCGGTGACGGCAGGATATATCAGTTCGGAATACGTTCGGGAGAGCGTGCGGAGTTTGAATTCGCAAAAGAACACACGACAATGACAAAGTTCGTGCTTGACGGCACAGAAAACCTTGTCGAAAAGCTCGGGGATACGCCCGTGTACTTTACGCTCGACCTTGATGTTCTCGACCCGTCGTGCTTCTGCGGAACGGGTACTCCCGAAGCGGGAGGAGTTACCTTCAACGAGCTGATGAAGGCAATAAAGGATGTTTCACAGCTCAACATCGTCGGCTTTGATATGAACGAATTATCGCCGATATACGACCATAGCGGAGCGTCAACGGCAATGGCGTGCAAGCTGATGAGAGAAATTCTGTTGTATTTTTATAAAGGATAGGGAGGAATTTAAAATGTCAAGAGCATTGATTATCGGTGCGGGGGGAGTAGCCTCCGTAGTAATTGCAAAGTGCTGTCAGAACAGCGAGGTTTTCACAGAAATTATGATTGCGTCAAGGACAAAGTCCAAGTGTGACGCTTTCAAGGAAAAGCTTCAGCCGACAACAAAAACCGTCATCTCAACAGCGCAGGTGGACGCAGATAATGTTCCCGAGCTTGTTGCACTCATCAAGGAATACAAGCCCGACATCGTCATAAATGTGGCACTTCCGTACCAGGACCTTCACATTATGGACGCTTGCCTTGAGTGTAAGGTTGACTATCTCGACACCGCAAACTACGAGCCCGAAGATACTGCAAAGTTTGAATATTCATGGCAGTGGGCATACCGTGAGCGCTTTGAAAAGGCAGGCATCACGGCAATCCTCGGCTGTGGCTTTGACCCCGGTGTTACGGGAGTGTTCTCGGCTTACGCACAGAAGCACTACTTCGACGAAATAAACTACATCGACATCCTTGACTGCAACGGTGGCGACCACGGCTATCCGTTCGCAACAAACTTCAACCCCGAAATCAATATCCGTGAGGTTTCCGCAAAGGGAAGCTACATCGAGGACGGCAAGTGGGTTGAAACAGAGCCTATGGAAATCAAGAGAGAGTACAACTTCAAGGGCGTCGGAATGAAGGATATGTATCTTCTTCACCACGAGGAGCTTGAAAGCCTTGCCCTCAACATAAAGGGAATAAAGAGAATACGTTTCTTTATGACCTTCGGACAGAGCTACCTCACACATCTCAAGTGCCTTGAAAATGTCGGAATGACATCTATCGAGCCGATTATGTACGAGGGCAGAGAGATTATTCCGTTGCAGTTCCTCAAGGCAGTTCTTCCCGACCCTGCAAGCCTCGGCCCCAGAACAAAGGGCAAGACGAACATCGGCTGTATCTTCACGGGCAAGAAGGACGGCAAGGAAGTAAACTACTATGTATACAACATCTGCGACCACGAGGAATGCTACAAGGAAGTAGGCTCGCAGGCGATTTCCTACACAACGGGCGTTCCTGCAATGATAGGCGCAATGATGGTGCTTACAGGCAAGTGGAAAAAGCCCGGCGTGTATAACGTCGAGGAGTTCGACCCCGATCCGTTTATGGACGCACTCAACAAGTGGGGGCTTCCCTGGGAGGAAGACTTCAACCCCGTGCTTGTTCCGTAAGAATAACAACAAAAAGGGTACTGAAATTTTTCAGTACCCTTTGGTTTTTGTATTCGGTTTTGCCCGTGGCAGTTCGGATTAATACATTCCGCCCATTCCTGCGCCACCCATAGGAGGCATTGCGGGAGTTTCTTCCTTGATGTCTGCAACGAGGCTTTCTGTTGTGAGAACCATTGATGCAACCGACGCTGCGTTCTGGAGTGCGGAACGTGTAACCTTTGTCGGGTCAACGATACCTGCGGGAATCATATCCGTGTAGGTTTCGTTGTATGCGTCAAAGCCGTAGCCGACCTTGCGTGAGCGTCTGATTTTGTCGATGATTACGCTGCCTTCAAGACCTGCGTTTGTAGCAATCTGGCGAACGGGTTCTTCAAGTGACTTGAGAACAATCTGTGCGCCTGTCTTTTCATCGCCGGAAAGTGTGGAAACGAGCTTTTCAACAGCGGGCATTGCGTTGATGAGAGCTGTTCCGCCACCTGCAACGATACCCTCTTCAACAGCAGCCTTTGTAGCAGCGAGAGCGTCTTCGATGCGGAGCTTCTTTTCCTTCATTTCGATTTCTGTTGCGGCACCTACCTTGATAACTGCAACACCGCCTGAAAGCTTAGCGAGTCTTTCCTGGAGCTTTTCTCTGTCGAAGTCTGATGTTGTGTTTTCAATCTGTGTCTTTATCTGTGCAACTCTTGCCTTGATTTCGTCGCCGTTGCCTGCACCGTTTACGATGATTGTGTTTTCCTTCTGTACAACAACCTTGCCTGCACGGCCGAGCTGTGTAATCTGTGCGTCCTTGAGTTCAAGTCCGATTTCTTCGGAAATAACCTGACCGCCTGTGAGGATTGCGATATCCTGGAGCATTTCCTTTCTTCTGTCGCCGAAACCGGGAGCCTTTACTGCAACGCAGGTGAATGTTCCACGGAGCTTGTTCACGATAATTGTTGAGAGAGCCTCGCCTTCAACGTCTTCAGCGATGATGAGGAGCTTCTTTCCTGCCTGAACAATCTGCTCGAGGAGGGGGAGAATTTCCTGGATTGAAGAAATCTTCTTGTCTGTAATGAGGATATAAGCGTCGTCGAGAACAGCCTCCATCTTGTCTGTGTCTGTAACCATGTAGGGTGTTACATATCCACGGTCGAACTGCATACCTTCAACAACCTCTGAGTATGTTTCAGCTGTCTTTGATTCCTCGATTGTGATTACGCCGTCTGCGGTAACCTTATCCATAGCCTCTGCAATGAGCTTGCCGACATTTTCATCAGCAGATGAAACAGTAGCAACTCTTTCAATATCAGCAGAGCCTTCAACTGCCTTTGAGTTTGCGATTACAGCGTCAACTGCAACGTTTACAGCCTTTGAGATACCCTTCTTTACAATCATGGGGTTTGCGCCTGCTGCGATGTTCTTCATACCTTCACGGATGAGTGCCTGTGCAAGAAGTGTAGCTGTTGTTGTTCCGTCGCCTGCAGCGTCGTTTGTCTTTGTTGCTACTTCCTTTACAAGCTGTGCGCCCATGTTTTCAAAAGCGTCTTCAAGTTCGATTTCCTTTGCGATTGTAACGCCGTCGTTTGTGATGAGGGGAGCGCCGAACTTCTTGTCAAGAACGACATTTCTTCCCTTGGGGCCGAGTGTGATTTTTACTGTATCAGCGAGCTTGTCGATACCTGTCTGCAAGGATTTTCTTGCGTCTTCGCCGTATATGATATTCTTTGCCATAGTATGAATTCTCCTTTTATTATAATAGTTGGCTTATTCTACGATTGCGAGGATGTCGCCCTGACGCACGATTGTGTATTCTTCGCCGTCGAGCTTTACTTCTGTTCCTCTGTACTTTTCAATGAGAACCTTCTGGCCCTTCTTGACTGTCATTTCTACCTTTTCGCCGTCAACGATACCGCCCGGGCCTACCTCAACGATAATTGCGAATGAGGGCTTTTCCTTTGCCGACGCTGTGAGGATAATTCCGCTCTTTGTGGTTTCCTCTGCCTCAGCCATTTTTACTACTACTCTGTCTGAAAGTGGTGAAATTTTCATCTGGTTTTCCTCCTGTATATAAATTTGTTTTATTACCCCTTTAGCACTCTTTAACTCTGAGTGCTAATTAATATTTTACTTTATTTTCTCAAAAAATCAATAGCATTTTGGCAGAAAAATATTTTTTGTGCATATTGCTACTTAATCACACGTCTTTTTGTGCATTTTTATTGCCGAAATGTGTCTTTTTGCGAAGACATACACCAAAACCCGCTTTGTTTACAATTTGTTTACAATTGAGAAATATAAATAAAGTATAATGTAATTATTAATATTTTGATTACAATTTATTATAATAAAAAGGAGAAAGACATCAATGGCACTCGAAAAAATTCTTGTTGTAGATGATGATGAAAATATCTGCGAACTTCTCAGACTTTACCTCGAAAAAGAAGGATATACCGTCATTTTCGCACACGACGGAGAATCGGCTGTAAACAAATTCAACACCTCAAAACCCGATGTTATCCTCCTCGACATTATGCTTCCCGTTATGGACGGCTGGCAGGTGTGCCGTGAAATCCGCAAGAAGTCAAATGTTCCGATAATTATGATTACCGCAAAATCCGAAACCTTCGACAAGGTTCTCGGACTTGAGCTTGGTGCCGACGACTATGTCGTAAAGCCTTTTGAGGCGAAGGAAGTAATCGCAAGAATAAAGGCAGTATACCGCCGTGCAGGTCAGTCCTCGGCAGAGGCTGAAATCAAGGAAGTATGCTACGACAAGCTCCAGGTAAATATGACAAGATATGAACTCAAGGTCAACGGAAAGGTTCTCGACACTCCCCCGAAGGAGCTTGAACTTCTCTTCTACCTTGCATCAAACCCCAACCGTGTATACACACGTGACCAGCTTCTCGATGAAGTATGGGGATTTGAATACTACGGCGACTCAAGAACGATAGACGTTCACGTAAAGCGACTCCGTGAAAAGCTCGAGGGTGTATCAGACAAGTGGGCGCTCAAGACTGTATGGGGCGTAGGATATAAATTCGAGGCGGAGGAAGACCTCTAATATACTGACAGACATTCGGGAGATATACTATGAAAAATAGTGTTATCACAAAATACTTCGGTATATGTTTTGCAGTAATTGTTTCAAGTATAATATGCATAGGTTCGGTATTGCTGATAATATCATTGCAATTTTACAAGGCCGAAAAGAAGGAAACTCTGATTGTGGCAGCGGATACCGCCGTTGCCGCAACGGAGTTTTATTATTCATCGGGCAATTACGCTGACAACGCCGAAGATATATCGACAATCTACGACGGGGAGTATCATCCCGAAGCGCCGTACAAGGTATGCCTTGTCGGTGCGTACGGTGATGTTCTTGCGACGACCGACAAAAGTATCCCCGAGGGCAGAAAAATCAGCGGGTCGACAATAAGGGGCATCACCCGTGAGGGTGAGTTTGCAATCACC
Source organism: Ruminococcus sp. (assembly GCA_015066785.1). GTDB lineage: Bacteria > Bacillota > Clostridia > Oscillospirales > Ruminococcaceae > RGIG4131. The sequence continues at coordinate 86,398 of SVNT01000004.1, forward strand.
GACCTTGACGGATTTTTCTCCGAAGGCAAGATAACTTACACAAGGGCGATAGCCGTCGGGGAAGAGATGAGATATATCATCACTTACGAAACGGCGTCGGACTACTACGACTACATCAAGACATCGACGATGAGCCTCCTTGCGATTATTTCAGTGACAGCGTTTGCATCTGCAATTATACTATACTTTGTAATGAGAAATATGATGAAACCTGTCATCGAAATCACCAAGGCTGCCGAGAGATTCGGGAAGGGCGACTTCTCGCAGAAGATTTCTGTAAATGAAACGAACGAGTTTGCCTCGCTTGCGGCGTCGATGAACAATATGTCACGCTCACTCTCCGTAATAGAGGAATCGAGAAAGAGCTTTGTTGCGAATGTCTCGCACGAGCTTAAAACGCCGATGACAAGCATCGGAGGGTTTATCGACGGAATACTCGACGGAACAATCCCCGAAGACCAGCACAGAAAATACCTGACGATAGTTTCCGACGAGGTGCATAGACTCTCACGCCTTGTCCGTGCAATGCTGAATGTATCGAAGTACGAGTCGGGCGAAATCAGTATGAAGAGCGAGGTAATAGACATTACTGCGCTGACGATAAAAACGGTGTTCCTTTTTGAAAAGCGCATAAATGATATGCGTGTCGATGTAATCGGACTTGACAGCGACCCGTGTTATGTCGTGGCAGACAGCGACCTTGCACAGCAGATAATATACAACCTCGTGGAAAATGCGATAAAGTTCGTTAATATCGGAGGGTACCTGCAGTTCGGCTTTGAAACCGTTGACGACGAAACGCACATTGCGATAAGAAACAGCGGCACAGGTCTTACCGAAGAAGAAATACCGAGGATATTCGACAGATTCTATAAAACCGACGAATCTCACGGTAAGGACAGAACGGGCGTAGGACTCGGTCTTGCAATCGTCCGTTCGATTATAAATCTCCACAACGGAAAGATACTCGTCAGAAGTAAGCCCGGCGAGTATACCGAATTTGAATTCACACTTCCCGCACCCTCGGAGGAGGAGTAAGCTGAAAAGGAGAAAACCTTTTTATGTACGACAACAATGAAAACAACGCATACAATCCCGCACAGACAAATGTTCCGCCGCAGCCGCAGGCACCGACATACTATTCCGCACCGCAGAACAGCGTAGAGCCTTCTGTGATGACGGAACGCCGCCCTGCCGATTACTATGCGGAGGAAAGCTACTACCAGACAAACCCTCTGCCGAGGAGAATGCCGTCATCGCCATATGAGCCGATGCCACAGCCTCAGTATGCAAATCCGCCGTTTGAGGCCCAGCCGATAAACGAGGCACCGAAAAAATCACGGGGAACTGTAATGGCGGTAATTTCGGTTATGCTGGCACTTACGATAGGGCTTGGCTCGGCATATTACATTGCGCTCGTCAACGATAATTTCGACGACCCCGAAACCTATGTCGCAGACACGGATGACGACGATGAGGACGACGATAACAATGACGGTGACAAGCCTGAAATAACAGTTCCCGATGAAAATGCAGAGCTTCCTGCCGAAACAAACGCAGGTACTGCAACAAATCCTGACCACAAGCTGACGCTTTCCGACAAGCCACTGGGGGGAGAGATGAAGCCTCAGGAAGTATACGAGGAAATTCTCCCGTCGGTTGTAAGTATAACGGCGAAATATTCGGCAAATTCCGAGTCACGAGGAACAGGCTTCATTGTGACGCAGGACGGCTATGTTGTTACAAATCATCACGTGGTGGATAACTGCATTTCCGTTTCGCTGACAGCCTTTGACGGTACGGAATACGACGCCGTAATTGTCGGCAGTGACGAAAAGACGGATATATCCGTGCTCAAGATAAACTCAAACAAGAAATTCGAGCCGTGTAAAATCGGAAACTCCGACAATCTCGTTGTCGGCGACAGCGTTTTCGCAATCGGAAATATGGGCGGACAGTTCTCGAACACCTTTACCGGCGGATATATTTCGGGACTTAACAGAACGCTCCGTCTTACCGATGACAGCATCGAAATGAACTACATACAGACCGACGCCACGATTAACTCGGGCAACTCGGGCGGGCCTCTCCTGAACGCATACGGACAGGTGGTAGGCATCAACAACTTCAAGTTCGTCGGGGTGTATTCCGAATACGAGAATATGAACTTCGCCATTGCGATAAACGAGGCTCTCCCCGTAATCAACAGCATTATCAACAACGGCTATGTAACGGGCCGTGTGCGTGTGGGAATTACCTACACCGCAATAAATAAGGAGTCTGCAGAGCAGTACAACTCCGTCAAGGGACTTTACATCCGTGATATAGCGCAGGACTGCGATATATCGAACTGCGACATTCAGCCCGGCGATATAATCACGAAAATCAACGGCAAGGAAGTGTACAGCTCCGAAACCGTAGACGATGCGCTTGAGGGCTACTCTGTCGGAGAATATGTCACGGCGGAGGTTTATCGTGAGGACGCAAACGGCAACGGAAGTACGCACACGATAAAATTCAGGCTGTCCGAATTCAAGGAATAGCGGAGGGCGTATGAACATTCAGATTTTCGGAAAATCAAAGTGCTTTGACACTAAAAAGGCAGAGCGTTGGTTCAAGGAACGGGGAATAAAATTTCAGTCGGTTGACATTATCTCAAAGGGACTGAGTGCGGGCGAGCAGAAAAGCGTCGCACAGGCTCTCGGAGGGATAGAAAAGCTCGCCGACGAAAGCTCAAAGGACTTCTGCGAGATAAAATATCTTCTTCCCGATGCGTGGGGAGAGAAGCTCAACGACAACCCGAAGCTCTACAAAACCCCGATTGTCCGCAACGGTAAAAGTGCAACTGTCGGATACTGCCCTGAAATATGGGAAAAGTGGGAATAACACAAAAACAAGTAAGGGTATCGAGAATATAAACTTGATACCCTTGATTTGTTTATCGTATAAGGAGAATACAGATGAATTTTGATGTGAAAAATCTGCCGACGCCGTGCTATGTCACTGACGAAAAGCTACTGAGGGAAAACCTTGAAATCTTAAAATATGTGCAGGAAAAATCGGGAGCAAGAATACTCCTTGCGCAGAAGGCTTTTTCGATGTACTCGACCTATCCGTTGATAGCGGAATATCTCTGCGGAACAACGGCGAGCGGAATATACGAGGCACGCCTCGGCTATGAGGAAATGGGAAAGCCTTTCGGCAAGGAAACGCACGTTTTCTCCCCCGCATACAAGGAAGAGGATATGCGTGAGCTTGTGAAATACTGCGACCACATCGTGTTCAACAGCTTTCCGCAGTGGGAGAAGTTCAGAGAGACGGTGAAATCCTCGGGCAGAAACATAACCTGCGGAATAAGGGTAAACCCCGAATATTCCGAGATAGAAACCGATATATATAATCCGTGCTTTGAAAATTCACGCCTCGGAACAACTCTTGCGAATTTTGACGAAAACGCCCTCGACGGAATAGACGGTCTGCACTTCCATACAATGTGCGAGCAGAACTCCGACACGTTGGAGCGTACGGTTGCCGTGTTCGAAGAAAAATTTGGGAAGTACCTGCATAGAATGAAGTGGGTGAACTTCGGCGGAGGGCACCACATCACACGCAAGGATTATGACGTGGAAAAGCTGATTGAAGTAGTACGCCGTGTGAAAGAAAAGTACGGCGTGGAGGTTTATCTCGAGCCGGGGGAGGCAGTTGCCCTCAACGCAGGTTTTCTTGTGACGGAGGTGCTTGAGGTGATGAAAAACGGTATGGATATTGCCATTCTCGATACCTCGGCGGCGTGCCATATGCCCGATGTCCTTGAGATGCCCTACCGCCCGAATGTCATCGGTGCGGGCAAGGCGGGAGAGAAGGCGCACACCTATCGTTTCGGCGGGCCTACCTGTCTTGCAGGGGATATAATCGGGGACTACTCCTTCGATGAGCCGCTGAAAGTCGGTGACAGGCTGGTGTTCTGCGATATGTCTATATACTCAATGGTCAAGAACAACACCTTCAACGGAATGCCTCTGCCTGCAATAGTGTACGCAAGAGAAAACGGCACGACGGAAATTATCCGTGAGTTTACCTACGACGATTTCAGGTCACGGCTGTAAATGACGGAAAAATCTCATTTTTGGCTGGCGGACAAGTCGATTTTTGCGTTTTTTGAATTTTTCGGGTAGTGTAACTTGCAAAAAAATAAAAATGTTGGTTGTAAATATTACAAAATCACGAAAAATTTAATTTTTGCAAAAAAATACTTGCAAAATTGCCATAACGGTTATATAATAGTAGTGTTACCGGATATTGTGTTCGGAATCTATAATTTCAGGAGGAAAAATCAATGGCTTTCACAAACGAATACCTCAAGGGTGTATACGCTAAGGTTGAAGAGCGTAACCCCGGCGAACCCGAATTCCTTCAGGCAGTAAAGGAAGTTCTCGAATCCTTCCAGCCTGTTGTTGAAAAGGACAAATCATATGAAACAAACGGCATAATCGACAGAATTGTTGAGCCTGAGCGTTTCATTTCATTCAGAGTATCATGGGTTGACGATAACGGTAAAATCCAGGTTAACCGTGGATACCGCTGCCAGTTCAACTCTGCAATCGGTCCCTACAAGGGAGGACTTCGTTTCCACCCCACAGTAAACGCAAGCGTTATCAAGTTCCTCGGATTTGAACAGTGCTTCAAGAACAGCCTTACAAGCCTTCCTATCGGTGGCGGTAAGGGTGGTTCAGACTTCGACCCCAGAGGTAAGTCTGACGGAGAAATCATGAGATTCTGCCAGAGCTTCATGACAGAGCTTTACCGTCACATCGGTGCAAGCGTTGACGTTCCTGCAGGCGACATCGGCGTAGGCGCAAGAGAAATCGGTTACCTCTACGGTCAGTACAAGAGAATCGTAAACAACTTCGAAAACGGCGTTCTCACAGGTAAGAGCATCTCTTACGGCGGAAGCCTTATCCGTCCCGAAGCAACAGGCTACGGCGCAGTTTACTTCTGCGACGAAGTTCTCAAGAAGTGGGGCGAAGATATCAAGGGTAAGACATTTGCAGTTTCAGGCTTCGGTAATGTTGCCTGGGGTGCAGTTCTCAAGATTAACGAGCTCGGCGGTAAGGTTCTTACAATTTCAGGTCCTGACGGATACGTTCTCGACGAAAACGGTATCACAGCAGACAAGGCAGCTTACATGCTCGAAATGCGTGCATCAGGTCGTGACAAGGTTCAGGATTACGCTGACAAGTTCGGTGCTAAGTTCTTTGCAGGCGAAAAGCCCTGGGGTGTTAAGGTTGACGTTGTTATGCCTTGCGCTACACAGAACGAAGTAGGCATCGAAGACGCAAAGAAGATTGTTGCAAACGGAACAAAGTACTACATAGAAGTTGCAAATATGCCTACAACAGCAGAGGCTGTCGAATACTTCCAGGCTAACAACATCGTTATCGGACCTTCAAAGGCTGTTAACGCAGGCGGTGTTGCAGTTTCAGCTCTCGAAATGAGCCAGAACAGCCAGCGTCTTGCTTGGACAGCAGAAGAAGTTGACGAAAAGCTCCACAGAATTATGAAGAACATCTTCAACGCAGCATACGACACAGCAGAGGCTTACGGTGACAAGGGCAACCTCATCATGGGAGCAAACATCGCAGGCTTCCTCAAGATTGCTGACGCTATGAAGTGGCAGGGTGTAGCTTATTAAGGCGAGTCGCATAAAAGTATCGGGTTAAGGATAACGCCCGTACGGAATATTATATGTATTTATCGAGGGGAATCTTTCTGAAGAAAGGTTCCCCTCGTACTCCCTTTCAAAGACTTTCAAATCAAAAACAAGCCCATAGGGTTAATCCCTATGGGCTTGTTTTTTAATCTGAAGTTTTGGGAAAGGAGTCTGAGGAAAAACCTTTTTCAAAAGGGTTTTCCTCGGGTAGTACACATAAATACTCCCGCATGTACATCATCCTTAACCCGATATTTTTATTCTTCGGTCTTCTTTTCGGGTTCAGCTTCCGTTTTAACCTCAGCCATAGGCTGATTGCAGTCACGGATAACCTTTCTCGGACAAGCCGCCACGCATATTCCGCAAGAGGTACACTTTTCGTAATCTATGCGAGCCACATTGTCGATAACGTGGATAGCGTCGTTCGGGCATTTCTTTTCGCATATCTTACAAGCGATACAGCCTGCTTTACAGATTGAGCGGGTTTCCTTGCCGCCTGCACATGATGAGCAAGCCACATCGACATGATTTTTGCGGGGCTTTATCACGATGAGGTGGTCGGGGCAGACCTTGGAGCATATTCCGCAACCGATGCATTTTGCCCTGTCGATGCGTGCAAGTCTGTCCTTTACGGTGATAGCGTCTTCGGGGCAGGCTTTTGCACAGTCGCCGAAGCCGAGACAGCTGAACTTGCAGACTTCGCTTCCGTTGTAGAAACGGTTTGCCGCCGCACAGGACTGCGTTCCGTCGAAGCTGTATTTTGCCTCGGTATTGCCTGCACTTCCGTCGCAGCGCACGAATGCTACCATAGACTCAACCTCGCCTGCGGCAACGCCCATGATTTCTGCGATGGCGTCTGCGGATTTCTTTCCGCCGGGGATACACTTGTTTACTTCCGCACCTGCAAGAACTGCGTTGGCGTAATCGGAACAGCCTGCGTATCCGCACGCACCGCAGTTTGCCTGCGGCAGAGCGTCGTTGATAGGCTCAAAACGCTCGTCGGTTTCGACGGCGAAGATTTTCGAAAAAATGGTGAGAAGTACACCTGCAAGAAGTCCTACTCCCGCAAAAATAAGAGCAGGAATTATAATCGTTTCAAACATTGTTATATTTCCTTTCTTATTATATCATTCCCGAGAAGCCGAGGAAGCTCATCGACACGATTGCAGCCGCAATAAGCGTCGAGGGAACGCCTTTGAAGGTTTCGGGGATGTCGCTGTGTTCTATTCTTCCACGGACGCCCGAGAATACAACGAGGGCGATTGTGAAGCCTATTCCTGCGCCGAGAGAATTAATCAGCGATTCTGTCAATGTAAGACCGATGTTGATGTTGAGTGTACATACGCCGAGTACCGCACAGTTTGTTGTGATAAGGGGAAGGAACACTCCCAGCGCTTTGTAGAGCGGAGGAACGAGTTTCTTGAGCATTATCTCAATGAGCTGTACAAAGAGGGCGATGATGAGGATAAATCCTATATTGTTGAGGTATTCAAGTCCGAGGGGGACAAGAATGAATGTGTAGAAAGGCCATGTCGCAAGGGTAGAGCAGACCATTACGAAGATAACGGCAATACCCATACCGATGGCACTGTCGAACTTTTTGGATACTCCGAGGAAGGGGCATATACCCATGAACTTTGAAAGCACGAAGTTATCCGTAATCATTGCACTGAGAAGTATAGCGAGAAGTTCAGGCATCAGTTTTCCCCTCCTTCCTTAGACTGAGCGCAGGCACCACTGCAGTTCTTGGCGTTCGGACAGCCGTGACAGCCAAGCTCCTGAGGGGGCTTCTTGTTTGCGATTTTGTTCACGAGGGCAATGATGATACCGAGCGTGAAGAAACCGCCTGCGGGGAGAATGAATATCGTCATTGAATGGAAAAGCGGAATTTCAAATCCGAGGATTGTTCCGAGACCCATAATTTCACGCACAGCACCCATAATGAAGAGCGCCGCTGTAAATCCGAGGCCCATTCCGAGACCGTCGAGGACAGAGGCAACAGGCCCGTTCTTGCTTGCGAAAGCCTCCGCACGACCGAGGATTATACAGTTAACGGTGATGAGTGCAAGGTAAAGTCCCAGAGCGTCATAGAGCGAGGGGAGAAATCCCTTGAGGATAAAGCTGACGAATGTAACAAAGCCTGCGATGATTACGATAAAGCAGGGAAGTCGTACAGCCTTCGGGATTACATTCTTGAGAAGTGAAATAACAAGGTTCGAGCAGACAAGCACGAAGGTTGTCGCAAGTCCCATGCCTATTCCGTTTTCAGCCATTGTTGTAACGGCAAGAGTAGGGCACATTCCGAGAAGTCCTACAAGCGTGGGGTTTTCTTTCAGAAGTCCCTTGAGGAACTCGTGAGAGTAATTTACGCTTTCCTTTTTAGCTGTTTCTGTGTTCTTACTCACCGAAAATCTCCCCCTTTCTTTCGTTGTAGGTTTCTATTGCAAGTCTTACGGCACTGTCAACTCCCTTTGAGGAATATGTCGCACCTGAAATGATGTCGGGCGTATAGTCGGAATCTGTCACGCCGTAGTAGGTTGAAAGATAACCCTCGTCGTTTACACGGGTTCCAAGACCGGGAGTTTCGCCGATTGTGAGAACCGAAATTCCCGAAACGGCGTCGTCCTTTATGCCGACAAGAAGATGAAGTCCGTCCTTTGCATAGCCGTCAACGGTAAGCTCGAATGCGCAGTAGTTCTGCTCCTTGTCTACGATGACGGAGGTTATTCCCTCAGCCTCGAAGTCGGTGAGCATTACGCACGCAGAGCTGTCGGAAAGCTGTGCGTCAAGTCCCGTGCGGAGTTTATCTGTGATTACGCCTGTGGTGTCAACATAGGTAAGCTCGTACGCAAAAACGAGTATACCCGACATAATCATACATATAAGAAGAAGTACAAGAGGCGGTTTGATGTATTCAAACACGCTTGTTTTCTTTTCGTTAGCCATTTGACTTCGCCTCCTTCTTTTCCCTGACAGGCTTGATTGCGCCGAGAGGCTTTGTTCTCGTCAGCTTGTCGATATAAGGTGTGAGGATATTCATAAGAAGGATTGAGAAGGATACGCCTTCGGGGTAGCTGCCGTATGTTCTGATGAGGAAGGTTATAAGTCCGCAGCCTATACCGAAGATAATCTTACCCTTTGTTGTGATAGGCGATGTAACATAGTCGGTTGCCATGAAGAATGCACCGAGGATAAGCCCTCCCGAAAGTACAGCGTAGAGCGGGTCACCGCCTGTAACTGCTGTGAGGAGCGCAACCGTTCCGATAAATGTCACGGGGATTGCGGGTGTGATAATTCTTGTCGAAAGAAGGAAAAGTCCGCCTATGAGAAGTGCAAGTGCGGAGGTTTCACCGATACAGCCACCGACATTTCCGAGGAAGAGATCCATATATGCCACGGGAGGCTCTGTTGCGGGGAGAAATCCCGATGTGCTTTCGTATACCGTTGTCCACTCCATAGCGAGAGGGGTAGCGGAGGTTGTGAGGTCGGCTGTCTTGTACCAGAAAGGCTTTACCCATGTCGTCATTTCGGAAGTGAATGAAAGCATGAGGACAATTCTTCCGACGATTGCAGGGTTTGCGAAGTTCTGTCCGAGTCCGCCGAAAAGCTGTTTTACGATTACGATAGCGACAAAGCATCCGATAATCGACATCCACAGCGGGAGCGTAACGGGGAAGTTGAGTGCAAGGAGAATACCCGTAACAACTGCCGAAAGGTCAGTAATTGTGTTTGAGCGTTTCATTATCTTTCTGCTTGCAATTTCAAATATGAGGCACCACGCAACGCAGTTTGCAACAAGCAGGAGCGCCTTTGCACCGAAGAATACCGTAGAGGCTACAATCGCAGGAATGAGCGAAATTATAACCATAAGCATAACCTTTGTGGTGGTTATCGGTTTTTTCTGATGAGGTGACGGCGAAACTATAAGTTTATCCAAAAGTATCATATCCTCTCTGTGTCATAAATTACTTTCTTGGGAGAAGTGCCTTTGCAAGCTGATTTTTCTCGGCAAGAGCACGGTTTGCGGGGCATACATAGGTACAACAGCCGCAGTTCATACAAAGTCCGAGCTTGAGAGCAACGAGGTCGTCGACATTCTTTGCGTCGAATGCTTTTTCGAGGCTTTCGGGCATGAGGTTCATAGGACACGCTCTCACGCAGGCACCACAGCGGATACACGCTGTCGGGGCTTTCTTCGGCTCTGTATTAAGTGCCAGAAGAGCGTTGTGCGTCTTTATAATCGGGGCGTTTGTGTCAAACATACACATACCCATCATAGGGCCGCCCATAAGGAGCTTTGTATAGTCCTTGACATTTGCATAGTCAAGCAGGTCGTTTATCGTTGTGCCGAGAAGAACTTCGATGTTGCAGGGCATTCCGACAGCGTTGCCGTCAACTGTGAGTCTTCTTGAAATAAGCGGCATACCCGTCTGTGTGTAACGATAGAGGAATGCTACCGTAGATACATTCATAACGAGAGTTCCCTGGTGTGAGGGAAGCTCGCCTTCTTTGATTGTGCGGCCCGTTGCCGAGTAGACGAGCATTTTCTCCGCACCCTGAGGGTACTTCGACGGGAGAGTGACAACATCTATCTTCTTGTTCTTTGCCGCCATATCCGTAAGGAGCTTTATCGCCTTCGGCTTGTTGTTTTCGATACAGAGCTTTGCGTTGGGGATGTCAAGCTCCTTCATTATAAGAAGGATGCCTTCGTATACATCCTTGGGACGCTCCATAAGCTCACGGTAGTCGGAGGTGATGTACGGCTCACACTCTGCGGCGTTTACAACAAGTGTATCTATCGGTGTGATTTCGGGCTTGAACGAGAACTTCACGAATGTCGGGAAGCCTGCACCGCCAAGACCGCAGGCACCGCTTTCACGCACGATTTTTATGAATTCTTCTCTTGTCTTGTATTTTGGCGGGCAGATGTCGGGGTGAGGAGTCTGCTTTCCGTCGGATTCTATAACTATCGACTTGCAGCTTCTGCCGTTGGGCATTACGTATTCCTTGATTTCGGTTACAGTTCCCGATACGCTTGAGTGTACGGGGATTGACATATACTGCTCCGACTCGCCGATTTTCTGTCCGACGAAAACATTGTCGCCGACAGCTACGAGCGGCTCACACGGAGCGCCCATTCCCTGTGCCATCGGGATTGTCACCGATGCAGGCAGTGGGAATATTACCGTCGATTCGTTCTCGGTGTTCTTGTGGTGGTTGAGATGAACGCCGTTTAGTATTTTCATAACTGCTATCTCCTTTATTTATGCCTTATGGCTGATTGTGTGTGAGGTTTCCGATTATTTTTCGTATCGGCGGAAGAACAACTCCCGCCGCTGTACCTGTCGCAAGACCTGCCGCTGTGCCTGCAAGTATAAGCACGGGTGCATACCAGAGAACATTGACATTCCCCAGAGTAAAGCAGGCTGTCACAAGCTGCGAAAGGTTATGGACAAGCGCCGAAATAACGCTTATAAGCAGAAGTGAATTTTTCTCATTCCGTATAAGTGCCAGCAGAACCAGGAACGATAATATTCCGCCTGCCGCTGACATTAAAAATGCGGTAAAGCCTTTTGTCAGGAATATGAACACGGACTTCAGCACAACTATCGTGAATGCCTGCTTTTTGCCGAGTGTCAGCAGAGTTATCATTACAACGATGTTTGCAAGTCCTATTCTCACTCCCGCAGGGAGTGCGGAGGACAGCGCACTTTCAAGCACCGACAGTGAAAATGTCAGCGCAAGAAGAAGTCCCATTATCGTGATTTGTCTGATACTTTTCATAGTTTACCCTACCGCCAGGTCAATATTATCGGAATTTCCCGTTATGGTAACGGTCATTTTTTCGGGGACACATACTATCGTCTGCGCAGGGGAAGAAATATACCCCGTGTGCTGACATATCTTGTCCCTGCACGGCGAGGAGATGACGGCTATTCCGCCGTTTTTCACCTCGAATGAAATTCCGCCCTCGTCGAAGGTGAGGTCTTTATCAAGTGAAACCGTGCGTACTGTTTTCCCGTCGATTGAGATTACCGCACTCCCTCCCGAAGAGAGAAGTCGTGGTAATAACACTCCCCCTATTGAGAGGAGAAGTATCGCCGAGATTATCACAGCGTCACGCTTTGTTATCATTCGCATAGGCTGTACCCGTTGTTTTCATACAGTGTGAAGTCAAGTCCTTCCGAGACATAGACATTTCCGTTCTTGTCGGCGGCGATAACTTTGTAGTCGTCAGCGCCGAGGTGTTTTTCTATATTTTCGCTGCCCTCAAGAAAAATCATCGTCGAGAGGAAGTCGGTTTTTATTCCGCCGTCGGTGCCTGTTGAAATCACCGTCACGGAAACAAGGCTGCTTTCTGTCGGATAACCTGTCGTGAGGTCGAGTATGTGGCAGTAGTCTTTTCCGTCAGCCATGAAAAATCTTTCGTATCCGCCCGAGGTTGAGATGAAACATCCGTCGGTTTCTATCATTCCGAGAGGAGTGTCGTTCCCGTCGGGATTTTTTATCTCTATGCGGAAGTCGGAGCCGTCGGGCTTTCTGCCGTAGAGCAGGGACGAGCTCCCCATAGAAACGATAGCGTAGTCGCTGTCGGAGTTTTCGAGTATATCGTACACTCTGTCGCAGGCGTAACCCTTTGCGACCGAGCCGAAGTCGAGAAGCGTATCGCTGTTTTTATGCACCGCACCGCCGTCAAGCTGTATACCGCCGATTGTGGCAAGTGCTTTGTCGATGTCGCTTTTGTCGGGAACTGTGGGGTTTTCGCCACTTATTCCCCATAATTTTGTAAGCGCTCCCGCTGTTATGTCGACGGAATTTCCGTATCTTTCATTGAGTGAGAGAGTTTTTTCGGTTGCCGAAAAAATAATGTCGTTTCCGATTTTTTCGGAGGAGTTACTCTCCATCAGAACGCCCGAGTACATATCAAGCGAGGCGGAAATGTCGGTAATCGCTGAAATTACGGTGTCGATGTCCCCACCCTGCTGGGTGACTGAGATGTATGTGTCCATCGCAAAGATGTCACGGCGCTCAATCTTTTCGGGGAAAAGGGCAAAAATCAGGACGATTATCAGGGCGGCAGGCAGGAGAATTTTCAGCGCAGTTGCGGCTTTTTTGTTCTTCATACACTCACACCCTTCATTATACTATATATAATACTACTATTCTTTCATACAAAAGTCAATAGAACACACGATATTTTGTGTAAGTGCTTACAAAACAAGCTGTGGCTTTGTACAACTTGAGAATAGAGTGGGCTGATAATGGAAAATGCCGAGATTGTTTAACTTTTCACAAAGATGACACTTTACTCCGCTAATTTATGATAAAGTATTTTTATATCATTGTCAAGGGGAAACGGCATATTTTTTGTAAGTGCTTACATTATTTCGGCGTATCCTGTCCCGATTGCACGAAAAATAATGAAAATAAAAATGCCACACAAAAAATGTGTGGCAAAATAAATATTCCATTTTGGTTAAAAATGTGGTATAATATTTTATCAGGGCTACTTGTCCGAACGGTTTATGAGCTGAATACGTGCCTCGCTGTTCTTCACAAGGTTGAGGAGAGAGGACGCATAGTTCGGAAATTCCTCCGACAAAGCGGAAGATGTTATGACAGGGCTTTCTTCGGGAGCGACAACATCATTGTCATTCACCTTGATTCCCTTTGCGGCTGCCGCCGCATTTGCCTCGGCAAGATTCATCGCAGATGACGCACCGTTTGCCGCTATGATTTCAGGCACGGTGAAGAAAAGCTGGTCGTTCTTCGGGTTTGCCATATAGGTCACACGGAACATCTTGTATATTGCGAGCATTATGAACGATGAAACCTCACGCATGAGGGTGTTGCTGCCCGTCTTGCTGACAAGCGGGAAAAGAACATTCAGCGAATTGATGATGAGCTTTTTGTTGAACGACGCCATCATACTTCCGTTGCGGATTGTTTCTTTCTGGTTCGGGTCATGTTCGGGAATGTCCGAATATGATATGGTCGTTCCCGTAGGTTCGGGAGAACGGCCGAGAAGATAGTCGCAGGATACATTGTAATAATCTGCGGCCCTTACAAGAAAGTCAAGTCCGCATTCACGGATTCCCTTTTCGTAATGGGAAAGAAGTGCCTGCGATACACCAAGGTCGCTTGCGGCATTCTTCTGGCTTATATTACGCTCTTTTCTGAGCAATGTTATTATTCTCGGAAAATCGGAATTCACGCTGTCACCCCACATTAAATTCGTTTTAAGATTAAGGGAAAGTAAATACATCCTGTATTTATTGAGAAAAATATTATCTTAACTTAACGTATTGTAAATTATATCTCATTTCGTACACTTTGTAAAGGGCGAAAAGGCGAAAAAAGTCGATAAAAGTTTATGCGGGTTTTTGGCTATATTGCTTGATTTTTTCGGCTTTTTTTGTAGAAAATCAATATTTAGAAAAGGAAAATACTACATCTTGTGTTGAGGCGAAAAAATTCCGTAAATTTCAAAAACAAAAATCACAAAGATGAAAACTCTGTATTTTTGTATACAAAATGTATTTTTGATAGAATATTATACCGAAAGGAAATATAAAAATGAGAAATTACAGGATAACGATAATAAGACACGGGCAGACTGAAGGTAACGAGAAGGCTCTCTACATCGGAAAGACTGACCTTCCGCTTTCGCAGAAGGGCGTTGACGAGGTAAAGGCACTCTGCGACGAAAACGAATACCCCTGGGTTACAAAGGTATACACAAGCCCACTCAAGCGTTGCGTGCAGACGGCGGCGCTGATATTCCCCGACAAAGAGATTTCGGTAGTTGACGGTCTGGCGGAGATGGACTTCGGCGACTTCGACGGGAAATCCGTGGACGAGCTGGCAGGCCTTGATGAGTATAAGGAGTGGCTCAAGGGCGGACTTGACAACAAGGCGCACGGGGGAGAGACAATCCGTGAGATGATAGGCCGTACCCTTGCGGCGTTCAACGAAATACTGACGGATATGATGGACGACGGAATATACGATGCGGCGATAATCACACATTCGGGCATACTTATGAATATGCTTTCGTGCTTCGGACTTCCCCGTATGGAACCGATGGAATTTGCCTGCGGTGCGGGAGAAGGATACGCAATATCCGTTGACCTGCGTCTGTGGCAGACGGGGGGAGTGTTTGAGATACTCGGACGAGTTCCCTGCATAAAGGAAAGCGAAGAGGACGAAGAAACCGATTCCGGTAGGAGATGATATAGCTTGAAAATCCGTGAAATAAAAGAAAAGGCACTTATGCGGCTGGGGGAATGTTTCCCGCAGACGATGATTGTAATGTTGCTTTATCTTTCGACCTATATGGGTGTTGTTGTGGCGCAGACCATTGCCCTTACGGTTGCACTCGGCGGAAATATAACCGAGGAGAAAATACAATCAGAGCTTGTTACGGTGACGGTAATTCTGCTTATCACTATGCTCGTGAAATTCCTCATCATTTCGCCACTTAATATAGGCACTACCTGGTGGCTGATACATTCCTCACGGGGAGAGAAGAACAACGTCGGATATATCTTTATATGTTTCAAGAACATAAAAATTTATATCAAGTCGATACTTCTGCGTGCGGTTATAAGCCTCACGAAGTTAGTGCTTTCGGCACCGCTGATGATATGTATCTATCTCGGAGGGGTGTTGCGCAATACAGCATTCGAGGATATAGACAACAGTGCGACATATATCATTCTCGGGGTATGTTCAACGCTGATACTGCTGTTTATGCTGGCGTTCTATGTATGGATTACCCTCGGGTTTGAGCTTTGCAATCCGTTGTTCTCACTCAACCCCGACAAAAAGATTTCGGAGATTATTTCCTCGTCGATTACGGCGGTGAAGAACAACAGGGTACGCCTTGTGAAGCTGTTGCTCTCGTTTTTGGGGTGGGCTGTTTCGCTGATATTTGTAGTCCCGATGTTCTTTGTCGTTCCGTATTTTGCAATGTCCTATGCGGTTATGCTCAACGACATTCTCACAAGGGAAATATACCTCACGGGAGGAACTCTCGGAAGAAACTATGTAAGCTACTATAATACATTAAGATAATAAGGAAAGGAGACGCCCCCGCAAAGCAATCGGGGGTACATAAGAAAATGGAGATAAACAAAATTCTCGCAACCGAATTCAAATTAAGACAGGACAGGGTGGATAACACCGTTGCCCTCATCGACGACGGAAAGACAATCCCCTTTATCGCACGATACAGAAAGGAGCTTACAGGCTCGCTTGACGACCAGGTTCTCCGTGAGCTTTACGACAGGCTTACATACCTGAGAAACCTCGAAAAGCGTAAGGAAGAAGTTATATCCTCAATCGAGTCGCAGGGAAAGCTGACCGACGAAATCACAACGGCGGTAGCAAACGCAATGACGCTTGTTGAGGTTGAGGACATCTACCGTCCGTACAAGCAGAAGAGAAAGACGAGAGCGTCCGTTGCAAGAGAAAAGGGACTTGAGCCCCTTGCACTTTTCATCTCTCTCCAGAATATGAACGCAGCACCCAAGACAGAGGCGGAAAAGTTCATCGACGAGGAAAAAGGCGTTGCCACAGTTGATGACGCACTTCAGGGGGCGATGGATATTATCGCTGAGGATATTTCCGATGACGCCGCACTAAGAAAGAAAATGCGTGAGCTGTATTTCCGCAGTGGCGTGATTGCTTCAAAGGCGGCTGATGCCGAGGCAGAAAGCGTATACACAAATTACTATGACTATTCTGAGCCCGTGAAGAAAATCGTCGGCCACAGAATACTCGCCCTCGACCGTGGTGAAAAGGAAGACTTCCTCAGGGTTACGGTTTCGGTTCCCGACGGAGAGGCGGAAAAAACAGTCTGCGACAAGTATGTCAAGAACGAAAGCGAATGCGGTGCACTCGTAAAACTCGCCGCAGAGGACAGCTACAAAAGACTTATCGCACCGTCGATTGAAAGAGAAATCAGGGCGGAGCTTACATCCAACGCCGCAGAGCAGGCGATAAAGGTGTTCTCATCAAACCTCCGTCAGCTTCTTATGCAGCCGCCTGTAAAGGGAAGCGTTACCCTCGGTCTTGACCCTGCGTACAGAACGGGCTGTAAGATTGCGGTTGTTGACGACACGGGAAAGGTTCTCGACACGACGGTTATATATCCCACACCTCCGCAGAACAAAATTGCAGAGGCAAAGGAAAAGCTGAAGGTGCTTATTAAAAAGCACGGCGTTACGACAATTTCAATCGGTAACGGAACAGCCTCCCGTGAGAGTGAGGCTTTCGTTGCGGAGCTTATCAAGGAAATTCCCGAAAAGGTATCGTATATGGTCGTTTCCGAGGCGGGAGCGTCGGTATACTCTGCCTCAAAGCTTGCGGCGGAAGAATTCCCCGAATATGATGTATCGCTCAGAAGTGCGGTTTCTATCGCAAGACGACTTCAGGACCCCCTTGCCGAGCTTGTAAAAATCGACCCGAAGGCAATAGGCGTCGGACAGTATCAGCACGATATGCCGAAGGCCCGTATGGACGAGGCGTTGTCGGGTGTTGTCGAGGACTGCGTAAACTCCGTCGGGGTTGACCTCAATACAGCGTCACATTCACTCCTTTCGCACATTGCGGGAATAAACGCAACGGTTGCAAAGAACATCGTTGCCTATCGTGAGGAAAACGGCAGCTTTACAGACAGAAAACAGCTTCTGAAGGTTGCAAAGCTCGGACAGAAGGCGTACGAGCAGTGCGCAGGCTTCCTTCGTGTGTCGGGCGGAAAGAACCCTCTCGATAACACGGCAGTTCACCCTGAAAGCTACGATGCGGCGAAAAAACTCCTCGATGAGTGCGGTTTCAGGCTGGCGGATATAAATTCGGGTAATGCGGAGGAGCTTTCCGAAAAGGCAGAAAAAATCGGATATAAAAAGCTCGCCGACGATACGGGTGTGGGAGAGCCTACACTCCGTGACATAGTAAAGGAACTCAAGAAACCCGGCCGTGACCCGAGAGATGAACTCCCCGCACCTCTCCTCAGAAGTGGCGATATAATGGAGCTTAAAGACCTCAAGCCCGGAATGGAGCTCACGGGAACAGTAAGAAATGTAATCGACTTCGGTGCGTTTGTCGATATCGGCGTGCATGAGGACGGACTTGTTCACATCTCGCAGATATGCAACCGCTACATCAAGCATCCGCTGGAGGTTGTCAAGGTCGGCGAAGTTGTAAAGGTTCGTGTTCTCGATGTAGATGTCAAGAGGAAGAGAATTTCCCTCACGATGAGAACAGACGAGAAAAAGTAATGAGAAGTATAGATTTTGAAGTAATGCCGTCTTTTGACGGCATTACTGCTGAAAAGTACCTTGTCGGCGAAAAGAAATTCTCCCGCAGGATGATAACACGCCTCAGGCAGACGGAAAACGGTATCCTCAGGAACGGGGAGAAAATCCGCACGGTTGATGTTCTCAGGGCAGGGGATATACTCACAGTAAATATGGTTGACGAAAAATACCTTGAGGAAAACGGCGACTTGAATATACCGATAGTATACGAAGATGACGATGTGGTAGTGTTCAACAAACCTTTCGGAGTGCCTGTTCACCCGTCAATCCTGCATTATAATGATACTTTAGGTAATTATTTTGCGTATTTATACAAAGAGTTATCGTTTCGCCCCGTAAATCGTCTTGACAGAGATACCTCGGGGCTTTGCGTTGCAGCGAAGAACTCCTATGCGGCGGCACAGCTTGCAAACGGCGTAGAGAAGGTGTATTTTGCGGTTGTCGGAGGGGATGTCGCTGACGAAGGCGTTATCGACGCCCCGATTGCGAGGGAGTCGGACACGATAATCCGACGGTGCGTAAGCGAAAGCGGTCAGCGTGCAGTGACAAGATACAAGACTTTACAGCGGAAGAACGGCGTTTCTCTCGTCAGAGTGACGCTCGAAACGGGACGCACACATCAGATACGGGTGCATTTTTCGCACATCGGGAATGCTCTCGCAGGGGACGAGCTGTACGGCGGAGATTGCCGTGAAATTTCCCGACACGCACTGCACTGCGGTGAGGTTTCGTTCGTTTCTCCGGTAACAAAACAGCGTGTTTCGGTCACGGCGGAAATTCCGCAGGATATGCTTGCGTTGTTGAAATAGTAGGGGTGCAATATACACAGAAAACACCGTATATTGTGGTATATACTAATAGTATAATTATAGTAAAATATACAAGAAATATATTCCTGTAACCTTTGTTACCATTTTGTAATTATTTCCGCCGAGCATTTTTTGGCGTATTTTCGGAGTAATCCGCTAAAGCGTCACGAAATCGCATCGGCGGATTTTATTTTTGCTGTAATAATTTCAGGCAAGAAAAATTTGTCGGAAATATCGTTAAATTAAACAAAGGGTAATATTTTTTATGGGGAAATTATATGAACTTTCCTATTTTTGTTTTAAGATAATATTAAAACGGTTGATTTTTTTGCCTCATTCTGTATAATTGGTATTACCGTTACTATTTATAATTATATATCATTACAGAAAGGAGATGGGATAATGTCAGGCGGAAGTGGTATCGTTACCGAGATGAAAAGAAACTTCGGCAACTTCATGACTAAGCTCGGGGCGCATGTTATACACCTCGGATATAATATCGTGGGACGAGCTTCTGACAAGGTCAGGGGCGGTTTTTCAAGGGTAGCCGCTTACATCAGAGAAAAAAGCCGCTTGAAAGAATATCTCATCAATACTGTAACTGATCTGAAGCATAAAAAGAAATCCATTGAGCATTTTCTTTTCTGGCTGTACGAGGACGTCGAAGCCAAGAGAGCGAATGAAGGCCCTTTCAAAGCGGCAGGCTTGTGGATAGGACGAGTTTCGAGAAAGCTCTGGCACCTTCGTGGCGGACTGGTAACGATATTCAACTGGGTTGCCCCCGTGGTCAGTCTGGTGTTTATGTTCAGCGTAATCAATTCGGTGTCAAACCTTGCTTACGGCGTAAGCGTTGAGTATAACGGTCAGTCGCTCGGTATGCTCGGTGCGGAAAGTGACTACGACGAAGCGGAAAAGGTCCTTCAGGACCGCATAATGTATGTCGAGGGTAACGAGAAGGTTACCATCGCCCCGAAGCTCTCGGTACAGCTTATAACCGACGAGCAGGAAATCGTCGACTCGGAAGAGCTTGTCGACAAAATCCTCATCAACACAGATGTAGAACTTACCGAAGCGTGTGGCGTCTATATTGACGGAGAATTCCTCGGTGCCGTCGAATCAAAGCAGGCGGTGGAGAGTGTACTCTCACGAATTCTTTCAAAGTACAGGGATGACGGCGTAAAGTCTGTTGCATTCGAAAAGGACGTGCAGTTGTCGGAAGGTCTTTACCTCAAGGACAGCATCGTTGCAAACGATGAGGTACTGGACATTATCATGTCGGATGTGTCAACCGATGTGTACTACGAAGTGCAGAAGGGCGACACTCCCATAAAAATTGCAAGCATGGCGGGAATACCGCTGACGGAGCTCAGAAGGCTCAACCCTGACATTGACAACAATATGAAGGTCGGGGATACGGTGACGCTCAATGTGGCAGAGCCGTATATGTCCGTAAATGTTGTGAAAGAGGTTGAATATACAGCTCCCGTGCCTTACGACACGGTGACTTCCGAAAGCGACCTTGTATATCAGGGTGACAAGAGAACGGTCGTTGAAGGCGTTGAAGGCGAGGCTGTGGTACTTGCCGATGTTACAACGAGAAACGGCATTGAAGTATCGAGAACAGTGCTCGAAGAAACTATCGTTGTTGAGCCTGTGACAGAAGAAATCCAGATAGGAACAAAAACCCCCGCTCCTATTACGGGAGTGCGAATTGACGGTACAGGAAAATACAGCTGGCCTGTTGCAGGCGGATATATTTCCGCGTATATGGGCGACGGAAGAGGACACAAGGGCATCGACATTGCCGCACCTTACGGAACCTCAATATTTGCCGCAGATATAGGAACTGTAATTCAGGTTGAAAGCCTCGGTTACGGCTACGGAAAGCACATAAAGATAAGACACGAGGACGGAACAATCACGCACTACGCACACTGCAGTGCGATGTTTGTTGAAGTCGGACAGGTCGTTGCAAAGGGCGAACCTATCGCCGCAATCGGAAGTACGGGAGACTCGACGGGTAACCATCTCCACTTCGAAGTAATCTCAAACGGTGTTTTCAAAAACCCGATGGATTATGTAAAATAAGAAACAAAAATCGCCTTCTGTTTTAAACAGAAGGCGATTTTTTTACACAAAGGAACTTAAAGGTTAGAAATATGTTCTGAAATCAAAGGGAGAGTCATATCCGTCGTCGTGAATGATAACGGCATAACAATCCTCATAGTCATCACGAGCGGAAATGTCGTGGAATACAAGCTCCTCATCGGCAAATTTTGTGGTGCAGGAGTATGTATCCAGCTTTACAACCTCAAGGTCGCAGTAGCCTGTTGCTGTTCCCTTGGGTGCATTGATGTCGGTCATTATCAGCTTGTAATGCTCGGTAACTTCATCTATATTCTGGTCGGGAATGTAAAAAACAGTTGCGCTGAGAAAAGCAAATGTGCCGTCTTCCTTGAGAACGCCGCAGTCGGAATATTCCTGAAGGAGAACTGTGTCACGGAAACGGGGCTGCTGTCCTATCTGCGTTTTGAATTTCAGAAGGAAAAGGGTGTTCATTATAGGAATGGCTATAACGATAATCAGAAAGACTGCAATGACAGCCTCAATTACCATTGCGATTTTTTGCGTGGTTTTCTTTTTTTCGATTGCTTTTCTTTCAGGACTCATTGCTAATACCTCCTAAAACTAAATGCAATAAAGATTTGTTTCCCATGCGGGAATGTAAAGCTGATGACGAATGAGGAATTTATAATCGGGATTGAGCTTTTTTATCAGCAGAGGGAGGGAAAATATATCCTCGTTTCTGTGATAAAGTGAAATCATAAGTCTCGGCTTGTATTTTTCTATTGTCCGAGAGGAGCCGAGGAGCGCCTCTCTCTCTGCGCCCTCGACATCCATTTTGATAACGGTGCATGGCTTTCCGTCAAGAATGCTGTCAACACTTCGTGCGGCAACCTCACGTCCCCTTTCGGACAACGAAGAATGTCGTCCCGCTCGGTTTGCGAAGGTGAGGACTGAGTCCTCTTCCCACGCCGCCGCATTGAAGATATGACAGTTATGTAATCCTTCCACCGTTTTTTCTAGCTTTTTGAAATTCTTTGCGTCAGGCTCAAGCGCATAGATGGCGTCGCAGCCGTTTTCGCAGAATGACAGGAATTCCTCTATCGTATCTCCCCGATACGCACCGAGGTCAACGTAAATGTCATTCCCGTTCGGTTTTATAATATTATTGTATACGTCTTCCTTCGGAGTTGTGCAGCGATTGAGGTATTCAATCTTTCCGCTTATCCTGAAGTTTATGACGTCTGCAAATGTCTGTCGTGAAATATCATCTCCGAGGAGGTTGTAGACTTCCTCAATTTCCTTTTCGTGCTGACGGCAATAATCCGTTCCGAAAACCGTGCCGTCCTGAACGACGGGGACATCGGGGGCAATCAGCGTGTGCCGTGTCGCAATGGAATTTATCTTGTCGGCAAGCGATTGGTATCCTGCCGCAAACGCAAGCACGATAACAAAGTCGTCGACGGTTGCTTCAATTTCAGCAAGGGTGTGTACCTTGTGACCTTCAAAGCTGTGACCACGGACGAATTCATCGCTTGCAAAAATCCCCGCAAGAGGTATATTTCTCTCATTCATTACAGACATGATTTTCAGGGCACCGTCGCCCATTCCGTAAATGAAAATCGGTTTGTTACATTTTTCAAGAAACAGCCAACTGTCTTCTTTTTCGGTAATAAAATTGAGAATAATCTCACCTTCTTGGGGTAATTGTCGATAGAATAAATATAAGATTTTAATAATTTATTAATAGTATAGCACCGTAATTTCCGATTGTCAATAGCAAAATGTAATGTTTCAGAAAATATTTTCAGAGTTACAGAAAAAATATCCCTGTCCCGTAAATATATACAGGACAGGGAATTTTTCTTGCGGTGTTTCAATTACTCTCCGATAGCATTGCGGAGAGCAGCTTCAACCTCAGCAGCGTTATCCTTTGCAATAAGATAAGCATAGTTTCCGATTTTTCCTACAACAGCCTGTTCAGCAAGCTCCTGATGTTCAGGGTAGAAAGCGTCAACTTCGATGAGCTTTGTTCTTCTTGCCTCAAGGTCTTCAACAGCGGCGTCAACATCTTCAGCCTCGATGATGATATATTCGCCGAAAGCGGCAGACATCATCGCCTTCTTGATGTAGATGTCCTTGTAGTTCGGGTTGTCAACATCGAGAAGCATAAAGTCCGCTACCATTTCCTTGTCGAGAAATTCGTCCATAGCGGGCCATTCTCCGACAGATTCCATAACAGCACCAAGCTCTGCAAGGGTTGTTGCGGATTCGCCGTTTCCTTCGGCTTCGGTTGTTGTTTCATCGCCTGTTGTTTCGTCGGCGATTGTTGTTGTTTCAGCCATTGTTGTTCCCGTAGGTGTTGTTGTTTCTTCGGGATTGTTTTTGTTGCCTGCACAAGCCGTAAAAGTTGCAGCAAGGAGACAAACCGCAGTCGTAACCATAATGATTTTTTTCATTTTTTATTCCTCCTTCGATACGATTAAAGAAATCATATCACTCTTACAGCCCGCTGTCAACACAAAAACGGTAATTTAACAAATTGTTCGTTTTTACGGCGGAAATCTTCCGCATAAGACAGACCGCAAGAAAAAGTAACACCCGAATTTTTATTCAGGTGTTACTATTCTTTTCGTTATCACGAAGATTATTAAAGGAAATTTTTTAAAATTAATAATAGTAGTAAGGCTCGTCATCCCAGACGCTGTACTTTTCGTTGAGTTCTTCGATTTTAATCATAAGAATTGTATTGTAGTAGTCTGTGCCGTAGCGTCTTCCGCCGATTAAAACACTGCTGTCGTATACATAAGCGTCAACTGCATAAATGCCTGTTTCGGGGTAATTTTCGTAGATGAAATCAATATACTCCTTGGCCATTTCAAGATTGTAATAGGGGATAGTGTTACCGTCGGAAAGCTCGATATTTCCTTCGCAGGGAATATAGTCAAGCATTGTGGCGAAGATGAAATTTGCGTCGTCGTAATATTCTGCGGGTACGAAATATTCTGTGCCTGCAATATCACGCACGAAGAAAATCTTTTCTGCCTCTTCCAAATCGCTTGCTGTGAGTTTTTCTATCGGCTGGAGATGTTCGAATATTCTTTTCGCATGGATCGCATGGATTGAGTCGTCAAAAAGCATAGGCTCTACGGGAACAAGGAGATTGTAGTGATTGTATCCGTTATATTCTTGTGTAAGGTATCCCATAGGAGCGATTTCGGAGATAGCGTGAGTATAACCCTTTCTGACTTCATCGTTGAGCGCTCTGTTGGAATGACTTCTGATGAATTCAAGTGTGCGAGGATAATCCTCGGTGAGATAAACTCTCGACAAACCTGCGTTTACAAGACAGAGAACCTGTGAATCTGTACCGTAGAACTGTTCGGGCGTCATATCGAGAAGGTCAGCCTTGTATGCGTCGCAGAATTCATTTGCGAGTGCAGAACAGTTGTCATTCGATGAAGAAAGTACCACATGATCATCAATGACTGTTGCGGTAGTAATAGTGATAAGGTTCATCGAATATGTAGAATTTTCAGCATATACGATTTCCTGGAGCATTTCCTTGCGTGTAGCCTCAACCGTCTGCTCAATGTACTCGTCGGAGAGGTCGATTGTACGGAGAAGTTCACTCTGTGCGGGAGTGATTGTGTAGTATCTTGTCAGTTTGCGTCCCGAGTAGAGAGTGTATGTGAACTCAACATACTCTCCGTCACGGTAACGCTGGTGATCGAAGGTATCCTTCGTTACCTTGTACTCTTCTACGAGAGCCTTGTGCATATCCATAACAGCGGAGATGTTTTCACGCTCTTCGAGAACGATAGTCTCGTCGTCGTTGTTGTAATAGGAGTAATAATAGTAGTTATATCCTCCGGAGAACTGGTCGAGAGCGCCGTTGTAATCAATCGCTATGTTCTTGACGGAGCTTTCTGCGGGCATATAGTACACAAGTCCGAGACCGTCGGTTGCCTGAACGATAAAGATTGCAACTATAAGCGTTGTGATTGTAACAGCGTAGCGGATGACAGTCATCCAGAACTTCCTGAAACCACGGTTTACAATGATGTCCATGATGAAGTAGAAGATAGCACCTGTGATTACAAGCGGGATAATTCCTACATCCATTGAGTTTTCACCTACGAAGAGAGCCGCAAGGCAGAAGGTGAACGCTGTAATCATAATGTAGTAGAACAGCTTGTATACGAACGGACGGGAAACATCCTCTGCTTTTCTGCGGCAGTAGAGGAAGAACGCAAGTCCGAAGTAAACTGCAGTAAAGAAGATGAAGGGGAGGAGCCAGTTTATGACTACAAGTCCCATGTTTCCCATAGAGCTTTCGATACCCTCGATAATTCCGATGGCGCCGCCTATCGGGCTGGTACGCTCAATCCAGGGGAGAACATCGTATGTGATGTCGATACCGTAGAGGTTGTATCCGAAAACGCCGAAGCCGAGTGCGGCAATCGTTGCGGGGATAAGACCGTTTGCAATGAAGGTGTAGAGTACAGACTCAAGAATATTACCGCAGCAGGTAATAACGAGTACCGTAAGCACATAAAGCATAAGCATAAGGAAAAATCCGTACACTGAAACCTGGAAGATAAGCTGACCTATACTTTGTGCGCCGAATGCCGCTACCGCTTCGTTGCTCAGACCTACATCACGCCAGTTGGGGTCAATGAGAGAGCCGATTATACAGCAGATGAATGTCACTACCGATGATGTCAGGAACGGCACGAGGTATGTTGCCGCACCTGCAAGGAAGTCGCTCAGAAATCTCTGCTTTGTTGTGAGCGGAAGTGCGTAGACGTTATCGACGAGGGTTTTCTTGTACAGATAGCTGAAAACATTCATCGCAATTACTACGCCCGTGCAGACGGCAATTATCGTTGCCAGCACCGCAATGACCAGATACATTTCATTGAAGTCGTAGTATGAGGGTAGCTTTTCGTAATCGACATAGCCGTATTCCAGAAGCATAAGCTCCCTTGCCTTCTGGTATTTTTCGTAGGTTACATCATAGACTATTCCGTTGATGAGAATAAGGGGTGCTGAAATAATATGAAGTATCGTAAGAATTATAGCCGAACGCTTGTTGGCTTTTACACGGTTGCAGAAGTTTACCCAGAACGGATTTTTCTTAACCGTTGACGCCTGTGCTGTCATATCCCAGTCCCTCCATTTCGTAAATAAATATTTCTTCGAGTGTAAGCGGAATTATATCGAGTACAAGAGGCTTCTTTATCTTGAGCTTTTCTCTGATTTCTTCCTCCGAGCCCTTTACGATGAGGTAGCATACGCTTCCTGTACGCTCGTAGTGGAGAACTTCAAGCTCCTCGAAATCTTCCTTACTGTTGTAGTCGACAGCGAATGCCGCCTGAATTTTATGTATGTTGCCCTTGACGCTGTCAAGCTCTCTGTTGAAGAGAACCTTGCCCTGATGAAGAAGCGCAACCGTATCGCAGACCTCGTTGATTTCCTTGAGGTTGTGCGAGGAAATTACCGTTGTGAGCTTGCGGTCGAGCATTGCGTCAACAAGCATACGCTTTACGATGATACGCATTGTCGGGTCGAGTCCGTCGAATGCCTCGTCGAGAAGGAGATATTCCGTCTGGCAGGCAAGACCTGTTATAACGATTGCCTGTCGCTTCATACCCTTAGAGAACTGGTCGATACGCTTGTTCATAGGAAGATTTACCTGCGAACGCAGTTTTTCAAAAACCTCATCCGAGAAGTTGGGGTAAAAGCCCTTGTAGTAGTCACGGAGCTTTTCGAGTGTGAATTTCGAGAACTGTACCGTTTCATCGTTTATGAAGAATACCTTCTGCTTGACAGCGACATTGTCAAAGATATCTTCCCCGTCTATCTGTGCAGTGCCGCTGTCATTCTTGTATATTCCCGAAATAATTCGTAAAATCGTTGATTTTCCTGCGCCGTTTGAACCGAGAAGTCCGAATGCCGTTCCCTCGGGAATGACGAGGTCTACATTATCCAGCGCAACGAAATTGTTGTCAAACTTTTTCGTCAGACCTTTTATTTCAATCATTGTTTTCTCCTCCCATTATTCTGTCGCATAATTCTTTCCTTTCAACCCCCTTGGAAAGTGCGTCTTTTACTGCTTTATCGAAGTCGGCAACCGCCTTTTCCTTTATTGTGGAAATGTCAAATTCACCAACGAAGCTCCCCCTGCCTGCAAGTGAATAGATGATGCCGTCACGCTCAAGCTCGTTATAGGCTTTGGTTATGGTGTTTGGATTGACACCGAGCTCCTTCGCCATTTCACGCACGCTGGGAAGCTGGTCGCCACGCTTCAGTACTTCCTTTATCATGAGCGAGATCATACGATTGTAAAGCTGTTCGTATATAGGCACACGACTTTGCATATCAATGCTGAACATTTATATACCTCCTTTTATTATTGTCTGTCGCTTTTTACGATGAGGGTTATGTTTACGATAATTCCGATAATCAGGGCAACCCCGATAATCGCCGTTATTGTGTTGAAAAACATTTTTTCTTCCTTCCTTCTCTTTCAATCAGTCCTTGTTGCTGAGGCAGACCGCAGCAATAACCCCTCCCGCTATCAGTATGACGCCGATAACGACGACAACGCCGAATGACATCATATGCAGCACCTCCTGTCATATGTGTACTAGTTGAATTAGCTGTACTAGTTGTTATAGGACAGTTATATCACATACTGCATAAATTGTCAAGGGTTTTCTGAAATATTTTTTTGAAATATTGCGATTGAATAAAAAATAAAGTTGGAATATAATATATAATGGTGTAAAATTGTGATATTTTAAATAAGTATGTAAATCATATATAAAAAGGAGAACTCCAAAATGAGAAAGACAAAAATCGTATGTACAGTAGGCCCCGCAACCGACAGCGAGGAAATAATGAGAGAGCTTATGCTTTCGGGAATGAATGTTGCAAGATTCAACTTTTCGCACGGTGACTATACAATGCACAAGAAGAGATTTGAGGAAGTAAAGAAGCTCCGTGAAGAGCTTGGTCTTCCGATAGGAACAATGCTTGACACAAAGGGCCCCGAAATCCGTCTGGGCAAATTCGTTGACGATAAGCCCGTTGAAATCAAGGACGGCGATACCTACACCCTCACAACAAAGGAATGCCTCTGCGACGACAAGAAGGGCTTTATCACCTTCGACAAGCTCCCGCAGGATGTAACAATCGGTACAAGAATACTCATAAACGACGGTCTGGTTGAGCTTGTGGCAGAAAAAATCACCGACACGGATATTATATGTAAGGTAGTGTATGGCGGTATTCTTTCAAACAACAAGGGAATTAATGTTCCCGGGGTTACACTTTCAATGCCCTATCTTTCCGACAGGGATATGGAAGACCTCGAATTTGGCGCAAAGATGGGCTTTGACTTCATTGCGGCGAGCTTTGTAAGAACCTCTGCGGATGTAAACTATCTCCGCAAATTCATAAAGTCAATCGGCTGGACAACACCGAGAATTATCGCAAAAATCGAAAGCGTTGACGGCGTTGAGAATATCGACGAAATCATCGAGGCGGCTGACGGAATAATGGTCGCACGAGGAGATATGGGAGTTGAAATCCCGTTCGAAAAGCTCCCTGCTGTACAGAAGGAACTCATCAAGAAGGCGTATAACGCAGGAAAGCAGGTTATCACCGCAACACAGATGCTTGAGTCGATGATAACAAATCCCCGCCCGACAAGAGCGGAAATAACCGACGTTGCAAACGCTATTTACGACGGAACAAGTGCGATTATGCTTTCGGGAGAGACTGCTGCGGGAAGTCATCCCGTTGAGGCTGTAAAGACAATGGCGAGAATTGCCGAAACAACAGAGGATGACATTGACTACGAGCATCGTTTTATGCGCCGTGAGGTTGAAATCACTTCAAACATCACAAGCGCCATATCGAGAGCTACTGTAACAACAGCGCACGAACTCGGTGCAAAGGCGATAATCACGGTAACAAAGACAGGTTCGACGGCAAGACTTATTTCAAAGTACCGTCCGCACTGTATGATTATCGGATGTTCAATGAACGAGCAGGTCTGCCGACAGATGAATCTTTCGTGGGGAGTGCAGCCTGTACTCTGTCAGGAAAAAGAAAACACCGACGAGCTTTTCGCTCACGCAGTTGATGTGTCAAAGGAGGCAGGACATATCGTTGCAGGCGACGAGGTTGTAATCACCGCAGGAATACCCCTCGGTATAGCAGGAACAACGAATATGCTCAAGGTTACTACCGTCGAGGAATAAAAAACTCTTGACAAGGCAAAAAATATAGTATATACTTACAATACAATTTAACAAAAGGGGAGCTTTTGAGAAAGGCTGAGAGGAAGTATCACCGATAACGGTGGCGAACTTCGACCCATAACCTGATGCGGATAATACCGACGTAGGAAAATATCGTTTGAAAGTTTCAACGCTGTCTGGTTTAAAATTCAGACAGCGTTTTTATTTTTTCGATATTAATCGGGACTTGTTTGACAGGTAAACAAGAAAGGACGTATGTTAAATGAAAAACAGCAAACTCAGAACACTCGTGGAGGGCGCAATAATGATCGCCCTCGCAACCGTACTCAGCTTTATCAAGGTGTACAAGCTGCCGTGGGGAGGGTCAATCACCCTGCTGTCAATGTTGCCGATAGCGGTTTTCAGCATAAGACACGGGCTGAAAAACGGACTTTTCGTGGCGTTTGCATCTTCGGTGGTACAGCTTTTGCAGGGAATTCTTATCGACGGACTTTTTGCATGGGGACTTACACCCGTTATGCTGGTGTCGTGCATATTCCTTGATTACATAGGTGCATACACCGTTATAGGCTTTGCGGGAGCGTTCAGGGGAAAGGGACTTGCAGGTCAGCTCGGCGGAATAAGCATGGCGATAGTTATGCGTTTTATTCTCCACACGATGAGCGGCGTGTTCATCTTCGCCTCCTGCGGAATGCTCTGGGACGGTTTCTACACCGAAAACACCTGGGTATACAGCCTCATCTACAATGCGTCATATATGCTCCCCGAGCTTGTATTCACGCTGATAGGTGCGGTAGCACTCCTCAAGGCACCGCAGACAAGACGCCTCATAACAGGGGAGTAATTTTCGTATAAACAGTAGACTAAAAACAAAATATGTGATAAAATAGACTGGATGATTAATGTCCGGTCTGTTTTATTTTTTAAGATGAGGAGGGAACGCCATGTCGTTCAATGAATGTACGCTCTGCCCCAGGCGGTGCGAAACCGACCGCACGCAGTTCATGGGATACTGCGGCTGTGACGATACACTTAAAATCGCAAGGGCGTCGCTTCATATGTGGGAAGAACCCTGCATAAGCGGAAGTAACGGGTCGGGAACGATATTCTTCTCGGGTTGCCCTCTTAAATGCTGTTATTGTCAGAACTATGAAATAAGCATAGAAAACTTCGGGCGCAGTATATCTACCGTGCGTCTTGCGGAAATAATGCTTGAGCTTCAGAGCAAGGGTGCCCATAACATAAATCTTGTGACGGGTACGCCGTATATTCCGTTTATCATAGACGCAATAGATATGATAAAGCCGAGGCTGAGAATCCCCATAGTGTACAACTCCGGCGGATACGAAAGCGTCGAGACGATAGATATGCTCGATGGTTATGTGGACATCTACCTTCCCGATATGAAATATATGAGTAAAGAGCTTGCGCTGAAATACTCAAAGGCGGAGGATTATCCCGAAATAGCAAAGACCGCCATACAGCGTATGTACAAGCAGGTCGGCAGAATAAAATACGACGAAAACGGCATTATGAAAAAGGGCGTAATGATACGGCACCTTGTTCTTCCGACGCACAAGGACGACAGCATAGCTATTCTTGACTGGATTGCGGAAACCTTCGGCACGGACAGAATTGCAATATCGCTGATGAGCCAGTATGTTCCGTCGTACAAAGCTACGGCACATAAGGAGATAAACCGCAGGGTTTCCACATACGAATACAACGAGGTCTTAAAGCACGCAATGTCGCTTGCACTCGACGGCTATATGCAGGACAAGTCCTCTGCGACGGAGCTGTACACGCCGAACTTCAACCTTGAGGGCGTACTGAAATAAAAGAAAGGAAAGTGGCACTATGAAGGATACTACGCGTCACATAAAGCACGATGATGACAATATAATAGACGCAATAGGTTCGTTCGAGTGTCAGTTTCAGAGTGACGAATACATACGGGACTACCGTATGTGGCGAAAGAAAAAGAACAATCCCTACGGCTTTGATTTTGTCGAGGACACAACAGTACTTGCGTATATGGACGGTGTGGGCTTCATCAACAAAAAGCCCGATGTAGAAGAAAGCAAATGCCTCAAGAAAAATATGTTCGTGATAGGCATTGCCTTCTGTATCTATTACATCATAGAAACCTTCGGGTTTATGGCAGTAGCAATGCTGACGACATTTTTCGGTTATCCGAATACGGCGACGCTTTTCACGGGGTACAGCACGTTTTCTCCCGAAGCGGCGGCACTGATAAAATCGGTGATAGATATACTGAAATTCCTTATACCGATATTTGTTATAAAAAATACGATAAAACTTCCCGCAAGCGTGTATTTCCCGAGGAAAATAATGAACGCCGATGCGTTCAAAGTGTCTCTTCCGATGACTATGATATCCTGTGCTATGGGGTTTATCCTTACATATTTTATGGGGGTAATGCTCGGATTTTTCTCCGTGAATATGAATGTACCCAGAATATACTTCATCGAGGGGAATATTCCTGTATCAGCGGTGGTTGCGGTATCGATAATTGTCATCAATGCCTTTCTGTATGAAATTCTGTTCAACGGTCTTATAATGCAGGGCCTGCGGCAGTTCGGAGACGGCTTTGCGCTTTTGTTTTCTGCAATAGCGGCGACGATGATGGTACACGATATATCACAGTCGGCATGTACTTTTATAGTTACACTGACAATTTCGTACTGCGTGATGTGTACAGGCTCGCTTACCGTCGGAATAATGATGAGGGTGTTCTACAACTTCACCTGCTATGCGTCGATAATGCTGAGCAGTTATCTTCCGTCAAGCTATGCGAATATAGTCACATACAGCACAATCCTTCTGTATCTTATTGTAGGTATAGTGTGGCTTGTTGCATTGTCAAAGCGTATGGACAATGTTATGCTCTACAAATTCCACAGGACATATATGAAGCTCGAAGAAAAATTCACAATAGCACTCGTTACGGGAATAATGCTGGTATGGCTGGTGCTTACCTTCATTCTTACAACGGTGTCAATCAACAGCGCATACATCATTTAAGGACGATTATGAGAAATATTTATATGGAACGTGCGCTTGAGCTTGCCAAAGTCGCTTACGATGCGGGGGAAATCCCCGTCGGTGCGGTAGTGGTAAGAAAAAGCGACGGAATGATTATCGGAGAGGGATATAACAAGCGGGAAAAAGAAGGCTCACCGACGGCACACGCAGAAATCGAGGCGATAAATGCGGCGGCGGTTATCGTCGGCGACTGGAGGCTTTATGGCTGCGACCTTTACGTCACGCTGGAGCCTTGTCCGATGTGTAGCGGTGCGATAATAAACTCACGGCTCGATGCGGTGTACTTCGGGGCGTTTGACAGGAATATGGGCGCTGTCTGCTCGGTAGAGGAGATGTTCCGCCTGCCGTACGGCCACAAGCCCGAAATCTATGCAGGAATTATGGAGGATGAATGTTCCGGAATCCTCGGAAAATTCTTCGCAGAAATAAGAAAATAAAAAGAGATACAGAGCGAATTGCCCTGTATCTCTTTTTTATTCCTCATCTTCGGATTGCTTTCTGCGTTTTGTTTCTTTTCCGTGAGCGGCAGTATCTCCGTCGGATTTTTCGACCTCGTTCTTGTCAAGCACAACAGCAATTGCGGAAGAATGAGTCACGAAAAGTATCTCGCCGTAGGCGTAATCCTCGATTTTGTCGTATAATCTTCCTGCGCTGATTGTACCGTCGTAAACGCTGAAGGTACTGTTTGCGACATAGCCGATTTTGTCGATGAACGGCAGCAACACCGAGATAGCCTCGCTGTCGTGTTCGTTTTCGGGCTCCTTGACGAGCTTGACTATCCTGCCGATTTCGAAAGGCTTTTTACCATAGTAGTGGTCAAGCCCTGTGATAGTGACGAAATATGTTTTTTCCATAAAGATACCTCCTTTATCCTTTCGTGATGCTTTATTGTATATATTCATTCTAGCAGATGATATGTACAATTGTACGGACAGTAAATGCGTTCGCAAAAAACAGTAACACCTTGTCGGGTTGTGTCATAATATGAAATTGGACAATGGAAAATTTGTCGAAAGGAATGATGTTATGACAATCAACAGAAACAATGTCGGGAACGCAGTTCCGGTAATGTCGGAATTTCCCGCAGAGACTCCGCTTGCTATGGCGTATGTGCCTTTTCAGAAGTGGGAGGAGCCTTACGACGAGCAGGTTGCAATAGAACGGGGAACAATCTTTCCCTCACTTGACCTTCCGTTTATAGGAGAGGAGGCGGTTCCGAGTGTCAGAAAAAAGTAAACTTATGAAGAAAATCCAGATGTACAGCTTTCTCGTGACAGAAGTTACGCTGTACCTCGACACGCACAAGAATTGCCCTCACGGACTTGAATATTTCCGTAAGTACAGAGATATGTACAACGCCGCTGTCGACGAGTATGTCGAGAGATTCGGGCCGCTTACGGCAATTCAGTCAAGTGCGGAAAAATGCTGGGACTGGACAGACGCTCCGTGGCCCTGGGAAAAGGAGGATTAGTCTATGTGGATTTATGAGAAAAAACTGCAGCATCCTGTGAAGATAAAGAACCCTAACCCTGCACTTGCAAAGGTTATCGTAAGCCAGCTGGGCGGCCCCGACGGTGAGCTTGCGGCGTCACTCCGCTACCTCAACCAGCGCTACACTGCCCCCTGGAGTGAAATCAAGGGAGTGCTTACCGACATCGGCACGGAGGAGCTTGCGCACGTCGAGATGATTTCCGCGATACTTTATCAGCTCACGAAAAACCTTACTCCGCAGCAGATAAAGGAGAGCGGGTTTGACACTTACTTTGTTGACCACACTCTCGGAATTTATCCTGTGGCGGCATCGGGTACTCCGTTCACTGCGACTTATTTTCAGTCGAAGGGCGACATTATCACCGACCTTCACGAAAACCTTGCAGCCGAGCAGAAGGCACGCACGACCTACGACAATATCTTGAGACTTGTGGATGATAATGACGTCCGTGAGCCTATCAAGTTCCTGAGAGAACGGGAGATTGTGCATTTTCAGAGGTTCGGTGAGGCCCTCCGTCTTGCGACAGACAGACTGGATTCGAAGAATTTCTATGCGTTTAATCCGGGTTTTGATAAGTAGCGGGCAGTACCCGTGAATATTACTGATAAAGATGTTTTATAACAATAGCAATACCCCCATAGACTTAAATCTATGGGGGTTATTGTTTTATTGTTGTATTAACTTATCAATATTCATCAGAGAACTAAAACAAGATATGTTTTCTATCGCTGTCTTGCAGAGTATTAACTTATCAATATTCATCAGAGAATTAAAACAAATAGAGAAGCCGAAGCCGCAGAAGAAGCGTATTAACTTATCAATATTCATCAGAGAACTAAAACCATTGAAAGAGTACCGCCCGAATTTTTCTGTATTAACTTATCAATATTCATCAGAGAACTAAAACAACGAGGATACGAAAACGAAATAAGGAGGCGTATTAACTTATCAATATTCATCAGAGAACTAAAACTCACGGCGGAATGTCAAAGTCTCGTGAAAAGTATTAACTTATCAATATTCATCAGAGAACTAAAACCACAACATATAGTGGTATATGTGTGGTTTTAGCAATAAACTTTACTATTTTATTATAATTCCAATATATCCTTGTTGTCAAGAAGATTTTCTGTATCTTCTGAATATACAATAAGCCAGTTATCTCTTATAGTCAGTCGTTCTCCTTTAGTAACGATAACGGTTCTCCACATGAAATACCCTCCCCGTTGTTATATCCGCTTATCTTTCCGAGAATATCTACATTCAACTTTATGCATTTATCTCGCTGTGCCAAGTTTATAGTTTTGCCTCTCGCTTTCTGTTTGTTGTCATCATCTTTTTTGAAGATTTTATCGAAGTTATCTTTAACAACATATATACTTTTATCTTTTATGCCGTTTGATGATAAGTAATATCCTTCAAATTTTATCTGTCCTTTTTTATCGGTTATTCTCAGATAATCGCCTTTGAAAAGATACATAATATGTTCGCCATAATCTTTAGGGTATTTAAAAGAAGACTTGAGATAAAGCTTTTTGTTTTTCTTTACCAGGTCGCTCATCGCTATTCCGAGCATGTTGTTATTACCATCTTTTGTCTTATAAATTTCAAGGCAATAATAACTTGTATTATCAAGATATGTATAGTTGTTTTCGGAGATTTCCTTTTTAAGATATTTAGGGTCAGGGTTAGGGTTTTTAACAGTAACCTTATTTATCCTTCTGCCCTTAAGAGTGGTGAAATACTCAAGTTTGTTGTCTTTAAGGTATTTTTCAATGGTATATGTATCGCCTTTACCATTAAGAGCAGATTCTAATGAATAACGAAGGTCAGTATCATCAGTTCTTATTCTTGAAAGATGTTTCGGAGTAATCTTTGTGATTTTAACTCTACTGAGCTGCACTTCTTCTCCGTCGATTTCTTTAACTGAAATAGGATTTTCAGTAGTAATTTCTCCTGTATACTTGCGCTCAGGCTTGTATGAGATAACAGGCATTTTTAATGATTCTGCAAATTCGGGGTCATCAGCATAGAGATGTCTATTATGAGAAACGAAAGTTTCTGTTATCTGTTCATTTGTATCATCAGGAGCGTTGAAAAGTATCCTATGTGTATTGAAATCACGGAGACGATTATCTGTCTCATCGGCAATATGCGGAATTATCGGAGAAACTTTATAACTCGGATTTTTTAGTATTTTTGTAACAAAGTTTCTGTTCATACCATAATACTTTACAAGAGTATCAACGCAATTGTTAAGACTTCTGGTGTATTCATCAGTAATGCATTTTCCTGCTTGTTTCCATATATTATAGAGTTTTAATTTTTCTCCGGCAATGATAACAAATTCGGGTCGGCAATTGGCAATGACTATCGCATCGGCAGCGTGGTCAAGATAAGTGATTTTTTTAAGTTCTTCCTTATCCTTTCTACCCCATGTTTTAGAATTGAGCCATTGTTTTCTGAATTGTGAAGTAAACTTACTTTTAACCGCAAAGACCCTATTGCTTGTCTTGATAGAAAAGTCATCTGCAAATTCATTGTTCGGATTAAATCTAAGATTATCTCTGATATAATTGACAAGGTATTTTGAAATATATCTTGTGTCATTAAGATTACGGCTTTTCCATTCGCTGAGTAAATTGTTGTTATCCAGATTTTCAAGCATAAGATACTGATATTTTTTCTTACTGCATTTTTTGGATTTCATCATTGCATTTACTCTTGATTTATAACCCTCAGCTTGTTCGGGCGTCATATACATAAGTGGTGTTCGCTGACCTTTTCTTTGATTTTCGCTGACATATACCAACGCCTTGTTGTTAATGGTATTGTCGAGAATAATTGAAAAAGGAATAATATGATCCACTTCGTATAAATGATCGTTATCTTCAAGCATAGGTATGGGATCAGCTATTTCCTTGCCTGAATAGAGACATTTATGTTCTTGCACCTCCCAAAGTTTATATCGTTCTATCTGAACAGGTCTTACGGAATTCTCGTCAATTTTAAGAAGGTTTGATATTTCCGTTCTTATTCTGTCATTTTCTGCTTCGTTAGCCTTATTCATTCTTCCGGTTTTATCTCTGTCGGCAAACGATTTGTTTACTTCATCTGCTGTTTCAATATTAACAGCGCAAGGATAGCCATATTTATCGACTACGGCATTTATTATTTTTCTAGTTTCGTTTATAGCTCTGAAAACAACCGGATTTTTAAAGAATTCGCAATCATCTTCACTTTTGAACGGAGGAAGTTTATAAGGTTTATCTTCTTCCTTTATTGTATATGTATTTTCTTTATTGAAACTCGCCTGATAATTTCCATAGATATCCCCACCCAGAAATGCTTCTATAGCATCTTTCATATATTTATATGAAACATTGGATGTTCCGGAAAATTTCATTTTAGAGAGTTTTTCTATCATCTTCGAATCAAAATTGAATTCTTCCAATTTTTTGATTCTTCTTTTAGGAGTTATGTATTTTGATAATTTATCTCCTATTCTGTTCAGAAGATTATTCTCTACATCCGTATAATCAGATATCAGTTCATTCCAATCACACCCGAATTCATCAAAAACAGGTTTTATGCCTTTTATATAACGAAAGCATTTAGTTATAGGGGTATCTTCTGTTCCTGAATCATCAAATATAACTCCAAATTTTTTGGTAATAGTTTTAAGATCTTTTTTGGTCATATTCCCATTTTCAAGAGCATATGAAACCAGAGCCTTTGCTATATCAGAATTAAAACATAATTCACCATTTTTATCGTAATATCTATATTGCGACAAAACATTTACTAAAGCATACACATCAGCAATGGCAGTAAATCTCTCTCCTCTTTTTTCTTCTGGGTAAAATCTGCATTTACCAAGAGTATCGAGAAATCCCTTGTATTTTCTGAATTTATCGTCTTTATCTCCAGGGCCATCTTCAAAATCTCTTTGAGAGAAAATGATATCTTTTATTTTTTTGATAGCATCATCATTAAGACAGGTATAGTATTCCCGTTGTTTTTCAAGAATAAGATTTACTTCTTCTTCAAGTCTGTTTCTCTTTATAAGATTGATTTCATCTGAAAATTCCGAATTGTGATATTTTCTGCATTTCCCATCTCCGTTAAATGTATCATCTTTCAAAATCATTTCTGCTACAGTTCTGTAATTATTACTGCACATAAGACTTTCTATTTTATTCAATGCTTCGTATTCTGATTTTTCTTCTTTTGTTGCATCCTCATCATTTAACGAATAAAAATCGTTGTAACCACGATTGTTACAGATATGTATAAGACAAGCCGCAAGTTCTTCAGGCGAAATTTTTTCATCAATTGCTCTTACTCTTGATGAAATTATATTGCAATTACCGTTTTCATAATATTCCTTAATATCATTTTTAGTTGTCAATCCGATTATTTCTAAATGTGATTTAAGCCTATCCTTTCTATGACTTCTTCTTCGTGTAAGTCTTCGGATACCACGGGCCATTCTTCTTTCCTGACAATATGATGATTTGCTTTTAGCGTTTTCACCTGATTCAAAAATACGAACTCCAATATCTTCAACGCGATATTTGTCAAGGTTAATAACCGCCCAACCTATAGAACCTATTCCGACATCAAGACCTAAAATGTAATTCATAAAAAATCCTCCTTAAATCTATTGACATAAAAATATAAACATGATATAATACGCTTGAGCTTAGAAGTTTGGTGTTAGTTTATCAATATTCATCAGAGAACAATAAACGCATTGATTATTAACTTATCAATATTCATCAAGAGTTCTAAGATAAGGCATTATGCCGTAGGGTATAGCGGTATCCCAAAACACTCCGCTCATTTTGATTGATTAAGGTTGTTTCTTTAATGGAACAACCTTTTTGTTTTTTATTATAACATGGATTTTTAATAACATCAATATAATATATAGTATAGCACAACCAGTGTCCAAAAATTTTCTCAATAACTACTAAACACGGAAGGAATGTTTTAATTTTCTATATTCTTGTTGAATTCCAAACCTCTTGATTTTCACAAATTTTCATGTTACAATGTGAAGCACTACAAAGTCTATTACCTACGCATTCTATCCCCATTTACTCAAGTTCGTAAATTCGGTGAAGCCCTCCGTCTTGCGACAGACAGACTGGATTCGAAGAATTTCTATGCGTTTAATCCATCGTATGATAAATAAAAGAACCTCCCTAACTTTTAAAGGTCAGGGAGGTTCTCGTTATTCGGTAGTTATTTTAACAAGCTCTGTATTTATGCGGTGACCTGCACAGGTTTCATCATAAGTTGCACCGGGTGTCAGGAGGCTGTCGTCTTCCGCCCAAACGCAAACCGCAAAATCACCCGCATTGAACGCCCATAAACAATAAGGCGTGTCCATAGATTTACAGGTTTCTGTAACCATTTTATAATATTCAATCTGTTGTTCCTGAGGAATATGCACTGAACATCCGTATTCCTGAAGCATCCATCTCACATTATTTTCTTCTGCCCATGAATTGTAATAATTCAGTCTGTCGGAACTTTCAATACGACAAGCATTCAGGTCAAGAACAGCGCCCGGTTCTGTCCATGTAGTTTCGTTGACATACATATGAAATCCTATAACAAGGTTATTAGCTCTGAGTTCGCTGATTTTTTTCATTCCGATAGTACTGTAGCCAAGTGCATCAACAACTATAAGCCTGTCAGGAGTTTCTGTCTGAATTTCATCAATAGCCTTGTTCATAAGGTCTATGTAAACTTCCTCTTTATCAGTTACTATATTGGGGGGTTCATTATAAAGATTGAAACTGAGGGCGTTTGTATCAATATCTGCGTATCTCTTCGCAATAATCTGCCAAAATCTTATAAACAGTTTCTGCTCATCGGAATCAGGGGTAAAAAGTTTTTCTCTTGTAGACTCTTCATCTCCGCCTATCATAAGTCCGCCAACAGTTGAATGACAATCAAGACAGACATGAATATCATTTTCGATGCACCATTCTATAAGTCTGTCAAGGTTTTCATACTGATTTAAGTTTGCGGTATCTATACTTCCGTAGAAATCCTGTCCGACATAGGGGAGTGCTATATATTCGTCTTCAGAGAAAAAGTATCTCGTGTCTATCGAAACACGGACAAAGTTATAACCTGCTTCCGCTATTTCAAGAACGGTTTCTTCGTCATAGTCAGTCAGTCTGACATATTCTTCGGTAATTTTTTCAGGGTCGGGGTCAACGACAACCCATGGCCACGCAAATTCTGCTTTGTCTACTATGTGCGTTCCATTCCAGTCGGGAAGTTCGCCACTTACATCAGGAAAACTTTTTGCTTTTTCTTTTGCTTCGTCGGAAATTGTGTTTGTATATGCATCTCTCTCAGGGATGTTTTCTTCCGTGGTTTCGGCCGTAGTTTCCTCCGCCACAGTAGTTGTCACCTCTGTCTGTCCTGCGGGGTTATCATGTGCAG
Source organism: Ruminococcus sp. (assembly GCA_015066785.1). Taxonomy (GTDB): domain Bacteria; phylum Bacillota; class Clostridia; order Oscillospirales; family Ruminococcaceae; genus RGIG4131. The sequence continues at coordinate 126,603 of SVNT01000004.1, forward strand.
GTGTATTATCAGTACAGCCGACAAATGAGGCGAGTATCGCTGACGAAACAACAAAAGCCACAATTCTCTTTAAATTTTTCATAAAATCCTCTCTTTTCTTTTTGGGTTATTATTCCGTATTATAACATATTGAGACAATAAAATCAATGAATACCACAAAAAGCATAATGTGGATGTTTTTTTCGTTTTTTGGTTGACTTGGTAAATATTTCGTGCTGTACTGATAGGTGCAGAAGATTATTCAAAAATATATTATAGGAGGATTTTAAAAGATGAAGTTTAAAAGGATTTTGTCATTTGCCCTTGCTGTGGCGATGACAGCAACATTATCTTCGGTAAATGTTTTTGCCGAAAAGGTAACAAATGTTTCAATCGATATTGACGGCAAATTCAACGAAACTATGGATTTCGGAGATATTACACTGCCTGAGATTGTAACAAAGACTGAAACGGGAAATGCGTTTATTTCTCCGAATGCACCGAACTTCCTTTCGGAGAATTATAACATCGCTCGGACTGCTACCCCTGAACAGAGAAAAAGAAACGGAGTATATTTTACTCCGTTTCTTTTTCGTCGGGACATAAGAACGCCCTCCCACAATCACGGGAGGGCGTCAGTTATTCTGTTATACATATCCTATCAATGATGAGATGAAAATGATGAGCATACAAACGGGGCAGATGAACTTCACCATTACTTCGTAAAGTCGCTTTGACCTGAACTTTGAATTTTCCATAACTTCTTCCTCAACATACTTCGGCTTGACAACCCAACCGATAAGTATGCAGGTGATGAGTGCCACGAGAGGCATTATCACGTTGTTGCTGATGAAGTCGAAGAAATCCAGCATCTGTTTGCCGAAAATCGTGAAGTCGCTGAAAATTCCGTAACCGAATATCGAGAGAAGTCCCATCACGACGGAAACCGCAATCGCAATTATGCAGGCGGGAATTCTTTTTATGCGGAATTTTTCCATAAGCATCGACACGACGGTTTCAAGCAGGGCGATAGACGAAGTGAGCGCCGCCAATGTTACAAGCAGGAAGAATACTATGCCGACAACTCTTCCGCCGACCATGTAGTCAAATACCTTCGGGAGAGTTACGAACATAAGTCCGGGGCCGTAGCCGAGTGCGGATTCATCTCCTCCCGAAAATGCGAATACTGCGGGGATAATCATAAGTCCTGCGAGGAATGCAATTCCCGTGTCGAAGATTTCGACATATCGCACAGCCTCTTCGATGTTGTCCTCTTTTCTCATATACGAACCGTAGGTGATGAGTATTCCCATTGCAATGGACATTGAGTAGAAAAGCTGTCCCATTGCGGCAACAACCGTCTTGAACGAGAACTTTGAAAAGTCGGGTGTGAGGTAGTATTTCACGCCGTCCATCGCACCGTCAATTGTCAGCGCATAGACGGAAATACCTATCGTAAGCAGTACAAGAAGCGGCATGAGGAGCTTGCTCACCTTTTCGATGCCCTTTTCCACGCCCATGATTACAATAACTGCCGTAAGCAGAAGGAATATCATAAAGAACAGGATTGACGGCCCTGTCGACGATATAAAGCTGTCGAAGTAAGCGGCGTATGCGTCCTTGCCTGCCTCTGCGGTTGCGAGGGCTGCTTTCTCTCCCGAAACGAAAACGGTGAAGTACTTGATTACCCAGCCGCCTATTACGCAGTAGTAGGGGAGAATGATAACGGGTACTACCGCCGCAAGAAGTCCCAACCCTCCGAATTTCGGGTGAACATCCTTGTATGCACTTAGTACGCTCTTGCCCGTGCGTCGCCCGATAGCGATTTCACTGAGGCAAAGAGAAAATCCGAATGTTACTGCGAGGAGAATATAGACCAGAAGGAATATTCCGCCCCCGTATTTTGCGGCAAGATACGGGAAACGCCAGATGTTCCCGAGACCTACGGCAGAGCCTACCGCCGCAAGTACAAATCCCAGCTTTGAGCTGAATCCTGCCTTGTTAGTTGTAGTTTTATTTTCCTTTTTCACAAAATCCCACCAATACAAAAATCAATAGATATTATACCTTTATTATTTATTTTTGTCAAATTATAAGCAATTATTACAGTATAAAAAATCGTTATATCCGTTTTTTGCAAGCATTTCAAGATTTTCTTCCGAGTATTCTATTTCTTTTGAGAAGTTCTTTGCCAGAGCGGCGCAGGCTGTCGGGGAGAAATCTCCGCCTTCCGAGAACATACGGGCGAGTATTGCAACGCTTGATACCATAAGATTTATCTTCGCCGGAACCTCATCGTCGTACACGGACTTGAGGAAATATCTCCACACGAAATATACTGCAATGTTGCGGAGATACCCGTCGGTTTCGGGCAGGAAGATTTCCTTGTTACAGCCGCCGTCAATAATCCCCGAAATATACGGGTGCCAGCCGATGTCAAGAGGCTCGAGCGTCAAGAGAAATTCCAGCAGTTTTTGCGTGTCGGGGGAGAATTTTTCCCCGACGCTTTTTATTGTCGGCAGATTATAGTCGCCACCGTTAAGACATTCCTGCAGCTTATCGGTATATCGGATAATATCGCAGAGTGCATTTTCCAGCGGAATTTCTCTGTCCTGAAGGTGTGTAATGATTTTCTCTCTCGCAGAAAAGAGAAAACCGTATGCGTCGTCATCGGGCAGAAAAGTATCCTCGTCGGGAATTTCCTTTTCCGCAAGCGAAAATTCTTCGGTGAGGATTATCCGTGCCGCCTCCTCGCAGGAAAGACCTATGCCACCTTCCTTGATGTCGCCGAACCATTCATAATATCTCGGGTGATTGGTGCATATGTCGCAGAGAGCGTTTTCACCGAGAGTGAGGATAATATCGCACAGATTGTTTTCGTTGAGGAACGGGCAACGTTCGTTTTCGGCAAGAATGAAAGACGTAGGGTTGCCGTCGGATATCGACGACGACAGACGCTCCCCGAACTCTCCCTCGACCAGAGAATATTTCTGCGCTGTATCTTCGTCGATGTCTATTTCCCAGCCGATACAGCAGTTGTCACTGCACTTGTCGGCAATACAGCGGAATTTATCATAGTACGACGGTGTGCAGAATATCATACCGTCACCTCCCGAAAAAATCAGTTTTCGCTTACAAGGTTGCTTATCCATATGCCACGCTTGACAAGGATGTATCCCACAACGATTTTGATTATGTCAAGCGACTGTATGATTGCGTAAATCGCCAATATGCTGAGCGGTGTCAGATGGCAGAGAACAAGTGCCAGCGGCACGCTTATCGCCCAGGAATATACGCTGTCGAAAAGGAATGTGATGAGCGTTTTTCCGCCTGAACGGAGAGTAAAGTACAGCGCATTGAGAAAGCCCTGAACAGGGAAGAAGCACGCCGTTATTATGATGAAAAGCTGTCCGTAGCGACGGATTTCGTCGGTAGTGTCGTAAAGTGTGGGGAACACTCCCGATATTGCGATGAGAATAACGGTGAGGATTGCACATATTCCGCCCGTGAATTTCATCAGGGCGAAGGAGTCCTTTTCTGCCTTTTCGTATTCCATAGCGCCGAGAGTCTGCCCCGTGAGTATTCCGACAGCGGAACCGAGTGCGACGAATACCACGTTGAGCAGGTTGCATATGGCGTTTGAAATGTTCAGACCTGCGACAATTTCAAGCCCTCTTGAAGAATAGCACTGTGTAAGTGCGGCAAGACCGCCTGCCCATAAAAATTCGTTCGAGAATATGGGAAGTGTTTTTATCAGGATTTTCTTTGCAAGCTCCTTCGGTATAAGGAGAGTTCTGTAAATCCCCTGAAGGAATGTGTGCTTGTTTTTTCTTGCGTGTGCCCAGATGATGACCACCGTAAATTCAACAAACCTTGCAAGCACCGTGGCGATTGCGGCACCACGGACGCCGAGTGCAGGCGCACCGAATTTTCCGTAAATGAGGATATAGTTGAATACGATGTCCACAACGACTGAGACAACCCCTCCGACCATGGGCTTGAGGCTGTCGCCCGTTTCACGCAGGGTAGTGGCGTACACCTGAATGAGCGCAAACGGGAATATCTGTATCAGCATTACAGAAAGATATTCCTTTGCGTATTTCAGCGTGAGAGCCTTGTCTATGTCCGCACTCTCTCCGTTAAGATAGAGGTTTATCAGATTTTCTCCGAACAGGAGGAATACCGCAAGCCCTCCGAGAGAGCATATTATTGCGATTATCGTTTTCATACGGAAGGTACTGCGTATGCCCTCGGTGTTTTCCTGCCCGTAGAACTGCGCACCGAAAATTCCGGGGCCCGAAAGCCCTCCGAAAATCGACAGATTGAAAACGAATATAAGCTGTCCCACTATTGAAACCGCCGTCATAGCCTCAGTACCGAGACTTCCGACCATGATGTTGTCGATAAGGCTGACCATATTCGTTATGCCGTTCTGTATCATCATAGGCACTGCAAGCAGCAGGGCACGTCTGTAAATTTCCTTGTTTTTCATTTTTCTTCTCCGATAAATTACTGATATTTTATTATGTCCTGAATGACTATTATATCTTAAAGGAATGAAAAATTCAACCCCTTGGGAATAAGATGAAAAGCATTACCAAAACTATAAGAAAAAACGGAGGTGCTTTTATCTATGTGTACAAGTATAGCGTATCGTGACGGCGGAGTATTTTTCGGCAGGAATATGGACCTGGACTATCATTTCGACGGTCGGATTTCTGTCACACCACGGAATTTTCCGCTTATATTCAGGGATTTTTCAACCCTTGACGAGCATTACGGCTTTATCGGAATGACAGCACGGATAAACGGAGGATTTCCTCTTTACTGCGAGGGTATGAACGAAAAGGGACTGTATATGGCAGGCCTTGATTTTGTGGGCAACGCACATTATCCGTCGGGGACAACGGCGGGGGTAGCTCCCTTTGAGCTTATTCCCTTAATCCTCGGGGAGTGTGCCTCTGTCGATGAGGCACGGTGTGTGCTTTCGGGGGTGACGCTTTCCGATACGCCGTACAGCGAGGAAGTATCCCTCACCCCACTGCACTGGCATATTGCGGACAGGGAAAAATCCATAGTCGTCGAGCCTCTTGCCGACGGAATGAAGATATACAACAACCCTGCCGATGTGCTGACGAACAATCCGCCGTTTGATTTTCAGATGAATAACCTTTGTATGTATATGAACCTCACCCCTACGGAGCCTCTCGGCAAGCTGGCAAAAAAACCGTGGCTGACAACCTTCGGTAAGGGACTCGGCAGTTTCGGTCTGCCGGGGGATTTCTCTCCGCCATCGAGGTTTGTCCGTGCGGTGTATATGCTTTCTTCCTCGCAGACGGAGGAGGGTACAAGCCATATCAGTCAGGTGTTTCGCATACTCGATAATGTCGCTATGGTAAGGGGAAGCGTTCTCACAGCGTCGGGGAAGTGTAACTTCACCGATTATTCCTGCTGTTTTTCACCTGCGGATATGGCGTGCTATATTAAAACTTACGGTAACGGAAGATTATCCGCCGCCACAATGACCGAAGAGATGCTGAGGGGTGACGAAATCCGACACTTTGAAATACCACGGCAAGAGGATATATTCCGTCTTGCGTGACCGTCGCCGATGATGTATAATGGATATGATAACTTATGACAAAAGGAGAAATTCGTATCTATGAGCGAGAAGAAATGTCGGCTTTTCAAACGCTGCGGAGGGTGTCAGCTCAGCGAGGAGTATCCCGACCAGCTTAAATACAAACAGATGAAGGTAAAAAAGCTCCTCGGCAAATATGTGGCTCCCGAAAGAATAATCGGAATGGAAAATCCGTACTGCTACCGCAACAAAGTACAGCACGGTTTCTACACCAACCCGAAAAGACAGATTATATCGGGAATATTCCAGTCGGGAAGCGGCAGGATAGTTCCCTGCGACCACTGTATGCTTGAGGACGAAAATGCGGGAAAAATCATTGAGAGCGTAAAAATTCTTATGAATTCGCTGAAGATTTTCCCCTATAACCCCAACACCGAAAACGGACTTATCCGTCATGTCATGGTGCGTAAGGGCAGGGGAGAGTATCTTGTCTGCATAGTGACATCAAAGCCGATATTCCCGTCGAAGAAAAATTTTATTACTGCACTGCTCCGTCGTCATCCCGAAGTGACGACGGTCGTGCAGAATGTCTGCACAAACCCTATGCCGCTGACAATGGGCGACAAGGAAATAATACTCCACGGCAGCGGCTTTATCGTGGACGAAATATGCGGCAAGAAATTCTGCGTGTCGGCAAGGTCGTTCTACCAGGTCAATCCCACGCAGACGGAAGTGCTTTACCGCACCGCCATTGAGCTTGCAGGCCTCGGCAAGAACGACAGGGTGCTGGACTGCTACTGCGGTACGGGAACGATAGGCATTATCGCCTCCGACTACTGCAGAGAGGTTGTCGGCGTTGAGATAAACAAAAGTGCAGTTGCCGACGCCGTGAAGAATGCGCAGAACAACAACTGCACGAATATACGGTTTGTCTGCGACGATTCGGGAAGGTTCATGTCCTCTCTTGCCGGGGCGGGAGAGAAGGTCGATGTCGTGTTCACCGACCCGCCACGCCAGGGCAGTGACAGAAGATTTTTAGAAAGTATGGCAAAGCTCTCCCCCGACAGAATAGTGTACATATCCTGCGGTATCGAAAGCCTTGAGCGTGACCTCGTAACTCTCAGAAAGCTCGGCTATACCCCGAAGAAAATCCAGCCCGTCGATATGTTCCCGCATACAAAGCATGTTGAGACGGTGGTATTATTGTCCAAACTAAAATCAACACATCATATTGAGGTTGAACTGAATACGGACGAGCTTGATTTGACCTCTTCCGAAAGCAAGGCTACTTACGATGAAATCAAGTCTATGTAAAGAAATACAGGCTTGACGTGTCTTCCCTGAACAATTTTGTCGGTCGTTTGATGAGTATTAATTGACAATTTCGTTATATTATGGTATAACATGGTTTAAATTAATGCCTGTTTTGTCAAAATAAAGTATCATAATGGAAAGGAATTTTATATGAATCTCAACAGAATGAACAAGATAGAACTCTTATTCAACGACAGAGTGTTTGCAAAAACATTTGTTTTCGATTTTTATGATGACATAATTGAAATGAATATAGGAAATCACGATATGAAAATCGACTCCGAGAGAAAAATCACTCTTTGGGGGTATGATATAAGTGGAAATCGTGCTATGGCTCACGCTGTCATTCAGTCTTTCAAGGAAGGAAAAGCAATTGTCAAACTTACGTCGGATTTTGTTGACCTTCCGGACAGAAGGAGAGCTTTGAAATTATCTGCAATACCCGTTATGCCTGCCACGCTTATCGTTCAGAATGTTTCTTACGACACGGAAATCAAAGATATAAGTATTACAGGTGTTTTCATCATTTATGAAGGAGAACTTGTCTTCGGAAGAAAATGCGGTATTCTTATTCCTTCGTTACATATCGACACGGAAATTCGTGTTGTAAGGCGACAAGATGATAACAGTGGTTACGGATGTGAATTTGTAAAATTGAATCAGAAAGAGGAAGAAGAAATTTTACAATATTTGTTCAAAAGGCAGCTTGAAGAACGTGAACTAATGAACAGACGTAAAAACAACTTATAGAAATCAGTAAAGTTACGGGAGAGAATGCTTTAACAGGGGGAACTCATTGTATAATTCCTTGTTTTTGGGATTGGAATTTTCCTTGTGGCCATTGGTTTGCTCAGACGCATAATCAGGGTCAGAAGTGAAAATCATGACGAAGAACTTCCTGAATCATATATTGATAATGTCATTGTGCTTGAAGAAGGACAGTTTTCTTTGCCTATCGAATTTGATTGTAATGAATTTAACACATAATCAGAAAGAGGTGTTTTTATGGCGTTTATAAAAAATGTATCAGACAAAGCTGAAAAATGTCCGAATGACGAAACAGCTTTTTTCAAGGAAAAAGTGACTTGGAAGATAATGTTGATTGTAATTGCTTTGATATGCGTCGGTATATTTGTATTGATAAGCCCTGCGTTATTCCCAAAATTTGAAGTTGATAATGCAGAAATAGAAAAGTGGAAATTAACAAGAACTATTGACGCTATATATTCAGGTTATTATGAGGCGACTATTGTGTCGGAACAAAAAAAGCCATTTATAGTCACAATAAATAATTATTTCGGAACAATTATTTTTCATCACTGTGCATATATCGAGAACGGAGAAGGTACACTTGAACTCTCGGCGTTTTTAGATGAAGACCCTTCACTCATCTACAAAATAACCGGATATTTATCAGGCGACAATTTAGAAGAAAAAGACTTGAATTACATAAAATATTATAGCGACAACTATGAAGACAGTGAACTTATTAACGAAACAAGTTGTTATATAACCGTAAATGTTGAAATGAAAAATAAATCATCGGGTTTATTTTTTTATGAATATAATTGCGAATTGAATAATAAAAAGGGATTATTGTATACTGCGGTTTATAACGGCAATGCGGAAGACACGATTTTTCTGTTTGATTTGCCGTATAAATCAAGAGAAACCGAAATCACTGTAACGCCCAAATACTTCTGCAAGTGTGTTCCGTTGACCGAAAACGGTTGTACCATTGAAAAAAACTTATCGTTCGAAACAGAAACCTCATCCGACCGAAAAATATACAACGGAGAGATGAAGTTACATATTGACAATTGCGAAAGAGGCATTCTTATTTATACCGAGCAGCTTAAAAACGGAGGTAATACAGAAAAGCTCGGCAAAATCTGGGTATGTACTGCCGAAATATTGGATAACAGGTGTGATATAACGACATATGATAGCGGAGAAAATATAAATCAACCCGAATATGATATAAAAATCATAGGATATGTTCCGATAAATGAAATAGCAGAAAATGAATAACGAGTATGCTATGAATATTATAAAAATAAATAGTAGTATCAGGATTAAAAAAGCAACCTTTTCCCATACAGTCAAGGGGAAAAGGTTGCTTTTTTTGTCATTAACTTTGCTATTTTTGCAAATCTGCTGACATTTTCGTTTTGTTCTGCTAGAATGATTTTCGGAATTCACATTGATTTGAGCAGCTTCAGAATTATATCCTGCTGTTCAATGGTGAGCTTGTTCCAGTTGTCGAGCAGTTCACGCTGTCTGTCGGAAATGACAATAGGCGAATTGTCGAAGGCGAAGAATTCCGAAAGAGAGATGTGAAAGGCCTCGCAGATATTCATGAGCGACGGTATTGACGGATAGATATTTTTCTTGAACCATGAGGAAATCGTGGTCTGCGAAATTCCCGACTCCTCAGAAAGACGATACTCCGTCCAGCCGCGCTCATCTTTCAGTTGTAGTATGCGTTCCAAAACAGTTATGACTGCCACCTCCGATACTATGCTATATCGTTAATTTTATACGATTTCTTATTGACATATAATAATTAAAATAGTATAATAATTACGAATATACTCAGTATAAGGATAATATGGAGAGTGACAGCCGATTTATTCGGATAACAAGGTATATATTTATCGCAAAGGAGGAAAAAACGATGCCTGATGTTTATGTATATGACCCCGATATATTAAGACATGTTCTGACGAAAAAATATTGCTTCAAATATTTTATCCAGAACAACATCCATTCGGAAGTAAAATTCATTACCGATGATACGACAGAAGCGAAAGAAGTTTTTTCCGCCGTGACGGAGCAATCGATTTTCATACTGAACTGCGATGAATATACCGATGAGCTGATAGATTCGTTAAAGCAGGGAAATCCCGAAAGCTACATAATAATAGTCGCAAACGACTTCAACGAAATTCTCCGGAATATGAAATCAGGGCACACTCCCGCAGGATTTATATTGAGACCGATGTGTCAGGCTGATATAAACCAAACCATAGGCGACATCATTTCGGATTATACTGCGAAGAATAAAAGATGCGGTATGGCGGGGTGAAATGTAAACGGGAGTTTTTATTATGCAGAAAAAATCCAAAATCATCATAATCTCAATAGCGGCGGCACTCGTTCTGGTAGTGGGAGTGTTCACTGCAATATCCCTCATCGGCTCGTCGGAAGCCCCCGTAGTGCAGGCGGGCACAAGCGAACAGCTCTCGCTGGGGCAGAAGTTCCTCATTGACCTTGAGTATGAAAAAGCCGTGGCGGAGTTCAATGCCGTAATCGAAATCGAGCCTAAGAATGTCGACGCCTACATAGGTCTTGCCGACGCATATATCGGTATGGGCGATGAAGAAAAGGCAATCGAAACCCTCGAAAAAGGTCTTGCCGAAACAGGCGACGAAAGACTGACGGCAAAGCTTGATGAGATGAAGAAGGCTGAAGAAACGACGGTTGAAACAACTACGGTGCCCGAAACGACAACAACGGCAGAAACCACGCCCGAAACGACAGCAGAAACGACAACCGCACCACAGGGTGCAAGAACAGAAAGAGTCGATAACGACGATGGCTCGTATTGGATAGAAGAATACGATTCAAATGGGAATTATATAAAGTCAAGTTTTTATCGTGCCGACGGAACGCTTGAGCATATAGATGAATTTGTTCCTGATAGACCTGGTTGGATAAAGTACAGTTTTTACAGTGCTGACGGAATGCTTGAGGAGATAGGTGAATACGATTCGGATGGGAAATTGATAAAATGGAGTCGGTATAGCGCTGACGGAACGCTTGAGCAATACGATATATCTGAATACGATTCGGATGGGAAATTGATAAAATGGAGTCAGTATAGCGCCGACGGAACACTAGATTATTACAATATATTTGAATACGGCGTTAAGGAACTTCAATACAGCTATAATAGTGACGGAATGATAACGGAGGTTGCCGTAAACGAACGGTATGAAAGCGGAGCTTTAAAAAAGCAGACTAGATATACATATTATGATGATGTTGATTATAACGGTATCATTCCCGAATACTGCGATATTACATGGGTTAAAGAATACAATGACGGTGAATGTCTTGAGAGTTTCTTGTAGGGGGCAACAGATATGAAAAGCAAAAAATTATGCTATATAATCGATGTGGTTATATTGCTGTCGCTTATTGCGGTGTGGGGGTATATTCTTATCAAAGAACTGCCCATAAAAACCGTGATTGCTGTTGCTGTACTTTCTCTTATACTTATTATACTCGGCGTTGTTGTTCTTTTTATGGCAATGAGAAGTAATTATGATGAAAAAAAGCCGGAACCTGTTGTGCAGGAGGATGAAATTCCTGAGGAAAAGGCAGAGAAGAAAAAGGTAAATAACAATCCCCCTACGCAGTTTCAGTTTGATCCGTCTACGGAATATGTATTTGGCTCCGATGATAACAGGAATACTGCGGACGAAACGGAAATCATACCAACAAATAAGAATTACCGCATAGAATTGCGTGACAAGAATAATCCCGTAAAAACCTATCAGACATCATTCTCGGACGAGGCTGTCATAGGCAGAATAGAGGGGCGTTGCAATATTGTCATTGCCGACGAAAAGAGCATATCCAGATGTCACTGCAGATTGTTCGTTGAAAACGGCAGGATTATGGCAGAGGATCTCAAATCATCGAACAGAACATATATAAACGGTACACAAGTCAGTGAAACTGCGCTTGAAATAAAAAGCGGTGATGAGCTTAAAATGGGTAGGGCAAAATTTATTGTCACAATAAATTAGGAGGCTTTTATGGAATATTGCGAATACACAAATGCAGGTGTGGTGCGCAATGTCAATCAGGACGCTGTACTTTCGCTTTGTATGAACAACTCGGGACTGTTTGTTGTCGCAGACGGAATGGGCGGTCATACCGACGGAGATGTTGCAAGCGGGGCTGTCAGGAGTGCCTGTCTTAAATGGTGGAATATGTCGTTCATGGCAAATTCGGATATGGATTTGCTCTCGGCTGTTGAGGGGATAAAATCCGCATTAGAGGCCGTGAATACCGAACTTATATCCAGAATGGAAGGTACAGGCAAAATCTGCGGAACAACTGTCGCTGTACTCTTTATACATAACGGTGCATATGCCGCTATGAATATAGGTGACAGCAGAATATATCTGTTGAATAAAAAAGGTGTGCGAAAAATTTCATTTGACCACACCTTGAATTCGTTTAAGGAAATAAAAAATATCAGAGTATCGAAAAAGGATAAACTTACACAGGCAATAGGGGTGAACAAAAGCCCTGATTGGTATTGCGCAACAGACACATTGAAGGGTAACGAAAGATTTTTTATCTGCACAGACGGTGTTTATAAATATGTAGATGATGATATGCTTTTTTCCGTGATAAAAAATCGTTCGGAAGAAGATATAAAGGAAGAAATCGAAAAGCAGGTTATTCTGAATGGGGCGCCCGATAATTTTTCTTTCATTTCGGTAAATCCGAAAAAAGAAAACAATAAAATATCAAAAAAACCGCTTATTATTGTTTCGGCAATAGCAATTTCACTTTTTATTGTGTTTGCAGTAATTTCGGGGATTGCCGTTTCAGGCGGAAGTCATGCGGATGTACAGGTAACCATATCGGATAAGCTGTCGTTGGGGCAGAAGTTCCTTATCGACCTTGAGTACGAAAAAGCCGTGGCGGAGTTCAACGCAATCATTGAGATTGAGCCTAAAAATGTCGACGCTTATATAGGCCTTGCCGACGCATATATCGGGATGGGTGACAAAAACAAAGCAATTGAAACTCTCGAGAAAGGTTTTTCAGAAACAGGCGACGAAACTATCAGGGCGAAACTCAATGAGATAAGAAAGGTTGAAGAAACAACAGAGGAAACAACAACGGTTATTGCCGAGCCCGAAAAGAAACCAGTCATAAAAGCGATAAATTATTTCGATCCGAATGCTGGGGCATATCAATATAATGCACCGGCGAATTTTATCAATTATATTTATAATGATAAAGGTCAGATAGAAAAAGAAATAGACGGTTATGATGGCAGAGGGGGTTTCTCATTTGTTTATAACTATGATTCAGACGGAAGATTGCTATCAAAAGAGCAGATTGCAGGCTGGAATGAACCAATGGGTAAGATAACTCTAAACTATAACGAGAGCGGTTTACTTGTGTCAGAAGAATATATGACCTATTCTTATTTTTCGGAATACACACCGAGAGATGCAGAAAAAAGATATATTATATATACTTATGATAACGAAAACAGAATAGTAAAAGCAGACTACTATACAGAAGAAAAGAAAGAATACTATGTAGTTATGCAATATGATGAAAAGGGCAGAATTAAAATCAAACAAACATTTAATGCAAATGATGAAGTTCTTGTTTGTTATTATTCCGAATATGACGAAAATGGACTTATTGTAAAAGAAATCAAATGTGATTCATCAAATAATCATATCGGATATGTGACATATGAATACGATTACAATATTTTGTCAACTAACACATATTATCCACATTCCGAGTGGGGATATGACAGCTACTAAACACACAACGGAGAAAGATTATGTTTAAACAAGGCGAATTGCTGAACGGGACATACAGAATAATAGAAAACATAGGCTCAGGTGGTGGCGGTGAAATTTACAAAGCCTATCATACCCACCTCAAATGTAATGTTGCCGTTAAACTTATAAAAGAAAATATAAAAGGAAAGCTTGATGACAGGGCGGAAGCAGACATACTCAAAAAAATCAAGCATTCATATCTTCCACAGGTTTTTGACTTTGTTGAAACCGATAACGGTGACATCTATACCGTTATGGAATTTATAGAGGGTTCTTCTTTTCAGGAGCTTATAAACAACGGCAGAAAGTTTACGCAACAGCAGGTGCTTAAATACGCAAAGCAGATTTGCGAGGCGCTTGCTTATCTGCATACAAGAAAGCCGGCTATTGTTCATAGCGATATAAAGCCTGCAAACATTATGCTTACCCCCGAAGACAATATATGTATAATAGATTTCAATATCTCCTCCGCACTTAGCGACGGGGGAGCTTTTGCCGTTGGGAAAAGTGACGGATATTCTCCACCGGAGCAATATGTAAAGAAAAAGAATAACGGTGCTTATCAAGTCGGAGAAGACCAGACTGAATTTATAGAAAATACCGAAATTATTGCAGAATCCGATACAACAACCGTAATGGCAGACGAAACCGAAGTCATAACAGATACCGATGTTTCAGAAAGTGCAAAAAGCGACGGTTTCGTTTCAAAATTAATGGTTTCCAGAGCGATTATAAATGAAAGTTCGGATGTCTATGCAGTAGGAGCGACATTATACTGTCTCATAAGCGGAAGAAGACCCGAAAAGTCGATTGACAAGGTTACTCCGATAACCAGACTGGATGTTACAGCAAGCTACGGACTGAAACATATTATATCAAAAGCAATGGAGGTTTCGCAGAAAAAGAGATATGCCAATGCGGGAGAGATGCTTGAAGCACTCAAAGATATTCATTGCATTGAAAAGCTTTACAGAAGTTTTGTTGTAAGAAATCGTATTGTATACTCTCTTCTGATTTTCGGAACAGCTTTGTTTTCAGTAATTGCGTTTATGGGATACGAAAAAATAGGTATAGAAAAAGCCGTTACATATAACGAATATGCCGAAAGACTGGTTGTTCTTCGTGAAAGCGGAGATGTCGACGACTTTGAACAGATTTATTCGGCGGCTGAGGAAATCTATCAGGACAGGCTGGATATACATTTCCAGAAGGCACTTTTTCTTTTTGAAAGGGCAGAATACGACGAGTGTATAGAATATATAGATGAAATACTTGCAGATCACCCCGAATACAATGATGACGCTGAAATGGCAGATCTTTTATTCGTGAATGCAAATTGTTTTTTCGAAAAAGAAGATTACATTTCAGCTATACTGAAGTATAAGGCTGCAATATACAAAAATTCCGAAAACGGAGAATATTATCGTGATTACGCCATTTCTCTTGCAAGAACAGGGGAACTTGAAAAAGCAGCAGATGCCCTGAATCAGGCGACACAGCTCGGTCTGTCCGAAGAAAATATATGCCTTGTCGAAGGCGAAATAGAATTTGTCAGAGGAAGATATGACAAAGCGGAAGAAGCTCTCCTGAAATGCATAGACATTTCATCCGATGACTATATAAAACAGCGTGCGTATATTCTTTGCGGCAGTGTATATAATCAGTCTGGAAAGCTCACGGAAAACGTACGGCTTATGGAATGTGCGCTTGAAGACCTGCCTGAAGAAAGACTGTACGGTATTTATGAAATTCTGGCACAGTGCTATCTGGACATCGGCAAGGAAACAGGCAGTGTCGATTATTATCTTAAAGCGATTGATGTGTTTTCGATTATGCAGAAAAAAGGCATCGGCGGATATAGAGTATCCGAAAGTAAAGCAGTGGCTTTTTACACTGTCGGAGATTGCGAATCTGCAAAAGCAGAATTTGAAAATATGAAAAATGATTTCGGAGAAAATTACAGAATAAGTATGTATCTTGCTTATGTGGAACTGCTTGAGGAATCACGCAAGAGCAATAACAACAGGGATTATTCGGATTTTCTGCGGCATTACAATGATGCCGAAAAGCTTTACAAAGAACAGCTGAAGGAAGGAACTACCGATATTGAAATGCAGGTTCTTGAAGACGCTTATCTTCAGCTCAGGGATGGTAATTGGTTTTAAGGAGTCGGATTATGGTTGAGTTGATAAAAAATCTTACAATCGGTGAATTTATGTTTTATGGCGGAATTATCGGTGCGGGACTTTGTGTTCTTGCAATGATAGTCGGGATACCACTTACGGCAATTGGCAAAAAGCAGATAAAGAACAAAATATATAAGGAGTATTGATTATGCAGAAAAAATCCAAAATCATCATAATCTCAATAGTGGCGGCACTCGTTCTGGTAGTGGGAGTGTTCACTGCAATATCCCTCATCGGCTCGTCGGAAGCCCCCGTAGTGCAGGCGGGCACAAGCGAACAGCTCTCGCTGGGGCAGAAGTTCCTCATTGACCTTGAGTACGAAAAAGCCGTGGCGGAGTTCAATGCCGTAATCGAAATCGAGCCTAAGAATGTTGACGCTTACATAGGCCTTGCCGACGCATATATCGGTATGGGCGATGAAAACAAGGCAATCGAAACCCTCGAAAAAGGTCTTGCCGAAACAGGCGACGAAACTATTAAGGCGAAACTTGATGAGATTAAAGAGGCTGAGGAGACAACAGTGGAGGTAACTACTACTCCTGAGGTTACGACAACACCCGAGGAAACAACAGTAGAGGAAAATAGAGAAAATGACCCCAATGGTGGGTATTGGATTCATAAATATGATACAAACGGAAATAAAATAAGTTCTTCTCATTATTTTGAAGGCGGAGATTTTGAATATATAATTTATTATAAATATGATCAAAATGGAATTTTAATAAAAACAACAAAGGATATAGCCGATTTTGGTTATGAAGTGTATTCGCGAGAGGAATTTGCATATGATTCTCGTGGTAATATCATTGAAGAAACATTTCTTGGTTACAATTCCGATGATGATACATTGGATTTAATATGGAGAAATGTATATGAATATAATTCAAATTCGAAAAAAATAAAAGAAACAAAATATGGATGGAAAAACGAACTCGAAGAAGAAATAGAATATCTTGATAACGGAGTCGTTTGTTTTACATATTACAGCGATGGTAAAATAAGTGCTTATATAGAAGAAAATTCAAACGAAAACAGGATAAAAGAAATCTGGTATGATTCAGACGGCAATGTTGACTATTATTCCCGAAGCGAATACGAATACTATCCGAATGGATTAATAAAAAAAATAACAGATTATAACGAAGACGGAAGTATAGATGATATTTATACATACGAATACGATTCACAGGGAAGAGAAATCAAGTGTACTGAATATAACAATAGTGGCAAGATCAGATATATCAGAACCAGAGAATATGGTTCAAATGGACGACAGATAAGGCTTACTCTTTATAAACCTGATGGAACGATACAACTTATGAGAGAATGGGATCTGGAAGGTAATCTTATAAAAGAATATGGCTATGATCCCTATCAGATTGTCATCCATTCAAACGGTTCAGGAGCATAATTTAAGAAAGTTCTGATAATCCAATGAGAATAACAATACGAAAATTTTATGTTATATAATTAACGGCACACCAAGATAAACCCCTCTCGAAAGGACTTGAAAAATTATGGCATATATATTTTATTTCAACTTCAAAGAAAATGTTTATGAATACCCTCTCCCTGCCGTGAGAAACAGAGCGGTAAGCATCGATTTGTCTGAATTTTCATCGGAAAAGGGCGTTATAAATCTTGAAATGTTTGACGGAGTGTGGAAACTTCTCCCCTCTGATGATTTCGATTATTTTATCAACGGAGCTCCAATAAAGGAAAAGGAAATCGGTGACGGAGATAAATTTACCGTAAGAGGAAAAAAGGGCGGACTTCAGTTTATGATTTTTGCTCTCATTGCGTCTGAAAACATAAGGGTATATAAAAAATGGTCGCTTGACGGTGTTGATACTATAACTATCGGTATGGACGACAGCTGCGATATTGTGTACAAGGAACAGTTTGTAAGCCATAATCATGCCACTTTGAAAAGGAATGGCACCGATTTTTTCATAAGCGATAGCAGTACCAACGGTACATTCCTGAACGGCGTTAAAATATCGGAGGAAACAAAGCTTTCGGTATTTGACACGATTTATATTCTGGGGCTGAAAATAATATATCTGGGTGGATATATTGCAACAAACAAAATTCTTGAGCTGGATGTAAATCTTGCGGAAGTCTGCGATACAACCATTGAGTATGAGCCTTACGAGGACGAATCTGATTTTTCACGCTCTCCGAGAAGGACAGAGCCGCTTGATGACGAAGTCGTTGAAATAGAGGCTCCCCCTGCGCAGCACAAGGCAACGAGTCAGCCACTTATTTTTATAATCGGGCCGTCTGTAACAATGCCCTTGCCGATTATGATTTCGATTGTTATAAATATGATGTCATCAGGGAATACAGCAAATCCGCTTATGTATCTCGGAACAGTCATATCTGTTGTATGTTCGGGATTTATCGGTGCAGGATGGGCACTTGCTCACCAGTTCTACAATAAAAAGACGATGAAAAAACAAGAGGAAGAACGAGTAAAAGCATACGGAGAATATATTGCCAAAAACGAAAAGCTTCTTTCCGAAAAGCAGGATAAAAACAAAAGTATAATGGAGGAGCAGTTTTTATCTTCGGATAAACTTATGAGCAGAATTCTTGAAGATAACACTTCCTTGTGGAACCGCAATATAAATCACGCTGATTTTTCGACAATCCGTTTCGGCACAGGGTCAGTAAAAATGACTAATGGAATTTCAATTCCGAAGGAACGGTTTTCTATGAGCGATGATTCGCTTGCGGATAAGCCGAGGGAGATTTTCGACCGTTATAATATAATGGAGGGTTGCGCATACACTACAAGACTGATTGGCAATAAAATCTGGGGCATTCTCGGTGAATATGAGAATGTCATGAATATAGTGAACAATATTGTTGTTCAGCTTTCTGCACTCCATAGCTACAATGATATAAAAATCGCTATTCTTTGCAGAGAAAATGAAAAAGATAAATATCTGTGGATGAAATGGCTGCCGCATATGTTCACTGCCGATAAAAAAATAAGAATGTTCGGGTGTGATGGAAATTCCATAAAGAATGTATGCAGTTTTCTTGGTGGAGAACTTCGTTCAAGGGAAGAAAACGCAGGGGATTCATCAAAGAATCAGATGATCCTTCCGCATTATTTTGTTATCTGCACAGATAAGAATATTCTTGAGAAAAATATTATCTCAAAGTACATAATGAACAATTCGGAATTAGGGTTCACATTTATTCTGGCTTATGAAAAGATGGACAAGCTCCCCAATGAGTGTAAGGTGATTATCCAGCATGACGATACATATAGTGGAATATATTCACTTTCATCAACAATAGATGAAACAAATTCAGTGGTTTTTGATAATGTTGATACAAAGAAAGCAGAAAGATATTCAAGAGCAATAAACGGACTTTATCTGACCGAATTCAGTCAGGGTGAAATTCCTGCATCTGTTGATTATCTTGATATGCTTGGCATAGGCAGATTTGAACAATGGAATCTTATTAAAAAGTATAAAGAAAACCGTTCTTATGAGAGTATTGCGTCGTTTATAGGAATAGGCGCAGGAAACCGTCCTGTTATTCTTGATATAAGCGAAAAAATGCACGGTCCTCACGGTCTTGTTGCAGGAACAACAGGTTCGGGAAAAAGTGAGACTATACAGACCTTCATACTTTCTCTTATTCTCAATTACAGCCCCGATGAAGTGGCGTTTATCCTTATAGACTACAAGGGAGGAGGAATGGCTGCAGCTTTTAACGGAATTCCTCATCTTGCGGGAATAATCACAAACCTCGGAGGAGATACAGGAGACGGCGAAATCGATGAAAATCTCACAAGAAGAGCGCTTATTTCAATAAAGAGCGAAATAAAGAGACGACAGAAGATTTTCAATCGCTTTAAAGTAAATCATATTAATCAGTACATAAAAATGTATCGTGGCGGTACGGTCAGCGAAGCGTTGCCTCATTTAATTATTATATCGGACGAATTTGCAGAACTTAAACATAAACAACCCGAATTTATAAAAGAACTTGTCAGTGTGGCGAGAGTTGGAAGAAGTCTGGGAATTCATCTGATACTTGCAACCCAGAAGCCTGCGGGAGTTGTTGATGAAGAAATATGGAGTAACTCACGCTTTAAAATCTGTCTTAAAGTTCAGGACAAACAGGATAGTATGGGCATGCTGAAACGCCCCGAAGCAGCATATCTTGTCAACACAGGACGAGCATATATGCAGGTTGGAAATGATGAAATTTTTGATATGTTCCAGTCGGGATATTCCGGGGCAGAGTATATTCCGACAGATGATTTTGTTTCTTCAAAGGACAAAGAAGTGATAATGATTGACATCGACGGAACATATCTTGAAGAGAATATAATGTCTGAAAATAAAAATCAGACCGAAGTTTCTCAGCTTAAAGCGGGTATAGACTATATAATTGCTGTTTCTGCCGCAAATCAGATCAAGGCAACAAGAAAACTCTGGAACGAATCACTGTCATCGCTTATAGGTCTTGATAAAATGGATACCTCTGATATTGATTTTTCAAAAGGTCTTATATCTGTATTTGGTATGATTGATAATCCCGAAAAGCAATCCCAGTATCCCGCAACGATAGATATATCAAAAACATCGAACATACTTGTTTCAGGTATGTCGGGTTCGGGAAAATCAACATTCCTCCAGACAGTTGTCTATTCACTCGTTTCAAACTATACGCCCGACGAATTCCAGTTCTATTTTATTGACTTTTCGAGCAGAACAACAAGAAAGTTTGAAAAACTGCCTCATTGCGGCGGAGTTGTTTTCCAGGAAAACAGCGAGCATATAGAAAGACTTTTCAAGCTTCTTGATAAAGAGTGCGAAGAAAGGAGAAGGCTTTTTGACGAGGCGAACACAGGTGGATTCGGAGAGTATGTAAAGAAGAAAAGAATACCTATGATTTTGCTTGTGATAGATAATTACGCAGGCTTCGCCGAAGGCTACCCTGAATTTGCCGAAAAGCTTGCAGCCTTTTCAAGAGACTGTCTTAAGTATGGAATTCAGCTTATTATCTCAGCAGGCAATCCAAACGATGTCAAATATAAAATGCAGCAGAATATAGGTTACAAAATCGCATTACAGCTTTCCGACCGTTATGGATATAACGAGGTGTTCGGAAAATCCCCCGACTTTGCGCCATCCAAATACGCAGGCCGTGGAATTATCAAGGAAAACGAGCTTCTTGAATTCCAGACAGCTGTACCTTTTGAAATTGCAGATGAAACAGCACGCTCCGACAGAATGATTTCGGATATTTCAGATATTGCACGGAAATATAAAAAGCACAAATCCGCAAAGAAAATTCCTGCTTTGCCGAAGGATGAGCCGTATGTTGATTTTTACAGAAACAACAAATCAGACGGACTGATTCCGTTGGGATATGATACAAATGATATTTCTGTCATAGCACCACTGAGAAAAGATATATTCTGCCTTGCAGTAGGTGGGCGTGAAGAAAAGAGCATTGCTCTCGTATTTGACAATCTCGCTTTTTGCGCAAAGCAATCAGGTGCGGTTGTTTGGTATTTCAGGACGACATCGGATATTCTTTGTCAGTCGGAATTTGTGGATAAAATCTATACCTCTGCTGACATTATAGAGTTCCTTGAGGGAGTACAGAAAGAATTTGAAGTTGCTTCAGAAATAAGAGGAAAATACAAGGATACAATGAATGCAACTGCATTGGAAGAAAAAGTTGTGGAAGAAAAGAAGATGCTGTACATATTCATAGACAGCATGGCTGAATTCCACAAAATAATATACGATGCTTCCAATAAGTATCCTCTTAACACGCTTGTCGAGGAAACATTCAGATATGGAGAAAAGAGAGGCGTAAGCTTTATTGCGGGATTTGGCCAGGACAGCTATATCGATGCCGTTCATAGCAATGCCTGCAAGAACTTCCTTCTCAACAAGACGATTCTTCATATGGGCGGATGTCTCGAACAACAGAAGATGTATTCTTCATCATTGCCATATAACATCCAGAACAAACCTCTCGATATGAATGTCGGATATTTCTTTGACGGAACGTCCGAAAGACGTATATTCATACCATTATCGGAACGGAGGGAAAACGATGCTTGATGTTTATGTATATGACTCCGATATATCAAGGCATGTTTCAGTACAAAAATATTGCTTTACATATTTTATTCAGAATAACATCCAGTCTGAAATCAGATGCATTACCGATAATGTAAAAGAAGCGGGAGAAGTTTTTTCAAAAGCAGAAAGCCAATCGATTTTCATAATAAGTTGTGATGAACATACTGATTTTCTTATAAATTCATTGAGGAAAGGAAATCGTGAAAACTATCTTATAATAGTCGCAAATGATTTCAACGATATTCTTCAATATATGAAACCGGGACATAATCCTTCCGGTTTCATATTGAGACCTATGACTCAGAATGATATAAATAAGCTCATAGGCGATATAATTTCGGATTATATATCGAAGAAGAAAGAGCACGGGTTCGGATGCTTTACATTCAAGTCGAAGTCAACGGAGTACAGCATACCCTTTGAGTCTATTCTTTCCTTTGAAAGCGGAAACAAAAAGATAATCGTAAAAACTTCGGAAAATGAATATTCTTTTTACGGAACGCTTGATGAAATCCAGAATAATCTCCCTGATGGATTTATAAGAATTCATAAAAGCTTTATCATCAATATAGCGTGGATAAAACAGATTGATTATTCCGACTCAAAAATCATTTTAAACAATGGCAATATTGTTTATTTTTCGAGGACATACCGAAATATCATCAAGGAACTTTTTAACATTGGAACAGAAACTGTTTCATAAGAAAGGAAATTTATATGACAAAAATACTTGTCGAAATCAGCTGTCCGTCAACTGCAAGAAGTTACGAATTCTGGATTTCAAAGCAGATGCTTATACGGGATATTATAGCAATCTGTATGAAAGAAATCTGTATGACTGAAGGCAGTAAAAGCATTTTCAGTGACAGCAAGAATATAAGCCTTTTCTCGCAAAGATTGTGTATGCCGCTTAACGAAAACTATACTGCAACGGAAGCGGGAATTATAGGCGGAGACAAACTTATGATTGTGTAAAAGGAGATTTTATTTATGCAGAAAAAATCCAAAATCATCATAATCTCAATAGCGGCGGCACTCGTTCTGGTAGTGGGAGTGTTCACTGCAATATCCCTCATCGGCTCGTCGGAAGCCCCCGTAGTGCAAGCGGGCACAAGCGAACAGCTTTCGTTGGGGCAGAAGTTCCTCATTGACCTTGAGTACGAAAAAGCCGTGGCGGAGTTTAATGCGGTAATAGAAATCGAGCCAAAGAATGTCGACGCTTACATAGGTCTTGCCGACGCATATATCGGTATGGGCGATGAAAACAAGGCAATAGAAGCCCTCGAAAAAGGTCTTGCTGAAACAGGCGACGAGAGAATCCGGGCAAAGCTTGATGAGGTGAAGAAAGCAGAAGAGACGACAACAGCGACAGTTACAACATCTGAAACGACAGAAGCCAGCCCCACAGTTATCATAAAAGAAGATATAGAATTAGCAATAACAAGTGATAAAAAGGCTACAATTACATTAAAAAATCTTGACATAAAAGATAGTTATGTTGTTAATAAAGAAACATCTATTATGAATGAGTTGGAATACAGCTGGGGTGTAAGAATGCTCGGAAATCCTAAGGTACTGGAAGCCTCAATAACATCATGGGCAAACCCTCCCGGCTCTCCTGGGCTGAATAAAGAAAAAACAATTGAAGAAATGCAAAGCGACTTATGGGATTGCTATGAAGGCGGCGCTGGTCTTGTTGAAAACGCCGTGACAAGTACAACATGTTTTTCAGATAAAATTATATGGGATGTGGTAGTTCCCGATGAATATGATTTTAGTTTTTACAATGTAACAGAATTTGAAATCAGGATTTATGACGGAACTGGCAATTGGGAAGAGCGGGCTGTTGTATTGAATGATGAAACAACGGTGGAAACCACAACGGCTCCTGAAACCACAGCTGCATTAGAAAAACCTGAAATAAGATATTTTGACGATTGTTGTTATGCGAAATATCAGTATGATTCAGACGGAAGGGTAGTTTATGAGGAATTTTATAATAAGATAGAAGATAATATTCCTTATTTGTGTTGTAAAATTCTTTATGATTCGGATGGAAATTTCATAGGTGAAACAATTGCAACTCCGCCAAGAGGGGGTTATAGTTTGCGTGAGTATGACTCACAGAATAAATTGATAAAAAGCACAGAATATGAGTGGAGCAATGGCGAAGACATTATTGAAGCCTATTCGAATTATGAGTATAATTCAAATGGCAAACTTGTAAAAGAAATTTATTATTCTTTAAACTATGAAACTCAAGAATTTGAATTGAGTACGATTTATGAGTATGATTCAAATGGCAAACTTGTAAAAGAAATTTATTATTCTTTAAACTATGAAACTCAAGAATTTGAATTGAGTACGATTTATTATGAGTATGATTCAAACGAAAAACTGATAAAAAGAACTACATACAGTACCGATGGAACATATAAGGTGACAGAAGAAAGTGAGACAACTTACTACAATGCGGACGGAACAGTAGATTGGGTTTTCTCACGTGGGCTGAAAGATGAAAAAAATGGTCGGCTTAGCACATATGAAAAACATTGTCACCACCACAAACCTGGCGCACAGTACGATTAAGCTTAACGAAAAAAGGACAACCATTAAAGGTTGTCCTTTTTTGTGGGGTTAGTCGATATATTCAGACAAATCCCATTCATAATATGAGGGGTTGCTCGTTGAAATGTTGTCGGGGCAGTTTGTTATATAGCAATTTGTAGTTATTACTGTATCGAGTTTCTGCATATCGGCAAGCGGGCTGAGGTCTGAAACATTTGTGTCGTATAAAAAAAGACATTCAAGGTCTTTACAATTCTCAAGCGGGCTGATATCCGAAACCTGTGTATCTCCGATATTCAACATTCTGAGTTTCGTCATTCCCGATAATGCGGATATATCATATATGTAGATGGTATCGTAATTTGATGCTGTTGTATCAGATACAGATAATGCTCTCATTTCTGTCATGCCCGATAACGCAGATAAATCCTTAGGATTATTTCCCGAAAGCTCAAGCACTTTCAGTTGTGTCATTCCTGATAATGCAGATATATCGCTTATGTTGTTGTTGCTAAGATTTAGAGTTTCAAGTTTTGTCATTCCTGATAATGCAGATATATCGCTTATGTTGTTGCTGGCAAGACTTAGATATTCAAGTTTTGTCATTCCTGATAATGCAGATATATCACTTATGTTGGTACTATAAAGATATAACTCATTCATATTTGTCATATCAGATAATGCAGATATATCGCTTATGTTGGTGTAGCTAAGAGCTAGATATTCAAGTTTTGTCATTCCTGATAATGCAGATATATCGCTTATGTTGTTGTAGCCAAGACCTAGAAATTCAAGTTTTGTCATTCCTGATAATGCGGATATATCGCGTATGTTGTTGTAGCCAAGTTGGAGGAAATCAAGGTTTACAAGCCCTGAAAGTCCTGAAATATCATAAAGTGCTGAACAATGTAATTCGAGATGCTTTAATTGTTTCATTTCACCTATAACCGATATATTTTCTTTTGAAAGGTTAAAGCCTGCTATTTCAAGAACTTCGAGTTGTTCGAGTAATGCTATTTTTTCAAGTTCTTTCGGATTAAACATTGCATTTTCGACAACAAAACTCTGTTCTATATCTATATCGAGATCTTCTTTAAACCATTCTACCTCTTCTTTGATGTATTCCTCTGCGTCATCATAGCTATCATAATTTTCGATATTACTGCTTATTATAACAAGCGATTTACAATCGGCAGGGATTTCGTTTGAAAATATTTCTATCGGCTTTGGTTTCAATTCTTCAATCTTCTTTTCAATCTTTTCGATTTTTTCATCGACAATCTTCTTATCCTCATCAGAAAGTTCGTCATAGCCTTCCTTGATAGCAACAAGCCCTTTCTCAAGGGTTTCGATTGCCTTGTTTTCGTCGCCCATACCGATATATGCGTCGGCAAGACCTATATAAGCGTCGACATTCTTTGGCTCGATTTCGATTACGGCATTGAACTCCGCCACGGCTTTTTCGTACTCAAGGTCAATGAGGAACTTCTGCCCCAGCGAGAGCTGTTCGCTTGTACCCGCCTGCACTACGGGGGCTTCCGACGAGCCGATGAGGGATATTGCAGTGAACACTCCCACTACCAGAACGAGTGCCGCCGCTATTGAGATTATAATAATTTTCGATTTTTTCTGCATAAATAAAATCTCCTTCTGAATTTTAACAGATTATTTTTTTAAATCAATAAGCATTTCCTTCATAATATTATGTAGTTTATCGTTACTTTCCTTTATGTCATCAGATTGATTTATTATAATTTTTTCTCCTATTCTCACCTTGTATTTTTTTGATTTTACTTTCTCGATAACAACAGGAATGATAGGTGCGTTTGTAATCTGCGCCACTCTTACCGCACCATAACGGAAAGGTAGCAGGAGTTCATTTGTTTTATTACGGGTACCCTCGGGAAAAACAATCAGGTTGCCTTTGTTGAGTATAGTCTGAATCATCACCAATCTTGAAGTTTTTCCTGAAATCTTGCTGTATCTGTTGACATAAATCGTTCCTAACGGTTTTTGTAAAAATCTCAGAGGAGAAAGTTCGTATTCTTTCTTTGTAAGAAGCCTTGCAAAACGGTTTTTCAACACAAGATATGCAATAGGAATATCCGATGAACGCCTATGATTAAAAACAAAAATACTCCCATCTGATTCAGGAATATTATTCTGGTTTTCGATTTCAAGTTTTAAAAAACAGGACACTATTTTTCCTAATGTTTTCATTATGATTTTGTGATTTGATTTGTATTTTTCATATTCTTCCTCATCAAAAGGAATTCTGTTATAATCACTTATGGAGTTTGTTCTGTTGATTTTATTTATTTTGCTGTATAAATCCCCGAAATCCGATACAAATTCAAAATCAGGCATATGAGAATTATATCCTGCCTGCATGCATAATACATTGCATACATCCTTTAAAAGTTGTATATTTTCAGGGTCATCCTCTATAAAGCAATCTATATCCAGTTCTTTTGCCAATCTGAATTTTTCTTTGGCAGCATTATGAGTATTCACAAAATAAATGTCATCATAACAGACATTGTTTTTATATAACCATTTTTTCAGAATATTCCGTATAATCCTGCCGAACAAAAAATTGTTCGCATATGCTCGGGCAGTTATGATATATATTTTATGCCCCTGTTTTTTCAATTCACGCATTACCGCAGATGCGTTTTCCCTTATAGGCATATTGATTATATACCATACAAAATGCTTTATATGAAATTTCAGTTCTTTCTTTTTTGTCCAGTTGTATCTTTTTTGTAAATCAAGTTCTGTTTTATTTATTGAATTTGATTTGGCATAATAATCAAGATACCATTCATAATCCGTAAAAACTCCATCAACATCTATGGCGATATTCATCATCAAAACCTCTTTTTAAAAATATATAAACAAACTTGAATTTTCTTTGAAATGAATTCTATTTATAATAAGTATAATCGTATTTATTATACTATTTTAATTATTACCTGTAAACGAAAAATCGTATAAAATTAACGATATAGACATATGCGGGAGGTGGTAGTCATAACCGTTTTAGAGCGTATTCTTCAACTGAAGAATGAGCGCGGATGGACAGAATACCGTCTTTCAGAAGAATCGGGAATTGCACAGACCACGATTTCTTCATGGCTTAAAAAGAACATCAATCCTTCCATCCCATCGCTCATAAGTATTTGTGAAGCATTCCACATCTCTCTTTCGGAATTTTTCGCCTTTGACAACTCGCCTGTTGTCATATCCGACAGACAACGTGAACTGCTTGACAACTGGAACAAACTGACCATTGAACAGCAGGATATTGTTTTAAACCTGCTTAAATCAATGCAGCCGACAAGGATATTCTATCAGAATATCCCGAAGGTTTCAGTCGGTTTGCAAAAATAGCAAAGATTATGTCGAAAAAAACAAAAATCCACACTCCTTTAATGGTTGTCCTTTTTTTCTTCGTCTTTCGGCGTCCTGATTATTATCACATCATCGTTACCGTCTGACGGTGACAGTTTTCCTGAGTAGTTATAGAAAAGTGCGGAAATATCTTTGAAAAGCTGATACTCGGTTTCTCCTATTTCGAGGTCTTCAAAATTCGTGAGTATTGCAAGGGTGTATGGTCTTTCGTCATATATTATAGCCATATCGTGAAAATATCCCGCATACCAGCCGTATTTTCTCGCTATTTCAGAATTTTCGCCCGCATATATCATCGGGTGTAATGTAGATGTCATATATTCATATAGATTCTGGGAGTACGGATTTCCCTCTTCGATAAAATTATATATCTCTCTTGAGATATCAATTGCACTCTCTGCACATATCATGTTGCCGGAATTACAGTAATAATCAACCCCGATGGAGTTCATGTATCCGACAAACTCATTTTCGGGGAATACATTTTTAAGCATTGCGAAGGCGGTATTATCGCTTCTTTTTATAGAAAGTCCGATAAGTTCCTCTATCGTGAATTCTTTCCCGGGCTCCATATCCTTGATAACGCCTGTTCCGTTTCTTCTGAATTGTTCTTCAAAAACAACAATATCGGAAGTGTTTGCCTTATTTTCAAGTGCAAGTTCGTAAATATGAAGTATGTACGGTGCTTTTATTAACGACGCAGAATAATAATGATTATCGGGATTTATCATCACAGAGAAACCCGTTTCAATATCACTGTAAGCAACAGATATATCGTAATTATTGAAATGCGGATATTTTTCCATTATATCGGAAAGGTCTGAATAAAATTCTTTCGGGAAAGCGTATCTCCCATTGCCATATTCAAAAAATACAGGCACATTTTCGCTTGTGGTAGTAACGAAAGTATCAGTTGGTTTATCACGGGAAGCAGAAGCCGTATTTGTTGTTTCGGCAAATGTTGTATCAGTTGTAATTGCCTTTGCAATTTCGTGCATTTCGTGATTGTCTGTAAGCGATATGTACATTATAGATAGTGTATATAATACGACGGTAATGAATACTCTGATTTTTTTCACGGTGCTTTCACCTCCCGAACAGATAATAAATATTAACATATTTTTGCTGCAATATTTTTATATACTGATAAAACGCACGAATTGTTTCTTTAAATGTAAGGAATTGCAAAATATCTCCTTGGATTTGCAGATAATCAAAACCACCCCCGACGAATTTTCGTCGGGGGTGGTTTGCTTTCGTTATCCTTCTCTGCAGCCCATCAGAACGCTTGCGGAGAATTTTCCGTTTTCAACTGTCGTTGAGTATGAGCCGTTGTATTTCTCGGCAATAGTCTTCACGATGTTTGTTCCCAGCCCGTGAAGGAATTTGTCCGATTTCTGTGTTACCAGCTTTTTAGCCTTTTCTGCGTTGTGGCAGGAGTTTTCGCAGCATATTGCAACAGCACCCTTTTTGCACACGCAGTTGAGGGAGATTTTCTTTTCGGACTCTTCTTTTATGCGGTCGCATTCCTCTATTGCATTGTCGAGCAGGTTTGTGAAGACCGAAACTATATCCATAGCGTCTATGTCTATCTTTTCGGGGAGGGTTATCGCCACATCGAAGTCGATGCCCTTTTCTCTTGCGACAGCCTCCTTGCTTGAAACTGCGGCGTTTACGATGTTGTTTTCGCAGTATTCTATCTTCCGTACCGTGTACGATGAGGTCATTTCCTTTACGTATTTACGGAAGCCCTCGGTGTCGTTGTTTTCCGAAAAGATGTTCAGCGCCTGAATATGATTTTTCATATCGTGGTTGAGCTTTCTTATCTTCTGCTGATTTTTCTCAAGCGCCGAGTAGTATTCATACTGTAATTTTGTCTGCTTTGCGAGAAGTTCTTTTTCACGCTTGTAGTTTGCGCTTAAAACGGTGCTGAAAAGAATGGTGTAGAGTATTGCCAGCGGGACAATTATTATAAAGAATATTGTCGGATATTTGACCTCGCCCGTCATAGAAAAATCGTTGATGAATACAACTATAAATCCCGGGATTTCGATTAAAATAAAGAGAATGGAAAAAATCATAGAAAAAGCAAGCGGCGGATGATATTTCCTGAAAAGAACAGGCCCTGCAAGATAGAGCGGAAGAAGATATCCTGTAATATCTATGCATCTTCTGAAAACCCATTCGGCAACAATAATCGTGTCCGAATAATTATCGGAAGCGAGGATAAATCCCTGAACATTCGTCACATCATAGAAGAACGAAACTATCATCGAGATGATCATAGTTGCGAATGCAACAAGAAAATAGAATGAAAAATACCGCCATTTTTCTTCATTGTAATTTATGATGGTGTATATATAGACCATTGCATAAAAAAGGAATGACAGAATCAGCATAATATAGATATCAATATGGTATCCGTCGGCTGTAAGAAGATTTTTGAAAATGTTTCCTACAAATTTGACTGTAAAAAAAATCGGAAGAAGCACTTTGGAAAATTTCTTCGGCGGTATTGCAATCATTATCGAAACAAATTCTATGATTGTTGTTAAAAAAATCTGAAAGACATAAACAATATCCCCAAGATAAAAATGCTCTGCAAGTATCATATCTTAAACCCCTCTGCACATGAATTTTGCGAAATCGGTTTTTGTGGCGTCTGCATAGTTTCTGCTTATCGGAATTTCGTTTCCGTTTTCAAAAACATACTTGTTCCTGAAAATTTCCGAAACCTTTACCATATTCACAATAAAGCTCTTGTGACATCTTGTAAAGCCTTTTTCGCAGAGGCTTTCATACAGCGTGTCGAGTTTTTCCGTAACCGTAAACGAGTCGTTTTCAAGGTAAATTTTCGCCGTTCTTCCGCTATGCTCGCAATAGAATATGTCGCTCACCTTCAGGACTCTTTTTCTGTCCTTTGACGAAACGGTTATAAAGTCGTTTTTTGCCGCTTCGATTTCGGACAGCGCCTTTTCAATCGCTCTGGGAAGATTTTTCTCCATATCCTCCTTGACGACGAAGTATGTATGCTCCGCCGAATAGACATCGGTTGCATAGCCTATGTGGTTTGTCAGGAAGATTATCCTGCAGTCAGGAATTTTCTCGTTCAGGAGTTTTGCAAGGTCTATACCGCTTTCGTCTTTAAGTTCAATATCGAGAACTGCAATGTCAGCGTTTGAGTCAACGCATTTTTTCAGGCCGTCATCGAAATTTTCCGAAACGACGATATTGAAGATGCCATTGTAATTTTCGGCAATGATTTTCTGCGACTGCGCAAGAAAAACCCCGTTATCATCGCATAAAAGAAGATTGTACATTAAACCACGCCCCCCTGAAATTGTTACACGAATAATTATACATTTTAAGGCGAATTTAGTCAATAGAGGGAGAAAAAACGAAAAAATGACAAACGGCATAAAAATTGTCCTGAAATGCAAAAAAATCTGTAAATATCAAAAAAATGCAATTTGGTCAAGGAATTTACACATCGGGATTTTTCTGATGTAGAATGTAAAAAAGAAAGGAGAGTGACAGTGGTGTTGGGTCTTTTAAATATATACTGGGATATCAGTCAGCTTGAGGAAATGAAATCAAAACTCCAGAAAAAGCGTGATGAATTTGCCGAAACGCAAAACACATTCATAGGCCAGCAGAACCTCCTGACTTCCGTCTGGAAGGGCGATGCAGGCGATCTTGTGAATTACAGGCTGAGCATTGACAAGGACAAATTCGAAACAATTGTACGCCATATGGATTGGCAGATATCCGTTCTGGAATACGCCATAAACCGATACCGTCAATGTGAAAATAATGTCCTGAACAAAGTCAGAAGAGTCGGCTGAAATGCAAAAAGTCTTTGACAAGAGGTGATATAAATGAGTGAGCAGATAAGTTCCGACATTCAGGTTATGGCAAATGTTGAAAGCGAGTTCACACAATTATCCGAAAAAATCGGATCGCTGGAATCGGAAATCAGGATTTTTGAAGAATATTACAAAGACACATGGGGCGAAAAGGCAAAAAAGAAATTCTTCTCCGAAATGTCTGATATGCATAATTGTATGTTAAAACTTGCGGAAACGGTAAAAGTCGAAAAGACTATTATTGAAACAGCAAGAAAGAATTACGAAAATGCGGAAAATATTTCTTCCAAGACTGTTCAGACTCTTCAGGAAGAGACCCCGTTTTCTACAAAAAATATGTTCAATAATTAAGGAGGTGGATATTCAGGATGTTACAGATAGACACGGAAGAATACAGGCGTATGGCAAGTAGCGCCAGAAGAAATGCCGAAAGTATCATGGAATCAACGATTGACATCAACGGATTTGTTAATACAGTTGAAGTTGCATGGATTTCGCAGGCGTCTTCCGAATATTGCGAAAAAATAAAAAACATAACAGAGAAAATGAAGAATACCGCCTACGATCTGAATGGTTTGTCCAAGAGGATAAATTCATATGTCAACGATATTATTGCAGCTGACCATGAGGCCGCAGAAATCATAGGAGGAGGCTCTTCGGGAGGGAATTCATCCTCACAGACAACAACGCAAAGTGTGGTTCTTGACAGATACAAGGCGAAGAATTATTCAACAAAGGGTGTTGTAGGGACAACAGGTTATGAGGGCTATGGCGGATATTATTATCAGAATGACTCAATAGGCGCTGCGGTTGCACAATTTAATGATAATTCGGGTTGGGTGTCATGTACATTCACAACCATGCACAAACTTCACAGTAAAGAATTGGGGTATCCGTTTGACCATGCGGGAGATACAAGTGGAGGACAGTGGTTTGACAACTGTGCGGCTGATTCTGCTAACAAATACGCAGGTGTTGAAGGTTTCAGGCAGATGGTTAATGAATATATGGAGTCAGACCAGACAGAGCCGTTAAGGAATATTGTTGTTTCTTTCGATTCAGGGCAATACGGCCATGTATTGTTTATAGACGGAATACATAAAGACGGAGAAATAACATTCTACGACAATTCTTGGGGCCCAGGATTCGAAACAAGGCTGTATGCCGAAAATCTTACAACAGAAGCTGCAATAAAGGCTGTTGACAATGCCCCCGTTCATGGTATGCAGGTTGAAGAATTCCTCAATCACTATAAATGGATGGACATGAACGGCGCAGTTATAATCGGAAACAATTAAATTTATTATAAGGAGATGTTTTTATGGCACAATTTGAAATCAGACCAATGGAAATGGAACAGACAGCAAGGGAAATTGACGCTAAAATCAACGAATGGCAGGCATCGGTAAACAGACTTTATCAGTATGTATCAGAACTTGACACTATGTGGGAAGGCGATGCAAACGACGCTTTCAACAAGACTTTTGCAGCTGACAGGTCAAAATACAACAGCCTCGCAAATCTTATGGACGAGTACAAGAACGCAATCCTCAAAGCAGCTCAGGAATATAAGATTGCTGATTCGGAGAGCGCGAAAAAAATTTCAAACACCTAATTTAAATATAAATCAACGAAAGGACAAAGAATTATGAGTAATTTGGTAATAAAGGTTTCTACTGAGGAATTAAACAATAAGGCTGCACAGCTTGAAAAAGAAAAGGGCGAAATGGAAACGCTCATGAACGATATGAGAGCAAAGGTGACTTCCCTCAGTGATTTCTGGAAGAGCCAGTCTGGAACAAACTATGTCGACAAATATCAGAATGTCACAAGAGAAATCACAGCTTCGCTTGACGGACTTTCGAGACATATCCAGAACCTGAGAACATCAGCGGAAATATTGAAAGAAAAGGATAGCACTACAACAAACGATGTAAACAGACTTTCTACAACCAAAATGTTCAACAACTGATTTGATGAGGGTCGGTTTATCCGGAAGTAAGCCGACCCTGTTTCATTATAATGTAAAGGGGAACACTTATGCTTTACAAAATGAATGTAAAAGAAATAGCCACTGCGTATGCTGATATTTCGACTATAAAAAACAATTTTCAGGATATACATCAGCAATTTGTTGATTTCATAAACGAATTCAGTGATATACAGGGCAATGATGCAATATCACAGCAGTTTTTTGACGAAGCGGTTGAGTATATGAAAAAATTCGAAAGATGCAAAGAAGACATGGAAGAACTTATGGGTATTCTTTATGAATGTATAAGCATGACTCAGGAAGCGGAAAATGAAGTTGCCAATTATATGACGCAATTAATATCCGAAAAAGAAGTGGTACCCACATCCAGATACGACGCATATCTTCATCATAGAAATCAGTATAATGAAAACTATGAAAAGTGGACAGAAAAGAATTTCAACGTCAAGAATGTCATTGGATCGGCTATCAACGATATTTTTGATGAAAACATCGTTAGAGCCGGAAAGGATCTGCTATCTGGAGAGAGTATGGTTTCAAGAATTGAAACTGAAAATATCAAAAAAATTCTTCATTCGGCAATTCAGAACGAATGTCAGTCAAGAGAATTCAAGTGGCTGAATGATGGCATCGAAAAAGACATTATGGATGTAGCTCTCGATTCAAGAAAAACTGTGAATTACGGAAAAGACATCGGCGAATTCGTAGTGAAAAACACTTTGTCCGAAAGTCAGATGAATGTTATGGCGGAGAATATGAAACTTACGCCCGAAGCTTTCGGCAAATTCCTGAAGTACGGTAAAATGAGCGGAGAATATACAGAGTATCTGATGAACGATTACAGCGAGAATATGGAATATCTCGATTCGCTTAAAACCGCTTTTTCGGAGGTTTCAAATCCTGCGGTAGTTGAAAATGTCATTAATGAGCTTGAAAGACAGTATACAGATAAATTCTTTGAAGTCGCCGACAAATTGGTAGACGACGGACTGGATATAGCGTCGGATAAGCTTACTGATACCCTGATGGAATTAACCCCCGGGACACAGGCGCTTAAATTAGTTATTGATGGCGCAGAATTGCTCATGGATGCAACGGGCGCTTCTAAAAATATGGATAATTGGTCTGAAATTGTAAGATATAATAATAATTTCCAGGGCAGTATGGATAATGCGATAAACAATTATCTCGATAAATTCAATGACGGAACAGCATCTATGCAGGATATTAAGACTCTGAATACGCTTATTGATATTGATACTTCCGCAAAACAGATTATGTACGATAAAATGTCTGTGGCAAATAACGGTCTTGCGTCGGATTTCGAACAGGCCTCCGATGCACTCAGCAAATATCAACAGCTTTATTAATAAAAATAAAACCCCGTACCTTAGCTGATACGGGGTTGCTCTTTTTATTAAAGGTTGAAATATCTGTCGAACTCTGCAGGGTGAGGAATCTTTGACATTTCGAAAACTTCTTTT
Organism: Ruminococcus sp.; assembly: GCA_015066785.1. Lineage (GTDB taxonomy): Bacteria > Bacillota > Clostridia > Oscillospirales > Ruminococcaceae > RGIG4131. Next base: position 161,733 of record SVNT01000004.1, read on the forward strand.
CTCTTGTTTGCGATGAATGTCTTGATGAGCTGCTCGGGGAATACTCCTCCTTCTGTGAGGTAATCGTGGTCTGCCTCGAGAGCGTCGAGAGCAGCGTCGAGCGTTGTCGGGAGTGACGAGAGCTTTGCCTTCTCCTCATCCGAGAGCTTGTAGAGGTTGAAATCGTAAGGACCCCAACCGTTTGCGTGGGGGTCAATCTTGTTCTTTACGCCGTCAAGACCTGCCATGAGGATAGCAGCGTATGCGAGATACGGGTTGCAGGTAGCGTCGGGGTTACGGATTTCAAAGCGGCGGAGTGCAGGGGTCTTTGCGTATGCGGGGATACGGATTACAGCACTTCTGTTTGATGTAGCGTAGCCTACCGTTACGGGAGCTTCAAATCCCGGAACAAGTCTCTTGAATGAGTTTGTGCTGGGGTTTGTGATAGCACAGAGCGATGAAATATGCTTGAGAAGTCCGCCCATGAAGTAGTGCGCAGTCTCGCTGAGGTGTGAGTATCCGTTGTCGTCGGAGAATACAGGCTCGCCGTCCTTGAGGAGAAGCATATGTACGTGCATTCCGTTTCCTGCCTCGTTGTATACGGGCTTGGGCATGAATGTTGCAACCTTGCCGTACTTGAGAGCTGTATTATGCACGATGTACTTTATCATCATTGTTGCGTCTGCCATCTTTGACATCTGTCCGAGCATAGGTTCGATTTCAAACTGTCCCGCAGCACCTACTTCGGGGTGATGGTACTTGATTGCGATGCCTGCCTTCTGCATTTCAAGGCACATTTCCGAACGGCACTCGTATGATGTGTCAAACGGCTTTGCGATGTGGTAGTTCTTCTGGTGAGCAACTACACAGCCCTTGCCTTCTGTGTCGCTGTTCCAGTACGACTGTGTAGCGTCTACGTGCATTGAAATCTTTTCGGGTGTTACAGACCAGCCTGCGTTATCGAAAAGATGGAATTCAAATTCGGGGAGAATAAGCATTGTATCGGCAATGCCTGAGTCCTTCATATACTGCTCAGCAGCAAGAACAATGTTTCTGGGGTACTGGTCGAGAGGTCTGTTCTCAGGGTAGTCTATGACCATTGCGTTACCTGTGATGGAGAGCGTAGGCACTCCGCAGAAAGGGTCGATGAGTGCTGTATCGAGGTCGGGAATGAAAACCATGTCACTCTTTTCAACAACTGCATATCCGTAGTTTGATGCGTCAAATCCGATACCCTCGGAAAGTGTCTGCTCCGAAAACTGCTCCGCAGGGATTGTTACATGACGGAATTGTCCGTTGATATCAACGATTTTGAAGTCAATCATTTTGATATCGTTGTCTTTAATCATAGCCATGAGTTCCTGTACTGTTCTTGCCATTGTATAACCTCCAAAAATCTATTTTTCCCGATATATCGGGATAACATCCTTATTATACCACAAAAATATCTGCGGCGCAATAAGTGGCGGAGGATGTGTTGCGTTTTTTCGGGCAAAGTGATATACTTTCTACATAAAAATGCGTCAAAGGGAGAATAACTATGTATTTTGAAGAAATCGAAAAGGGCTATACAACGCAGATTCCGACTGCTGTGATAAACAAGGACGAAATGGTCGAATTTGCCCTCAGATATGATAACATACCGCTTCACACGGATGAGGAATACGCAAAGACCACACGCTTCGGGCAGCTTATAGCACCGGGGGTGATGAGCTTTATGTCAGTGTGGGCAAAGTACCTTGAAATCGACCTTTTCGGCGAGGAACTCGTTGCGGGCAAGTCCACGAAAATCGAGTGGCACAAGCCTGTTTTCGCAGGGGACGAGCTTTCTTCGACGGTGACGGTCAGCAACAAGGTACAGCGCAACGAGCGTAACGGGCTTGTTGCGCTTACGCTTGAAATAAAAAATCAGCACGGAGAAACGGTGATGACGAATATCACCGAGGCTGTCGTAAAATGCAGAGAAAAATAATTTTTACACGAAAAATGGAATTATAAAAAATAAAAACACCGTCATAATGGATACATTATGACGGTGTTTTGGTTTTAGAATAAAATTAAAACAATTTATTATTTTTTGAATAATTCCAGCAGTCAGCGCACATTTCGTCAATGCTTTTTTCGGCTTTCCAGCCAAGCTCACGATACGCTTTTGACGGGTCGGCGTAACATTCAGCCACATCACCGTCACGGCGCTCTGCGATTGAATACGGCACTGCGATTTTATTCACACGCTCAAACGCCTTTATGATTTCAAGCACGGAATATCCTTTTCCCGTGCCGATGTTCCACACCCCGAAGTCCGTGCCCTCACGGAGCTTTCGCATAGCACAGAGGTGCGCTTTTGCGAGGTCTGAGATATGCACATAATCACGCACTCCCGTACCGTCAGGGGTAGGGTAGTCATTCCCGAAAACCCTGACTTCATCGAGCTTACCTGCGGTGACAAGGCAGACATACGGCATAAGATTGTTCGGAATTCCCGTTGGTTTTTCCCCGATAAGTCCGCTGGCGTGTGCACCTATGGGGTTGAAATAGCGCAGTACTGCTATTTTCCACTCGATGTCTTCGTCGTGCAGTCTGCGGAGTATCTCCTCCGCCTCCAGCTTTGTCTTTCCGTACGGATTTGTCGGTGCAGTCTGACAATCCTCCGTTACGGGAACTTTTTCGGGTACGCCGTATACAGTCGCCGACGAGCTGAAAACTATCGTTTTGCAGTTGTGACGGAGCATTGCTTCGCAGAGAGTCTGTGTGCCGATTACATTATTTCTGTGATATTTCAGCGGCTCCCTGACGGATTCGGCAACGGATTTAAGCCCGGCAAAGTGAATGACGGAGTCAATCCCGTTTTCCGAAAAAATGCGGTCAAGTGCGTCGCTGTCGAGGATGTCCGCCTCGTAAAACGGGAAATCACGTGCGGTTATCTTCTTTATCGCATCAATCGAATTGTGTGAGGAATTTGAAAGGTTGTCCATCACGACGATTTTTTCGCCTGCCTCAAGCAGTTCAACGCAGGTGTGCGAGCCGATATATCCCGCCCCGCCCGTTATAAGTACAGCCATAGTTTTCCTCCCTTCGCAAGAATAATATCATTATATCACGGGAAAATGCCAAAATCAAGGCGGGGAACAGACGAAAAAATCCCTGCCGTATTTTGTACAGCAGGGAAGTGTTTCTTATTTTATCTGTTGAGGATGAGCTTTGTGAGTTCAACGGGTTCAACAATCTTGTCGCCCTTGTAAACACGCATATTTCCTGATGCGATTTCGTCGATGAGGATAACCTCGCCGTTGTTGTATCCGAATTCAAACTTGATGTCCCAGAGGTCAAGACCGATTGTCTTGAGGTCGTCAGCAACAATCTTTGTAATCTTGAGTGTCTGTTCCTTCATGCTTTCGAACATTTCGGGAGTCATAATGCCGAGAACTGCAAGGCCTTCGCTTGTTACGAGGGGATCGCCCTTTTCATCGTTCTTGAATGTACATTCAACATAACCGCCGTCGATAACTGTTCCGTCCTTCATGTATTCGCCGTATCTGCGGATAAAGCTGCCTGTTGCAACGAGTCTGCAGATAACTTCGAGGCCGTGACCGAATACAGTAGCAGGGAGAACTTCCATAGTAGCGTTTTCAACATCAGCGCTTACATAGTGAGTCTTGATTCCGGCTTTCTTGAGCATTTCGAAGTAGTAAACCGATGTTTCGAGGTTTGCCTTTCCGATGCCGTCTATTGTGAGTCCGACTGCGTTTTCACCGGGATCGAATACTCCGTCCTTACCTGTGCAGTCGTCCTTGAACTTGAGCATTACGTTTCCGTTTTCGAGCTTGTAAACGTCCTTTGTCTTACCTGTATAAACCTTTTCCATATTTATTACCTCTTTTGTTTGAAACTATCTTGGCGGAAAACCGCCTTAACATCAATAGTATATATCATTATTTCCGTGATTTCAAGAGAAATTTTCAATTTTTTTGCATTCATTTTTATTATTTGGAAATTTTCACAGTATAACGCGCAAATGAACTCCTGTAAATAGAAAAAATCATAAAATTTAAAAAGCTCACGGGATTATTTAATCCTGTGAGCTTTTTCTGGTCGAGGTGAAATGCGACATGGGGAATACGCATTTTCAGACGGGGAAGAGGTGCGACTGGGTAATATTGACATTCACGGGCAAAGCCCGGAAGTCGCTTGGCTTACCGAAGATTTTATGATGATTGTTTCAGCAGCGGGGAGAAAGTGGGTGAAAGAGATATTTCAATAAACCCATCATCAAGATCTATGGATTTAACGCCAGTGCCATATCCAGTTTCAATTACATCATCGCTAAGTTTTGCAATCTCGTCGCTGTATTTCCCTAATACGCCAAAACTTGTTCCTGCTATAACGCCGACAGTTCTGGCAATGGCTTCTTCGTCGTCACCGTGCTCAACGCATAAGGCTATTGCAAGGGTTTCAAGCCATTATTTCGAAGCGTATCTTTGTATTTTTTTCAAGAAAAATTCGCACGCTTCCGCTTCTGTTTCGAATACTTTTAATCCGCTTTTATTGCCACGTTCACTATAATAAACTTGCCATGTTTCTTCTTTCACAAGACATAATTTCTCATTAGGCAATCCTCCTACCATTATAGAATATGATTCATTAGGTATCTCCATCATTTCTAGTTCTTGTTCTAATTGTGCAACTGTCATTATCATTGTATCCTCCTTAATATACCAGCATCTAATAATTCATCAACTGACAATATGTGTTCCCGTTTTTGAATAGTGGATTATTCCCATAGTTGTATCAATTGTTTCATTTGTTACTTGGTTTACATACTGTCCTATTACTTTACCAAAATCAATACGTTCCTTATTGGTACCTATCCACTCTCCTGTACTCACAAAGTCATTTCCCGAATCAGCAATCAGACGGTTTACTTTTTCATCATTTAATAAGTCTCATCAAAGCCGCAAATGCCCTGAAAAGTCCACCTGCTCTGTGCGGCTCTTTCATTTTTTCAGCAAAAGAATCTCCAAGCTCTTTAAGCTCATCAAACGCACTTGTTTCTCTGTAAGGTCTGCGCTTTATCCCCTGCGCTCCCCCTCTGTTTACACTTCCGAAGTGTTTTTCTATAGTAACTGCATCTTCAGGGCTATCTATTACGCCAATTTCTTTGTACTTCCATAGGGTAAGTCTTTTTTCAAAGGAGCTCTTTTCATCAAGAGATGATGTGTATTCCGAAATTATTTCTCCGTCTACAACAAAAAGGCTTATGGTTTTACACTCCCTGCCCTTGTATTCCTTTTCGTACCCACGACGAAGATCAAAGAAAAGCCCACTGAGCTTTCTGTACTGTTCGTCAAATGTTTCTTTTGAAACGGAATATTTTTCAGGAATTTCGTTTATTTCGAGAAATCTTTCGTCTTTATCCGTTCTGAAAAATATCGAAAAGACTGGCTTTGTTTTCAGGAACTCAACGTAAACCGCAAGTTCTGTGCATTCCTTGGGAATAATTTCATCAATGAGCTTGACCAACTGCAGATAATACTCGTTCTCTGTATTTATCAGTAACATAAGATCCTCCTATCATCTCATCCGCATATTTTGAAACTGCACCTGTACCCATACCAGCAATTACGCCGACAGTTCTGGCAATGGCTTCTTCATCATCGCCATGTTCAACGCATAAGCCTATTGCAAGGGTTTCAAGTCCTAAACTCACGAATACGCTGGCATAGCCGTTGATAAAAATGTGCCTTAGAATAACTTTTTTCATGAAATTTTTTATGCTAAAAGCATAAAACACTGCTGATGCACTGACTGAGTTATGTAGATACATAAATTTAAATTAATTCAGAAAGCCAATTATCCAAAGCATCTCCCTCGAAATTCTCTACTGATTGCTCAATATCTTTAAAATCCAATACTGGCGTTTTCACTATTTTTAATGCTTCAATTTCTTTTCTTCTTATATGCTTAATAAACACAAATTGCTCCTTCTTTTCAAAAATATATTCCTGTGCTAATTGCTCTGAATCAGTCCATATCATATACGAATCATCAAGTACAGCATTTTTAGATATTTCACCTGCAAATAATCGAAAGTATTTATCTTTATATTTTATAAATACATCTTCACTGTATATTACGTCCACCTCATCAGAATTAACAATTTTCATATATAACTCAGAATGTTCATTTCCCAGTACATCAATATAATTAGTAAACCCCTCCTTCTTTACTCTTGATGTAATTATGTATTTACAATTTCTCTTTTTAATTTTGCATTTTAAGCCACTATACATACAATACATATCACTCATACTCAAAACTCCTCAACTCATTTTAATAACCAACCCAAATCTGAATCGTATACAAATTGTTGCGTTAGTTCTCCTGTTTTAGCATCATATATACCTAAAATATCTCCATCTACAAAGGGTCGCGTATCTTGTACAAGTTCTGGCAAAACAACATTTTTACTACCCGTAAATCCGCGTCCTGTATAAGGAGCATTTGTTGCTATTTGTAAATCCTTTGGAATTTTAATTCCAGTTGCATCATCTAACACATATGTTATTTTACCATATACTGTATCAGCATTACCTACTGATTTTGAAATTCCATCAACTCCATTTCCTATTTTAAATGCAGTATTGTCATAGTCTAACCTATTTCCTTCAAATACATCATCTAACGTTTTTAGGATATTAGAATGTTCATCAACCGAAACGAAACCTCTAACACCATTATAGTTCTCATTATATAAATAATTATATATATCACTTTGAGGTACTATTTTGTTCATCACTGTACCAGTCTCTGGTAATCCTATATCAGTTCTTACTCTATCTACAAATTTCAATTCATCTGGAGTCAAAGTTCTATTAGGGTCAAGTAATTTTGAAAAGTCTTCAACAGACATTCCATTCTTTTCAATTGCAGCCTTTACATCTGCTGATGTTAACTTACTGACTAATGCAGAATCATTACCACTCTCAACAGCATCATCAACTATCTCAGCGACTTCATCTGCATATTTAGTAACATCATCAACCAAATCATCAGCAATAGTTGTTGATTTCAGATTTCCTAAGTTATCCCAATATTCATTATACCTTGCCGCTTCTTCGGGAGTCATCAAATCCGCAAAAGATGTTATTTTATCATCTGCGATATCAACAACCTCATCCGCATTCTTGAAAAAGCCATTATTTGTATCAAAATCAAACCCTTTAAAACCATCATCAAAATCTATGGATTTAACGCCCTTGCTGTAAGCAGATTCAAGAAAATCATCGCAAATGCCTTTGGCTCCGCCTATGCCATCGATTGCTCCGCTTTACACGCATTACTTAACAGTCTTAACTCCCTCAATCTTCCCACTATTAACATTTATTTGGTAATTACGTCCATAAAAATCTGAAGCAAAAATAATATCATTTTTTATTCCCATTTGTTCGTAAGGGAGAAGATTTTTCAATTCTGGGAATCGAATAGATAAATCTTCTGCTTGCCAAATTAATTTTGCTTGAGCATCTAAACAATAAATGTTATTGATCTCTGTTTTATTAAACGGAATGGCGAGCAGTACTATGTAATTTTCTTTGTATTCAATTACAGCACGTATATCAAATTCAAAGCCATAACTATTATTATTGATTTCAATATGATTTTTCTCGTATTGATACATTTAATTACCCTCCAAAAGTCTTTCATTTTTAAAATCACCAATTCTTTGCCCGATTAAATCATACTGTGTTCCGCCACCGGAACCCCAACCATCTAAAGCATTGACTTCGCCTACTCTTATATGTGTTCCTGCTTCTAATTCAACATCACAAACATACTTAGGGGTATTAGGTAATGCAAATTTATTCTGTATTTCCTGTGGTGTTAATCCTTCGATATCTTCTGCTTTCATTACCCAACTCCCATACATACCTGAACCGTTTGGCATATTGTCATACACTCTAACAAAAGTAGTAGTTTCGGTAAGTTCTATTTCTTCGACCATTGTTCCTGGTTTATACGGTGGCTTGTAGTCAGGCTTTACATTATCAATAAACCATTGATTTGTTTCTTCTGCTGTAAATGTCTTGACTTCTGTATATTTAAATATTGATGTACCGCCATCAACAACATCATCCGCATTCTTGAAAAAGCCATTATTTGTATCAAAATCAAACCCTTTAAAACCATCATCAAAATCTATGGATTTAACGCCAGTGTCGTATGCAGTTTCAATCACATCATCGCTAAGTTTTGCAATCTCGTCGCTGTATTTCCCTAATACGCCAAAACTTGTTCCTGCAATTACACCAACAGTTCTGGCAACAGCCTCTTCGTCATCACCGTGTTTATGTTTCTTTTGTTAAGATATTTCACTCAGTTCTAAAGAACCAACAATCAAAACTCTCTCCCCTACTTTGTAATTCACCTCATTTTCAAATTCAATCAAAACGTTACCATCCAATACGGATGAGAGGGCATATACAGAATACTTATCAATGATTTGAGTCACTTCTATAACCGCCTCAATATGTGGAGATTTTTGTATTTCTTGATAATAAATAAGTTCTTTATCTACTTTTTTGCTGAAAGTTACCAACTCAATTGATATATTCCCTTCCAATATATCTCCTTTTTTCTTTTTTTGCGACTCTTCGTTGTTTTCTAAATATTCATCATACTCAAGAAAATGCACATTTATTTTTACATCTTTTCCAATCTCTTTAATTATCGCAATTCTTTCGTATCCGTCTGAATAAATTTCGTTTATAATATATCTTTTCATTTTGTTTTCCTCTTAGTTCATCTTATCAAATGATTTTAAATCACTTGGCATCAGAAACAGCCTTTTCTACTTTACTACTTTGTTTAGTAACAGGCTTTTTCAGATGTATAGAAAAAACATCGGCGAAATCATCGTCATATCTTATATGTATTATTTTGTAATTTTTTCTTCAAATTTCTTGCCTTATCTAAAATTTGCTCTTCAGAGTAATACATATGCGGTATTTTCAGTTCTTCTTCATCATCAGAAAATCTTCCTGCCATTCCACACAAATCGCCAAACTCACTATTTTCCTGCTCGGAAAGTTTATCATAATCTACTTCTAAATCATATATTCTCGTAAATTCCAAACAAAATGTTTTGATATCATAAGAACCATCCAACACTCCGTTGATCAGATACCATAATTGGTTTTTTTCCGTCATATTAACACTTCCTTATTTTGATATAGCAGGTAAATTACCCATTGCTTTTCTGGCATATTCAAAATGATATATTGTATTTGTAGCCTCATCATACAGTACTTCCAGATTATACATTTTTCCGTTTTTGTACATAGTTGTATAATACATTGTTGCACTAGAACCTCTTGGATCTGGCATTGCATTTCCATATCTAATCGTATCCTGTAATGTTTGAATAGGCAACTCACGTGTCTTTTCTCCCATATGTTCAAGTGCTATATTCGAGAAATTCAATCCATCATCTAAAGTCCCTGTGCTACTAACATTACTAACAGAACTTGTATTCTTCGGTTGTTTAACATCAGCGCTTCTGACAATATCATCAACATATTCGCTTGATTCAAAAGCTGTTTTCTTCTTATAAACCGAGCCAAAAGTATCATCGGTTAAATCAGCAACATCATCGGCATATTTTGAAACTGCACCTAAACTTTCAAACGCACCGTCCATTGCCATTGCGACAATTCGCTGCTGTGCTTCTTCGTCGTCGCCTATCGCATAGCAAAAAGCCGTTGTACCTGCGTCTACGGCGAATCCTGCTGATGTAAGGATTACAGTCGCCAGCCCTGGTGCCGCAAATGACGCCGCCAGCCCAAGACCAAATGCAATTGCGTCTGCGGTGGTTTTTATCTGTCCCGCCAGAACATCGGCTGAAGTATTAGGATTTTTCTTGTTTAATGAATTCCAGATACAACTGCTATTCTGTTATTGCCATTTATATTCTCTAATCATCATACAATAAAACTAACTCAAAAAAGCCTTTGTCCTGATTTACAAATCGACCAGTATTGCCCGAAAGTAACTGTTCTTCAGCCAATTTCTTTGCTTCGGAAAGTAAACCCGAATCAATATACGACAAACATCTTAAAATATTCTTGTCGATTACAATATTATCAGAAAAAATATATTCTTCCAAATTATTTGTTTCCAGAAAAAGATTTATTTCCTTATTTACGTTTTTCAAAAATTTTTCTGCAATAATATCCACATTTTCTGATAGTTCCATATCGCCCTCGTAAAATTGAGCAGGAGGAGCTACGAATGCACCGTTTATCCGTAATGAAAATCTTTCATTTATATTTTCTTCCATCCTCATGATCTTCCAGAATATTTCATCAAAAGATTGCTTTTTTGCAGTGATTTTATAAATCAAACGTTCGGAATTCACTATTAAAAAATCAACAGATATGATATTTTCATTTTCCACCTTGTAGATGGTGTTCTGTATTTTCTTGTATCCATCCTTAACAGCGATTTCTTTTATTGTTGAAATACACTTCTTTTGCATTTGTTTATCAATTTTCATTTATTAACACCTCATGATATATGACATTCTATTGCAATTCCAAGTTCATTAACTTGTTGTTGTACTTGTTTTAAAAAATCCATTGCATTTGCTATTGGTTCATTCTTGAAATGAATCTCTATAATTGCATATTCAATCAATGCATCTTTATAAAATTCATTATATTCTTTCCCTTCACAAAAACCAATATAAGAATTTATTTTTTCTTGTAATGCAAGCAAATGACTGTATTCATCACTCCAATCAAGATGATCAGTTATAAGCAAGCGTAGTTCATTTTTATTTTCATCCAACGCTATGCCATCAACAACTTCCCTATCCAAAACAGACATATTTTTCCTCCTCTTAATCATTGCGGTCTAATTATCTTCACTTCTGTTCCTGGCGGTATTTTATATTCGCCCCTAAAAATGCCCTTTCCTTTGCCCACAACAATTCCACCGCTCTTTAAAATTTCTGGGAAAGCATTTTTTTGATTATTTGTCAATGGTGCTGTGGCAGAAGATTTAAATTCATTTATGACAATATTCCCATTTGAATCAATCCCGATTGCATCAACACAAGTTCGCATGCCCTTTTTACATAATAATATCATCTATTGGGATGCCTGCTCTAGATAAACACAAAAGTCTCTTGGTGCTCCGCCGACCATATGACCCACAACTTCGCCATTCCACCAAGGTAAGATTATTTCTTTAAAATCATCCAATATTATTTTTTTAAGTTCAGGCTCATCACATAACATTAGATCAAACTCATGAATAATTAATACAATATTCTTCTGCTTAATCCACATCAAGTCACAAATATAATCATTATACCACCCTATTTTCATTGATGGCAATTCATGTGGGAAAGAAAAAGCACTAGACATTGCTTGTACATAATCGGCTTCTGTCTTAATCTTCGCCCCTTCAATCTCGGCAATAAAAATATCGTCATTATGTAATATACAGCTTTTGATTTCGTCTGTCTTTTCTTTAGCAACATAAACTATTTTACTATTCATCTTAAACACTCCTACTTAATATGTACAAAATCGTCAATTCCATTTAAACTCTCACTTTGACCATAATGGCTATCCGTATACCATACAGAACCATCTGAACCAACTATAAATCTTTCTCCATCTCTAGAAACGCCATTATAATTATTTACATCAAATTCCCTATATGTAATTGAATTCCCATCCGCATCAACTGTTGGTAATTGTCCCTTTCTGTTTCCCCATGTGCGTCCAGCATTTGTTCCTTGAGTTTGTCCAGATACATTTCCTTGCCATCCTGCATCATCATATTTTTTAAATGAATCTTTTACGTTTTGAGGAAAGTCATCTAAATCCATTTTGCCAAAATTAGTACCACTCTCAACAACATCATCAGCCTTATCAATAATATCATCCACAACATCTGGCTTTGATTTTTCTAATGGTTTGATATCATCCGTATTTTTAAAGAAAACCTCACTATCGTCAAGATTGAATCCTTTAAACCCATCATCAAAATCTATGGATTTAACGCCAGTGTCGTATGCAGTTTCAATCACATCATCGCCAAGTTCAACAATCTCATCCGCATACTTAACCACAGCGCCTGCACCCATACCAGCAATAACGCCAACCGTTCTGGCAACAGCTTCTTCATCATCTCCATGTTCAACGCATAAGCCTATTGCAAGGGTTCAAGTCCTAAACTCACGAATACGCTGGCATAGCCGTTGATAAAAATGTGCCTTAGAATAACTTTTTTTCATGAAATTTTTTTATGCTAACAGCATAAAACACTGCTGATGCACTGACTGAGTTATGTAGATACATAAATTCAAATTAATTCAGAAAGCCAATTATCCAAAGCATCTCCCTCGAGATTCTCTACTGATTGCTCAATATCTTTAAAATCCAATACTGGCATTTTCACTATTTTTAATGTACTTACTAAGGTGTTTTAGTAATCTTACATTATAAATTATGCTTGTTTACTATTTCCAAACATCATCTCATTTTGATACTTTATAATTATATTGTATGCATCCATTGAACTTTTTTGAGCTAAAACGACTTCATCTTCAGTTATCTGAATTTCCTCCATTCTATCGCATATTTCACCTGCATCATAAATCATAAAGTAACTATTATCACGTTTCACTATTTCAATTCCATTTCCAGTAAAAATTTTTTCCATATTATACACCTTACTTTCCTAAAATATTTTCTGTCACAATATATTCTGTTTTCGGCACAGGTTCAATAACCGCTTCCATAACACCACCTGGTTTTGTATATCCTCCTGGAGTCCAATAACCGGGCCATGCGCCAGCTTCATTGCCATTCCGATAACTCTCTGCTGTGCTTCTTCATCATCGCCGTGTTCGAGGCATTTTCAAACATATTTATCAAATCATTTTATTCTATTTCAAAAAATCATTTGATTTTATTATATATATTTTCATAAGTTCCGTTCTCCTGTTGTCTAATTCGGAATTTCCAATTTGTACATCAAATTTAAAGAAAAATCTATTCGATATCTCATCTTCTAACGATTTTAATTCTTCTTTATCTTTATGTTCTTTCAAAAATGAAATCCATTCTCTTGCTTCACTTTCATTTTGAGCAAGCACATAATCCTTTTCTTCTTTTCTCATTATAACGATAGTTTCAATTAATTCGCTTAATATTTTTATCAATTCACTATGATGATCTTTATTAATAATATTCACGATAATTACCTCATTTCCAATTTGTTGGTAATATTTTTATCCAATCAGATGGGACTGCTTTATAATCAATATAAACCTGATGTGCTCCGCCGTACAACCCCATGCCTTGTGTTCCTACAGTTCCTTCTAATCCTGACAAAGATGAGCCTTTTGGTATTGTCATCTTATATAAAGTGGATGCATCATTACAAAATTCTTGCTTGATCGCAAAATCTGTTCTCCATTGATATTGTGTGGCCGGAGGTGGATCCAAACTCCAAAAGCCCCCATAATTGCAAATGCAAATTACAGGGGCTATAAAACCGCTTTTATATTGAAAAATTCTGAGCAATATCCTGATCGAGTCTTTCAATTGCATTCGCCGTTCCATCAAGCTGAGAACCTATATCATCTATAAGCTGCTTCATCTGTATAAATGAAGGTTTGAGTGTATTAAACTGCATAGCAAACTGTTCACTCGCCTGCCCTTCCCATTCATCCCGAAGTGCATTGATCAGATTCTGCATTTTATCTATTACCTGCCGAAAATTCTCGCCTTCATTTCTTACTTCCGCCGATCTTGAACGCATCTGTTCCGGTGAATTTCTTATCTGTCCTGACATTTTAATGTCATCCTTTTATTTGTTAATGTATTAACATACAATTTAATACTTAAAATACCTCTTTTTTGCTTCTTTTGACATATCATTTTAGTAAAACACATGTTTTTTCGAGTGAAATCAGAATATATACAAAAATCCCCACCTGTAAGAGCAGTAAATCGCAACACAGTGCTATGAAATAGATGAAAATGAAGCTGAAGCGGTGCGATATATTTTCAATAGCATAAGCGAGGGCAAAAGCTACAATGCTGTGATTACCGACCTTAACGCCAAGGGATTCCGGACAAGAAGCGGAAATTTATTTGGTAAGAACAGCTTATATGATATGCTTCATAACGAGAAATACAAGGGCGTTTACATTTACAACCGCCGCTCTTGAACGCATCTGTTCCGGTGAAATTCTTATCTGTCCTGACATTTTAATGTCATCCTTTTATTTCGTTAAGCCATTCCAAAAATACTTCTCCCGAATTTTTTTGAGTTTTTGAAGAACACACTTCCTCGTATTTGTATTCAGCAGTATACTTTCCGGACGATACATCATAATACAATTTCATTTCAGTCGGAATCTGCATATTATGCTTTTTACAAATACCATCTAATTTCCCCAAATCTTCTGTACCAAGTTTCAAGAACTGGAATGCCAAATTATTAGGCACCCCCAATTGATTCAATGTTTTTATTTCGCCATTAACATCAAAAAAAGCATTAAACATCTTGCTCTTCTTTTCGTTAGAACAATACACATAAATTTTACTTATTTTTTGTTCAGTCACCTCCATACATAATGATATCAATGCTGATTGCAAATCCATAAATTCATCTTCAAATACCTTATTCATTTCTATACTCCTTTTAATTATATATTTTTTGATAATAATACACATCATCTATCGTATACGATACATCAAATGAAGTTGGACGAATACTGAATCATAGTTAATAACAATATCAACTGTTACTTTTTGACCATTTTTCAACGCTTTTACCCACTGATTTTCAATCACTTTAAACTCACTCAAATTGAAAAAATCCGCAAGCAAGCCTTTTTGAAGCCTGTTGCGGATTTTTCTGGTCGAGGTGACGGGATTCGAACCCACGGCCTCTACGTCCCGAACGTAGCGCTCTACCAAACTGAGCCACACCTCGAAATGCGGGCTATATTCACCCACAAAATTTATTTTAGCATAATTTTTCTTATTTGTAAAGTCTTTTTATTCGTTTTCTTCTGTTTCTTCGGTTTCGGCAGGCTCTTCAAACTCCTGCATATCGGGGAGTGCCGCCAGCTTTGCCCCGAAACCGCTGACAAACTGGGTGAGTCTGCGTGATGTCGGACGCTCAAAGCAGGAGCTGTCGATAGTTATGCACCTTCCGCTTTTCACTGCATCAAGCTCACCTATTTCGGCGTCAAAGCCGTCTATCGATACATCCGACGAAAGAAGAATCTTGTCGGGATTTTTTTCTATCAGCTGTTCTGCAGGGAAGCTGTATTTCGTGTTTTCGGAGGCAATATTCTCTCCGAAATACGAGAGGATTTCTCCTGCAAGTGTGTCGCCCGTAGCCGTGCCGTAGTCGTATGTCATAAGATATGCAAACGAGCCGTCGGGAGATGTCTGCGAAAGTGCGGTTGCAAGCGGATTCATGCAGTTGTCAGCCGCCGCCTTTGATGTCAGTTCACCGCCGAATATCGCCGCCAGACGCTCGTAGCATCCGTGAAGTTCAGCTACGCTGTCGGGACTTTCGAGTACAACGACCTTTATTCCCGCAGCCTCAAGGGAGTCCTTGTCGGTTTTTGCAATAGGGCTCTGCGTAATGAGAAGCTCGGGCTTTATCGCTATGATTTTTGCGATTTTCGGTTTCGCCGCACTTCCGATGTCAACGAGCGAAGAAACCGCCTGCGGATAGTCGCAGTAGGTACTTCTTGCGACCAGCTTATCCTGATAACCCAGCTCGTATATCATCTCCGTCAGCGCAGGGGAGAGTGACGCCACAGTTGCAGGCGCCGCAGAAAACTCAACCTCGTCCACGATAACGGGGTAGTCGGTAGGTTCAGGCTCATTGGTATTATATTCAATTTCGGTGCAGCCTGTTATTGTCAGCATAAGCATTGCCGACAGGAGCAACGAGAGCAGTTTTTTCATTTTTCCGAATATCCTCCGATAATTCTAAAAGTATACGCAGTTTATTATACACCGTTTTTCAAAAAAATGCAAATAATAAAAGGTGTAAGCATTGACTAAATATGAATAACGATATATAATATTATTGTATATTTTTCAGTAAACTACGGAATTGAGGGGATTTTATGAAAGCGGCGGAGGCTATTGCACAGTGCCTTGTAAAAGAGAATATCACTACCGTTTTCGGCTATCCGGGGGCAGCGATAGGTCTCGTGTACGAAGCAATTTCAAAAGCGGGAATACGCCATATCCTCGTCCGTCAGGAGCAGAACGGAGGGCATTCCGCAAGCGGCTACGCAAGAATTACGGGAAAGCCTGCGGTCTGTCTTGCGACAAGCGGCCCCGGTGCGACAAATCTCCTTACAGCGATAGCAACAGCGTATATGGACAGCATTCCCGTTGTGTTCATCACGGGGCAGGTTTCCACCGACCAGATCGGCCGTGACGTTTTTCAGGAGGCTGACATCACAGGCTCGTCGGAGCCGTTCATAAAGCACAGCTTTCTTATCAAGAGTGCGGCGGAAATCCCGATGGTTTTCAAAAAAGCCTTCCATATCGCAGGTACGGGAAGAAAAGGCCCCGTACTCATAGATATTCCGACGGATATAAGTGCGCAGGAAATAGATTTTGTCTATCCCGAAAAAATCAGTATGCGCAGCTACAAGCCCACAACGAAGGGAAACAAGCTCCAGATAAAAAGAGTGACCGAGGCTCTTTCTGAGGCAAAGCGTCCTGTTCTTTGCGCAGGGGGAGGGGTTATACTATCCGACGCCTCGGACAAGTTGACGGAGCTTGCCGAAAAGCTCGATGCTCCCGTTGTCACGACAATGATGGGACTTGGTGCAATCGAAGGAAAGCACCCTCTCAATATGGGTATGATAGGACTTTTTGGAGAACAGCGGGCAAACTATGCGGTGAATAAATGCGACCTCATCATTCTTATCGGGGCGAGAGTCGGTGACAGGGCGATAACCTCACCGATGTTCATAGAAAAAACCACGAAGATAATACATATCGACATAGACCCCGCCGAAATAGGAAAGAATATCTCGGCGGATATTCCCATTGTCGGCGATGCGGGAACAGTTCTCGGACAGCTTATTGATGCGGTTGACAATATGTCGCACGATGAGTGGAGAGAAAAACTCGGGACTATCGAAATCGCTAAAAAGAAATATCCGCATACAGTTGTTCAGGAGTTTTCAAGACAGTCCCCCGACGCTATATGCGTCTGCGATGTCGGTCAGCACCTTATCTGGACGGCGAGGAGTTTTTCTGTCGGCAAGGGCGGAAGATTTCTGACAAGCGGCGGAATGGGCACGATGGGTTATGCAATTCCTGCGGCGACAGGTGCAAAGCTCGCCTCACCCGAAAAGACAGTAATTGCATTTGTCGGTGACGGCGGTTTCCAGATGTCCATGATGGAGCTCGGCACGCTTATGCAGCACAATATTCCTGTGAAAATAGTCCTTTTTGATAATCACGTTCTCGGAATGGTCCGTGAATATCAGCGTCTTGCAGAGGTTTCGGAATTTGCAGTCAACCTTGACGGCAGTCCCGATTACCTTATGCTTGCGAAGGCTTACGGTATTGACGGTGCAAGGATAAAAGATGGCGACGACATTGAAAACGCCGTGAAAAAGGCGCTTTCTTCCGATGGGTCGTACATCCTTGTGTGCGAGGTATCGCCTGACGAAAGGAGCGTGCCGTAAAATATGAAACACACAATTTCTGTTCTCGTTGAGAATACCTCGGGCGTTCTTTCGAGAATTACGGGGCTTTTCTCAAGACGAGGCTTCAACATCGACAGCCTTGCCGTAGGAATTACCGACGACCCTGCAATATCAAGAGTTACAATTGTCGCAGACGGCGATGAGCATACGGTAGAGCAGCTTGAAAAACAGCTCAACAAGCTGATAGATGTAATAAAAGTAAAGTCGTTCAATCCCGACGAAATGATTTCGAGGGAGCTTGTGCTTGTCAAGGTGAATTGCAGCTCCGACCAGCAGAGGTCTGAAATTATGAATATCGTATCCCTTACGGACGCTAAAATTGTTGATATTACGCCGTCTACGGTAACGATAGAGATTTCCGACTGGGCGGTAAAGCTCAGGAATTTCGAAGACCTTATAAGACCTTACGGCATACTTGAAATGGTAAGGACGGGCGTTGTCGCAATCCAGCGTGGCGCAAAGGAAATCACAGAAAAGAAGAAAAAATAAAAAACCGATATGCATAAGCATATCGGTTTTTTGTTTTGCGTTTCAGTCTGACAATTATTCAGCCTGGGGAGCGCTTACAGGGCAAGAACCTGCACAAGCACCACAGTCAATGCACTTGTCAGCGTCGATAACATACTTGTCATCGCCAGCAGAAATAGCGTTTACGGGGCAATCAGCTTCGCAAGCGCCGCATGAAATACATTCATCAGTAATTTTATAAGCCATTGTTACAGCACCTCCTGAAATAATAAGGGATTAACCCTAATACAATTTTAGCACATTTTTTGAAAAAAGCAATAGTTTTTTTAAATTCCCAGCAATCTTTCAGCATTTTCGTGAAAAATAAGCTCTTTTTCGTCATCGGATATACCGAGCGACTGAATAAGCGAACGCTCCTTATCCGCAGGGTGCCAGGGAATGTCAGTACCGAAAAGAATTCTGTCTGCACCGTGATTTTTTATTATTCTTTCAAGCTGTTCGGGTTCTATATAGTCGCAAAGCATAGCGGTATCGAAGTAAATATCCTCACCGACGAGGTGTTTTTCCACATCGTCCCAGTGCCTCATTCCTCCGCCGTGGGCGAGAATCATCGTCATTTCGGGAACAGCCTTGTGTGCCTTCAGCGAAGCTTCGGGCATGGCGTGTACAACATCGGGGGAAAGCGGGTCCCAGCCTGCGTGGAATATCACGGGGAGCGAAAGCTCTGCGCATTTGCGGTACACGGGGAATACCCTTTCGTCGTCGATAAAGAAATCCTGATAATCGGGGTGGAGCTTTATTCCGTGAAGACCGAGGACTTTTATGCGCTCAAGCTCCTCCATAACATCGTCGGCGAATGGATGAACACTCCCGAAAGAATAAATACGGCTGTACTTGTCCTGAACTTCCTTTGCCCAGTCGTTGATGATTGTCTGCTGTGTCGGTTTTGTCGCTACGGGTAGCATCACCGAAATATCAACACCGTATTTATCGAGGCAGTTGTCAAGTCCCGATATTGTTCCGTCGGAATAATTCGGGATTTTTGCAACGGAAAGAAGTCTTTGCATTGCCTTTTCGACAATTTTATCCGCAAAAGCGTGCGAATGGAAATCTATTAACATAATCTGCGCCTCCGCATAAGATATAATAAAGAAAAATTACTCCCTTATTTTTCTTTTGTGATTATATATCGTATAAGCGGTAATAATATCATCAAGAAAATAAATAAGGAGTTGTGTTAATGGTGTCTGTAAAAAGGGGAGAAATATATTACGCCGATTTAAGTCCCGTCGTAGGCTCCGAGCAGGGCGGAATACGCCCCGTTCTCATCGTGCAGAATGATATGGGCAACAAATACAGCCCTACGGTCATAGCCGCCGCAATCACGAGCCGTCACGACAAAGCAAAACTGCCCACGCATATCGACCTCAGCACCGTTTCGTGCGGTTTGTCGAAGGACAGCGTTGTTCTTTTAGAGCAGATAAGAACGATAGATAAACGCCGTCTTCGTGAAAGAATGGGCGAGCTTGATGTGGACTCGATGAGGAAGGTGAACGACGCACTTTCCATCAGTTTCGGACTTTCAAACAGTAATTTTATTACATAAATACTGTTTATGGGGTTCCTGCAAAAAGCAGGAACCCCGTTTTGTTTTTATTCGATTGTAACCTTCTTCATTACCTGAGGAGTTACGGGCTTGTCACCGTATCCTGTCGGTGTTGTTGCGATTTCGTCAACGACGTCCATACCTTCAACAACCTTGCCGAAAGCGGCATAGTCGCCGTCAAGGTGAGGAGCGTCCTTGTGCATGATGAAGAACTGTGAGCCTGCAGAGTTCGGCATCATTGAACGAGCCATCGAAAGAACCCCTCTTGTGTGCTTAAGGTCATTCTTTACGCCGTTTGAAGCAAATTCTCCCTTGATGTTCCAGCCCGGACCGCCCATTCCTGTTCCTTCGGGACAGCCGCCCTGAATCATAAAGCCTTCGATTACACGGTGGAAGATAAGACCGTCATAAAATCCGCTTTTTACGAGCTTTTCGAAGTTTTCGCAACTTATAGGTGCGATTTCGGGATAAAGCTCTATTTTAATCTTTTTTCCGTTTTCCATTTCGATAATAACCATATTAATTCTCCTTTAAAAATAAATATTACATAAAATATTATATAACTTTTATTTTTATTTGTAAATGAAAAAATGATGAAATAAAATAAAATAAAATACTGAATATATTTTTATTCCGTGAGAAAAATAATAGAAACAAATTATTCGGTGGAGAAAAATATGTCGAAAAAAATATCGAAAAATACATTTATTTTAAAAAATACCCCGACAATCTTTTCCTATGCCTCGGTAGTCGGGAAAAAAGAGGGCGAAGGCCCTTTATCCGCTTTTTTTGACGAAGTGGAGGAGGACAGCTATTTCGGTCAGGAAACATGGGAAAAGGCGGAGAGCGAAATGCAGAAAAGGGCAGTGAAAAAAGCCCTTTCAAAAGCGGAAATAATCCCGTCGGATGTGGATTTTATGTTCGGCGGCGACCTGATGAACCAGTGCATCGGTACAACCTACGGGATACGGGACCTCAATATTCCGATACTTATGGTGTACGGTGCCTGCTCGACAATGGCGGAGACGCTTCTTCTGGCGTCTGTCATGTCGGATAATGATATGGGAGGGAATATAGTTGCAGTCACATCATCACATTTCTGTACAGCCGAAAGGCAGTTCAGACTACCTCTTTCCTATGGAGGTCAGCGCACTCCGACAGCTCAGTGGACCACGACCGCCTCGGGAGCCGTTGTCGTTACCCCCAAAAGACGACCACCCTATGTCAGAGGAGTTACGATAGGCAAAATAGTCGATATGGGCGTCACCGACGCAAACAATATGGGGGCGGCCATGGCTCCTGCGGCGGCGTACACAATAAGAACCTATCTTCAGGACACGGGGAGCAAACCCTCGGACTTTGATTATATCATCACGGGAGACCTCGGTGCTGTCGGAAGCAATCTTCTGATAGAGCTTTTGCAGAAGGACGGTATTGATATCACGGCACAGCACAAGGACTGCGGGAAGATGATTTTCGACCTCGAAAAGCAGGATGTCCACGCAGGAGGGTCGGGGTGCGGCTGTTCTGCAAGTGTGCTTTGCGGCTACTGGCTGCCCGCTGTCGAAAGGGGAGAGGTGCAGAACATCCTCTTTGCCGCAACGGGAGCGCTTATGTCACCGACGGCGTCACAGCAGGGCGAAAGCATACCGTCAATTTCGCACCTCGTTCACATTTCTCATAAGGGGGAGTAAAAATGGACATAGTTATGGAATATCTTCGTGCCTTTCTTGTAGGCGGAGCTATCTGTGCCGTGGGGCAGATACTGATTGACCGCACAAAGCTGACGCCTGCAAGAATTCTCACGGCGTATGTCGTTGCGGGAGTGGTTCTCGGCGCACTCGGATTATACAAGCCTCTCGTGGAATTTGCAGGCGGAGGGGCAACAGTACCCCTCACGGGATTCGGGTACCTTCTCTCATCGGGAGTGGAGGAGGCTGTTGACAAGCGTGGTATCCTCGGAATTTTCACGGGAGGGCTATCCTCTGCGGCGGCAGGAATCAACGCCGCTATACTGTTTGCATTCCTTATAGCGCTTATTTTCAAGCCGAAAGACAAGTCATAGAGTATAATAAACTATATATTATACAAATAGTATAATAAAAGGTAGCAAAAAAGAGTATCGGAAATAAGGACGATACCCATAAAGAAGTTTTTATGCGTACTGTTGAGGAAAACCCTTTTGAAAAAGGTTTTTCCTCAAACTCCTTTCCTAAAACTTCAAATTAAAAAAAGCCCATAGGGTAAATCCCTATGGGCTTTTTTTGACTTAAAAGTCTTTGAAGGGGAGCACGAGGGGAACCTTTCTTCAGAAAGATTCCCCTCGATAAATACATATAAAATTTCTGTACGGGCGTTATCCTTATTTCCGATACTCTTTTTTTTACTTTGCTTTTCTCAGTTTCAGCTTTTCGATTATCGGGTCGAGAGAATGTTCATCGGGAAGGAATATCATAAAATCCTTCTGCATATTCTCAAGGATAATCAGGCTTGTGTTGATAAACAGCAGACTGGGAGTGCCGTTTACTTCTGCGGCGAGATTTTCACTTCTTCTCGGAGTAGAGATGTCAATGAACATACCAAGAAGGTCGGAAAGTGCATTTACATACTGCGCCGAGGTGATATTAGTCATTTCGAAAATGACGGAGAAATCCATCTCGTTAAGGTCGTCCCATGTGGAAATCTGCTTTTCGTAGTAGGTGTTGATTACACGCTGTGCAAACTGTGAGGGGATAATGTGCAGTAGCTTGCCCGTGATATCACCTGTTATATCAATTACCATTCCGAGTGCGGCGCCCGATATTGCCGTGAGGAGATTTTTTGCGGCGTCAGCCGCTACCACACGCACATCGGGGATTGATATGTCCGTCGGGGAGTTTATCATCACGGATAACGCCGTGGCGGTACTTCCCATACCGATGTTGCCGACTTCACGGAAGGCGTCTATATGCTCCGGATTGAGCTTTTCAAATGTTTCAACTGCCATAATTATAAAAACACTCCTGCCAAAAATCAAGTTAAAAGAAATGGGGCTATCAGATAACTGATAACCTCAATTCGAGTGCTTTTAAACCGGTGACTTGACGATTTCACGCCAGTCAAGGTCTCCGCGTTCAAGAGCGTGGATAAGTGCCTCTGCCGTGGCGATATTCGTCGCAACGGGAATGTTATGTACATCGCAAAGTCTTAAAAGGTCCATGTCGTTGGGCTCGTGCGGCTTTGCGGACAACGGGTCACGGAAGAAAAGAAGAAGGTCAATTTCGTTGCAGGAAATTCTTGCGCCGATTTGCTGTCCACCGCCCTGTGCACCGCTGAGATAACGCTGTATGGTAAGGCCTGTAGCCTGTGCGACCTGTTTTCCTGTAGTTCCGGTAGCGCTCAGATTATGTCTGCTGAGGATACCGCAGTAAGCGATACAGAACTGAACAAGAAGCTCTTTCTTTGAATCGTGAGCGATAAGTGCTATATTCATCGTTCTTCATCCTTTCAAAAAGCTGTGCTTTTTCTGTAAGTCGTAGCTGCGGAAAATTCCGCAATACTACTGGATTTTTACCGTAAGGGGAACATCTTCGCCCTTGATTCTTCTTGTGATAGCGTCGAAAGCCTTGAATGCTTCTGACTGTGAGGGAATAGGAATACCCTTTCCTGTTGAGATTGTTACATTGTCGTCATCGGGAATTACGCCGAGGAGCTGTACGCCGACTGTATCGATGATAGCGTCAAGGTCTGAAACGAGTTCTTCGCCGAAGATTTTTCTGTTCATCTTGTTGATGATGAGACGCTGTTTCTTGTTCTGACGCTTGTAGAATTCGTCTGACATGAGTCTGCCGTCACGCACGCAGATTTCGTCGGGTGTTGTAACGATAAGAATGAGGTCGGAGTTTGCGACAATGTCGAATATGCTTTCGCTGATACCAGCCGATGTATCGATGATGATGTAGTCGTAATATCTTCTCATCTGTTCGCAGATTTCCTTTACGCTTTCAGCGTCGAGCTTTGCGTAGGGGTCTTCGGGTGCGCAGACGATAGAAAGGTTATTCGCCATTTTTATCTGTGTTGAAGCGGCGTAGATGTCGCATTTTCCTGCGAGAACGTCGCCGAGGTCGTGCTTGATTATGTCTTTTACGCCGAGCATGATGTCAAGGCATCTGAGACCGAAGTCAAGTTCAATGATGAGGGTACGGCTTCCCTGCTTTGCAAGGGCATATCCCATGCCTGAGCAGATTGAAGATTTACCTGTGCCGCCCTTACCTGAAGTTACAGCAATTACAGTAGCCATAGTTGGTTGTTGCTCCTTTCGAAGTGCATATAATTACTAACTTTATTATCCATATAATAAACGATAGTCTACCACATATTATTTTACCACAAAATGCGTATTTGTCAAAGTAAAATGGGGCGTGAAAATAAAAATTGTCAAATTCACATTAAAGAATTTTATTTTGTTGTATATCTTGCACAATGCACAAACTGTAATATTTTTACAGTTCAAAACTTTTCGGAAGCAACTCTCCGAGGGTGTATTCCTCGTATTTTTCTTCCGATTCCGCAACGATTATGCGAAAATCCTTTTTGCAGAATTCAGACATCACCTGACGGCACACTCCGCAGGGATATGCCATTGTCATTTTGTCGGAATTTCCGCCGACTATCGCAATTGCCGAAAAATCACGGCAGCCTTCGGACACCGCCTTGAAAATTGCGGTTCTTTCGGCGCATACGGTTGCGGAATACGAGGCGTTTTCGATGTTGCAGCCCGTATATACCTTTCCGTCGGCGCAGAGAAGTGCCGCACCGACCCTGAATTCAGAATAGGGTGAGTGGGAATTTTCCCGTGCGGCCAACGCAGATTTTATAAGCTCTCTGTTCGTCATACGAGTATATCCTCCGCAAATGATTTTCCCGGAATTTCCGCATTTACGCCGAGCAGGTCACACACGGTCTTTCCGATGTCGGAAAAGCTCTCACGCACACCGAGATTTACTCCCTCACGGATTTTCTTTCCGTATACAAGCAAAGGCGTGTATTCACGGGAATGGTCGGTGCTTGGCGTCACGGGGTCACAGCCGTGGTCGGCAGTAATCATAAGCACATCGTCGTCACGGAGAAGTGCCGTAATTTCGAGGAGTTTTGCGTCAAATGAGTTAAGTGCGGCGGTGTAGCCGTCAACATCGTTGCGATGCCCGTAAACCATATCAAAATCCACGAGATTGACAAAGCAGAGCCCGTCAAAATCGGTTTTCATTGTTTCAAGCAGTTTTTCTATGCCGTCGTCGTTGTTTTTTGTACGCTGTGTCGAGGTTATTCCACGGCCTGCGAAAATGTCGTAAATCTTGCCTATTCCGAGGACATCCTTACCCGACGCAGAGAGAATATCCGCCATTGTATCCGTCGGCGGTGCGAGTGAAAAATCGTGGCGGTTTGCCGTGCGGGTGAACGGATGGTTTCCCGTGAAGGGACGGGCAATGACTCTGCCCACGCCGTGCTTTCCGACGAGGATTTCACGCGCGATTTCACAGTAACGGTAAAGCTCCTCAACGGGAACGATATCCTCGTGTGCGGCAATCTGAAAAACGCTGTCCGCAGAGGTGTACACGATGAGTGCGCCCGTTTTCATATGCTCGTCGCCGTAGTCCTTTATCACCTCGGTGCCCGAATATACCTTGTTGCAGATTACCTTTCTGCCTGTTTTTTCTTCAAACGCCGATATTACTTCGTCGGGAAAGCCGTTCGGGTATGTCGGGAGCGGGTTTTCGGAAATCACGCCCGAAATCTCCCAATGCCCGATGGTTGTATCCTTGCCCTTGGATTTTTCAGCGAGCTTGCAGTACGCACCGACAGGGGAGGCAACCTTTTCGCCGCATTCCGCACCGTCGATGTTGCAGAGCCCCATTGCACGCATATTCGGGATTTCAAGCCTTCCCGTGTTATAGCATACGCCGAGTGTGTTGCTACCCTCGTCGCCGTAATTACGGGCGTCGGGAAGTTCGCCTATACCTACGCTGTCAAGAACTATAAGAAATACTCGTTTCATAAAAACTCCTTTATCAGTAGGCGTTGTTTTCACCGCCTGTAAGAATAGCGACTGCGCCGCTTGTGCCTATTCTGTCGCAGCCTGCGTTTATGAATGCCTCGAGGTCGTCGCGTGTGCGGACTCCTCCTGCGGCTTTGATTTTTACATTTCCGCCGATGTGCTTTTTGAACAGCTCAATGTCGGAGAGAACAGCCCCTCCCGTGCCGAAGCCCGTTGAGGTCTTGATGTAATCCGCACCGCCGATTGTCACACATTCGCAGAGGTTTATCTTTTCTTCCTCGTCGAGATAGCAGGTTTCGATTATCACCTTCAGTATTCTGTCACCTATAACGGATTTTATTGCTGAGATTTCCTTGGTGATTTTTTCAAAGTCGCCGTTTTTTGCGTCCCCGATATTTATTACCGTGTCGATTTCGTCTGCGCCGTCTGCTATTGCGGTTTCAGCCTCGGTAATCTTTGCGGCAGTTGTGCTGTATCCGAGAGGGAAGCCTATTACCGTACAGATATTGAGGTCGGGGAACGCCTTTCTCACACGGGAAATATACGACGGGGGAATACATACCGACGCCGTTTTGTATTCAACAGCTTCACGGCAGAGTTTTTCGATGTCTTCCCATTTTGCCACTGCCTTGAGCTGTGTATGGTCTATGCGTGATAAAATTTCGCTATTTGTCATTTTTCTTCTCCTTTTTCGTTCCGATGTTTTCGTTATAACGGTTGGCTATCTCGGAAATCTCGGAAAATCCCGAAATGTCAAGCGGAATATCTCCCGATATGTCGGCACGCTTTGCGTTGCGCTTTATCGGGTCGGCAACCATTACCTTGTATATGTATGTGCTGAATACATTCATCACGAAGATGATGACAGTGCCGACAATCTGCACCGATACGGCAAGGTTCAGCTTTGCACGGTTGCTCCTGCCCACTTCATCGGCTTTTACGTCCACGATGTCACGGAAACTTTCGATGTCGACGTCTATTATCTCGTTGAGAGAAACATATTTGTCGCCGTAGAGCAACAGTCTTGCCTCGTAGATTTTTTCTTCTGCCGTGAGGGATTTCTGGCTCGCTGTCAGTTTATATTGCTGTATTTCATCGGGAAGGACGCTCCTGTCGTATTTGCAGGCGGAGGCGACAAGCGCCATAGCCTCCGTCTCGATTTCACGCAGTGCGTAGATGTTGTCCCGTGCGTTGTATATGAGGAGCATCTCGGTATCGGTGAAATCGTACGCCTCTGCCGTTGCACAGCAGTTTTCTATCGTTTTCATGGTTGTGGCTTCTGTCCAGTAGCCCTGCATTTTGTTTATGTCGTAGTCGATTATGAAACTGCGTGACTGCTCGGTGAAAAAGTCTGATGTGTCGAGGAAGTCACCGCACATATCGTAAAGTGCGGAAATCTGTTCTTCCTCACGGCTTTTTTCGAGCGTCAGGCGGTATGTATAGAATACGCTCGTAAGTACCAGGACGAGCGCCGCCAGCGATGAAACCGTACCTGCCACAGTGATGGTCTTTACGCTGAATTTAGGTTTGTTTGCGAACATATCGCAACCCCCTTGCTGTGATGTGATTCAATGTGTTTTATTATCCTTTTATTTTACACTATTTTAGAAAAAATGTCAATTTGCTTTTGACGGCACAGATATATTTTGTAAAAAACGCTAAAGTTTCAATCCCTGCTGACGATATATAAAGTAACAGGAAGCAAAGGAGGCATGACAATGACAATAACGCATACCTCATACGAATTAAACACGGGTGAATAAAGGGGCTGTCTCGGAAGTGTTCAGAGGCAGTCCTTAATCAATTAATGAAGAAAAAGCCCCGTGTCTGCACCTATAACGGATGCAGGCACGGGGTTGTTTATTTCAGGGGGTGAAACAGGCTTATCGTGATACAACATTTTTGTATTCAAGGCGGAGTCTGTCGGTAATGAGTGCCACAAACTCGCTGTTTGTAGGCTTTCCTTTACCTGTGTTGACAGTGTATCCGAAGTAGGAGTTGAGGGTGTCGAGGTCGCCTCTGTCCCATGCAATTTCGATAGCGTGACGGATTGCTCTTTCAACCCTTGAGGATGTTGTATCGAATTTCTTTGCAACCGTCGGATAGAGTACCTTCGTTACGCTTTCAAGCATTTCGCTGTCGTAAATCGAGAGCATTATCGCCTCACGCAGATAATGGTAACCCTTGATGTGCGCAGGTACGCCTATCTGATGGATGATTTCGGTGACAACGACTTCCATGTCGTATTTTTCTTCGTCCTTTGTTCTGACAATGTTGTTGCCACGGATTTCGGAAGCAAGCTCGACGAGTCTCTGCGTTACCGCACTTACATCAAACGGCTTGAGTATAACCATACTCGCACCTGCGTTGATGAGCTTCGTGTCTACCATTCCATCGGTTGTGATGATGACAAATGCGGGGCTTCTGCGAAGCTCAGTCCTGACTTTCATCATAAGCTCGGTCGCATTGCATACAGGCATCATCTTGTCCACAATTACAATATCGGGATTTTCGGAGCGTATCGCTTCAAAGACCGCACCGCCGTCACGCCCTCTGGTAATTACCGAAAACCCGAGGGTTCTGAGGTGGTTCGACATTGACGCCCCGCCCATTGTCTGTTCTTCGCTGATAAGTATTTTTGCCGTCATAATTTTAGTCCTCCGTTTTTACAATTTTTTCTATATCCATATATTACCACGAAGAAATAAAAAAAGCAACAAAAATTTACCGCATATTTCGACAAAGAAGTGTTGCCGCCTTTGTTTTCGGGGCAAAATTATTATTCGATTTCGATTTTTTCGACATCCCGTTCAAATTTTCTGATATAGAGTTTAGCAAGGTATAATAATTCGGAATTAAGGCTTCTGCCGTCGTACTGAGCTACATATTTCAGCTTTTTGTGCGTTTCCTCGTCAAATCTGACCGAAACGCTGACTGTCTTGTCTTTTTCGTTTGATGACATTCGTATCCCTCCGTTTAATTATGTAATTCCACCTATGATGTCATATGCGGTCAAGGGGAGACCGGAAGATTGTCATAGATAAAGTCGTGGGAAAAATCCCCTGACCATACACATTTTAATTCCAAAAAGAGAATAAATGTTCTTTTTGGATATATTCTGCATTTGTTATGATACCACATAATATTCCAAAGGTCAATAAAAATCATTGACTTTATTTTATTATAATGATATTCTTTTTATAGAATATAAAACGGCAGGAGGAGTTTTTCTATGACAAGCGAAATCCGTGACGCTTCCCTATGGGAGAGCGGAAAGATAAAAATTGACTGGGTAAAGGGCAATATGCCTCTTCTGAGAAGTATCGAGGAGGAGTTTGAAAAAACAAAGCCCTTTGCGGGAGTGAAGGTTGCACTCTCCGTGCATCTTGAGGCAAAGACAGCATATCTCTGCAAGGTGCTTGCGGCGGGCGGCGCTGAAATGTATGTTACGGGAAGCAATCCGCTTTCTACGCAGGACGATGTTGCGGCGGCTCTTGTTCACGACGGACTTAATGTATTTGCGTGGTACGACAGTACTCCCGAAGAATATCACCGCCATATCTCAAGGGTAATCGAGGCAGGCCCGAATATCATCATCGACGACGGCGGCGACCTTGTAAACCTTATTCATACAGAATATACAGACAAAATCAAGGATGTAATCGGCGGCTGCGAAGAAACAACAACGGGAATTATCCGCCTTATTTCTATGGACAAGGCAGGAGAACTGAAGTTCCCGATGGTTCTCGTAAACGACGCAGACTGCAAGCATCTCTTTGACAACCGTTACGGCACGGGACAGTCTGTATGGGACGGAATAAACCGCACAACAAACCTCATCGTTGCAGGAAAGAATGTTGTCGTTGCAGGCTATGGCTGGTGCGGCAAGGGCGTTGCAATGAGAGCAAAGGGTCTCGGTGCAGAGGTTATTGTAACGGAGGTAAATCCCATCAAGGCGATGGAGGCTGTTATGGACGGCTTCAAGGTAATGAAGATGGAGGAGGCTGCAAAGTACGGCGACTTCTTCGTTACTGTTACGGGCTGCAAGGATGTAATAACAGAAAAGTCCTTTATGAATATGAAGGAAGGCGCTATCATGTGCAACGCAGGTCACTTCGACTGTGAAGTTGACGTTGCAGGGCTCAGAAAGATAGCTGTAGACACAAAAATCGCAAGAAACAACATTCAGGGCTACAAGCTCCCGAACGGAAAGTGGGTATATGTAATCGCAGAGGGCAGACTTGTAAACCTTGCCGCAGGCGACGGACATCCCGCAGAAATTATGGATATGAGCTTTGCAATCCAGGCGCTCAGCGCACTCTATATTCTTAAGAACGGAAAGAACATGACGCAGATGACAGTCAATGTTCCCGCAGAAATCGACCGTGAAGTAGCCGAAAGAAAGCTGAAATTCTGGAATATGGAAATAGACCATCTTACAGACGAGCAGGAAAAGTATCTTAACAGTTGGGGTGAATAGAATGAAGAAAATCATTGCGATGCTTACGGCAGGGATTATCGCCGTAATGATAATGGCTATCCCCGTAAATGCGGCGGATGGCTGGCTTATGAGGGGAAATCACTGGGGAACAACCCTTGACGAAATCATAGTCAACGAAGTTCTCCCCGGAAAGAGCGAATACTTAGGTATCACCAACGAACATGACAGCAGCGGCCACGAATGGCTGGCGGCATCGTTCAAAACGGAACTTCTCGGCGAAACCTATATCGTGAGATACGACATGAATCACGAGATGGAGCTTGTGGAAATCACATATCTCGGAGAGGTACAGACAGACATTGAGGCTCTCAGGGCATCGTTCAACAGAATGCATGAAAAGATTACCGCAGAATACGGTGAAGCGTCGGCGTTTGACGATTATGGTGGATTTTGCGTTGCGGAGTGGTCATCCGTAAGCGGTAATGATATAATTCTTATACTCAACGAAGACAGGGTAAAGGTATTTGCTACCCCCGTGGGATTTGACTGGGACACAATGGACCATGCCGCAGGGGCGGGAATTACCGTTGAAGAAATCCCACTCGCATAAAAACAGATATCGGATTGATGAATATCTATACAGGAGTTTTGTGTGTACTACCGAGGAAAACCCTTTTGAAAAAGGTTTTTCCTCAGACTCCTTTCCGAAAACTTCAGATTTAAAAGCAAGCCCATAGGGATTAGTCCCTATGGGCTTGCTTTTAGCTTTAAAGTCTTTGAAGGGGAGTTTGAGGGGAACCTTTCTTCAGAAAGATTCCCCTCAATAACTACATATAAAGTTTCTGTATGGATATTATTCTCAATCCGATGTCTGTTTTTTCACGCTTGTGTTTTCGGAGTAGTACATTTCACGGTATTTTTTCGGGGTTATTCCGTTGATTTTCTTAAACACGCTGATAAATGCGCTTTGTGACGAAAATCCGAGTGCAAGGGATATATCAAGGTATGAAAAATCCGAATATTTCAGCATATTTTCCGCCGTGGAAATCTTCGCCCTTGTGATGAAATCCTTTACGCTGATACCTGTTTCCTTTATAAACAGCTTTGAGAGATACGACGGGTTCAGGCCTATCACATCTGCGATGTTCTTCACCGACACATCGCCGTCGAGATGTTCATAGATATAGTCTATGCATTTTCTTATGTGGATTGAGATTACATTTTCTTTTTTCAGTGCCCGCATTCTTTCTGCGAAGTCTACCTGCATTTCTTCGAAGATGTCGAGAAGTCCCTCGCAGGTTCTGCACTTGTCGGCACGCTGGATGTATATGTCGCTTAAAGTGTAGGCTACATCGTGGCTCATTCCGCCGTCGATGCAGGTGCGGGAAATCAGCGCAACAGCCGTCACGAAATGGTACATTACATTTCTCACGGGGTCGTCGGAGAGCTTGCCCTTGCCTGCAAGGAAGTTCTTGCGTATCTGTGCGAAGTTGATTTTCACCTGCTCGACATTCCCCGATCGTATAACCATATATTTTTCAAGTTCGCTCCTGAACGGAGTTCTCTCGAACCCGTCAACCTTCTGCACATAGAGGCTGTAATTAAGGTCTCTGTTCGTGTTCATACCGACTGCCACTCCCCTTCGGTTATGTTTTGATTCATTATATCACTTTTTTGATATCAAAGCAATAATTCTGATATAATAAATCCGCTGTTTTTAATTATAATTATTGCGAAAGGGGGCATATTTATGGCACAGACTTACGACCTTACAAACGGGAAAGTAACTCCGCTTGTTCTTAAATTCTTTTTCCCGATGTTCTTTACCAATATGCTGCAACAGGTTTATACCATAGCCGATACCGCCATAGTCGGAAAAGGCATCGGCGATAACGCACTCGCTGCTGTCGGGAATATGTCCTCGCTGACATTCCTGATAATCGGATTTTCACTCGGTCTTGCGAACGGATTTTCCGTGTCGATTGCGAAGAACTACGGTGCAAAGGATTTTGCCGCACTCCGTAAATCAATCGCATCGTCGATAAAGCTTTCGGTTTTCATCGGGATACTCCTCACGGTAATCAGTACGGTTTTCCTTAAACCCGTTCTCATTCTTCTGCAGACCGACGTTGCAATTCTCAGCGACAGTCTTCTGTACGGCTACATTATTTTCGGAGGGCTTGCGGCAACGATGTCGTATAACCTCTGCGCCTGCATACTGAGGGCACTTGGTGACAGCAAGACGCCGTTTATTGCAATAATCTTTTCTACTGTAATAAATATCGCACTCAACTATGTTTCGATATACATTCTCGGGATGGGCGTTGACGGTGCGGCGATTGCCACAATTCTCGCACAGCTTATGTCAACGGCGATATGCCTCGTAAAGCTCCGCAGAATTGACATCATTCAGCTTTCCCGTGAAGATTTCGCAACAGATCTCCGTCTTTACGGCGAGCTTTTCAGCAACGGAATTCCCATGGCACTTATGAACTCAATCACCGCTGTCGGATGTATGGTTGTGCAGTATTTCGTAAACGGTCTCGGCGTTGCGTATACTTCGGCATATTCGGTGTGCAGTAAGTACCTCAACCTATTTATGCAGCCTGCCTGCACGGCCGGATACACAATGTCGTCGTTCACAAGTCAGAACTGTGGCGCAAAGAAATACTCACGTGTAGGCGATGGGCTTAAAGTCTGCCTTGGAATTGCATTTGTTTCGTATGTTCTTCTCGGCTCGGTGATGTTCCTTTTCCCCGAGTGGCTTGCAAGACTTATGCTTACAGGCGACGGACCCGTTTCTCTCGTTGCGGAATTCCTCCCCGTGTGCGGAATATTCCTCTTCGGCGTTGACTTCCTGTTTATCTTCAGAAGTGGCGTTCAGGGAATGGGACATCCGCTTATACCTATGGTTTCCGGAATTGCCGAAATGGTAATGCGTATCTCGATAATCATTCTCTTCGTTTCGTCATCGGGCTTTGTTGCAACCGCTTACGCAGAGGCAGGCGCATGGCTGTCGGCACTTCTTCTCAACGGCACGGCATTCTTCGTATATTACCGCAAAAATCTTAAAGCGGAAAACGGAATAGAAATCAACGAATTAACGGAAATGAAAGGGGAACTCAGACATGCTTGATGTAAAGGGAAAATGGGCGCTCATTACGGGTGCGTCAAGAGGAATAGGCTATCTCACGGCAATTTTTATGGCGGAGCACGGCTGTAATCTCATCCTTCACGGAAGAAAACCCGAAAACTGCAAAAAAGTATACGACGAGGTAACAGCTCTCGGCGTTGAGGCAAAAATCGTTACGTGTGAGCTTTCAGACCTCGACTCCGTGGAAAAGATGCTTGCCGAAACGGATACCTTCGGCGTTGACATTGACATCGTACTCAACAACGCAGGGCTTCAGATTGCGTACAGGTCGGAAATCTACGACACCCCCGTATCCGACTACATTGAAAGCTACAAGATAAACACGGTTGCCCCTGCTATGATATGCTATCACTTCCTGCCGAAGATGATTGCAAAGGGCTTCGGAAGAATTGTCAACACAACAAGCGGAATACGCCTTGAGCCTGAACAGGCAGGTTACTCCGCAAGCAAGGCGGCACTTGACAAAATCACAATCGACCTCGGCTCGAAGATTGACGGCACCGATGTTATGATAAACCTTGCAGACCCCGGCTGGTGCAGAACAGACCTCGGCGGGCCGAAGGCACCCAACTCCCCCGAAAGCACAATCCCCGGAATTGTGGTAGGTGCGTTTATCGACGACAAGAAATCGGGAAGACTTTTCCGTGCGCAGGAGTATTGCGGAATGTCACTTGAGGACGCAGTGAAAGCCGCAGAGCAGACAAGCGCAAGTCCTTACGATGTATAAATAAAACAATCCCCGCAGGAGAGTGCATCTCCCACGGGGATTTTCTTTTATACATACACATACGGTTCTATTCTGTTGTAGGTTGCGTAGTCTATTCCGTCAGCGAGAATAAGCTCTCTCGGCCCTGTGAAATAGTCTATCTTTTCTCTCAGCTCCAGAATTGCAAGTGCCTGTTCTTCCGTTATCGGCAATGTCATAAGGTCGTCAAAATCGCAGGTGTTAAGGTTTACGGGTTCTATCCATTCGTCTTCGGTGACGGTTGTGGTTTCCTCCGTCGTTGTGACGGTTGTTTCTTCTGTTGTCGTGACGGTGGTTTCTTCGGCAGTCGTTGTGGTTTCGGAGCGGGTTGTTTCTGTTTCCGTTTCGGGAGGTGTTGTCACCGTTGCCACAACGGGAATACTCTCGGTGTCGACGAAAATTCTGTCGGCGTTTTTCTCAAGAAAGGAATCGCCTATGCCGTCAACAAGAGTGATTTCGTCCACGGAGTAAAAGCAGTTGCCTTCAAGCCTGTATGCGATTATCCTTTCGGCAAGCTTTTCGCCTATTCCGTCAAGAGTCATAAGCTCTTCCTTGGTTGCGGTGTTGAGGTTTATCGGCAAGTCTGCAACAACTGAATTTTCCGACGCAGAATGCTTTGTCGTATTCTCTCCCGTGTTTTCGGTGGGCGGTATTGTATGCACGGAGATTTCGGGAGCCTCTGTCGGAAGTGACATCGGTATCGTGGCAACGGATACAGCAACCGCCGCTGCAAGAAATCCTGCCGCAAATATTATTCCTGTTGCTGTTTTCATTGCCACATCTCCTGATAGATATATTTTCAAATTAAAGTATATCCATTTTGATAGTGTGTGTCAATATGTGATGCAAAAAGGGTATCGGAGTTTTCCTCCGATACCCTTGCTTATTGCGTATTGCCTAAAGCGCTGTGTATGCCGAAACAATTTCCGCAATGAACATTTTGTGGAGTGGCTGGTCGCCGTTCGAGTCGAGGATAGCTTTGTCGATAAAGCTGTCGGGAGTCATATCCTGCGCATAGAGCTTCCGGCAGACGAGAACTGTCTTTGCCTCGTTGAATGCAGGCGCTCCGTCAAGGAATACGGGAGTAAGGTCTGTTTCCTTCACCTTATCGCAGTCACGGCCTGAGTTCTTTCCGCAGAATGCCAGAGCATCACGCTGACCGTCACCGAAGAATGACGCTGTGAAGGTTTCGTTGTTTTCGATGAACTCATATGTGTAGCGTGAGGGTCTTACAACGGCAACGAGGACATTCTTGTTCCACATTACCCCTGCGAAGCCCCAGCTTGCAGTCATGGTGTTGAATTTTTCTTCCGTTCCTGCCGTGAGGAGCATCCATTCCTTCCCGATGCGTGAGAAGGGGTTGAATTCAGAGTCGTTAAGGTTGATTTTTTCAAAGCTCATTGTTGTTACCTCCATAAAAATCTGATACAACATTATTATACAATATAAGGTTGAAAAATGCCAGAATAATAATTATTCAAATAGTAGTATATCTTGAAATTATACATATAGTAGAATACTTGTTGTATATTTTTTGGAGATATGCCTATTTGTATATAATACGTACCGTATAATAACTGATTATACAACTATTTGTAATGGCGAGAACAGGCGTTGCGTAACGCTGAAAAGAGAATATACATCAAATGAGTGAATAAAACGAAAAATATACATAAAATCCTGCATAACTTTCAAAAAAAGTGTATAATTTCAGAATAAATGCTTGACAAAGCTGTATAATGGTGTATAATAGAGTCAATGCAGTTTTATAACACATTATTATCAATGAAAAGGGGCAAGTAAAATGGCAAACAAAATCAAAAAAGTAGTTCTCGCATATTCGGGAGGACTTGACACATCCATCATCATTCCGTGGCTCAAGGAAAACTACGACAACTGTGAAGTTATCGCAGTATCGGGTGACGTAGGACAGGGTACAGAGCTTGACGGTCTTGAAGAAAAGGCTATCGCAACAGGCGCATCAAAGCTCTACATCGAAGACCTCAAGGATGAATTCATCGAAGACTATGTATTCCCGACAGTACAGGCAGGCGCTATCTATGAAAACAGATACCTCCTCGGAACATCCTTCGCTCGTCCGATTATCGCAAAGAGAATTGCTGAAATCGCACTCGCAGAAGGTGCAGACGCTATCTGCCACGGTTGCACAGGCAAGGGTAACGACCAGGTAAGATTCGAGCTTGCTATCAAGGCATACGCTCCCGACATGGAAATCATCGCTCCCTGGAGAATCTGGGATATCAAGTCGAGAGACGAAGAAATCGACTACGCAGAAGCACACAACATTCCTCTCAAGATAAACAGAGAAACAAACTACTCAAAGGACAAGAACCTCTGGCACCTTTCACACGAAGGTCTTGACCTCGAGGATCCCGCTAACGAGCCTATGTACAATAAGCCCGGGTTCCTTGAAATGGGGGTATCACCCGAAATGGCTCCCGACAAGCCGACATATGTGACAATTCATTTCGAAAAGGGAATTCCCACAGCTATCGACGGCGTTGAAATGAAGGGCGTTCAGATCGTTGAAAAGCTCAACGAGCTCGGCGGTTCAAACGGTATCGGTCTTGCAGACCTCGTTGAAAACCGTCTTGTAGGTATGAAGTCACGTGGCGTATACGAAACTCCCGGTGGAGCAATTCTTTATCACGCACACGATGTTCTCGAAACAATCACACTCGACAAGATGACACAGAGAATGAAGCAGAAGCTCGCTATCGACTTCGCAGACCTCGTGTACAACGGTCAGTGGTACACTCCCGTGCGTGAGGCTCTTACTGCGTTCGTAAACGAAACACAGAAGACAGTCACAGGCGATGTAAAGCTCAAGCTCTACAAGGGTAACATCATCAACGCAGGCGTTACATCACCCTACACACTTTACGATGAAGAAGTTGCTACTTTCGACGAAGACAATGTTTACGACCAGAAGGACAGCGCAGGCTTCATCAACCTCTTCGGTCTTCCCATCAAGGTTAAGGCTAAGCTCGACCAGAAGAGAAATAATAAGTAATTATCGCATTGACATAACATTTCGGGCAGGTTTTTTAACTCTGCCCGTATGTTCGTTTTTCGGAACATTCCCGACGGAGTGAAATCTGTTCGAAAATGGGAAATTTAAGGAGATTTGAAATGGGAAAAATGTGGGCAGGCCGTTTCTCGAAAGAGGCGGACAGCAGAGTAAACGACTTCAATTCGTCAATATCCTTTGACTGCAGAAT
Organism: Ruminococcus sp.; assembly: GCA_015066785.1. GTDB lineage: Bacteria > Bacillota > Clostridia > Oscillospirales > Ruminococcaceae > RGIG4131. The sequence continues at coordinate 199,184 of SVNT01000004.1, forward strand.
GTTCAAGCAGGATATCCAGGGGAGCATTGCGCATGCAACAATGCTCGGCGAATGCGGAATAATCGACAAGGAAGAAAGTCTTAACATTGCAAACGAACTCGGCAACATATTCCAGGAAATTCACAGCGGGGAGCTTGCTTTTGACCCCGACGCCGAGGATATCCATATGTTCATCGAGGCTGAGCTTACGCAGAGACTCGGTGACGCAGGAAAAAGACTTCACACGGCACGAAGCAGAAACGACCAGGTAGCGCTTGATATACGGCTTTATCTCCGTGATGAAATCGCTAATATCGACAAGCTGGTGAGAGAACTTGAGGATACAATCGTAAAGCTCGCAGAGGAACACACCGAAACGGTAATGAGCGGTTACACGCATCTTCAGAGAGCGCAGCCGATTACCTTTGCACATCATCTTATGGCGTATGCTATGATGCTCCTCCGTGACATCGACAGACTTGACGACTGCCGCAGAAGAATGAACTACTGCCCTCTCGGCTCGGGCGCACTGGCGTCAACGACATATCCCATAGACAGACAGATGGTAAGCGACCTGCTGAAATTCGACGGCGTGACAATGAACAGCCTCGACGGTGTTTCGGACAGGGATTTCTGTATAGAGCTTGCGTCCGCACTTTCAATCCTTATGATGCACCTTTCAAGATTTTCTGAGGAAATTATCCTCTGGTGCTCGTGGGAATTCAAGTTCATCGAACTCGACGACGCATTCGCAACAGGTTCGTCGATTATGCCGCAGAAGAAAAATCCCGATATTACGGAGCTTATAAGAGGCAAGACGGGAAGAGTTTACGGCGACCTCCAGACGCTCCTTACAATGATGAAGGGACTTTCGCTTGCATACAACAAGGATATGCAGGAGGACAAGGAGGCTATATTCGACGCAATCGACACAGTAAAGCTCTGCCTCACGACATTCATACCGATGCTCTCGACAATGAGAGTGAACAAGGAAAATATGCGTAATGCGGCGGCAAAGGGCTTTATCAATGCTACCGACTGCGCAGATTATCTTGTAAAGAAGGGAATGCCCTTCCGTGACGCATACAAAATCACGGGACAGCTCGTTGCGCTCTGTATCGAAAAGAATACAACGCTCGAAAATCTCCCGATATACGAATATCAGCAGCTCAGCGGATATTTTGACAACGATATATACAAGGCAATTTCGCTTGACACCTGCGTAATGCAGAGAAAGGTTGTCGGCGGCCCCGCACCAGAGGCTGTAAAACAGCAGATTGAATATGTCAAGGGGAAATTAAAGGTTGAAGAATAATGATAACTTACAACAAGGAAATAACATTTGAGGATTACAACGAAATCCGTACACTTGTCGGTTGGAATACCCTTTCACGCCGCCAGTTTGACGCAATGATGAAAAACTCCTCGTTCATTACGGTTGCACACGACGGCGAAAAGGCAGTCGGAATTTCAAGGGGAGTAGGCGACGGCGGATACCACCTGATGCTCGTGGACGTAATCGTTCACCCCGACTATCAGGGACAGGGCATAGGAAGAAGCGTCGTTGAGCAGTTCATGGCGTATGCAGACAGTACGATAGAACCGGGCGAATGGATTTCGCTCACACTTCTGTCGGTGTACGGCAAGGAGGATTTCTACAAAAAATTCGGCTTTCATACCCGCCCGACAGGCACTGAGGGTGCGGGAATGAATCTGAAATATGTAAAGAAATAAGACGGAAAGCGGTGAAGAAATGGAAAAAGTAAAGGTTTACATTGACGGACAGGAAGGCACAACAGGACTTAAAATATTGGAGAGATTTGAAGGCAGAGAGGATATCGAACTGCTGAAAATCAGCGAGGCGGACAGAAAAAATCCCCTCGAAAGACAGAAGCTGATAAATGCGTCTGACTATACGTTCCTTTGTCTGCCCGATGCGGCGTCGATTGAGGCTGTATCTCTTGCAACAAACCCCGATGTCAGAATTATCGATGCGTCAACGGCGCACCGTACAAATCCTGCGTGGGCATACGGTTTTCCCGAGCTTTCTCCCGAACACCGTGAAAAGATAAAGAAGTCGAAGCGTGTGGCTGTTCCCGGTTGTTATGCAAGCGGATTCATTTCGATTGTATACCCTCTCGTAAAGGCGGGAATCATTGCGCCTTACCACCCCGTTACAAGCTATGCGGTTTCGGGCTACAGCGGTGCAGGCAAGAAGGGTATCGCACAGTACGAAGACCCCGACCGTGCGGAAGAATTCAAGGCGCCCCGTATGTACGCTCTCGGACAGAATCATAAGCACCTCAGGGAAATGCAGGCAATATCGGGACTTTCATATCCACCGATGTTCAACCCTATGGTGTGCGATTATTTCAACGGAATGATAGTTTCCGTTCCTCTCGTAAAGAGAACACTTGCAAAGAAAACAAGCGTCGAGGATATTCACGATATCCTTGCACGCCACTATATGAATGAGTATTTCGTGGAAGTACAGAGACTTGACTGCGACGATGTTCTCAGCAACGGTTTCCTTCCTGCGAATACTCTTGCAGGCTCGAACAAGATGCAGATTTTCGTTTTCGGAAACGACGAGCAGATACTTCTCTGCTCACGCCTTGACAATCTCGGAAAGGGTGCGTCGGGTGCTGCTGTCCAGTGCCTCAATGTAATGATGGGCATCGACGAAAAAACAGGGCTTGTATAAGTCACGGAGGTAATAGAAAAATGTCTTTTAAACTCACAGAGGGAGGGGTATGTGCCGCAAAAGGCTTCAAGGCAAGCGGTATGTACTGCGGGATAAAGGATAATCCCACCAAGAAGAATGACATTGCGCTTGTAGTTGCAGATGTAATGTGCAACGCCGCAGGCGTATATACATCAAATAAGGTAAAGGGTGCTCCCGTAATTGTAACAAAGAGCAATCTTGAAAAAAGCGGAGGCAAGGCAAAGGCAGTCATCGTGAACTCGAAGAACGCCAACACCTGCAACGCTGACGGAATAGAAAAGGCACAGGAAATGTGCCGCCTTACAGCAGACGCACTCGGCATAAAGCCCGAAGAAGTAATCGTTGCCTCGACGGGAGTTATCGGTCAGGTTCTCCCCATAGAGCCGATAAAGAAGGCTGTTCCCGTGCTTGCGGATACACTTTCGTACGACGGAAATGTTGCGGCAGCAACGGCAATTATGACAACCGATACATTCAAGAAGGAATATGCGGTTGAGTTTGAAGTCGGCGGAAAAACCTGCCGTCTCGGCGGTATGGCAAAGGGCAGCGGAATGATTCATCCCAATATGGCGACAACGCTGAACTTCATCACAACGGACTGTGCAATCTCGGCAGAGCTTCTGCAGAAGGCACTTTCCGAAATAGTAAAGGTTACATACAACTGTCTTTCCGTTGACGGAGACCAGTCCACAAACGATACCTGTATGCTTATGTCATCGGGGCTTGCGGGCAATAACGAAATCGTTTCCGACGGAGAGGAATTCAACACATTCAAGGACGCACTCTATGAGGTTATGGCAAGCCTTACGAAGATGCTCGCAAAGGACGGAGAGGGCGCAACAAAGCTCCTCACCTGCGTCTGCTCTACGGCTCCCGACCTTGATACCGCAATAGTAATTGCGAAGAGCGTTATCCGTTCGCCACTCGTAAAATGTGCAATGTTCGGTGCTGACGCAAACTGGGGACGTATCCTCTGTGCGATAGGCTATGCGGAGGCTGAATTCGACATCAACAAGATTGATGTTGCGCTCGAATCCACGGGCGGAAAAATTGACGTCTGCAAGGACGGACACGGTCTTGACTTCTCGGAAGAAACAGCGGCGAAGATACTTGCGGCTGACGAGATAACAATCCTTATTGATATGAACAGCGGCGATACAACCGCTACTGCATGGGGTTGCGACCTCACATACGATTATGTAAAAATCAACGGCGACTACCGTACATAAAACAAAGTCGGGGAGGGCTTATGGATAATAACAACCGCATAGGTCTTCTTACGGGCGAAGAGATAATCTGGCAGGGAATATCCTCGAAGAAAAAAATCAGGGTATCGGTTCCGTTTGCAGTGTTTTCGGTGATGGTTGTACTGCTTACGGTGTACGCATTCCTCAATACAGAAATGGGGAATGTAAAGTACGCCTGCGTTCCGATTATAGCTATTATCATAGGTTATCTTGCGCTTGCGGCATATTACGAAGAAAAACGCAGAAAAACACTCTTTATAATTACAGATATGCGGATTGTCCGCTGTGATGGGGTGTTTTCGTACAGACTCTCGGAATATCGTTATCGTCAGATAGGCGATATTCTCCTCAAGCTCGACAGAGGGAACAAGTCGGGAAGTATTCATTTCAGGGCAAAGGATACAGCGGCGACGGAAATTGTATTCTCGGATATAAAGGAAGTCGTTACCGTATATAACCTCGCACAGCAGCAGCTTGCGAAGGACAGCGAAAATACAAACAGCAGGAGTTAGTAAAGGTATGGAAAGAATCAACGACAGCATACGCTCACAGGTACTTATAGACGCATTGCCGTATATACAGAAATACAACAACAAGATTGTTGTCATAAAGTACGGCGGAAATGCAATGACAAACGAAGAACTCAAGCAGGCGGTAATGAGTGACATAGTTCTTCTTACCCTTGTAGGAATCAAGGTTGTTCTGGTTCACGGAGGGGGACCTGAAATAAACGAAATGCTCGGTAAAGTCGGCATCGAAAGCAAGTTCATCGGCGGTCTGAGATACACAGACAAGGATACCGTTGACATTGTACAGATGGTACTTTCGGGCAAGGTGAATAAGGAACTCGTCGCACTTCTTGCACAGCACAAGGGAAATGCCCTCGGTCTTTGCGGAATTGACGGACAGATGCTTATCGCTGAAAAGAAGGACACCGAGGTTGACCTCGGTTATGTGGGAGATATTGTGAAGGTCAACAAAAAGCCTATCACGGACGCACTCGAAAGCGGATACATTCCCGTAATCGCAACGGTTGCGTGCTCTGAAAATGGGCAGACCTACAATATCAACGCTGATACGGCGGCGTCAAGAATAGCCGCTGAGCTCGGTGCGGAAAACCTTATCCTCATGACAGACATTGCAGGTCTTCTCAGGGACAAGGACAATCCCGCAACGCTTATTCCGAGTGTAAATGTCAGCGAAGTGCCGTTCCTTAAACGACAGGGAATTATTTCGGGGGGAATGATTCCGAAAATCGAATGCTGCGTTGAGGCTGTAAGACGCGGCGTGAAGAAAACTTCCATTATTGACGGAAGAATCCCTCACTCCATACTTATCGAACTTCTCACTAACGAAGGCAGTGGAACACAGTTCGTATAATTGATTCAAGAAAAAAATCTTAAAAACCGTATAAAAAGGAGTATTGATTTATGGCAAAATGGGCAATTATTTTCGATTCAAAGTACGGAACAACAGAGCAGTATATGAACTGGCTTGCAAAGAAGATTGACGCTGACCTTTACAAAGCAAAGAATGTAAAGCCCGAAAATCTTATGGGTTACGAAACTATGATTTTCGCTTGCGGTATCTATAACGACAAGCTCTCCATCATCGACATAATCAAGAAGAACATCAGTCACCTTATGTTCAAGAAGATTATCGTTGTAGGCGTGGGCTGGTACTCGCAGGACGATTTCAATGTAAAAATGCTTGAGGATTACAACTTCACTCCCGAAATGCAGGGAAGATTCCCGCTGTTTCTCCTGAAGGGTGAAATCAACCTCAAGAAGATTAACCCGATGGAAGCTATGACCCTCAAGATGACAAAGAGCAGACTCAACAAGAAATTCGACCGCAGTAACGACGACATCGTTGCAATCAGTATGATTGACGGAATGAACAAGTACACGGCGGAAGAAAATCTCGACGAGCTTGTAAGCTTCATCAACGAGGGAAAATGGAAGATAAGAAAGCAGTAGGATTAAATCCTGTCTGTTGAATTTTATGAGAGCAGAATTATTGAAAGGGGTAAATGAAAAATGGATTCACTTGACACAAAAAATCTTTTCGGTGCAAAGAACGAAAAAGAACTCGGTGTAGGTATTGCTGATGAAAAAAGCAGTTTTGATATGGGGGAAATAAGCTTCGCCAATCAGAAGTCAGCTCCCGTTGACGACAGATTTTCACGCAGTAGTGATGATTACGCACCCCGCAACGATTACGGGGTAAAATCCGCAGAAAGCCTTTACGGTGCGGGAACTGTAACTCCCGAACCGCAGGATACATACGGTGCTGCACAGAATACATACGGCACTGCACAGAATACATACGGTGCTGCACAGAATACATACGGCACTGCGCCGAATACATATGGAAATACACAAAATACATATGTGGGTACACAGAATACATATGTTGGCACACAGAATACATATGCCACACCGACACCTGCAACCGATGGATTGTACAAGGAAGATGAAAAAGACTATGTAACCGACATAGCGGCTATCGCAGGAAGAGCTTCTTTGGGAAGAGCGGCTGCAACCAGCAGTCTTTTGTCGAATACATCGTACATTCCTCCTCAGCAGAACAAGGACGGAGGATATACTGCGTCGTTCTCACAGGTCGGCGTATATTATTCAGGCGAAGGTACAGGCACTATGGCTGACTACGCCGAAGAAAACAATATCCTCACGAAGATAAACAAAATCAAGAAGCATGTTGATCAGGCGGCAGGCTGGCTTACTGCCGTCGGAACAATCGAGCTTGTATGTGCCGTTGTTATAGCAATAGCATCTATGATGGCCCCCGAACTTTCGGCAGAAATGGGATTCGGTGCAGGAATGGTCGTTTTCCAGGCTATAACATCAATGATTTTCACAGCGCTCGCATTCGGCGTTGAGAAGAAGAGTTTCGGCGCATCCCTTGCGGCAACGATAATCCAGGGATTTGTTGTGCTTATTGTTCTCATCGGCGGAAGCAGAGCGGCAGTTATATACCGTGTGGCTGTATTCGTTGCACTCATTATGGCAACAAAGTCAATCAACGATTACAACAAGATGAAGCCCCAGTATCAGTTCCACCCGAATCCGAGAATTTCCGAGCTTTTCATCGACAACCCCGCAAAGCAGGGCAAGAAGGTATACAAGACAGTTGTTCTTGTAATTGCCGCTGTTATGGCAGTTGTCGGAATAATAATCGCGGTTTCAAGTATCGGAGGGGTACTTGGTGATTTCGTCGGCGAAAAGCCCGTTGCTGAATGGTCTTACACCGATGTCGGAGAATTTGACTTCAAAATGCCCACAGAGGTTTCATCGGATATAGATTCGGATTACGCATTCTACAGTTCAATTACACTCAACGCAGGTGTTGAAATTGAAGTTTACGAAGGCTATCTCGAGGGAATGAACGATATGCAGGTAAAGGCGTATCTTCCTTCAATCATAGATATGTCGGGATATGACGAGTATTTTGCAGAGTACAGCAGTTCATACGGCTATGACCTTGTTGCAGGCTCAAAGACAGACGGAACAATGGCTACCGATGAATGTTATTATCATCAGAGAGCATATCTTGACGATGAAGACGGAGAATATGTAATCCTCAGAGCGATTGCCGCAGACGACGATGTTATCGTTGTTATGTACTACTGCTATCCCGATGGTGATGACTACAACGCGATGGCAGAGGAATATTTTGCGACAGCAACAAGAAACTATTAATTGAAAGAGATTTTGGTATTATGAACACAATAGAACAATTCAACGAACATGTTATGCCGTCCTACGGGCGCTTCGATGTGGTAATGGAGCGTGGCAGCAAGCGTACGGCATACGATGAAAACGGAAAGAAATATATCGATTTCGGCAGCGGTATAGGAACAAACTCCCTCGGTTTCTGCGACGAAAAGTGGGTTGAGGCGATATGCCGTCAGGCACGCACAATCCAGCACACTTCGAATTACTACTACACGAAGATACAGGCTGACCTTGCTGAAAAGCTCTGCGGTATGACAGGGTACAAGAAGATGTTTTTCGGTAACAGCGGCGCAGAGGCAAACGAGTGCGCAATAAAGCTCGCACGTAAATATTCATTCGATAAGTACGGCAAGGGTCGTCACAACATAATTACGCTGACAAATTCATTCCACGGGCGTACACTCTGTACGCTTTCGGCAACGGGACAGGATGTTTTCCATAACTATTTCTTCCCGTTCGCAGAAGGATTTATCTACGTTGAAACAAACAACATAGACGACCTCAAGGCAAAGCTTGACGATACAGTATGTGCGGTTATGTTTGAATATGTACAGGGCGAAGGCGGCGTGTGCCCTCTCGACAAGGAATTCGTGAATGCAATATTCGAGCTTTGCGCAGAGAAGGATGTTCTCACGATTGCCGATGAAGTACAGACAGGCGTAGGCCGTACGGGAAAATTCCTTGCAGGCGAAAACTTCGGAAAGCTCGCAGACATAACAACACTTGCGAAAGGTCTTGCGGGGGGAGTGCCGATAGGCGTATGCCTTGCGGGAGAGAAATGCTGTGATGTGCTCACAAAGGGAACACACGGCTCAACCTTCGGCGGAAATCCCATCTCTTGTGCGGGAGCGACGGCAGTACTCGACCGTATGGGAGGAGACTTCCTCGAAAATGTAACACGCAAGGGAATTTACCTCAAGGGTAAGCTCCTCGAAATCGATGAGGTTGAAAAGGTCGACGGAATGGGCCTTATGCTAGGAGCGACATTGAAAACAAAGAAAGCGGCTGACATAGTTGCCGCAGGACTTGAAAGTGGCCTTCTGCTCCTCACGGCAAAGGAAAAACTGCGTTTCCTTCCGCCTCTCACGATAACTATCGAGGAAATCGACGAGGGAATCGAAAAGCTCAAAGAAATTCTTTAATAAAGGTATTAACATTAAATCATAAAAGGAGAATATGAGATGAAACATCTGCTCAAAATGCTTGATCTTTCAAGCGAAGAAATAATCGAAATACTCAACCTTGCCGACCAGCTCAAATATGAGCTCAAGCACGGCATTCCCCATCCGCACCTCAAGGGCAAGACACTCGGAATGATATTCCAGAAGGCGTCTACACGTACACGAGTTTCATTTGAAACAGGTATGTACCAGCTCGGCGGATACCCCTTGTTCCTTTCGGCAAACGACCTTCAGATAGGTCGTGGAGAGCCTGTGCAGGATACTGCACGTGTTCTTTCACGCTACCTTGACGGAATTATGATCCGTACATTTGCACAGAAAGAGGTTGAAGACCTCGCTGAATACGGCTCTATCCCGATAATCAACGGACTCACAGACTTCTGCCATCCCTGTCAGGTGCTTGCAGACCTTATGACAATCCGTGAATTCAAGGGACGCCTTGAGGGGCTCAAGATGTGCTACATCGGTGACGGAAACAATATGGCGAACTCTCTTATCGTCGGCGGTCTCAAGACGGGAATGACGGTATCGGTTGCTACTCCCGCAGATTATATGCCCGATGCTGAGGTTATGGAATTCACAAAGGGCTTTGATTGCTTTGAGCATACAACAGACCCGCTTGTTGCTGCAAAGGACGCAGATGTAATCTTCACAGACGTATGGGCATCAATGGGTCAGGAAAGCGAAAAGGCAAAGCGTGAGATTGCGTTCAAGGGCTACCAGGTCAACGATGATGTAATGGCTCAGGCGAAGGCAGACGCTATGGTGCTCCACTGTCTCCCTGCACACCGTGAGGAAGAAATCACTGCAAAGGTGTTTGAAGCTCACGCAAACGAAATCTTCGAGGAGGCTGAAAACCGTCTCCATGCACAGAAGGCTGTTATGGTAAAGCTTATGGCTGAATAATAAAAAACCGACCGTTGTCTGTTATGGGCGACGGTCGGTTGCTAGATTTTTTCCTTTTAAGTGTGGTTTCTATTATATTATATAGTATAGATGCATTTATATGTGCAAAATAGCTAAAAACAGCACTTAAAAATAATCGTTTTATGTCGAAAATTTTTCTGAAAAAAGTATTGACAACCCCTTGATTTGCTGATATAATAGAAAAGCACTCCGAAAGGGGAGCGAGGAAAGCACCTTGAAAATTGAACAATTTTAGCGATAACAAACCCTTGAAATTCCGGTTTGTAGAAATACAGACCATTTTCAAAGTCAGATGAAAAGACTAAAAAACATAGATTAGCCAAGCTAATGCTTGAGCAGACAGGAATCAACGCACCGAAAGGTGCTTGATATACAAACTTAATTAAGAGTTTGATCCTGGCTCAGGACGAACGCTGGCGGCACGCCTAACACATGCAAGTCGAACGGACGAGAAAGAAGCTTGCTT